>NZ_JBQDCO010000004.1:0-116801 GCF_052091845.1 Marinobacter sp. | reverse complement strand
TCGAATTGAAAAGCGATTCGGCGATAAATCAGGCGTTAATCAGACCCTCCCTAAACCGAATAGTAATTGGCTGAAACTTATAGCACAGCCATGCCACAGCGCAAATGCCATAGATCAAGGCACTCATTTCGACGTTCGTCTTCTTCAACTTTTACGGAGTTAAAGAGACAGTACGAACAAAACCCGTACCCAAGATTATTTTACTGCCCGGAGACACAATTAATGTCTGTAGAGGTTCAGGAACTTCCCTGCCGCGAAGGCCATATAGGCGTATTAACCCTGAATACCCCCACCACACTGAATGCGCTCTCTGAGGACATGATCCTCACTATAAGAGCCAGCTTGAAGCGCTGGGCCGAAAACGAACACATCTGCATCGTACTTATACGAGGTGCCGGCGAAAAGGGGTTTTGCGCAGGTGGCGATATTCAGCATTTGTACCGCTCGTTAACCGGCGCTGAAAATCCAGAAGCGGCTTTCAGCGTGTTTCAACACGAGTACGAACTGGACTATACCCTGCACAAATACCCCAAACCCGTTGTGGGTATAGGGCATGGTATTATTTTTGGTGGCGGCCTTGGTCTCTTCTCTGCCTGCCGCTACCGGCTGCTATCGCCAGGTGCCACACTGGCCATGCCAGAAATGTCTATTGGCCTGTTCCCGGATGTGGGCGCAAGCTGGTTTTTGAATCGCCTGCCAGGACGCCTTGGGCTGTTTATGGGGCTAACCGGCGCCCGCCTGAACGTTACCGACGCTTTACGTGTGGGGCTGGCAGACATGGCCTTACCAACAGAGGATCAGCAAGGGCTTCTGGCAAAATTGCAGGATAGTCGGTGGCAAGGACACAGGGCAGCAGACGACAGCCAACTGTCCCGCTTGCTGAACCAGTTTGAGGCTCCGGATTACCGTGAGTTGCCTGCCAGTCATTTGGAGCAGCACGAACGGGACATTGCCAGACTATGCGCAGGGCCCAGCCTGCCAGAAATCGTCAACCGGCTGCAGGCTTCTGCCATTGACAGCAAATGGTGGCAGGCGTGTATAACCAACCTGAAGGGAGGATGCCCGGTGTCGGCCTGGCTGATCTGGAATCAGCTTAAAAAAGCGCAACAGATGTCGTTGAAAGATGTCTTCCGGATGGAGCTGGCCATGGTTTGGGAGTGCGTGCGCAGGCCCGACCTGACCGAAGGCATAAGGGCGCGGCTGATTGATCGCGACCAAAAACCGGAATGGTCTTTCTCGCGCATTGAAGACGTTTGTGACGCCGTCATTGAGGCCCACTTTTCACCCGTGTGGAATGATCAAATGGACCCAATGCAGCTGGTATAAGGCGTAATCGCCAAAGGCTTTAAAGCTCGGCGCCAGCCTGCACCAGCAGCATTTCCAGATCTGAGTGATTGCTGGCCCTGGCTATATCCAGAGCTGTGGTGCCATTCTCTGCCCGAAAGTTTACGTCGGCACCTGCGGCCAGCAGCATTTCGGCTGTTAGCAGGTCGCCACTGGAGGCGACTTTCATGAGCAACGACTCACCACCCTGGCTGACATTAACGTTTGCTCCGGCGGTGAGCAGCACTTTCACCACGGACAGCTGCCCCTGCTGCGCTGCATGCATTACCGGTGTATAGCCCTGCAGATCCGCCGCATTCACACTGGCGCCAGCAGATAGCAGCAAGCGCACAAGCCTGCGATCACCCTGTTCAGACGCTGTCATCAAGGGTGTAACCCGATCGCCTTGAGCAAGATCAGGGCTGGCTCCCCGGCTTAACAGATACCACACGATACGATCCGCCCGCGCGCGAACGGCCGCCATCAAAGGCGTACCGTTTTCGGTCAAAGTATTCAGAGGCGCCCCCGATTCCGCCAGGTTACTGACAGCCTCCAAATCTCCTTCCAAAGCCGCCCGGTACAAGGCCGAGCCAGACGCATTTGCAACTTGATGGCCCAGATTAGCCGGGGCCTTTGTCGACGCGCACCCGGTAAATATCGGAAGTGCCAAAACAAGCAGCATAATAGATAGCAGGATTGAATACTGGGAGATGCCGGTTCCCTTGGCCATAATAAACAGTCTCTGTCAGATAGTTGGGAACTATTCTGAGCAGGTGGGCATCAGAATTAAATCGAGCGGGTCACAACTCCGGCCCGTTTTGCAGAAGTTCACGGATCACGGCTCGCAAACGATCTTCACCCTCCCGTTGCCCCGTGCACAACCCCTCCCTTTGCAATTCCGACCAGCTCCACCCTTGCAGTACAGCCCGGCACCAAAGATTTGCCTGTGCATGGGTACGCAACCAACTGGCAACACCCCAGGCCAGGCTCAAATCCCGCAATACCGGCACCATCAACCGAAACCCGCGGTGACCATCACCAAAGTGCTGCAAATCTCTGATATCCGCTGGGTCTGGCCGGTACTTTGAACGTTCACATTCCGATGACAGAGCCGCGGTCATGCATGCCAGCAGCTCTGGCTCCAGCTCCCTCCAGTTTAACGGTACAAGCGCAAGCCAATGCTTGGCCAGGCGGGTTCGCACCTGTTTTACCAGGGACACCCCTTCGGCGCTTTGAGCACAAATCATCTGCACCGGATACTCCCCACTGGTCGCCTCCTGCTGCAGACCGATACGCACCAATTTCAGCCCGCAGGAGGCCCAGAACTCATAAAGATCAGAGCTTCCACCAAAACTGGCGCCTGTAAAATCCAACCCCTCACGCTTGGCACCAGCAGTAGCTGCAGCAACCAAGCTGCGCCCGATACCAAGCCGCCTGAACGGAGCCGTAATAGCGATGCGAATAACACGCAAGCCACGCTGGCTGGCTGCCTCCGGAAACCCACTGTGACTAGCCAGAGACTGGGGCAGAAGATGTCCACGGACACGGCGTTTACCACTAGCCACCTGCTCTGCCAGCTTTTCACCTAACCCGCCTTCCACAGCTCCCCAAAGTACCCCCACGGTTTTACCATTTATGCGGGCACGCCAGCTTCTGGCGACTGGGTCGTCTAGCCACTGCCGAAGATCTGCGGGTGTGGTTCGATAGTGCGCCTGCACCAGCAAACCAAATGCATCAGAAAGCTCTGCTTCGGAGGCCTGGGCGGGCTGCCAAGGCTCAATGCTTACCTCGCCAACTTCTACCTCCGAGCGCTCCTCCGGAATGTGGTCAGCACCTAGCAGGAACAACCTGGATATCAGAGGTTCCAATGGATCCTCTGCAGCCCACCGCACAGGCTGGGAAAGCGTATGCGACTGCCACTGTGGCGTTTTCTTATCGAGAACCTGGCGAAAACGAATGGCAAAACCACGCCCAGCGCCTTCGTAACCATGAACTGTGGAAGCAAACGCCACTCTTGGCCAGCCCAAAAGCACCCGCTTAAGCAAAGAAACCGGAATGGCCGCTGCCTCATCGACCAAAACCACCTCAGCTTCCGGCTTGTCACGGAGTAGCTCCCGAACTGGCAAAAAACGCAGACGCGCGCCAGACACAGTCTGTAATCGGCCTTCGCTGGCCTCCACAACCTCCGCGCCCAGGTTTTCCCGCGCATGTGCGAACAAAGCGCTCACATTGTCTTTTGAAGGCGCCGTTACCAAAATCTGTCGGCGTCCCTGTTGCAACATTTGCGCAGCCGCTATGCCCAATGCCGCAGATTTTCCCCGCCCCCGGTCAGCCGTTGTCACCAATGGCCGGCGACGTCGCCCCAGCCCAAAGGACACCAGCTTTTGCACGAGCGCCTGCTGATCGGGCGTTGCAGCAACCCTGAACTCCACGGCTGGTTTAGACAGCCGGGGTAATGTCAGCGCCTTTTGTGAGCCCAGACTTACCCGAATAACCGAAGGGTCTTTTGCCAGAATGTCCGCCATGCGTTCAGCAAACGGATGAGATTGATCGTGATCCAGCCCGGTTCGGCTATAATCCAGGTCAGCAAAGTGGCCCCACTCATCCAGCGAGGGCATTAACCAGAATAACAACCCACCAGCCTTCAGCGTGCCCGAAAGCGCCGCAAACGCATCCGGTGGATTACCCTGCCAGCCATCCCAGGCAATCAACGACGTTTCACGACCCAACCAATGTCGCGCCTTGGCCGGTTCAATGCTGGTTAGATGATTATTTGGGATATCACTCACAGCCCCAACCCAGAGCCCGCCTTCGAGCTCCAGCGACGGCATCAGCGCCTGCAGCCACTGAATCGCAAGATCGCGCGCGCCTTCCAGCAATACTAGCCGTCGTTCCCCGGCGATCGTGAGTTCGGTTTGCAGTGCGCGCCAGGCAGCGATATCAGGCATTACAACTCCAGGAGTCATTAACTGAGGTCAATACCGTGAGTTTTCAGATCGCCAAGGGCACAGTGCTCCAATGCTCCGTGATGCGTAGCACGCAACCGCACCCTGGGGGCAACGCCAGCTTCATAGGCTTCATGCCAACGAGCCGCGCAAAGGCACCAGCCATCTCCGGCTTTTAAACCCGGAAACCCGAAAGCAGGCACAGGCGTGCTCAGGTCGTTGCCTCGAGTTTTGGAAAATGCCAAAAACTCATCCGTCATTACCACGCAAACAGTATGCGAGCCATGATCATCCGGGCCGGTATTGCAGCAGCCATCACGGTAAAAGCCGGTTTCCGGATCGGTGCCACAAACTTCCAGCTTTTCGCCCAGAACATTAATGGATTCTTCAATTTGCATGTTTGTTTCCTTTTACTCAGGGAGTTTGCAACGAGACAGGTACCCGCGCTACCAGTTGGCCCGTACAATAGCATCTATGCCAACTAATACCCTTGAATCCCCCGCTCCGGATCTACCCGACTTTCTCACTGATGAGCAGCGGGCCATTATTACCGCCGGTTACGAGCACTCTGTGATCACCGCTGTGGCAGGCAGCGGCAAAACCTCCACTCTGGCCTGGCGCATCCGCTACCTGCTACAACAGGGCCATGACCCCGCGCGCATAGCGGTGCTCATGTTTAACCGCAGTGCGCGGGTAGATTTTGAGCGTAAGCTGCAGGAGGTATGCCATCAAAGCGGGCTGGCATTACCGGAGATTCGAACCTATCACGCCATGGGATTACGCCTGTATAAGCGCTTTGTGCGGGAAGGCTACCTGCCGAATTTCTCCGAGAAAATTCTCACCGAGCAGGAGATCAGTTTTCAGGCCTGGCTACTCACCCGGCGGCTGGCGCCGGAAGAGCTAGCGGATGAAATCCGGCGCAACAAGAAGGATTTTGTAGAAACAGCGACCGGTTTTATCGATTTGGTAAAAACC
Organism: Marinobacter sp.; assembly: GCF_052091845.1. GTDB lineage: Bacteria > Pseudomonadota > Gammaproteobacteria > Pseudomonadales > Oleiphilaceae > Marinobacter. The sequence continues at coordinate 111,558 of NZ_JBQDCO010000004.1, read as the reverse complement.
ACCTTATCGCCGGCGGAAATAGTGTTTGAGGATCTGGGGTATTCAAACAAGCACAAGTATCTGATTGATCTGTTTCACAGCTTTGAGCAGTGGCGTAAAGGGAATAGCCGAATCAGTTTTGCCGACATGCTGTATGAACCGGTGATGGCCATTCACCAGAATCAGCCCCTGCAACGGCTGGTAAGTAACAAGATGGATCTTATTTTGGTGGATGAATATCAAGACACCAATGAGGTGCAGCACCTACTCCTGCGATATATTGCTGGCGACCGAGCCAGAGTAACGGTGGTCGGGGATCCGGATCAGACGATTTATGAGTTCCGCGGCGCAAAGCCGGAGTTTATCCTTAAACGCTTCAGCGATGAGTTTGAAAGCCCGCTGGAGCAGACCCTGAGCTACACCTTTCGCTATGGCCACCGCGTGGCTCTGCTGGCCAATCACCTAATCTATCACAACACAGGACGCAAGGACGTGTTGTGTCATTCCCACTCGTCTACACCAACCACGCAGGTGACCCTGCACCGTGTTGAAAACGATGCCGACGCCGTGTTGCAGATCCTTGGGCAAGAATCGAACGTCGCCCTGGCCGATACAGCAATTTTGTTTAGGATTTGGAGCCAGAGCGTACAAATTGAACTCAAACTGTTGGCACAGCAAATCCCTTACCGAATTGATGCCGGCAAAGGTGCACTATTCAGCCGCGAGGTGCGGGCCATCACGGCTCTGCTAACTGTAGTCACTGGACGGTTAGAAAGCCTGCCAGATGAAGATCGTCTGGCACTCGCCCAGCAACTCCTACGCTTCCCCCACGTAGGCTTGAAAGAGCCGGAACTGGAGCAGCTGGCGCGCTTTTTAGCCGGCTTTTCCAGCGGCTGGCACGAACGTTTACTGGCGCTGGATTCAGGCGCACTGGCGCCTATGGCCGCGCGCAAACTGCGTAAGCTGGGCGAGGTTCTGGAACAATTGCACGGCTATTCTGGCCCAGCGGCCGGGCTAATCAGCGTGTATGCGGAGCACACTGACTTGTATGAAGGTGTGCGCAGCCTGGCGCTGACCCATGACAGCGCGGAAGAGCGCATTGATACGATTCATGGGTTCCGTCAGTACCTGAAAAGTTTGAACGTTGATGCCAAGGGCGCTTTAAACCATCTTAAAGCACTGCGCCAGCGGGCCAACGAGACGCAAAATGGTGATGGCGCTCTGCTCTCAACCATTCACCGCACCAAAGGGTTAGAGTGGTCTCGGGTGATCATCCCCGGCCTGCAAGAAAAGTATCTGCCCCACAGCCCAAGACCCCAAGACGACCCTCGGTCCTTTCTGGAAAGTGAACGCCGATTGCTCTATGTCGCTATGACCCGAAGCCGGCAAACACTGCACCTGATCACCCGACCTGTGAGCAAACAACCCCATCTGGATGGCGATCAGGGCCCTAGCCGTTTTGTTGAGGAGTGCTGCTTTGAGCTGGCCAATGAATTCGGGAGCTGGCTGGATAAGCGCTCGCCAGACAGCGGGCACTCACTGGCACTAAACGCCCCGATTACCGCCGTCAGTTCACGTTATGCAGCACGGGAAAACATTACACTCGAAGGCGAAGTTCAAGCCCATGACAACTCCGCATCACCACTGTGGCACCAGCAGCGCCTGAATCACACCATTTTCGGGATAGGCACAGTAGTCTCAGAGGACGAAAGTTCGTTTGAGGTACATTTTAATAGCGGTGAAAAAATGAACTTCAGCAAGAAGAGTGCGCATCTGTATTTCAATATCCCGACTGAATAAATCGTCGGGGTACTGCAAGTCGAGAAAACAACACGTATATTTCTTAAAGTAATATTAATTCTCTGTTTTTTGTTTTTTATGACACTTTGCCTTAGATTGCACGTATATATACTCTGGTCACTTAAAACCCAGTCGTTTTATAACAATATCCGAACAGGAGGTTCTGCATGAACATCATGCGTCCGATCGCGATGGCAGCCATCGCTAGCACGTTTGCGGCCCCAGCCTTGGCTGATCGCACAGAAACGGTTTACATCAACCCATTTGCTGCTTTTCAGCTTTTTGATGACGACCGTGATTTGAGCGAGTCAGGTACATTTGGCGCAGGTCTGGAATACCGGTTCAAGCCGAACTGGGCGGTTGAAGCTATCTACTCTCGTGCTAATGCTGACCGCAAGTATGTTAGTGGATCCTCAGATTTTGAAGAACTCCGTGTAGACGGCATTTACTACTTTGCAGGCCAAGAGGAAGCCTGGAATCCATACGTGTCTCTGGGTGCAGGGCACGCTAACTTTGACAAAGACTCTTCCAGTAACGTTCGCACAGCTGGCACTAACCACGACGAAACCCGCGTGAACATTGGTACCGGTGTCCGTTATAACGTAACAGATTCGGTATCCTTGCGTGGCGACCTGCGCGAATTCCACGGCATAGACGAAAGCACCTTTGATACCCAGGTTTCTCTTGGTATCAGCTTTGCGTTCAGCCGCACGGTGGCCAGTGCGGCTCCAGCACCCAAGCGCCCGGCCGATGCAGACGGTGACGGCGTACCCGATTCCCGTGACCAATGTGCAGGGACACCGGCGGGTGCAACCGTCGATAGTACAGGCTGTGAGCCAGATGCAGATCGCGACGGCGTAGCCGATGCCCGTGATGCCTGCCCCGACACCCCTCGTGGTGCCGAGGTAAACAGTCGTGGTTGCGAGCTGGACAGCGACAACGACGGCGTCGTAAACAGTCAGGACCTTTGCCCTGACACTGCGGCTGGTGCGACCGTAGACGATACCGGTTGCGAGGGCATCACAGAAACCGTTGATACCTTCACCATCGAAGTGCAATTTGCCAAAAACAGCTCGGTTGTCAGCAATGCCTATGATGATGAAATCCGCCGTGTTGGAGACTTCCTTAAGGAGAACCCGGAAACCGTGGTAGAAATTGCCGGCCACTCGGATAACACCGGCAAGGCAAGCTACAACGAGTTTCTGTCGCAGCGTCGTGCTGAAGCTGTAGCGCGTCGCTTGACTGGCCCACTGGGTGTGGATCCTGACCGGGTAAGCGCTGCAGGCTATGGTGAGGCCGAACCGGTGGCTTCAAACAACACAGCCGCCGGCCGTGCAGAGAACCGTCGCGTTGAGGCACGCATTCAGGTTCGTCGCTAAGACTGTGTGAGCGAATCCAAACGCACATGAAGTCAAGAAAGGCGCCGTTTGGCGCCTTTCTTTTAAGCGATTGCCCCGGGGGAGCATGTGCGTCGCGCATTTGGCGTACCGCAAACCTTAACTGCATCCAACAATAGATTTCGGGGTGTCAGCGATCGGGAGCAAAAACGGCCGAGCCGCACCTGGTACCCCTGCTCTTCCAGAAAAACTGCATAATCCAGCACCAACCACAGCTCCAAAGGCCTGCGAAACAGATGCCGAATGAGCTCATACCGGCGTACTTCCCGGTAGCGCTGCATGCCATAAGCAAACCAGCGATCAAAATCAGTGCCTTCCGGCACCTGAAGTTGTTTTTTACTTCCGGCCCAATGGCAAAAAGCGGGAAATCCCCTCTGGATCAGCCGTGGCGAGTAAGAAGGCACTGGTAGATATTGGTCCACCCCTCGCAGGGCCCTTTGCAGCCCATCAAAACCCAAACGCCACTGATTTAGTAAACGGGTTTGCTCCCTGACTCTGGCGGCCGCCGTAACGGTTTCCCGTACCGCTAAGCGCAGATCATTGCGATCTGGCGCAAGCCTGTTTTCATAAGCGGCTGTGCGTGTTGAAAGTGCCTGATGACTGCCATCGGCAGTGAGATGATAACAACAGGGTGAAAAGCTTAAGCGGGGCAACGCAGCGGCCGTACCTCGCTTTAATAACTGTCGGTGAAGGTCGCCACAGGCATGCAGCGCTACACCGTGGGTATTCGCGGGTATAGACAGGTTTTTCGCCATGACATCCTGGCAGTGAATCTTGACGGCATCATCAAAATGCAGGGCAAGTTGGTTGCCACCAGCCACCAGCCACCAGTGCCGGGTTCCACTCATAGCCTTCAACACTCTGTTGGCTTCGCGCCGCGAGGGTGCGGGACAAATACCCCTTACCACAGCACCAATCCACAATGGATTGCTGAAACGGTGCCAGCGACGCGACAAATGCTCCGGCCTGCTCACGCTTACGCCCCGGCATATCTTTTGCGCGCACCTCGGGTAGTGTTGCTGCCATAATCCCGGCCGGCTCAGGCGAGAGTTCAGGCAGGTTAACCAGTTGCCCGCGCAAGGCCAGTTGTGGCACGTAATGAGAGGCTAGTCGTGCCAACGCCTCGGGGTTGTCATCCAGCTCATCACATTCGGCATCGGTCAGTGCTGCCACTGCACAAGCTAACTCAGGGTAGCGCAAAGCCCACGCCGGTAATGGCTCGATAAAAGGCGCTGGTTTCCAAATAGTCTGGTGCTGAACCAGCCAGTCATTAAGCCGCTGCCAACGAGCAAAGTAAGACTCAATGGGCTCATGAGACGTCACTCCTGATAACGCCCTGGTCGAAATGCGTCCAGGCATACGGCCGGTTCTTCACCATCAATCACCTGGGCAATAACATCTGCGCTACCGGCAGAAAAAGTCCAGCCGAAGGTGCCGTGACCCGTGTTCAGGTACAGATTGTTCCGCGGCCCGCGGCCAATAATCGCCGGGCCATCCGGCGTCATGGGGCGAAAGCCTGTCCAGGTTTCAGCGGCATCCAGATCCGCACATCCCGGAAAGCGGGATTCAACAGATTTACGAATGGTGGCAATGCGGGTTTCAGGAATATCACGATTAAAATCCGCAAGTTCCACAAAACCTGTGGCACGTATGCGATCACCCAAACGGGTAGACACAACCTTGTAGTTGTCATCATGAATGGTGGAAGCCGGCGCGTTGTCCGGATTTTTAAGAGGTACCGTAATGCTGTACCCCTTAATCGGGTATATGGGCAGTTTCAGACCCAAAGGCCCAGTCAGTTCCCCGGACCAACAGCCGGCGCTGACCACAAAGGCATCGGCTTCGAGGTTTTCCTGCTGCCCGTTTTCGGTGCGCAGACGTACCGACTCAACGGTTTGACTGTTGGCTACCAGCCTCTCCACCTGAACGTTATAGCGGAAGCTAACACCTTTTTCTTCGCAAGCTTTAGCCAGCGCCCGGGAAAACAAATGGCAATCGCCGGTGCCGTCAGTGTCATAACTGAGAGCACCATATAATGGCCCATTTTTCGCCATACCAGGTTCGGCCTCGTACACCTGTTCCGGAGTCAGCAGCCGGGAAGCTATGCCCATTTCATTTAGCACACGGTGCGTGCTCCGGTGCACTTCCAGCTCTTCCGGGGTGCTGGCGAGATGTAACAGGCCACGGTGTCCGCCATCAAACGCCAGATCAAGCTCGTTTTCCAGCTTTAAGAAACGATCGCGGCTATGAATACCAAGGCGCAGCATAGCGCGCTTATTAAAACCGAACAGACCTGGCGACCAGGCATAACGCAAAGTGGAAAACATGAACCGCACGGCAGCCAATGAAGGAGGCATGCGCAGCTTCAGAGGACCATCCTGTTTGAATAACCAGGGCAAGGCTTTGAAAACCATGCCCGGGTCAGCCCAGGGGTAAACTACCCCATAGGAACGCTGGGCTGCGTTACCCTTGCTTGTCTCATCGCCGGCTACATCATGGCGCTCCAGCACCGTCACCTGGTGACCGCGCCGGCTCAATTCCCAAGCTGTGGTAACTCCCACAACGCCACCACCAATAACGACAACGTGCATTTGCATCTCCATTCTCAATTAAACCTGCATGGCACCGCGTATTAATAACCCCGTAATGGTTAATGTAGGCCAATAAACGGACAACTGATAAACTTGTGAACTTCAGATCTCAGAGTAGCAGTCAATTGGACTGCCCGTATTGGAGCCTAGCACCTGTCCATGAGTAAAAAACGTCGCGAGATTCCCGTATTCGATCACCCGATTATCGAAACTCACTGCCACCTGGACTACCTCAAGGATCGCCCCCTGGAGGAAACCCTGGACAAAACCCGGCGAGTAAACATTGAGCGAGTGATTACTATCGCTGTGGCACCGGGTAATCTGGCGCAGGTGCGGGAGCTAAGCACAAAGGCGCCTTGGCTTTACGGCACCCAGGGCATTCACCCTCACGAGGCTGAGCGTTACAACGATGCAGTAGAAGGGGAAATCCGTACCCACGCCCGGGATGAGAAAATCGTTGCAGTTGGCGAGATAGGGCTGGATTACTTCTATGAGAAAGCCGATCGCGATGTTCAGCGCGAGGTTTTTCGGCGCCAGCTGCAAATTGCCTGTGACAACGACCGTCCGGTGGTTATCCATAGCCGCGAGGCAGATGAAGACACCATCACGATACTCAAAGAATTTGAGCCGTCACTCAAGCGCCGTGGTGTTATTCATAGCTTCACATCCGGCCCGGGCCTTGCCCGGTACGCGCTAGATCAAGGTTGGAACCTGGGTTTTAACGGCATTACCACATTCAACAAAGCAGAAAACGTGCGCGACATTGTGCGTATGGCTCCGCTCGGCCAGATTCTTCTGGAAACCGATGCGCCATTCCTCACGCCCGTACCTTATCGTGGCAAAGAGAACGCCCCTTTCTATCTGCCCTTCGTTGCGGAAAAAATTGCTGAGGTGAAAGACCTGCCGCTGGAGGAGGTGATCGTCCAGACGTACCAGAACAGCTTGAGAACGTTTTTCCCGGCATGATATCACAGCCGTTTTCAGCCCCGGTGTTGACGAGCGGGGCTGCTACACCTCTAGCCAAGAGACAGAAAAACACCCATCAATACCGGCGATAGAAATGACAGCAAAAAGCCTGATGCGATAGCCACAGGCACACAGCTCAACCCACCATTACTGCGAATAACAGGCAGGGTAAAATCCATGGATGTGGCACCACCATAACCAATGGCCATAGCGGGTCGGCTGCCAATCAACAAGGGAATAATAGCCAGGGCGATGATCTCGCGCAGCACATCATTGAGAAAGGCCACACCTCCCCAGGCGGGGCCCAGAGCTTCACCCACAACAATTCCCGAGAGAGAATACCAGCCAAACCCAGACGACAGGGCCAGCACATCGTGCCACGGCAGTCCCAGAACAGGGATCAGCAACACGCCTGCCAGCAGCGAGCTGAATACAATGGCCACCGCCATGCCGAACCCCTGAGTGTTCATCAAAAGCTTACGCAGAGAAAGCCCGGCGTTACGCAACTGCAGGCCAATTAAAAACAGCAAAAGCATTAATGACCAGGTGGCCAGCTGTTCTGCTTGCGGCAAATCCGGCAACAGAAAATAACCTGACAACAGGCCCACCAACACCGCAAATAACGGCTTCGCCGCCGCCATAAACAGCCGCACATAGCCACCAGTGCTGCCAGAGGATTCAACCCGTTGCTCCGTGCTCATGGGTCGCCAGCGGTGAAGCAGCCAGAGCGCTGTCATATTGACAGCAAACAGAACCACCACCAGAGCCGACACTTGCCAGGCCATGGTACCAAGCTGACTTGCCAGTCCTTCCATCTGGCCCAGACCCAGCCCCAAAAGCGCCAAAATGAAATACACCAACGCTTCTACCAAATAATGAATAGCCGTCATTAACCGACGATTTTCAAGCGGCAGGGCAAAGCCAAAAAACAGCGGCGCAAGAATCAGGAATGCACTGGTAAACATCAATGCACCGCGGCGTCGGAACGATCCTGCACCAACACCCAGGGCGCTATGACCACAGCCCAAAGCTCGGCATTGCGATCGTACCAGGCGCGGGCCAGATCAGGTGATACCTCCCCCACATCGCCGGTTTCCAGCCAGTGCTCAAAGCGGGTGCGGTTATCAGCGGTAAGTTCTGAGGCTACCTCCAGCAAATCCAGATTTTTGCCAACGCGCACAACTTGCCCTCGGGCATAGTAGGTTTGCAACTCGTGCCAGCCTATACGGGAGGTTTCCAGGTTAAGTCTGGTTTTGATTTCATCGTTATTCCGGGAGGTCGACATGACAGCCTTTTGCGAGGGTGATGGTAAAAACTGGCAAGAGCTTAACCGATTGCACGGGCCTGGTTCCAGATGTCCCTTATCTGGTCAGCCAGAGCGAGAGGGTCAAACGGTTTGGGTATAACGCCGGCGGCACCCTGGGCCAGGTAACTCTGAATTTCATCAGTCTGAACTTTGGCAGTCATAAAAATAGCCGGTGTCGTCGCGTAGTCAGGCAAACGCCGGATAGCCTTCAACGTTGCCGGACCATCCATGCCTGGCATCATCACATCCAGAATAATGAGCTGGGGCCGGCACTCACCAATCTGCTCTAAACCCTGCTGCCCGGATTCACAGGCTGTGAGCTCAAAGCCACCTATGGCTTCCAGGGCCAACTCCGCAACCGTGCGGATATCCGGCTCATCTTCAATCATCAGAATACGCTTAAGTGTATTATCTGGCGCCATCACGGTCTTCCTTTTGATGTTCAATACCCAGCCGGTGTAACAATGTGCGGCACTCAGATCCATCAGCCTGTTCAACTTCCGGCGACGCGCTGTTGGCCACGTCCAGCATTAAATCGCCAATCAACTCATCGTCTTCAAGAATCAAAACCTGCATTGCAACGCTCTGGATTTGCAGTTAAACATCACGGCATACTTCCCGAGGCAACCGTCAGGCCATTACGGCCCGCGCGCTTACGTTGATAGAGTGCCCGATCTGCAGCTTCAATCGCCTGGCCTCCAGACTCATAATTGTTCAGTGTGGCTACCCCGGCACTTAAACTGACTGAAAACTCCTCGCTTTCGCTGTTGAACACCAACTGGGCAAAATCCTGGCTCAACGCCTCTAACAGCTCAACCGCTTTGTCCAACGAGCATTCGGGCAATACAACCACAAATTCTTCGCCACCATAGCGGCCAATAATATCGGTACTTCGCAATCTGTGACGCAGCAGGTTGGACAAAGCCTTGATCACCATATCGCCAGTACCGTGGCCATAAGAATCGTTGACCTGCTTAAAGTGATCCAAATCCAGCATGGCTACAACCGAGTTGTGGCCACTTCGAGCACAGCGTGCGTACTCGCGATCAACTTCTGTTTTAGCAAGTGCGTGCTTGAGCAGGCCAGTGAGGCTGTCGAGAGACACCAACTTCCCCAGCTGACGGGCGCGATAGCAACGGATTCTCGCGGTGCGCAGCATAAACTCGTCGGATACTGGCTTGGTCACAAAATCATCGCCGCCACGGGCCAGCAAATCCAGCTGCAAATCGCGATCTTCTTCCGATGAGAAGAAGATAATCGGCAGACTTAGCCATTCGGCCTGAAGCCGCAACATCCGAGCCAGAACCGGCCCGTCGTAGCGGCCCATCTGCACATCCATAAGCAGGATGTCTGGCCGAAATTCGGCGAGCTCTGACAACAAACGTGCCGGGTCGTTTAAGGCACGCACTTGCAGCCCGCCGCTGGTAAGAACCACACGGTAATGTTCCAACAGCTCGCTGTCGTCGTCCACAATCATCACTCGGCCGGTGAGGGTCGACAAGCCTTCGGCCAGCAGCTGCTCTACCCGATCTGCAAGAGCAGGAATATCCTGGGGTTCGTCCAAACAGGCATCTACGCCCAGGCAGGCCAATTGATAGCGAGTGCTAAAATCATGGGCGCCACTGAAACAGATCACAGGAAGGCTGTGCAGCCGAGACACCCAATGCGCGCCTTCGTCCTGCAAAAGGGAGTCCCTGACCATAACCAGATCAATATCGTCCATGCTGCCCGGCCACTGCTGACCGTCGTTCAGGCTGCGTACAAGGTACCCGTATAGCGCCAAGCCTTGAGATATGGTCTCTGCCAGTACTTGATCAGGTTCAATAATCAGCAATATCGCCTGGTTTTCGGCCTCCGCCGGTTTGGGTTGATGCCATCCGGTTGAAACAGGCTCGGCGGCTTCCATAAGGTTGCCAAGGCCCACCACCACCTCGTCGTAGCCGGCATCCAATAGCTGTTTTAACTGAATCCTGATGCGGTCATTATCGGATCCTGCCAGCACTTGATCAGCCAGCGGCTTTATAGCAACCTCGAGTTTTCGGGCCTGTTCGCCAAGCTGCGTAAAGCCCAGGGTTCCAGCCGAGCCCGCCAGCCTGTGCAACAATTGATAGGCAGCAACCAACTCGTAAACGGCATCATTGTGCCGGGAAGCGCTGAAGATACTGGCGACCAACCCCTCGATTTCACCGACCGTTTTATCCTGAAAACGACTGCGGAGAATCTCCAGTTTTTTCCGCACTTCTGAAGAAGAACTCTGAGACATAGAAGCTCTCACTGATTAAAGTGTGCTGGCGCTGTGAATTCTGTTCCAGTTATTGTTCAATCAAAACAAGTTTTACAAAAAATAGCCAGAAAGGAGCCTGTTTTGGGCCGTCTATCACTAGGTACCCGCCTTGCGATTATTATGCTTATTGGCAGTTTAGCGACGGTAGGTGCTGTTATCTATGCGGCTTACGAGGCATTGCTGGAAGACTTTGAGAATAATCTGTCCGCACAGCAAGCGAATGAAACGGCCCGCATTTCCAACCTGGTCAGCCAAAACCTTGAACTTCGCATTAACGTGCTGGCCCAGTTTGCTACTCTTTTGGCCGACGATGGCCGGCTGCTACCAGCCGAGCAACTTACCAAGCTCCTCAAAAGACAGCAAACACTGAGAGAGCTGTTCCCCCACAATCTGAATGTTATGTCGCCAAACGCAACCAGCCTGGCGGAGAATATCTTTGTACCAGGCCGAGTGGGTACTTATTTTGGCGACCTTCCCCACTGGAAAGAGGCCATTAAAACTCAGCGCCCGGTGATATCCCGCCCCGTTATTGGCCGGTCAACGGGCGTACCTTTAATAGTCTTTATTGCACCTGTCAAAAGCGGCAACGCAGAACTGCTCGGGCTCCTCAGTGGTACGTTGCGCATGGATCACACTGAGCTGATCCCCGAGCACATCAGAAACCATGCCGGTAAGGACGCCACTTTTCTGGTGGTAGACACAAACAACTTTCTATTCGTAGAGGACTCCAGCTCAGACAAGGTTATTAAGGACCTGCCCAACCCCGGCGAAAATCTGCTGATTGATGCTGCGCTTTCCGGTATCGGCTTTGGAGAGGTTGAAGGCGCTTCAGGTGACACGCTGATCTATGCAACCAGCCACCTGCAGCGCCTGGGCTGGCTATTTATACGCGCAGTTCCGAAATCCCTTGCAACCGCTCCCGCTGAGCAGGCCTTCATCCGCTTCTTTCTGATCAGCGTAGGAGTCACACTCGGCATGCTGTTGCTGACCTACGTTGTACTTCGTTCAACAACCGCATCTCTCACCCAGATGACCGGGCGTATACGCTCAATGATCCAAAAGCCCGAGTCCTCCCGACGCCTCAAGGAGCAAGGATCACCGGAGGTACGTGATCTTGCCAAGGCATTTAACCGGTTAATGGACGGGCGGGATGCAAATAATCAGCTCAAAAATGATTTTGTATCCAATGTCAGTCATGAGTTGCGAACGCCGCTCACCTCCATGAACGGCGCTATGCGATTACTGCAATCCGGCACCGCAGGCGAGCTGCCTGAAAGCGCCAGGAACATGACCACACTGGCGCTACGCAACGGCGAGCGCCTGCAACGGCTTATCGGCGACTTGCTCGATTTCAACAAGCTTTCCAGCGGTAAGATGCAAGTTAACTTTCAACTTGAAAACCTCCAGAAACTACTCGCAGATACCATCAATAGCAACGAAGCCATGGCACAGGAGTTCGGCGTTATGCTTGGGGTGAAAGAGGCACCGGACATATCACTGAAAACCGACGCCCACCGATTACAGCAAGTGCTGGATAACTTCATTAGCAATGCGATCAAGTTCTCGCCCAAAGGCGGCCTGGTTACACTACACGCTGAAACAACCGGCCAAACCAGTCTGCGCATTACCGTCAGTGATCAAGGAGACGGCGTACCCCAAGAGTTTCAGAGCAGAATGTTTGATCGTTTTTCCCAGGCAGAAGTGGGCACAACCCGTGCGACAAGTGGCACAGGCCTCGGCCTGGCGATCAGCCGCCAACTGGCTAAACTTTTAAGCGGGGCTATCGGATTCTACAACAGCAACGGCGCACACTTCTGGATTGAGTTGCCCATTAGTGACTCCGTACTGCCGGAAGGCCAGGAGGCATCATGAAAGCACCCAACTTTCCTGAGAATGAAAACGTCAGACAAGCTGCGCTGGATCAGCTGCGGATTCTCGATACACCGCCAGACGCACGATTTGACCGGCTCACCCGCATGGCCGCAAAGCTGTTAGATGCGCCCATCGCACTGATTTCGCTGATCGACCGCGACAGGCAGTGGTTCAAATCCTGTATTGGGCTGAATGTCAGTGAGACGCCCAGGAGCCTTTCCTTTTGTGGCCACGCCCTATTCAATACACAGCCGCTTATCGTTGAGGATGCCCGGAAAGATGCACGCTTTTTTGACAACCCACTGGTAACCGGCGATCCGAATATCCGCTTTTATGTCGGCACCCCCCTTCATAGCGCTGATGGCCATTGCCGAGCGCAATGCCAAACAACTGGCCACATTAATCAGTGACTTGCTGGATATCGAAAAACTGGTGGCCGGCAAGCTAAACGTCAACATGCAGTGGCAACCACTTGTGCCGCTACTTGAGCAGGTTGTCTCCAGCAATCAGGCTTATGGCGCGCAACGGAGCATTAATATTCATCTTTCTCAAAACGTCCCCGAGACGACGGTTTTTGTCGACGGCCAGCGTCTTTTGCAGGCACTGAACAACCTGGTTTCGAACGCGATAAAATTCTCACCTGATGGCGGCCAGGTTGAAGTGTCTGTCAGCAACAAATAGTCGATGGAAAACCAACCGCCAGTATTTTTGTGCGTGACAGTGGCGAAGGTGTTCCGGACGCTTTCCGGAATCAGATTTTCCAGCGTTTTGCTCAAGCAGATAGCTCAGACACTCGCAGCCAGGGCGGAACCGGCCTTGGACTGGCTATAACACGGGAGTTGATTACCGTGATGGATGGCGAAGTCGGCTTTGAGTCGCTACCCGGCCAAGGCGCCACCTTCTGGATACGTCTGCCGATCGCAAACAATAACCTGTAAAAAAAACCGGCAACCCAAAGCAGGCTGCCGGTTTTTATCTGAACCAGTGAAGTAAGTGGTTCAGGCAGATTTGAGCATTTCACGCACCACATAGTGCAGAATGCCACCATGGACGAAATACACGGCCTCATTCGCCGTATCTATCCGCGATTTCAGCTCACAGCTTTCGGTGGTTCCGTCCTTGTAGGTTACCGTCATGGTGAGGGTCTGACCCGGTTTTATCTCGCCAGACAACCCCTCAATGGAGATGGTTTCCTCACCGGTGAGCTTCAAGCTCTTGCGATCCGTGCCTTCCGGGAACTGCAGGGGCATGACACCCATGCCGATCAGGTTGGAACGGTGAATCCGTTCATAGGACTCTGCCACCACAGCCCGAACCCCCAGCAGACGCGTGCCCTTGGCCGCCCAGTCGCGACTCGAGCCTGTGCCATATTCCTTGCCGGCAATGACCACCAGCGGTGTGCCCTGCTCCTGGTACTTCATGGCCGCATCGTAGATGGGCAACTGTTCGCCTGTGGGCACAAATTTTGTAAACCCACCTTCAACACCATCAAGCATCTCGTTGCGGATGCGTACGTTGGCAAAAGTGCCGCGCATCATCACTTCGTGGTTACCACGACGGGACCCGTAGGAGTTGAAATTTTTCGGCTCTACGCCGTGCTCCTGCAGGTACTTACCTGCCGGAGAGTCGGCCGCAAAGGAGCCGGCCGGAGAGATATGGTCGGTGGTTACAGAATCACCCAGCAGTGCAAGAATGCGGGCATCCTGCACATCCTCAATGGCATCCGGTTCCTCACCCAAACCTTCAAAGAAAGGCGGGTGCTGGATGTACGTGGACTTATCAGACCACTCATACACCTTGCTCTCCGGCACCTTGATGGATTTCCAGGTGTCGTCTCCGTCAAAAACCTCGGCATACTCTTTATGGAACATGTCGGTTTTGACCTTTTCCACCGCGTCGGCAATTTCCTGCTGGCTGGGCCAGAGATCTTTCAGGTATACCGGATTGCCGTCCTTGTCCTCGCCCAACGGCTCTTTATCCAGGTCCAGCCGCACGTTGCCGGCCAGCGCATAAGCCACCACCAGGGGAGGCGAGGCCAGCCAGTTGGTCTTCACCAGCGGGTGCACACGGCCTTCAAAATTGCGGTTACCCGAGAGCACCGAGGCTACAGTAATGTCGCCGTCAACAACCGCTTTTTCCACCGGATCCGGCAGCGGCCCCGAGTTACCGATGCAGGTAGTGCAACCATAGCCCACCAGGTTGAAACCCAGTTTATCCAGGTCTTCCTGAAAACCACCCACCCGCAGGTAGTCGGTCACTACTTTGGAACCCGGTGCCAGAGAGGTTTTTACCCAGGGCTTGGTATCCAGGCCTTTGGCAACGGCTTTCTGGGCAATCAGGCCTGCGGCCATCATGACGCTGGGGTTGGAGGTGTTGGTACAAGAGGTGATCGCGGCAATCACAACCGCACCCGGATCCAGCCGCGTTTGCTGTCCGTTAACTTTCAGAGGCTGGCTGGACGGGTGGTGATAGCTGTCATCGACACCTACAGCGGTTTGTCCGCCTTCCGATTCCAGATTGCTTTCGCGGGCACTGCCAGCATCCGGCGCGCCCTCGCCGGTGGACATCAGCAACTCAAACGTGGATTTCATGTTTTTCAGGGCCACCCGGTCCTGAGGGCGCTTGGGGCCAGCCAGACTGGCTTCCACATCGCCCATATCCAGTTCCAGAGTGGCGCTGTAATGGGGCTCGTGCCCCGGCTCCCGCCAGAGGCCCTGAGCCTTGGCGTAGGCTTCAACGAGTTCTATCTGCTCGGCTTCACGGCCAGTGAGGCGCAGATAATTGAGGGTTTGCTCATCCACCGGGAAGAAGCCACAGGTGGCACCATACTCTGGCGACATATTGGCAATAGTGGCACGGTCAGCCACCGGCATGTCTTTCAGGCCGTCGCCGTAGAACTCAACAAACTTGCCCACTACGCCCTTACTGCGCAGCATTTCAGTCACCGTAAGCACCAGGTCTGTGGCGGTAATGCCCTCACGCAATTTGCCGCTAACCTTGAACCCGACCACTTCGGGGATCAGCATGGATACCGGCTGTCCCAGCATGGCGGCTTCCGCTTCAATGCCACCCACGCCCCAGCCAAGAATGCCAAGGCCGTTGATCATAGTGGTGTGGGAGTCTGTGCCCACCAGCGTGTCCGGGTAGGCAATGGTTTTACCGCCCTGCTCTTTGTGCCACACGGTTTTGCCCAGATATTCCAGGTTTACCTGATGGCAGATACCGGTTCCCGGCGGCACTACCCGGAAGTTATCAAAGGCCTGCTGGCCCCAGCGCAGGAACTCATAGCGCTCCTGGTTACGCTCCATTTCCATGGCCACGTTTTTTTCAAATGCTTTCGGGTTACCAAACTCATCCACCATCACTGAGTGGTCAATGACCAGATCTACCGGCGACAGGGGGTTAATCAGCGCTGGATCCTTGCCGGCCGTTTTCACGGCCTCACGCATGGCAGCCAGGTCCACCACACCGGGCACACCGGTAAAGTCCTGCATCAGCACCCGTGCCGGGCGAAACTGGATCTCTGTATCCGAGTGGCGATCTTTCAGCCACTGCACCATGGCTTTGATATGGCTCTGTTCAACCGTTGTGCCGTCCTCGTTGCGCAGCAGGTTTTCCAGTAGCACTTTCAGTGAGAAAGGCAGGCGATTCAGGTCGCCCAGTGATTCTGCCGCCTTGGGCAGACTGTAATAATGATAGGTTTTTCCACCAGCCTCCAGGCTGGTCAGTGTGTTCAGACTGTCGTTACCAAGGCTATCATTAAACATAATTATTGCCTCCGTTCTTCGCCGTGACCCAAGTACTTTTACAGGCAGCACTAAACCTTAATACTTTCAGGCTGGCGCAAAAGTCAGGGAATGTGAAGTGTTATACAACTATTGCATCGAATAATAATAGTTCAACCTCACTGCTGTGAATGTTCGGAATCATTCTGCTGAATATCCGGGATTTCCTGACCAGCCTACGCCATAGCCCTCAGTGTTTCCTTTTCCTGGGGCCGGGTCTGACCCATTTTGATCGCTGCCAGGTCACCCTCCGCGTTCATTAGTAAGGTCCGGGAAGGTGAGCGCGTAGGTAGGTTCTAGCGCTATAAACCGGATCACAAGCGAGCATAACGGTTGGTCCGGCGTATTCTTTACAGTGCTTTTTTGCGATCATGGACGTCTGTACTCATTCCGGCAGGAACGCCCAAAACCATGAAACACGATTGCCACTACCACCCGGGCGACCCTGCCAAATGGCATTGCAGTGACTGTCAGATTCACTACTGCAACCGCTGCATGCCAGATGCCGATACCCGGCAACGCAAAGCTTTGTGCCCGGGTTGCAACAAGACCATGCGGTATCTGGGTGCTGCGACGGAGGTAGTACCCTTCTGGAACCGGATTGGATCCTTTTTTCGCTACCCTTTCCATTCTGATCCATTGATTGTTGTCACCATCTGCACCCTGGTGCCCATTGTGGCGCCTGCCAACCTGGTCGGGTTGCTGATCTGGCTGCTGCTGGCGCTGGCGCTGTTCAAGTACACCTATGCGGTAATCAATCACACAGCTGAAGGTCACCTGAAACCGCCTTCTGTGTCTGTTGCCTTCACGGGCAGTGGGTTCAATATTGTTATTCTCCAGTTACTGGTTTTTGTTGTCATGGGCGGACTGGTTGGCCTGGCGGCCAGTGTGGGCGGGCCGTTGCTGATGCTGCTGGCTTTGGCTTTTGTGGTACTGGCGCTACCCGCCAGCATTATGGTTCTGGCCATGGAGCGCTCTGTCGGCGCCGCCGTAAACCCGATGAACCTGGCGGTGCTGATTTCCCGCATTGGCACACCCTATTTTTTGCTATATGGCTACTTGATCCTGCTTCTCCTGGCCTCTGGCATAGCCCAGGACTTTGCTATCAACCAGTTTCCCATCTGGCTATCACAGCCTTTATCCGGTTTTCTCAACAGTACCTTCACATTGATTCTGTTCAACATGCTCGGCTATCTGCTTTTTCAGTATCGGGAAGAGCTGGGGTTTGCGGCAGACATTCAGGATGAACCTGATGGTATGGATATACACCAGAGGGATCGCAGCACACGCCTTGATGCCGATATTGATATAAATCTGAAAGACGGAAACTACGACCGGGTTCAGGCCATGCTGAAGGAATCACTGAAGCAAAACCGCCTTGATCCAGTACGTATTGAGCAGCTGTATCGGCTACTGACTGCCCGGAACGATACGATGGAGCTTTACCAGTATCATCCGCGGATTCTGGGCTGGCTGACCGGCCGAAACGATGGCGATGGTATAGCGTCTGTTCTTGAAATGCTTGAGAAAACAGAACCTGGCTTAAAGCTGGACGATCCGGAGTTGTCTGTTCGCTGCGCACAATGCCTCTATCAAAGCGGCCAGTTCAAGTTGGCGTTGCGGCTGTTGCAGGATTTCCATAAACGCTTCCCGGACAGTAATGAGCTTGCGCCGGCATACTTGCTGGTGGCTCAAACTCTCGCCAACGGCATGAACCAATGGGAAAAAGCATCGGCTTTTCTGACATTTATCCAGAAACGCTGTGCGAACCATCCGCTGCATGAGCAGGTTCCGGTGTTTCTGGCACAGGCTGAAAAGCGGGAACGCCTTAAAGGGCCCAAGGCGTCATTCGCAACGTCAGACTAGGGTATACCCTCCCCCCGGTTTTCCGACCACCATCAGCCAGCCTGAAGCAATTGCCGGTAGTGCCTGGCTTTAGGGGCCATCTCCAGTTTTTCAAATTCTTCTGCCAGTAACCGGCAAGCTTCTGTGGTTAGCAGCGGGTCGTTGGCGCCCCTCAGGCGCTCAAAGGCTTTCTCTGCGGCTTTAAGATCTTGCTGCTTAAGACTTGCGAACAACACTCGGTTGTGATCTTCTGCCGCGAGCGGGTGATAACTTTCCCCTTTGCTCAGGTATTCCTGCCAGGTTGCAATCATCTGCTCTGGCTGTCGGCGGCTCAGGGCGTCATTCATCCGTTCACGGGTGCGGGCCAGATACTCGGGTAAATCCGGGCGCAGTTTGGCCAGGTTATACAGGTGCTCTGACAGAATGAGCCTGTCTGGGTAGTGCTCCCGCAACCCCTCGAACTGCTGCTTTGCCAGGTCGAAATCCATGCGCCCTAAGCTTGCCATAGACTGAGCGTAGCCGGTGATGAAACGCTGGTCTTGCTCTTCCTCTTCCGGCTCAAAGAACTCCTCACGTACCTGTAGCCAGCTTTTGCCCAAAAGCCATACCAAACCAGCGCCCGCCACCAGACCGCCAGCGTGAGCCATGTAGGCAACGCCGGTAGCACCGGCAAACCAATAGTCGTAAATCTCTTTACCCAGCCATACGGGCAAGACGGCCAACGCCGGCGCCCGGAAGTAATTGAAATACACGCCGAGAAAATAGAAGAAGCGGATTTTCTGCAGACCATATATGCCCACGTACATACCCATAAGCCCCGAGATGGAGCCAGACGCGCCTACAAGGGGCACATAACTGCCCAGGGAAAAGGCAGTAAAAACCGCGCCGGACAATGCGCCGCACACCAGATAAGTCAGCAGAAAACGGCCTGGGCCCAAGGCCTTTTCAACGGTGAAGCCAAGCAGGAACAGGAAGACCAGGTTGCCAATAATGTGCCCCCAGCCTCCGTGTAAAAACTGATAGGTAACCAGGGTATAGAGCGACAGTTTTGCAGGAATCAGGCCCAGCTGCTGAGCACTCAGGCGCTGAATGTAGGTTTCTTCAATGGTTGCACGCTGCTCTGACCAGAATGATCTCTCAGTCGGGGCCCATAAAACATCTCGGTTCTGTCGCAAATACTGGTAGAACTCGCGATCCATAAGCAGGTTAGCAGACACCCAGAAGCTCTCGTTCTGTGCTCTCAGCTCCTGAAACTGCTGCAATTCAACGGCCAGTTCATCCTGGCCTTCAAAACGGATTTTCCGCTGCAGGTAATCTTCGTAAGCCGGCCCCTCCAGCTGCAACAAACCTGAACTGACATAGGTCTCAACTGCCTGCTCCAGCTTTCGGCTGTCTGCCCCCTGATAGAACAGAAAAACCAGCACACAGGCAAGCATTAACCCAAGGGTTACCCAGGGTGGACGTTTCCAGTTAACCGCATTTTCGGCAGGAATAATCAGCATGGGTGGTCACAATTCATCATAATCTGTCCCTGAAAAAATGCTTTGTATCACAGCGGTGTCTTATTTTCGCGTTTAAATGATTTTAAGCGCAAATGTCCTATCGACCTTTCGCCAATTGCCGTTATTCCTGCCTCAACCAATAGTAGGCAGGAATAACAAGAAAAACCGAAGACGTGAAACAAGGATACTGCAGATGACCCTACTCGTATTGGACAGCCCGGAGCTGATTGCCAAAGCCGCGGTAGCATCCGGCTTTAACGCCGCCGGTGAGACCATTGAAAGCAGCCGCCCATACCCAATGAAGTTTCATTACGGCTTCAACAAGCACGTGCTGGATAGCGCAGACAAGGCCGTTGTCCGCCAACACGCAGCGTATCTGAGGCAGCACCCGGCCATCTGTGTTCGGGTCAATGGCCACTCTGACAACTTCGGTGAAGAGGATTACAACTGCTTTTTGTCCAGACTACGGACAAACGCCGTGGTGAAGCTTCTGGTAAAAGAGGGCATTGCCGAATCACGGTTATTGGTTGCAAGCTGGGGATCCGATCGCCCTCTGGCAACGCCGGACGACCGGGCAGCCAACCGACGGGTAGAACTGGAATACCTGACACGCGAAATGGCGACAGCGCTCTGAAAGAAAGAGCATGCCGGGGTCGGTTGAGCGGCCCCGGTGCTGGCTAGTCAATCAACCGTATACGTGCCAGACATTCCATAACAACAGAACCGCTGCGACCAAAATGGCCAGCCAGGTCAGCAGCATGCCAAGAGCTCGCGCCTTGTGCGTCTCACCCTTGCCGTTAAACATGCCCCAGGCATGCAGAATGCGACCAGCAACCAGGGCCATACCTGTCCAGTATATGAAACCGCCGGGCACGCCATTCAGCTCGGCAATAGCCAGCATGATCAGTCCTAACGGCGCGTACTCCGCAAGGTTGGCGTGGGCGCGCACGGCCACTTGAAAATCCCGGTCGTCGGTTACACCTATGCCCTTGTCGTACTTCAGGCGGAATTTCACCACATGGGCGGAAAGCACCAGCAATAGAATACCAAGAACAGCAGCAAACACTCCGGTTACAGGTACAATCATTTTCAGTTCTTGCCTCTATTTTCGGGATGATCAGGGTATATTAAACAGACGTTGAAGCCCGCAGAGCCTGCCCTGTTTTCAGGAATGCTTCAACCACTTCACAAAGCGGCAATTGCCTCCGCCATCTGTTGGCGGCAGCGCTGAATCAACTCCGGAACATCCTGAATGGTCAGACCAGCCGTTTCTACCGGCGGCAAAATCCGGATCGCCACTGGCTCCCGCTTGCCACACCCGGCTGTGGTTTTGTTTCGATACTGCGCATTGCATATCATGACAATAGGCGCTCCGGATGTGACCGCCGCGTAAAAGGCACCTTTTTTAAACGTCTGCAAACCACGACCCTTGCTACGGGTGCCCTCCGGGAACACCCACAGGCTCTTGCTGTCCTGCGTGATGGCGTTACTGATTTTCTGCATAGCCGCAACGGATTTGCGGGAGTCGGCACGATTCAGCATCACATTGCCACCCAGCCAGAAAACCTGCCCGAAAAAGGGCAGCCAGATCAACGCCTGCTTGCCAACAGTCACGGTGTGCGGTGGCATCAAATCGGCCATCACAAACAAATCGTCGTTGTACTGATGGTTGGCGATGACCACAACAGGCCGATCCCCGGGCAGGTTATGTGCGCCTTCAAGGGGCCGCTTCATGCCCAGTATTAACCGCCCGACGCGCGCTATTGTCCACCCCAACAGCCGGTTATTGTCCGGGTTAAAGGGTCGTAAAATATAAAACGGCAAGGCGCACATGCACAGCAGTGGAACACTGAGCCAGGCCAGCAAACTTCTTAAAACACTCATGCGAAAACTCTGCAACGGATTTTGGCGCACAAGTGTACGCCACGTTTATAGCCCGGCAACAGTGTCAATTTGTTCCAATAAACCCGAATTCAGTGAACCAGGGTTAAGCGAGCCATGGCCCGGCCCACCCTCAGCCCGGGCTTCCACCACATAGCGCAGCGGGCCACCGGCATCAATACTGTCGAAGGGGTAGCAGGTAACCAGCAGCAAAGTGTCTGCCGGCAGATTGCTGATATCAATGAACTCTGACCGACTATCCACAACTCTTGTCTCACGCACCTTATACTCTTGCCAGCGGCCGTTGCGGCCCTGCAAACGAAGCTCATTACCTGGCTCAAGTTGCTTCAACGGTCGAAAATGAGTGTCCCGGTGACCCGCAATAACTGTGGCTCCCTGCGCACCCCCTACCCCCGTCATCTGGCCCGGGCCAAAGGCCAGACTCTCTCCGTGCACTCCGGCCAGTACAATCATTGAATCGCCCAGCTCAGGCATCGACAATTTTGCCACCGGCCAGGTATCAGCCCAGGGCCAGGGCCGGGTTTCAATCTGCCGCGCCTGGCTTTCGGCCCAGGCAACCTCCAGCAGTTCCTGCGCCATCACAGCCTTTAGGGGAATCCACAAACCAAACACCAACAGGGCAGCGGAGCCGGTCAACAGAGTTAACAGTAGCCGGCTCATGGGTATGCCCGCCTTTGCAGCAACACGATAGCCGCCGAAAACAGCAACCCCACCAGGCCCAGCACAATAAGCAAAGGCGCAGATGTTGCCGTTTGCGGGTAACGGACCATGCCAGGCTGGCTTCCGGCGGGCCGCAGGGTTGGCATGCTGTCTTTTACCGGGGCGCTGTCGGAATGCCTCACAGGCGCTGTATCTACCGCCACAAAGCTGGTGTATGGCGATATCAGGTTGTGCTCAATCGCCAGTTTGGTAACCGCCGCTTTGTCTGGTTCCTGAGACTTAATCCGTGCGTCATCCAACAGCTTGTCCATCTTCTGCCGGGCCCAGTAACGATTCAGGCCTGTGCCAGACGCCGCCTGCTGCAAATCCAGACTTCGTTGCCATGTAGCACCACCCGGCAGCGTCCCTGAAACACTCAACTCGCCAGCCGGTGACACACCTCGCACCACTTGCACTAGCGGCTCACCCTGAAACAAATCACCGGGACGAACCGGAAAACTGCCGGCAAGCGCCGCTGCCGACTGATTGGGCCAGCTCACCTCAATATCCGTCAGTATTGGCGCCTCCATGGCCGCAAACAGCCGGGCTAGAGGGCCGCTGATATCCGCTAGATCCTGCACCGAGGTATAACTGCCACGCCCCCAACGAGCGGCCTCCCGCATAAAGTGCATGTTGGGCGCCGCCCCTATCGCAACCGTAAACAACCGGTGGTCGCCCAGTTGATGGCGAATCTGACTAAACAACGCTGATTCGTTACCAACCGCCCCATCGGTGATAAACACCACCTGTTGTACCCTTGATTGCACCCTTGATTGCACCCTTGATTGCACCTTCGATGATTTTTCTGCAAGTACCTCATCCGCAGCTCTGCCTGAATTCTGCAAAGCCATGGTCAATGCCGGCGACATTTCTGTGCCGCCACCCGCTTCCAGTTGAGCCACATACTGGCGCGCACGGGCAAGATTATTGGCGCTTGCCACGACCGGTTGCATAAACAATGCATGGGGCTGGGAATTGAATTGAATCACATTGAACGTATCACCCGGCGCCAGCGTTTCCAGCCCCCGCTGTAACGCTTCCCTCGCCTGCCGGATGGGCTCCCCCGCCATCGAGCCGGAGGTATCAATCACAAAGGTCAGCGCCCGTGGCAACCGGGTTTTACCCGCTCGCCCGGGCACCGCCATGGCAAGCAGATAGTCTTCACCCTCCCAACGCTGATGAAAAACTGCCGCCCCGGGCTCCTGGCCCGCAAGTGGCTGCCAACGCAACACAAAATCCTGATTCATCACAATGTCCCCCGCCCGGGGTTGAACCGTCACAACCTGACCATCCTGTTCCGTCGCCACCTCATGGCTCGGGCTGGACACCCGCGCCAACGGAAGACCGGCATCAATCGTGAACTGCACCGAAGCCCGATGGCTATCAGCAGGCACATCTGCCACTTCCACAGTAAACGGACTAATCGCGCCGGCATCCGGCACCTCCGTAGTAGGCACAGCCCAGCCGCCCTGCCATTGCTGTTGCGCATCCGCCAAAGGCTTACCCGGCATATACCTGGGCGTTAAAGTGGTTGGCACTCTCAGTTCAAAAACCCCATCTTGATATCCCACAAGCTGCTGATAGTTAAGCTCTACCCTCACCTGCGCACCGGGCGGAATATTCGCTAGCCGAGTGGTAAACAGATTCGGCCGTTGCTGCTCAACCGTTGCCGTCTGACGCCCCGAATCCCTGGCCTTCGCGTAGGTTTCCTTCGCTTCCCCACGGGGCTGAACCTCACCTACGATGGTTCGCTCCCCCACCTTCATAGTCAGCCCATAAACACTGGCCTTCTCCGGAAGGGGGAACACAAACACACCCTCGCGCCACTGATCACTGGTGTTGCGAAACGTGCGCACCAGCGTGCTGTCTGCAATGAGCCCACTAACCCGAACATCAAAATCACTGTCTAAAACCAGGGCCGGCTCCTGCCAATGCCCCTTACCATCCACAAAGTGCAGCGCACCAGCGGTGTCTTCACCATTTGTGCTGGCCTCGGCATACAGCGGCTGAACAAACAAAACCAACAACATTGCCATCCATAAGCTGACACCCTCCATAAAGCGCCGAACACGACCTGAGCGCCCTGCACAGAGCCCGCGCGAGCGGCTGGAGCCTCTCCCGAAACCGTGCAGAGCCATGGATGGCGGAGCCGAGCGTACAAGGACGTATTCACAGCGTGTTTCGGGAGAGGCTCCAGCCGCTCGGGTGGGCGGACTCAAGCAAAATGGGAAAGCACTGTGCTGAGAAGACAGGGCAGAAAACATCATGGCAAGTTCCTCTGGCTGCATGACTAAATAAGACATCGCCATTACAACAACCCAAAAAGGAACGCCCGTGGCAGAATCCAACATTCCGCCCACCAAAAATGATCAATTATGACAACACCGCAAGCTAACCTTGTTCTTCACGCACGCCGTGTTTAAATAGACCCACACAGCCCACGGATAGCAGCCAAAAACATGAAAAAACACCTAGCACTGATAGAGGACGAACCCGCCATCCGCGACAACTACCGCGCCGCCTTCGAGCGTCGTGGCTATCGCCTGTCCACATACGGCGACCGCTCATCCGCCTGGCAAGTGCTGCGCCAAAGCCTCCCCGACCTTGCCATTATTGACGTAGGCCTGGGAGACGAACCCGAGGGTGGATTTACCCTATGCCAGGATTTGCGCTCGCTCTCCGGAACACTGCCTATCATTTTTCTGACCGCCCGGGACAGCGACATAGATTCCGTGCACGGCCTGCGCCTGGGCGCCGACGACTACGTCACCAAAGACATGAGCATGGAACACCTGCTGGCTCGCGTGACCGCCCTTCTTCGCCGGGCCGACGCCTGGGCTGAAGCCCTGCAAAAACCGGATGAAGTCGTAAACCGCGGCCGCCTCAGCCTCAACGTCGATCGCATGACCGTCGCCTGGGACCAAACCGCCATAGACCTCACCGTGACAGAATTCTGGATGCTGCACTCACTGGTGCAACATCCCGGCCATGTGCGCAACCGGGAACAGCTCATGGAAGCCGCCAGCACCGTTCTGGACGACAACACCGTGACCTCCCACATCAAGCGTATCCGCCGCAAATTCGCCCAGCTCGACAGCAGCTTCGACGGCATCCAGACCGCCTACGGCATGGGCTACCGCTGGAACGCCCGTGAGCTCTGATTCGTGACCCTGAAGCGCCAACTCTTTATCGCCAGCCTGTTAATGCTACTGATCCCCTGGGCCGGCTTGCAGTTTGTGCTGGAGCTGGACCAGGCTCTGCGACAGCAAGCGCTGCAACACCTGCAGGACCAGGCCGAACGACTGGCTGAAACCGCCGGCGACCTGAGCCTCGGCCTGCCCAGGTTGACGCCCCGTACGCCCGCTATTTATGTAGAGTCTCTGGAAAGCCCTCTAAATCTGGACGGCTACGGCTCCGACTGGCCGGGGTACGATGAAGAGCTACAGCGCCAAAACTGGCAGCCTATTGAACCTGCAGAGCAGCCAACAGATAGCGCAGACGGCCGGTCCATGAGATGGCAAGCCGCCACCGACCAAAGCCACCTGTACCTTTTGATACGCATCCGCAACAGCCAGCCACTGTTTTTCAACCCGGGGGCACCAGAGCAAAGCCACGACCAACTCAGGCTCTGGCTGACAGCTGCAAACGGCAACCTGGACACTGATCGTCAGCCTGAATCCTGGCTTATCCGCACACCTGCACCGGGTAAAGTGCACGCCACTACCCAAGCATCCGGGCAGACGGTTTCCAACACAAACCGGAAACCGGACTATCGCGTTCACGGCGCCTGGCAAACAGTCAGTAACGGCTGGCAACTTGAGCTGGAACTGCCCAAACCAGCCAACGGCAGCCGGCTTGGGTTTGCGGCCCGGCAGCCGGGCAGCTCAGACAGGGTGCAAATTTCAACTTCCATCAACCCACTGCCGGTTCTGGTGGCTCGCCAACCCGACATCGAGCGTCAGCTTTCGCCGGGCATGAGCAGGGGGCAACATGCCCGACTGGTAGAGTCAGCGGGCTGGGTCATTGCACAACAGACAACGCCTTCGCGACAGGCACCACCAGAGTTTGAAACCCTCAGCCCTTTGCAGGTTATTGAGCGCATCAGCCTCAATGTATTGCAGGCGCTGGTGCAGGTCTATCAACCGAAACCAGTGACCCTGACCGCCAGCACCAACCGGCTGAATATGGACAGACTGCCAGGCGAAGGCCTTGTTCGCCATGAAGACAACAGTACCTGGCTGATGACAACCAAACCGGTTTTCGGCGGCCGCACCCTGATACTTGAGCAATCCCTTGACCAACTGCTGACCCTGTCTGGCTCGGCCCTTGGTTCTGTGATTGCCCGCAGCATGCTGATTATTATTGGCCTGACACTGGTGCTGCTGGGCTATGCCAGTTGGCTGTCCTGGCGTATTGCCGGTTTACAGCGGGCTGTCAGCGCCAGCACAGACCAGGACGGCCGGATTACGGGCACTGTGCCAGCCTCACGTGCCCAGGATGAGCTGGGACAGCTACAAAATCATTTTGCCCAAATGGCCAACAGGCTGCATGGCTACAACCATTATCTGGAGAGTTTTTCACAACGCCTGTCCCACGAGCTCAAAACCCCCGTGGCCGTGGTACGTTCATCTCTGGAGAATCTTTCCCACAGCGAATCAGACGAGGAACGCGCTCAATACATAGGGCGTGCGACCGCAGCAACCGAACGTTTGCGGAAGATTCTTAACGGCATGAGCGAGGCCACCAGGCTGGAGCAGAGTTTTGATCATGCAGACAAAGAAATGTTTGATCTGGCGGACGTAATCGGCCAGGCCACTGCGGCCTACCAGGCGCTGGACAGTCATCATCAATTTGATTACGCCGGGCCGGAGTCGGGTGTAAATGTGCAAGGATCACCAGAGCTGATGGTGCAACTGCTTGATAAACTAGTCGACAATGCCAGGGATTTCACGCCGCAAGATGGCTGGATACAAATCGCGCTTGAGCAAACCGAAAGCCACATCTGTCTGTTAGTGTTCAACCAGGGCCAAGCACTACCAAACAATGCAGGCACCAGCATCTTCAGCCCTTTCGTATCAGTACGGAAAGGCCGGGAAGAAGGCCATCTTGGTCAGGGCCTGTTGATTGTCCAGCTTATTGCCGATTTCCACGGCGGCCGTGTGGCAGCGAGCAATGAAGTCCGCAACAAGCATGACGGCGTTTGTTTTCGGGTGTTCGTTCCTGCGCCGGGGCCTGACTAAAAACCCGGCGGAAAGCCAGCAGGCTTCAGCAAAAACGTTTATCCCCGGCATATTGCCGGAAAAACTGCTGCGCTGTGCGGCCATTGCGCACGCCCTTGGAGGTTGCGAACCGAATGGCCTCAAGGTGCAGGGCCTCCCGGTCAATATCCCCCGGAAACAGGTTATCCACGGCCTGCAGGTAGAGTTCTTGAGGAAACGCATAAAAGGAAAGCTGCAAGCCAAAGCGGTCGGCCAGAGACACCTGCTCCTCGATAGCCTCGGCCGGATGAATCTCCCCATCCTGAGCCTTGCTTTTGAGGTTGTCGGACATAAACTCCGGCATTAAGTGGCGGCGGTTGGAGGTTGCGTACACACGCACATTCTCGGGGGGCATCTCAAGGGAACCCTCAAGTACACTCTTCAGGGCCTTGTAGCCAGACTCCCCTGCATCAAACGACATGTCATCGCAAAATATAATAAACCGATACGGCAAATCGCAGATATCATCCACAATCTCCGGCAGATTTACCAGATCGTCCTTGTCCACCTCAATCACACGCAAACCTTTCTCTTGATAGCGATTGACCATGGCTTTTATCAGGGAAGACTTGCCAGTGCCCCGGGCACCCCAGAGCAACACATTATTTGAGGGCTCGCCGGCAAGAAAACGTTCGGTATTGCGCGCAAGTGCCTGCTGCTGGCGATCAATGCCGGTCAAGGAACCCCACTGAACCGGGTCCAGCCTGCGTACGGCGCGCAAGCCTGCCCGATGACGCCGCCACACTGCCGCGGGTGTTGATGACCAGTCAAAGGGTTCGTTTGCGGACATAAGATCTCTTCCTGTTCAGCTGGTTACAAACGCGCACTCGGGCTTATTGCCGCGTTACAGGTTATCAGTATATCGGTACGAGCTGCAGGTCTCCCTCAGGGGGCAGGCATAAAAAAACGGTGCAGAGACTGAGTCTCTGCACCGTTTTCGGGGTCATACCAGCGGGGATCAGAACTGGAATTTGAGACCGACCTGGGCCGTATCAAACTCGGGGCCGTCGTTGTTCAACTGGCCATTAAAGTCATCTTCGTCAATATCGACATTATACCGGTTGTACTCCAGGAACGTAGTCAGATGCTCTGTGATGCGAAAGTCGACACCGGCACCAATCACAGGGCTGACATCATCGTAGGTCTCGTCTTCATCAAACGCGTCTACATCCAGGGCGGCGGCGAACGCGCCGGCCTTGGCATACACACCAAAGCTGTCGGTAACTGGCAACCGGCCAATCGCAACAAGGGAGCCGCCCTTAAGCTTGGCTTTGGTGTCATCCTCACCGAAGTTGCCAAAATCGACGTAAGCGGCCTCCAGAGCGAAGAACTCGTTGAATTGGTAGCCGACCCCTGCACCGTAAAGATCGTTCGAATCGTCAAACTCTCCACCGTGGGCTTTATAGCCACCGTAACTACCCTTGATGTACGGGCCGGCTTCATCACGATCAGTGGAGCCTTGAGCGAACGCTGTGGGCGCTGCGAATACGCTGGCAGATAATACAGTTGCACAAGCAATGCGAGCTTTATAATTCATAGCGTTTCTTCCTCACTTGGTTAAAATCCATTCGTCGCTGCACTCTCGGGGTGACTGAACTGAATCGCTCATCGCCCTGAATTGCATAACTCTACCCTAGTGAATAAACGCTTGAATTTGGGTTACCGCCACACTAATTTCTATTCATTAAATTTTAATTGTTTTCTTCTCTGAAGAAAACAATTAAAATTTTATAAATCAAACACTTAAAAAATTAAAAAAACGGATAAAAAAGCCACCTCTCCTAATCCGCTTATACGGGATTTCCATAACAACAATAAAGCTTGAAACCTTACTCTTCGGCTTTTTTGGCGGCTGGGGGAGCGCTCGTTTCATTCGAATCGGTCGCTTCCGGGGAGGCACGACCAGCTTGCTGACGCATCATCGCCATGCCGCCTTTAAATAATAGCCCTTTGAGGCGTGGATCACTCTGTTCTGCCACGCCGACTGCAAAAGCCAGTGTCACGGCTTCCATCGGATTACGAGTTATGAGTGAGCGCAAGGCAGCCACGGGCGACTTCGCGCTCCTGGCTGATCCGTCGGATTCATTATTTGATGTGTTCCGAAAAGCTTTGGCGGGGCGAGTCATGCGATAGAAGAACAAGGCAAGCAAACAAAGGCACGCCAGCCCGGTAATCGCCATAGCCCCGGGCTCGCCCACGAAGGGAGTCAGGGCGAGCGTTGCTGCACCACCCAATAAATAAAAGCCGGTGATCAACAACGCCGTCAATAACACCATCAACAGCACAACCGCCGCAACAGCCGCGATGGCCTTCCGGATCGTACTCTTGATGGCTGCAGAATCAGGAAGCATCAGCGATCGAGCATCTTGCCCACAATAATGCCGGCGAGAAACATGAGGATAATACTAAGAAACGGCCTTTCCTCAATTTTGTGCTCCACACTCTCTACACTTTTCGACCCAGCTTCGGTGGCACGATTAAGGGCTTCATCACCGCGCTTGCGCAGCTGATCCAACACCGAACGGGTTTCGCGGCTGATTTCGTCTTTCAAGCTGTTAGCGCGATCTCTATGGCCGTCTGCCACCGTTTTGCTCAATGCCGCAATATCGTCGCGCAGCACCTGAAGATCCTCTTTAACGTTAGCATAATCACCTTGTGCGGTTTGCTTATCCATGTCCTGTCTCCTGAGCGAACTAATATTTTGCAAAAACGGCCGGGTAGGGCCGCTTTATAGTCACAGCCAAAACGGCTGCTTATGAATGACTCTAGCACAGGTTTGAAAATCCGTAACGGTACACAGATGCCACAGACAGTCCGGTTGCTGCATCAGAGCCCGGACCCTGGCGTTTCCGGCTCGTCATTTCGCACACGCAAAAAGCTTGCGAAGCGTGGCAGGCCCGTTGCTGTATGGCCGTAGTACTTGAAGGTTACGCGAGTGCCAGGCGCAGGCGGCCTGGCTCGTAACTCGTCGCTGAAGCCGGTGCCTATGCGGAAACGACGACCGTCTGGGAGCTCTACCCGCAAGGCACCCATCATGCCCTGAAGTCGGCCCTTGCCCGCCAGATGCTCAACCACCACAGCGTCTGCGTCGGAAAAGGTTTTTACCTTCAAAAGGTCGTCGGACCGGCCCGCCTTGTAAAGGCTGTGTTGCCGCTTGAGCATTAGACCCTCGCCGCCTTTGGCAACCAGTTTTTCCAGCCGGGACATTAGCTTGGTGTGAGACGTAGCCTGCCTCTGTTCGACAAGTTTCAGGTAGCGGGAATCGCTTTGTTGCACCAGCACCTGCAGCCGCTTGTACCGCTTTTTAAACACCCCCGACGCCGGCAAATCAAAGACATGAAACTGGATATCGCGCCACTGGCTATCTACCGGGGTCTGCTTACGCACTGCCCCGGACAACTCCGCAAAGCGTTGCCGCCCCATCCACAATTCCCCATCCAGGGGAACCGCAGGAAAGCCTGCCACAAACCAGGCAGGTGCTTGATACACATTGCCCCTGCGGGATAAAAACCTCTGGCCGTCCCAGTAGGCTCTCACACCATCCAGCTTCTCACTGACCCAGTAATCCGCCAGCGACACCCCATTTTGGTAGGTGTTAGCGAGCGGCACCGGAGGCTGGCTGGCCAGACCAACCCGAACGGTTGCCAACAGCAGGCTTAGCAGCACTAACTGGACCGTTATACTTACAGATTTAACCGGCATTCATTATCCTCCATGCGCAGATTCAGGCCCGCTATTACTTCACCCGGGCTGTGCCTGTCGCCTCACCAGGTCAATACAAGCTGCGTGGAATCTGAAACCCTGACAGCAGCTGCTGGGTGAATGGATTGGTATTACTGGCCGCATGCAGGCGGTAACGCATTTCGCCGTCGTCCACCTGAAAGCGCACGTCTACCGCGCTGCCGCTGACACCGGTTATGTCGGCTTTATCAAGCAAGCGAAACAGGGCCCAGGGCCCGCTTTGGGAAATGCTGCGCGGCGAGCGGTTTACCTGCACCGGCACCAGGGTAATCCGGCTTTCTACAGCTTCCCGCAAGGTGTTGGGCCATACCAGCGGAATGCTCTGGCGCGGGCCATGGCTAAACTCCACCAGTTGGCCATCGAGGTTCACAACACTGCGGCGCTTGTTGGAGGACAAGTTCAGGGGCTCCAGGGCAAACTCGACATCCAGGGTGCCACTGCGGGTGAAATAGGCACTGCGAATCTTGCTGGCGTTACCCAGGGATGCCAGTACATCGCGGCGCACCAGCCCGGCCCGGCGGGCATCGCCCACCTGCTCCGGATGATCTTCCAGGAACAGTTTCAGGTTATCTTTGTAGAAAGTGTCCAGTACGCCATCTGGCGCGAAAAATCGCTCAAAGTCCTGCAAGGCAACATCACGGCCGGCATTGGCGTTAAACGGATAGTGTCTGGCCAGATTCTGCTGGAAAGGCTGATAAACCTCCCGGTACCACTCCCGCTCAAGCTGCGCCACGGCTTGATCCAGCAACACCCGCCAGCTTTCTATCGCTAATCGGTTAAGCAGGCGGTTAAGGGGCTCAGGCTGATGACCCGCCATCCGCTGCAGAGTGAAAATCGGATCCGCTCCCTGCAATCCCATTCTGGCACGAGCGGCATTAAGGGCCGCCTTACCCTTGTCCGGCGCTTCCTGGATATTGCGCATGTACTCATGCAGATCGTTTACCACCAGCATAACCTGCTCTAACCCGCTGGGCTGGTCGTCGTGCTTACGCGTCAGTTGGTTTAGGTCGGTAAACTGGCGTTCGATATTCTGCAGCATGCGGAAGTGGGCAGACTTTTCAAAGAGTTCCCGCGCCGCTGCATTTTCTCCTTCCGCCTCAGGTACAAATTGTGTATTTCTGCGAACCTGCCCCAGTAGCTGGGCCAGTGGCTGGTGGCCACCGGTAAGGCTTTCCAGCACCCGGACCCCGTGGTTCAGATCGTCGAACCGCTGGATATCAACACGGCTCAGGGCCGTACGCCAGACATCGGCATAGCGCTCTGCGTAGCGGTTCTGCAAGCTCGCCTGCAGCTCTGCTTCATCAGCCTTGCTGAAGTCCACATTGTCTCGACGCCCCAACACCCAGGCATCTATCAGGGCCAGCTCCGTAACTGTGGCCGATTTACGCAGGAACCACTTTTCCAGACCGTCCCGGGTCAGCAGTGCAGGAATGCTCAAGGGGTCTGGTGTAGCTGCCGGCGGCGGCTCAGCACTGCCTTCTGCCCCGGTTTGTTCAATCGGCTCGCCATACTGGTCCACACGTATAAATACGTTGCTGAACGCCGGACCAGAGGTGCGGGCCAAATCGATTGGCTGGCGAAATTCACGGCCGGCTTCGCCTTCCAGATCACGATACACCCGATCTGGCGTCGACATACGCCCCAGCTCGTGTTGCGACCACTGCACACTGCTTCTAAACGGTGCAAGGGCCATATCTGCAGTGACATCGCCGTCGCCTGCCTGCTGGGCCAAATCGGTATGCTCCATGGCATAGCCAAGGTGCGCCAAAAGCCTTTGCTGAACATCGCGACGGCCCGGGAAGGCGCGCTGCCAGTACTCGCTCATATAGGTGGTTACAATATCGTTGCGGCGACCGCTGGCATCATAGAGCATCCGCAGCACGCGCAGGTGCGCAAGGCGTTCAGCACTGTTATCCGGCGCCCGGCTCATTTCACCCATCACACCAAACATCAGCGCGGGCAGGTATTGGTAAGCCAGCATGTCCAGATAAGACGCTTCCACCTCCGGCCCCACCTTGTGGCCCTGGTACAACCCCATATCACTGACGAGTAGCCACTGTTTGCGATGATCACCAAAGGCCAGCGTTGCCTGACGCAACTGATCCAGCGGCTTTAGCAGGTTGCGACCGGTTGTATCCGGCTCGAAGCCGACCGGCTGCCAGTTATCGATGAAATGCTGAACCCGGGTTTCAACCGAGGCAGCTGCCTCGGCGTTCTTGATAAAGTAATGCTGCCAGCCCGACGTTATACCAACCCCGGCACACACGGCTACGGCGGCGGCAATGACCACCCGGCGCTGGCGGCGGCGCACAATCCTGTGGTTGTCGCCGGCCAAACCTGCCTCGGGATAAATAATGTCCGGGAACAGGGTTTGCGTAAACAGGTTTGCAGACTGGCCTGAGCGCTGGGCCGGCTGAATTGGCCCGGATACCTGGTAGTGATTCGCGGCGGCCGAGACAAAGGCATCTTCTGGCACACCTTCTTGTACCACAGAGGTAAAATACGTCCCCCGAACCAACGTGGGTGTTGAGAAGGCATCTGCCGAAAGAAGGCTGGTCAGAAAGGTTTCAAGTGCCGGCTTCAGGCCGGCCAATTGCCGGGTGAACGAGTAGGCTGCTGCCCTGTCTTCAGAATCCCGGGTACTGGCGAGCACATCGGGCAACCGATCATTCAGTCGGGCAACCATCTTGCTGAATCGTTCCGAGAATTCAGTCAGCCATTCGTCGTTATCCAGCTGCCCTTCCAGTTGGAAGGTAAACCCGAGAGCCTGCTCTTTCTCCTGTTTGCTGAAAGTGCGAACAAATGGCCCGAAGCCATAAAGCAGATCCATCTTGGTAAACGATACATACACCGGTAAACGCGAGCCTATCTGCTCCATCAACTCTCTTAGTCGGGTACGCAGCAGGATGGCATGAGCCTCCCGCTGTTCTTCACTCGCTGTGCTCAACTGCGCCAGATCCACCGCCAGCACTACCCCATTAAGCGGGCGCTGCGGGCGGTTTTGCTCAAGCCACTGGATGAAATGGGTCCATAGTCGCTGCTGTATTTCTCCGGCAGCTCTCTGGCTTTCGCCCTGGTTCTCATTCTGGCTAAGCAGCTCGCCGTCCGGATCAATCAGTACACCGTTATCGCCAATCCACCAATCGAAGCTGAAAGGGTTGCGATCCGCACGATTATTGCGGGTGACGTTGGTGAGGGTATGGGTTTGCCCGGAACGCTGAACCAGGCTGGTTTTGCCCGCGCCTTCCAGGCCCATGACCAGATACCAGGGCAAGCGGTAAACACCCTGGCGGCCAGGCAGATTGCTCTTCAAGGCCGCCAGTTGCCGGTCCAGCAGTCGCTGTTGCCGACGCTCCATAGGCAGGACCGGATCTTCCTGCTCCTGCTTCTTTTCGGCTTTGGACGCATTCACCTTGCCCAGGCGACGGGCCAGCATCGTGCCCCAGACCATCGCCACCAGTAAAATCGCGCCCAGAGTAACCAGCGCCCTCGCCTGCCAGGCCAACAGCGGATACTCGCCACGCACCTGCCATTTGGGCCCCAGCCACCAGGTGGCCACCAGCAGCGCAATCAAGCCAAGCGCCAGGGCAACCGGCGCAGCGCTTCGAATGTATGGCAGTAGCCAGCGTCCAATGAGTAAAGCTCTTCTCCACATGGTGTCCATTCCTACTGTGTATCCGTTATGTATTCGTCGCTGTTTTGACGTCTTGATTCGCTTGACTGTGTTTCAAGGCTGAAAGCCCGTTCCAAGGCCCTCAGAGCAACCGTTCGAGCTGCTTCAGAAGCGCAGGCTCCCAATCTTCAATAACCAGGCCTGCTACTTGCTGCTGCAAGTCCTGCATCTGCTGGCGAGCCAGACTTACCAGGCCGCTTTCTTTCATCAGCCGTGCCGAGGTCAGCCGCCAGTAAAACTGTTCCCGCGGCTCCCGGGCGCTTGCCAGCCCGTCCTCAAGCAGCTGCATAGCCGGTGCCAGACCCTTCTGGTTCATAAGTTCCCGGGCGGCGTCGTAGGCCTGTTCCCACTGATTGGCCACGCCACCCGACGGGCTCCCGGGCCTGTTAGCGGGCGCAGACGCTCGCCATTCTTCTGTTTCGGGAGGCAAAAACGGAGTGCCGTCGTTAAACGTCAGCTCTGCCAGTTGCGGCAGCCTTTCCACAAACTCGTTGACCGCCGCGCGAATGGCCTCGGCACAGGCGGCGCAACCCAGAGCCGCGGCCACACTGGCGCTGAGATGGTGGCCCTCAAGCCAGAAGGGGCTGACCGCAAGGCTCTGTTCAATGCGCTGCCACAGCGCCTGGTCTGGCGCTTTTTCCAGGGCTTCGCGATAGTCCGCCACCCGATCTGCACTCACCGCAGCCAGGTCAGACCGCTTGCCATCGCGGGTGGGTGGCGCGGCTGTAATGCTCTGCCAAAGGGCATAGCGCCGAACCTGATAGCCCAAAGGCCGCTGCGGCTCGGTTTCGGTCAGCATGTCGGCTACTTTCAACAGGCTCTGGCGGGTTGCCCGTTCGTTGCCCGGGTCCAGCGTCAAGGCTCCAAGAGAGGGGCTGGCTGACGCTGCCGAATGCGCGGGAGCTGCTTTCGCGCCATCGTGGTTAGTGGTGGCAGAACTGGCCGTTGTTGCCTGCGGGTCTTTTTCAGAATCGGCGACGGCCTCTTGGGGCTGGGGCAGCTTTTCCAGAGCGCGCTTCAGGTCCACCAGTGAATCGTCCGGCCACTCTCTTTGTTGTACCTGTGCGTCGAGCTTTGCCAACACCTCAAGGCAAAAGCTGCGACCGTCTCCCACGCTGGCATCAAATGACAGGCCCGCCACACCCTTGCCCGCGCGCTGAAGCATCTGGGTAAACAGCATTCTCCGCGCCCGCTTGCCTTTATCGCCCGGGTAAGGCCAACCTTCTTCCCACCAGGCGTCCAGAACCCCATTCAGGAGGTATAACGACAGTGCAAAACGTTCACCATCGCCACCGCGCTGTAGAGCAATGAGGAGAAACCCCAGAACTTTTATATCCTTGCTGCGAGCCGATAAAATTTTCAGCGACTCACTCTCAACCTTGCCCCAATCAATGTCGGTATGGGCAAGGGAGCCCACTTTCATTATTTCGTCTTCAAGAAACCCCAGGGCGGCATCTTCTCCCAGCGCATTACCCACGGTGAACTCGCTGTCCAGTGGCGGCACCACCTGCTCAACATAGGGATGCTGTTCGATAATCTGCATATCTCTGTCCTTGCTTATTCGCTGCCCGGCTACCAGCCGCAACTCTCGCGAAGCGGGCGAATGGCAGCCTGAAACCCCGTTAAATCGAATAGCAGACCGTCGATGCGGGTGCTTTCGGAGTAAACACGGATATGGGTTTTCTGCCCTACACTTTTAACCGTTCGGATGGCGGGCAACCCGCGCCCAATGCTGAGTACATAACCACTATCACGCACTCTCCAGGCGTTCTGACTTGCCATTTGGGTGGTGCCAAGCCCCAGGTTTACACGCTCTGCATCCAGTGGTTCGGGCAGTATCAATGTCAGATCGGTGATGTTGTTATGGCATTGCAAGGCCAGCAAAGGCCTGGGCGGCCGAGCGCCCAATGCCGGGGTTATAACCAGAAGGCCCGCGGCCTGCCCGGTGTTGCCATAGCTGACGCCACCGGTCGTGGGCGCAGATTCTGCCTGTGCATAGGCTTCACGCCAGCGCTGGGAGCGGGGTGTATCAGAGGCCCCCGGGCGTGACTGGTTTCCGGCTTCAGGCTCGGCCAGGGGCGTGCCAAACACTTTGTCAAAACACGACAACCGCTCCAGGCGCCGGGTTTCGGTAGTGCATAAACGCGCGTCCTCCAGCAACCCGGCCCGGGCTGGCACACTTGTAGTCATCAGACCCAGAATGCCAAGGGTGAACGTAAAAACCCCACCAAGAGTGCCCATACCCGAATGTCTCATGTTTCGGCTACCTGATACTTCAAGCACTTATGGGCCAGGGTTCGCTTCGGCAAACCAAGGCTTTCCGCCGCCTGGGCCCGGTTGCCGCCATACTGCTGCAACCGGTCTCGGATGACCGCAGCTTCAAACGCCTGGGCAGCGGCTTTGAGATCACGGATATCACCTGCCTCGGGTGTGGCGAAGGTGGCTGAGCTCTCTTGCTCGGTCCCCGGCAGGTTTGCGGCGCCCGGCTGCGAAAAAAAGTCTGTGAGCCTGAGGGCTTCGGGTTGAATGTCGTCTCCTGCGGGCGTTTGCAGGCAGGCCAACTCGATGATGTTGCGCAATTCCCGGGCGTTGCCGGGAAAGTCATAGTTCAGAAATGCCTGCAGGGCATGACTGCTAATGCCTTGCGGCCCCGCACCCTCCCGCTCGGTATACAAGCGGATGAAGTGGCGGCTGAGTGGCTCCAGGTCATCCGGGCGTTCACGCAGGGGCGTGACATTCAGCGGAAACTGGCTCAGGCGATAAAACAGGTCCTGGCGAAAACTGCGGTCTTTAATGCCCTGATGAAGGGGCTGGTGCGTGGCCGCCACCAGGCGAAAATCGGAATGCTGTTCCTGGCGGGCACCTAGAGGCCGGAACTGGCGGCTTTCCAGTACCCGCAGGAGTTTGGATTGCAGGGCCAGTGGCATGTCGCCGATTTCGTCCAGAAACAGTGTGCCGCCATTTGCCTGGGCCAGCAGCCCTTCTTTGGCCTGGTCGGCCCCGGAAAATGCGCCTTTGGTGTGGCCGAACAGTTCGCTTTCCAGCAGGCTGTCGGGTATCGCGGCGCAATTGACCACTACCATGGGGCCAGCGGCCCGGTCTGATAATTCGTGTATGCCCCTGGCCACCACGTCTTTGCCGCAGCCGGTTTCGCCCTTAACCAACACTGACAGTTGGCTGCCGGCGGCACGGACCACCTGGGCCCGCAGTTTGGTGATGGCTTCTGAGGAGCCCACGAGGGTTTGTGCCAGTAAGTCGCAACGCTTACGAACGGTTTCTGCATCATGCAGGTTATCCAGGGAGCGTTTGAGCAGGCGACGTTGCCACACCTGATCGCGGCTTTGCAGCTGTGATACCCACTGGTGAGTGAGCAGTTGTAACAGGCCACAATAAAGGGGCTGGCCGGTGACGCCGCCCCAGTCAGGTTCGTCGCGGCAGAGTACGAGTATGCCGAGGGTTCGGCCGTCGTCGCCGCGCAGCGGCTCCAGCCAGAGCGATTTCGGGCGGTTGCTGGCTTCGACAAGGCTTTGGAAACCTGGGTGATCAAGGCGGTGGCTTGCGGCCCTTGTGAGCTCACGGGCTTTACCGGTTTGCAGCAGGTGGGCGAAGGGATGGCTGAAATCGCCGCAGTCGAATTCGCCGGTTTCGGCCAGGTCGCAGCAGTGGAGTGTGCGGCCGCTGAGGTCGAGTTCGAGTGCCCAGCAGCGGGTCAGGCCGAAGGTGTTTTTCAGCTGTGTTGTGGCGGTTTTCAGCAAGTCCGGCAGTGTGGTTTGCTGGGTCAGTGCGACCGCTAGCTCTATGCCGGTGTGCAGTTCCGTCTGCATCTGTCCCATTTTGTTGTTCCCAGTATTATTCAAATGGAGGTTGCCCGCCGCGTAGTCTGCAGGGCAGCTTTCCAAAACACGCTGTGAATACATCCTTGTACGCTCCGCTCCGCCATCCATGGCTCCGCAGGGTTTTGGAAAGCTGCCCCGCAGACTAAGCTAGATCTCAGTTGCCCTCAGATCACAACGCCTGAAAATTTATTCTCAGAAACCCCAAGAGTTACCTGTGTTACCGGCTCTTTCGCTGCCAGCTTCTCCAGCAACGCCAATGAGATCGGTGGCAATAACTCGCCTTCAATGATTGATTCCAGCATGCGCGCGCCGTTTTCGCTTCGTGTTGCGCGGCTTCTTATGGCTTCTACCAGGCCGTCTTCCATCACCACTTCTGTGTGGTAACGATCGCGGATCTGCTGGGCCAGGCGTTCCAGTTTGTCACCGACGATACGGTTGAGGGTGTCTTCGCCCAGTGGCAGGTAGGGCACTACTTCCATTCTTGCCAGCAACGCGGGTTTGAAGAAGTCGGCCAGTTCGGGGTAGAGGGCTTCTTCGATCTTCTCCGGGTGTTCGGCGTGGTTGACAATGGTCTGGTAGCCGAGGTTGGAGGTGAGGAAGAAGACGATGTTTTTGCAGTCGATCAAGCGGCCTTCGCCGTCTGCCAGTTCGCCTTTGTCGAAGGCCTGGTAGAAGAGGTTGAGGACTTCCGGGTGGGCTTTTTCGACCTCGTCGAGCAGCACCACGGAATAGGGTTTCTGGCGGATGGCTTCGGTGAGGATGCCGCCTTCGCCATAGCCGACGTAGCCCGGAGGTGAGCCAATGAGGCGGGAGGCGGTGTGTTTCTCCTGATATTCGGACATGTTGATGGTGGTGAGGAACTGGCGGCCGCCATAGAGCAGTTCGGCCAGTTGTACCACGGTTTCGGTTTTGCCCACGCCACTGGGGCCGACCAGCAAAAATGCGCCCATGGGGCGGCCGGGGCGACGAAGGTCGGCGCGGGCGGTTAGCAGGTGCTGGTGCAGGCAGCCGATGGCGGTGTCCTGGCCTTTGATGTGGGCTTGCAGGTACGCCGGTAAGTGGGTGATTTTTTCCAGTTCGTCGGTGGTCATGCTGTTGACGGGGATGCCGGTCCAGTCGGCGATGACTTCGGCGATCTGGCGGGCGTCTACCCGGGCGTGTACCAAGGGTTCGCCGGCTTGCAGCTCCGCCAGTTCCTGTTCGAGAGCGGCGGCTTCGCTTTGCAGGTCCGGGTGTTCTTCCAGACCCGGCTGTTCCGTGCTGGCCGCGGTATCGGCTTCACTTTCTGCAACCGCTTCCTGCAATTCTGCAGGGTTCAACAGCTGTTCGCGGATGTCCACCAAGCGAGTAACCATTTCGCGCTGGGTGTTCCAGCTCTCTTCCAGTTCGGCGGCCTGCTCGCTCAGTTCAGCAATTCTCTGTTCCAGTTCGGCTTCCCGGGCTGCGTCGACGCTCTGACCAAGGGTGTGCTCACGGTTCAGCAGCTCCTGCTCCATGGAGAGCTGGTGCAGTTCGCTGCGCACGTGGCTGAGCTGGCGCGGTGGCGTGCTCAGGTTGAGGCTGACTCTCGCGCTGGCAGTGTCCAGTACATCGATGGCTTTGTCTGGTAGCTGCCGGCCGGCCAGGTAGCGGGCGGACATCCCGGAGGCGGCCTTCAAGGCGCTGTCGGCGATGAGTACCTGGTGGGCTTTTTCGTACACGGTGCGCAGGCCACGGAGAATGTGCACGGCCTGGGCCGGGCTGGGTTCGTCCAGGGCTACCGGCTGGAAGCGGCGGCTGAGGGCCGGGTCTTTTTCGAAGTACTTTTTGTACTCGCGCCAGGTAGTTGCTG
This sequence comes from Marinobacter sp., assembly GCF_052091845.1. Taxonomy (GTDB): domain Bacteria; phylum Pseudomonadota; class Gammaproteobacteria; order Pseudomonadales; family Oleiphilaceae; genus Marinobacter. Next base: position 71,291 of record NZ_JBQDCO010000004.1, on the reverse strand, counting down.
CGATGGTACGCAGTTCGCCACGGGCCAGTGCAGGTTTGAGCAGGTTGGCGGCGTCTGAGCCGCCTTCGCTGTTGCCAGCACCAATCAAGGTGTGAGCTTCGTCGATGAATAGAATAACCGGCGTGGCTGAGCCTTTTACCGCTTCTATCACGCCTTTAAGGCGCTTTTCGAACTCGCCTTTCACCGAAGCACCGGCCTGCAGAGCGCCCATGTCCAGCGTCCAGAGTTCAACCTTTTGCAGGCGCTCGGGCACCTCGCCGTTGACGATGCGCAGAGCCAGGCCTTCCACGATAGCGCTTTTGCCCACGCCGGCATCGCCTACCACGATGGGGTTGTTCTTGCGGCGACGGCAGAGAATATCGATCATCTGGTCGATTTCCGCATCGCGGCACACTACCGGGTCCAGGTGCCCGGAACGGGCCCGTGCGGTAAAGTCGGTGGCGTAGCGTTTGAGCGGATCCATATCCGCCGCGACCTGCGGCATACCTGCTTCAGCCTGTTCCATTTCCGGGCGCTCGGCGGAGCCGGTGGTCAGGGCGTCAAATTGGCGGCGCAGTTGTTCGCGGTTGATGTCCCGCAGTTGCTGGCTCACCTGAGGCATCAGGTAACGGTCAGCGTTCATCAGTAAGGCCAGGAACACCGCACCGGAGCGCAGGTTCTGGTGCTTCAGCTCGGTTGAGGCCAGCAGCCAGGCGTCTTGCAGCAGATCAATCAGCAGTGGCGAGAAAGCAGGGTAAGCCTCTGCTGTTTGCGGTTCACCGTTGAGGCTTTCACCCACAACCTGCTGAAACGTCTGGTGATTAATGCCCGCCTGTTCCAGTATCTGGCGCACGTCGGAAAACGGTGTTTCCAGCAGCTTGAACAGCAGATGGGCCGGGGTAATTTCTGCGCCCTGGCGGCTGATGCAAAGGGCTGCGGAGGCTTCCAGCCCGGTGCGGCAAATGTCGTTGAGGCGCCCGATAAGCGCCGGCAGTTCTACCCGAATCACAGTGATATCCTTATTTCGGTAGGTGTTCCAATACGCTGAGCACACTCTGAATGCGTTCTTCCAGCGCTATGTTATAAAGGCTGTAAATGCCGGCCATGGTCACCACAAAAAGCCCGGCGATACCCCAAACCGGCAGGCCACTGCGCAGCCGGTTCCGGGCTGGCGTGACATTGACTGTGGCATCGGCCAGGGGGCCAGGGGCGTGATCGCTTCTGAGTGATTGAAGCTGCTCATGAAGCCCGCGCAAAATCTGTTCGTATTCGTCCCGGCCGTTTTCCATGACCTTGTAACGGCCTTCAAAACCCAGGCACAGGCACAGGTAAATAAACCCGAGCATGTCTTTGTAGCGAGCGGGCTCCTGTTCCATGCGCGCGAGGATGGCAAAGACCTTTTCGCCGCCCCAGGTTTCATTGTGAAAGCGCGACAACAGCGAGTGTTGCGACCAGATGCTATGGGCACCCCAGTCTGTACCCAATACGGCTTCATCAATGAAGGTACACAGCACGTAACGGTAGGCCACCACTGTGGGGCGCTCGTAGCCCTGCTCGATCAATTCGCGGTCAATGGCGGCCACTTCGTCTACAACCTGCTGGTAGAGGCTTTCAACAGACCGGTAGTCCGGCAACCGGCGAATCCGGATAACCAACCCCAGCAGGGGTGTGGCGGCATCGGTGAGGCGATTGTCTTCCAGCCCTCTGAGCTGGAACTGCTCGTTGCCAAAGTTGCTTCCGGAGGTAACGTTTTGCGACGCTTCCTCGGCAAACAACAGGTCACTGAATGCACCGCCGCCGGACTGACTGCTGCCATTGGGTAAATCCATTACCTGTGCATCTGTCATGGTTTAGCTCCTGATAGCCCAGAACTGCATTTCCAGCCCCGGGAAACTGCCCGCCACATGGAAAGCGAAGCCGCTGGCATTATCAAGCATTTGCCAGGCCTGGCTTTGGTCGTCCAGCCGGAAGTACACAAACCCGGCGTGATACGGCAACTGGCGCGGTGCTACCGGAAGGGCTGACAAGGGAATGCCGGGCAACTGCAGGCTGATGAGATCACGGATTTTCTCCACGGACGCCACCTTGCACTGCTGGACAAATTGCTTGCGCAGATCGTCCAGGGGCATGTCGGCTTTCACCGCCAGAATAAATTCGGCACCCTGAATCAGCTGGCCATCCTGAACCGGCGCAACGGTCAAACCGTACTGGCGCTGCTGCAACTGGATAGCCAGAGCGCGCGGCTCCAGCACCGTGCTGAGAGACTGTCGCAATACCTGCATCAAGGGCGCAAAACAGTCTTCGGGCAGGTCGTGATCGTAGGCCAGGAATTCCCGGGGCAGGCGGCCTTCATCCGTGAACGTTACCAACTCGCCACAAAGTTCCAGCAAAGCCTCGTAAAGACGTTCCGGGTGCAATTGGCGCAGTCTGGCCAGGTGCATGAATCGCGGGTGTGCCCGATTGAGCATCTGCAGCAGCATGAAATCTGCCACATCAGCAACTCCACCCTGCCCTGGCGCTCCGACACGTTCCGCAATGTTGCGCGCACGTTCGCGCATAAGCCCCGCCATTTCGCCGACGAAACGCTGCAACCTGGGGGCAGAGCGAACGCTGAGCATGGTGGGTATAAAGTTGGGATCCATCACCAGGCTGCCATCCGGGCGCTTTTCCAGAATCCGGCCAATGGCCAGTGCGGCGTAGGCGCTCCGGTCATCCCGCTCCAGCATCAGGCGCGGTGCCACACGGGCAACGTCGATGATATGAGCATCGCCATCGATAGAGTGCAGGTCGCGGATTTCCTCGCTCTGGGCCCGGAAACGCCCTGCCATGGATGCATCCGGCCACTCAACCTCTGCCAGGCTATCGCTGCCCAGGGGCAGAGCCAGATACACAACCTGATTAGCCACCGAGGCATCGGCGATTTCCAGGGGCTCTGGCATCACGTCGTCCTGGGGCAAATTAAAACGGGTACCGTCGGGGAACAGGCCGCTGGCATGCACCAACCCAACACGCCCGAAGCTCAGATACTCCGCGTTCAGTTCCAGATCGCTGAAGCCATACAAATAATCCGACACGGCCAGGGACCGCTCGTTAATCTGATGCTCCAGATACCGTTGCTGCTGCTGAAAGTGCTGGGGCTTGATGAACAGCCCGTCACTCCAGACTACTCTGTTTGTGACCGCCATCAGGTTTCTTCCGACTGTTTGAGTTGTACTTCCCTATCCCGCAGGTTAACCAGCAGGTGGTAGCGTCCCCCAACGGGATCCACTCGCACCACTTTCTTCCACTGGGACAGGTTCGGGTAGGCGTAGAATGCGATAACGCCAATGAACCGGGTGTCTTTGCTGATTTCGAATGATTCCACAAACTTGAACTGCTCGGGCACAAGGGTGTAATCGCTGTGATCGATGTAATTGCGGCCCAGTGAGGCCTCCAGGTCGTTCAATAGTTGGTCGAAATCCCCGGCCATCAGCAGCGAGCTGTCACGCAGTTCGATAATCTGAAAGGCAATGGGCGTCGGTGCCAGGGATTCGTTGGGGTTCACACCCGGCTCAGCCACCATGGTCAGGTCCACGCGGCTGGGAAGATCCTCGGCGTAGCCCACGGGAATATCCGGGTCCCAAAGTACTTTGGCGGTTTTGGTCACGGCGTTGTAGGGCGTGCTGCATCCGGCAAGCACAAACACAACCGCCAGCAAAGTCCATTTGCAGGTGTTCACAACAGGTTCTCCCTCTGTAGTTGGCGTAAATGCTGGTCGTAAGCCTGATCGAACACTTCCTGAAACAGGCGTTCAAACCCCTGCTGACGACTCGACTTCAATTCCCGGTAATAATGCTGGTACATATCCCAGGCCCAGCGGCCTTCGTCTTCATGCTGCTGCAGGCCCCGGCGATAACCATGAAAGCGACGCAACAGGGCTTCCGGGGAAAACGCATGAAGGATGGCTTCCAGCGCTTCGCTGATAGCCTCGCGGGTGGCTCTCTGGTGGTGGTTCAGGCTTTGCAGGCTTTCCTGCACGGCGGCAGGCGCAGACAAGTGCACCGGGCTGCGCTGACTGGCAAACAGCGTTTGTACAGTTTCTTCGTAGTCGCCACCAAGGCGCAACGGATTGTCCTCAATAGGCTGCAACCGTGTGCGCAGAGCCTGATGCCGGCTGTCTTCCCCCTGGTGCAGGGCCAGCAAGCCTTCTATGGTGGCTTTCAGGGTTTGCCCGGTCTCTTCCAGAAACAGCTGCATGCCGTCGCTGTCTGCAAAATTGAGCCGGGCTTCCATGCCCTGCATCAGTGGCGTGGCACTGACATGTTTGCGGCTTTGATCCCGCTGACTGTTGCTGTGCTCGTGTGGCTGCGGTTGCTGCCTGTTTGTGCCGGTTTTTGACATCCTGTCCGTTTCTCCCTGCATTACCGGAAGCCCCATCGCCACATCGCGATTCTCCCGGTATTCATCCGTTACATCGGTTTCAGCGGCAAACCAGGCCCGTTCGCTTGCCATTAGCGTGCGCTCTTCATGATCTGCGCGGGCTGGCTCATCCTGCCAGTGCATCATAGGGTCTGTGCTCAGGGTTTCTGCCACTGTCGACGCCAGCCCTTCCAGAGGTTCGGCTACCTGCAGGTCGTTCGCCCCACCGTCGCCCCGGGCCAACTGGCCTTCCGCCATATCCACCAGCCGCCTGTCTTCTGCAGACTCCCGGTCGTCCAGTTCCGGACCGCCTGGTGCGCCTGAGCACTCTCCTGCAAATAATTCTACCCGTAGGCGATAACAGCCAATGCTCACAGTGTCGCCCTGATTCAACCTTGCCCGGCGGCCACGCCCTACGGGTTGAGTAGCACTGTTAATGTAGGTTCGGCCGCTACGGTCAATCAGACAAAATCCGCCATCCAGAAGCCGGATTTCGGCATGGCCCGGCACAGCCCCTGTGCGTTGCGAAGCCAGCTGCCAGGTATCACTCCCGGCTGTGCCTATGGAGCCACCGTTCGGGCCAAAGCTGTGTTCAATGCTGGCGCCACTGCGCGTGGTACCCGGGTTGGTTACCGTCAACTTCAGCCTGGCTGGCTGCCGCTCTTCCATGATGTGGTTCCTTTTTTCTGTTAACGGCGTATCTGAATTCGCACTGCCGGTCGCTGCGGAGATTTTTCCGGCGTTACAAACGAGTTCCAGCCCAGCCGAACGTCTTCGCCCATTTGCATCGGACGAATATCCTGGGCGCGCATCTGCAGCTCCAGGTCGTAAGCCAGTTGCTCGCGGGTGGCGAACTCCACCAGCTTCAGCAAACGCTGATGATCCCGTCCGTTGGGTAAAAAATCAGCAAAACGCTGACGGCTGAGATTGCGGATTCGCAGAATAAACTTGCCACTGCGGTCGCGAACCTGCGAGCCAACAAGCGTGTCATTTCCCAATGAGGCGTTGCTCTGGCCAAGGCGTGTTTGTTGATCTTCACTGATTGCCACTTTGCGCAATACCCACTGCTCAATGCTCACATCGTCAAGATCAAAGCAGTGACCAACGATGCCACTGACCACCTCCGGAGAGCGGCTGCGACCGGCCATCAACCCGGAATACGCCAGCATCTTTGACCAGTTAACCGGCGTGGCATCGCGCAACCGTTTATCGCCAAGACCTACAAGCGCGTATATAAGATCCGAAAAACCATCCGACGCGCCGGGACGAAAGCGTACGTAGTAGCGGTACTTGCGCCATGACCGGTGAAACAGGGTCACCAACCGGTGATTGAAAAAATCCAGAAAGTGCCGCCGAATACCAAGTTCCTGCCCAGCTTCCCAGGCCAGATCTTCGAGGTAGTAGCCAGGCAGCGGCGACTGGGAGCCGTGCAGGCCCAAAAAGCTGACTTCCATCTGGTAGGGCGCGTGCTCATGCTCCGGCGACATTGCGGAGACCACATCGCTGCCGGGAAACCCCAGCCCTGCCGACGCGGAAAAGCGAATGCGCTCCTGCTGGGGCTGCTCGTCCCGGCCACGCTCCTGATCGTCACCGTGGTGCCGGTGAATCAAATCCACCAGTTGAAAAAAGCTGTACCGACGCGCATTGCCCAGAACGGGTTGCAGGTCGGCTACATCAGCGGTTGCTGACCTTGCTGTAACGTCCATGTATACCGTTCCTGGTTGTCTGTATTCACCACTTCCAGTTGGTGAAAGGCATTGATACTGGCATAAAGTGCAAAAAACTGGCTGAGTACAGTGCCGAACAGGTACAAATCGCCTTCCGATGCAAAGGCCTGCTGGTCGAGCTTCATCACCGAGCGAATCCCTCGCACCGGCAGCCCCCGGATCATTTTGTCCACCGGATTGGTTTCTATGCCACTGATGCCTGCGAGGCGCTTCTGGGACACACGCTCAGCCTGGCGATCCACGAGCGCGCGAAAGTCATACACCCGCAAAACCGTGCGCAGGGCATCCACATCCAGCATGGAGAGGTAGTTCAGCGAAAGATTGGAGATCAGCGTCCACAACAGGCTGCCATCAAGGGTTGGACGCAACGTTGCCGTGGGGCGGGTGATATTGCTGAACGACGCAAATGCAGGCGTGGTTTCTGTAGCCATGCACACTTCTCCCACCGCCAGCTGTTGCGGTAATTGTCGGTTGGTGCAGGTCAGAGTCAATGAAATCGCTTCCTGGCGATCCATGCAATCGGACTCATCGCCACGAACGAACGACATATAATGATCAAACCCATCACCGCGAACACTGTCCCTGGCCCTTATCCGGTAATACAAGGCTGTGCGGCCACGGTCCCGCTCAACTTCGTGCTGAAAGCTCTCAAAAGCGGTATAAAGCCGGCGTTCTCCCCGGCCTGAACGACCTTCCAGCCAGCCTTCCACCTGCTCAATGCTGAACACTTCAAAATGATCCGGCGATCGGCTCGATGCCAGGATGCGATACTCGGTTTACCGCCCGTTAAGATCCACCGGCTCACCCTCATGGGTAAACAGATTCACCGCAGGGGTGCAGTAAAGCTGCATATTCTCCGCCCGCACCCGGGCATCCGGCGGCAGTATGCGGCTGAAATGAAAACGCAGGCTGATCTCATCTGCCTGAACAGCCGGCAAACGGTTCTTCAGGCCGGTGATGTCCACAAACCGGAAGGCTTCGGGAAAGCTCAGGTATTCCTGCAGAATCCGGTAGCCGGAATAGGTGTTCTTGGGATAAGGCAGCAGCCCCTCATCATTGGCAAACCCCACGGACTTCAGAAGCGAAACCGGCAGGCTGTAAACGGATTCACCAACCACCAGTTCCATGCGGCTGAGGTAATGGTTCAGCCACAAGTAAAGCGTTTCGGCGGTGTGATTATCACCGCCCAGATAAAATCGCAGGTTATCAAGGTCGAGACCACTTAGCGGCTGGTCTGTGTGCAGCGCCAAATCCACAGTCATGGATGACACTTCCCGTGAATGCTCGGCGTGAGCATCCGCCACACTGATCGGAAACACATCAACTGCTCTACAAGTACGAAACCGGCACTGGGTCTGCCGGGTAGCATCGCCCAGCGGACGGCTCTTGATCTCGGTATGTCGCTCCACCGTCTGCCTTTCACTGATGGCGTGCAGTTGCGGATCAAAGCGCATAATGGTGCAACTGGGCACCGGGCGCAGGTAGTTGGGCCAGAGCATGTTAAGCAGCGAGTGCGTCAGCTCGGGGAATTGATCTTCCACTTTTTCACGGAGCTTTCCGGTCAAAAAGGCAAAGCCTTCCAGCAAACGCTCCACATCCGGATCTGTGCTTTGTTCCGACAAAAATCGCGTTAGCTGCGGATGGGCATCCGCAAATTCTCGCCCCTGCAATCGCAGAAAGCTCAGTTCGTCCCTGTAAAACCGATTCAACTTCATACAGCTACTGCTTCCTTGGGAGTATGATCCGGTCGGTATGCTTTTCTTCCGGGAAAAAACAACTCGCTGCGCTCAGACATTTTTTTCCCTGCAGAAAAGCATCCCCACCGGCTCCTGCCATCCTTGGTGATTGCTGATCTTGTCGTTACATCACTCGGTAGTAACGTTTGTCATCCAGTAATAAATCTATGGTTGTCTTGTCGTCTTTTGCGCCTGTGTTCAGGTAAACCGTTACCTGGAAGCGGAGTTGCAAAGGATCTGGGCCTTGGGGCAATGCGACTACGTCAACCCGCTTCACTCTGGGCTCGTACTTTTCAATACACTGCCGGATTGCACTGCGTATCTGGATACTCAGGTCGTGGGTACCCAGAGTCGCATCGTTGAAATCCAGCAGACCCAGTTCCGGCGCACAGGCACTGTTACCGGGATGTGCATTGAGCAGTCTTACCAGGTGGCGCTTGATGGAACTCACCACATGGGTCACTTCGCCCATGCTTTGCCCGTCCGGCGCGGCTGCCTGCTCCAATCGCTCGAACAAGCTGCCTCCCTCGGTTTGCACATTATTACTGAACACGGATTAGTCCTTGTCCAGACGGCCTACCAGCGACAGCTCAAAGTTGGCCCCCATGTACTTGAAGTGCGGGCGCACGGCCAGGGACACCTGATACCAGCCCGGCTCGCCTTCCACATCGGAAACCGTTACCTGAGCAGCTCGCAACGGGCGGCGGCTGCGCACATCTGCGGGCGGGTTTTCCTGATCCGCCACGTACTGGCGAATCCAGGTGTTCAGTTCGCGTTCAAGGTCCTGGCGCTCTTTCCAGGAGCCAATCTGCTCGCGCTGCAACACCTTGATGTAGTGGGCCAGACGGTTAACGATCATCATGTAAGGCAGCTGGGTACCCAACTTGTAGTTGGTCTCTGCTTCCTTGCCTTCCTTCGTGTTCGGGAACTGCTTGGGCTTTTGCACAGAATTGGCCGAAAAGAAGGCGGCATTGTCACTGCCTTTGCGCATGGTGAGCGAGATAAAGCCTTCATCAGCCATTTCGTATTCACGACGGTCGGTGATCAACACCTCGGTGGGGATCTTGGCTTCCAGCTGGCCGAAAGAATCGAACAGGTGAACCGGCAGGTCCTCCACTGCACCGCCGCTTTGCGGGCCAATAATGTTGGGGCACCAGCGGTATTTTGCAAAGCTTTCCGTTAGCCGGGTCGCCAGCAGGTAGGCGGTGTTGCCCCACAGATAATGCTCGTGATCACCCGATACATCTTCTTTGTAATTGAAGCTACTTATCGGGTTCTCACTCGGGTCGTATGGCACCCGCAGCAGGAAGCGCGGTGACGCAAGCCCCAGGTAACGAGCGTCTTCAGACTCCCGCAATGAGCGCCACTTGGCATATTTCGGGCCTTCAAAAACCGCCTTCAGTTCCTTGATGGCTGGAAGTTCCTGGTAGCTGTCTACGCCAAAGAACGACGGCGCAACCGACGACAGAAACGGCGCGTGAGCCATGGCCCCAACAGACGAGACATACTGCAGCAGTTTCATATCCGGGGTGGATGGCGTAAAGGCGTAATTGCCAACAACCGCGCCTACAGGCTCACCGCCAAACTGGCCATACTCGGTGGAGTAGATGTGCTGGTAAAAACCGGTCTGGGTCACATCCGGGGCAAACTCGAAGTCTTCCAACAATTCGGTTTTGGTGGCGTGCAGAATGTCCACCTTGATGTTCTCACGGAAATCCGTGCGATCAACCATCAGCTTCAGGCCGCGCCAGGAGGATTCCAGCTCCTGCAGTTTGGGAGCGTGCAGAATTTCATCCATCTGGGCGCTGATTTTACGGTCCAGCTCGACCACCATCTGGTCCACCAGCGCCTTGTTGACCGGCTGACCTTTTTCCTCGCTTTTCAGCAAATTGGCGATAAACGTTGCAACGCCTTTACGGGCAACGTCGTAGCCCTCGTCGGCCGGAGCCATACGGCTGTTGGCCATAACCTGGTCGAGCAATGAGCCTTCCATTACGGATTCGGAGGCAGCAGATTGCTGCTCAGCAGTATCAGACATACCACATCCCTTCAGTACGTGATTGAGATTGGGTGTTGTGCACCGCGCTCTTGCGGCAACTTTAATTACTCGCCGTCTGTGGCCAGTTCCAGCTCAGACAACAGGCTGTCCCGGGCTTCGTCGTTATCCAGCAACTCCTGCAGCTTGGAACGGAACGAAGGCACATTGCCGAGCGGCCCTTTAAGAGCAACCAGCGCTTCACGCAACTCGATCAACTTGTTCAACTCGGGAACCTGGCGGGCAATGCTGTCGGGCGAGAAATCATCCAGCGACTGGAGTTCGAGGTTAACCGGCAGTTCGTCGGCTTGCTCATCCAGCTGATTGGATACGGTCGTGGAAAGCGTGAGGCCCGCTTCTTTCATGACAGAACGGAAGTTGTTCTTGTCGACAGAAATGGCCTTACGTTCTTCGATGGGGGTTTCTTCAGCGTGTCCCTTGAAATCACCTACAACGAACATCTTCAGCGGCAGCTCGGTTTCGGCCTGCTGATCTCCGGTGGCGGGGACATATTTAATATTGATGCGCTCTTTCGGCGCGACAGAACCGTCTTTGGACGACATGGCTAGCTCCCTGTGCAAATCATTTGCAGTTGTTCAATCCCTGGTGCGTACCTTCCTGGTAAGCAGCGTCAAAACTGTACACAGATAGATCGGGATTCTCAAGCAAAAACTGGCCAGCAAGGCATCAAAATGTGCACTCAGGCAAACGTTTGCCAAACCGCCCAAGCCTGGCGCATCTATGCCTTGCGAGCCGCTAAAACTGAAGAATCGGTCAATGACGGCAAACAGCAGCGTGACTATACTCCTGCAGATCCTGATAAAACTTCACGGCAATACCAAAGTACCCAAGAAGGAAATGAATATGAGTGACTTGAAAACCAGATTTGACGAGGCGGTAAATTACATCAAAACGGCGGAAGGCGACTTCCAGCCTTCCAACGAAACGAAGCTGGAATTTTACGCTCTGTACAAGCAGGGAACGGAAGGCGATGTGTCGGGTAAGCGCCCGAGCATGATGGATTTTGTAGGTCGCGCCAAGCACGACGCATGGGAAAAGTGCAAGGGCATGTCAAAAGACGACGCCATGCAGAAGTACATCGACAAACTAGACGCCCTCAAATAAAGCATTCGGCTGCCTGATCCCGGATACAGACGGCCGGGATCACCTGCCCTGCCCCTGTCATGGCAATTTGATTGGTTATCTGGTGACAGGTAGCCTGTGACCCTCTACTGTTACCTTAATGTAAGGTTCAATCGCAAACGACTAACCAATAGTTAGATCGTCCGTCCCGCGTGAGCCACTTACCGAAACAGATGTCCGATCAAAGGCGACGTCAATGCAAAATGACAAGCAAAATGTGAAGATCCGCGTTCGTAAACTGAGCAAGGTCTTCGGCAGCCACCCCAAGCAAGCATTAGAGCTTCGTAACCAAGGGCTCAAACGCCCGGAGATACTTGAGAAAACAGGGCAAACACTGGGTCTGTCCAACATCGATTTTGATGTCTACGAAGGCGAACTACTGGTTATAATGGGCCTGTCCGGCTCTGGAAAATCCACCCTGATCCGCTGCCTCAACCGCCTGATCGAGCCTACCGAAGGCGAAATTGTCATTGATGGCCAGGACATTCCTAGCCTCAAGCCCAAGGAGCTTCTGGAAGCACGCCGGCGACACTTTTCCATGGTGTTCCAGAACTTTGCTCTTTTCCCCCATCGCACCGTGCAACAAAACACCGAATTCGGCCTCGAGATTCGTGGCGTAAAAAAGCAGGAGCGCCACGACACAGCCATCAAGATTCTCAAGCAGGTTGGGCTGGATGGCTGGAGAGATGCCTACCCTCACCAGCTTTCCGGGGGCATGCAACAACGAGTGGGCCTGGCCCGCGCGCTGGCCAACGATGGCACAGTGCTTCTTATGGATGAGGCCTTCTCGGCACTGGACCCTTTGATCCGTGGCGACATGCAACAGGAGCTGCAGGAGCTGCAGCACCATACCCGGAAAACCACGGTTTTTATCACCCACGATCTTGATGAAGCCATTAACATCGGCGATCGTATCGTGCTCCTGAAGGACGGTGAGGTGGTACAAATCGGCACCCCGGAGGAGATCCTTACCCAGCCTGCCGATGACTATGTGAAGCGTTTCGTCGAAGGCGTGGACATGTCCCGGATACTGACTGCCGAGCACGCCATGCGCCCCGTTCGCGCCACCGCCCGGGAGGAGGACGGCCCACGCACCACCTTGCGCAAGATGAGCGACAACGGCATAGATTCCATCTATGTCACTGCTCGCAACCGCAAGCTGCTGGGCCTGGTGGAAATCGACACTCTTGAGCGAGCTGCAAACGAAGGCAAAGACGATATTCATAACATCATGACCCAGGATTTCCGCAGCGTAGGCCCCGATGAACCGCTCCAGAACCTGTTTGCCATGTTTACTGAAAAGAGCTTCCCGATTGCTGTGGTAGACGATGACAAGCGCCTTCTCGGCGTTGTGGTCAAGGGTGCAGTACTGGACGAGCTGGCGCAGGCACAATCAGGAGAAAGTAACTAATGGCTATCGAATTTCCCCGTGTCCCGCTGGGCGGCTGGATCGAAAGCGGCCTGGAATGGCTGACCACCGAGTTTTCCAGTGTCACCCGCGGCATTGCAAACTTTACCGTATCTGCCATCGACGGCCTCAACGATGCGCTGATGTGGCTGCCCGAGTGGGCACTGCTGGCTGCTATCACCGCGCTGTGCTGGGCTTTGTCAGGCTTTCGCCTGGCCATTGGCACAGTCGCAGGCCTGGCACTGATCTGGAACATGGGCCTGTGGATACCGATGATCGAAACCCTGACGCTGGTGGTGGTCGCCACCCTGATGGCTGTGATTATCGCTGTGCCCGTGGGCATAGCCGCCGCCCTGTCAGATCGACTTTATAAACTCATCATGCCGGTGCTGGATTTTATGCAGACAATGCCGGCCTTCGTTTATCTGATTCCGGCAATCCCCTTCTTCGGAATCGGCGCCATGTCGGCCATCTTCGCCACGGTGATCTTCTCCATGCCGCCAGCCATTCGCTTCACTACCCTGGGCATTCGCCAAGTGCCACTGGAGTTGATTGAGGCTGCGGATGCGTACGGCGCCACCCGCACCCAGAAACTGTTCAAACTGCAACTACCCATGTCCTTGCCCACATTGATGGCAGGCATCAACCAGACCATTATGCTGGCACTGTCCATGGTGGTGATTGCCGCGATGATCGGTGCCGATGGTTTGGGTAGCGAGGTATGGCGTGCCATTCAGCGCCTGCGCCCTGGCGACGGTTTTGAGGCTGGTATCGCCGTGGTCATACTGGCCATGGTGCTTGACCGCGTTACCCAGTCCATAAGCAAAAAGCGCAAGTCATAAATTGCTACAGAACTTGAAAACACAGTGGTATACCACCATTGTGTAGCAGTAAACCTACAATTAAAGGGGAAATCGATGAAGAAGCACATTCTAAATCGCCGTATTCGTGCCACTGGCATGGCGCTTGCCGCCAGTGTCGCGTTCACCGCTGGTAGTGCTCAGGCTCAGGACAAAGGCACGGTTCATCTTTCCTATGTCGAGTGGGCTTCCACTGTGGCATCAACCAACGTCATGAAAGTTGTGCTTGAAAATGCCGGTTTCGATGTCAAAACCTCGTCACTGTCGGCAGCCGCCATGTGGCAGTCTGTTGCAACAGGCGATACCGATGGCTTCCTGGCTGGCTGGCTACCGATCACCCACGAAGACTATTACGCCAAGCTCAAGGACCAAGTGGTTGATGCTGGCGCCAGCCTCGAGGGCGCCAAGCTCGGTATGGTGGTTCCGGCCTACACAGAAGCGGATTCCATTGCCGACATGAACGATTACGTCGATAGCTTTAACGGCAAGATTACCGGCATCGACCCGGGCGCCGGGGTTATGCGGTTGACTGAAAAAGTAATCGAAGACTACGACCTCGACTATGATCTGGTAAGCGGTAGCGGTGCCACTATGACCGCGGCCCTGAAAACGGCTATCAATAACGAAGAAGACATTGCCGTGACCGGCTGGGCACCGCACTGGATGCTTGCACGCTGGGACCTCAAGTTCCTAGATGACCCCAAGGGGACCTACGGCGGCGACGAGGGAATCCACACCATCGTGCGCAAGGGACTCAAGGAAGACATGCCAGAGGCTTACGCTATCCTGGATGCCTTTGAGTGGAACAACGAACAAATGGGCGAAGTCATGCTCATGCAGGAAGAAGGCGATGATCCTTACGAGGAAGCCAAGAAGTGGGTCGAGGCCAACCAGGACATCGTTCAGGAGTGGCTACCAGAAAGCTGAGGCTGTCACGGTTTCCGTGAAACTCAGACAGACCCAAAAGAGGAGTGGCTAACGCCCTCCTCTTTTTTATTGATTCGTCCCGTCACCTACGCGAGGTGTTGTGTTCCGACGCTCTCCCCTGGGCAAGGGTCAACGTCGTCCCGTCATGTCGATATTAAGGGTATCGTAAGATCGGTTCTCTGGTAGTCTGATCACATAATTATTGCTGTGCGTCTGTCCGGGAACGGACTTGGGGGTGCTGAAGCGGAACTCTACGGGGATTTCCGAGCGGCCTAAATCTGTGCGGCCATCACCAGGCTGTAGCGCCAGAGGATCCAGATAAAAATCATCTTTGCCTGCCGGTTGCACAGGAACGCCCTTCGCAGGAGCCGCCAGGCCACCTTCGATGACCGTCTCCGACAGGGCATCCTCAGCGATTGACCGGAATGAGATCGTCTCCAACGTTGAACGTTGCTCAACCTCGAATGCCTGGGCATCGTCGGGGCCAGCCTGAGCACTGGCAAATCCTGCTGCCATTAGTAGTACAGCCGCGGGAATTAGCCTGAGACCTATCAATTCCGACGTTCGGGCAATACGATACAAGATATTCATGGCGTCCATCCTGGTCCGGGACACGCTTTCTCCGAAAGGTGTCAATTTTTAATCAGTCTATCGCCAAATTGGACGCAATTCCTACTTGACTGACCGTTTTGTGACAACCTTCCATAGCAGGAGCAGCCTTGAAAACACCTCTTATTACCAGGCAGGGCTACAATGACCTGCAAAAAGAACACGATGAACTCTGGCGATTTGAGCGCCCGGAGGTCACAAAAAAAGTGACATGGGCCGCCAGCCTTGGTGATCGCAGTGAAAACGCAGATTACCAGTACAATAAAAAACGGCTTCGGGAAATTGATCGCCGGGTGCGCTATTTGAGGCGATGCCTCGATAGTCTGAAAGTGGTTGAGTACCACCCGGAGCAGGAGGGAAAGGTTTTTTTTGGAGCCTGGGTAGAAGTCGAAAACGATGAAGAGAAGACGCTAACATTCAGAATTGTCGGCTACGACGAAATTTTCAATCGCAAAGACTACATTTCCATTGATTCACCCATGGCCCGGGCACTATTAAAAAAGGAAGTGGGCGACGAAGCCGACGTGCGTACCGAAGCTGGAACGATCACCTGGTATATCAACACCATTGAATACATTAAGTAGCTATCTTCAGACATAAAAAAACCCCGCAAAAACGGGGTAAGGCTAGCGCTGTGCTTGGAAGTAAAGACAGGCCTCTGCTAGTGCCTGTCTCTATCTACAATGCCCATTATCCACACTTCTCGTTACCGCGCCCTTGCCGGTGAATTACCTTTTAGTCAGGGTAAGCCTCAAGGCCTCGGGCAGAAATTAGGTTGTACACTCTAGGGAACGCCGATAGCGTTAGCGTATTGAATCTCACATTCGTTCCCGGTTATGGAGAAAATCAAATGAATACAAAGAGGCTCCTGAACGTGGCTCTTGAAGGCGTTGATACCCTGGGTTATCACCTCGAACAGATGGGTATTACGGACAAGCTGAATCGCCACAACATTGCCGCTTTTGCGATGGCTGAGCAAAAGCATCTTGAAGGCGAATGGGACAGCATCCAGGTACGTGTAAACCTTCGGCGCTCGCAGTTTGAGCAGGTTACCCAGAAGATTGAAACTCGCACAAATGCCCTGATTGCACCGGTTTTGTCGCAGGTAAACCGGTTCCGCCCAAGCCACTAAGCTCAGGTGTTACCGGCTTCCGTGGAGGGCTGGGTATCGCCGCCGGCCGAGTCAGCTGACTGCTCGGCATAGGTAGCCTTGATGCGCTTTCGTAACCGGGTAATAGCCGGCATGCGCACAGCAACTGTCAGACCTGGGGGCTGCTCCTGTTCGTAGGTGTCACTAAGCACAATTTCACCTTTATGGATCCCTGCCACGGCGCTCACCAGGCTGAGACCTAAACCGTTTCCGGGAAGAGAGCGGCTTTTACCAACGCGGTAGAAGCGCTGAAACACCTGGTCTTTCTCTTCATCTGGAACACCTATACCGCTATCCCTTACTTCGAAGACAGCCGTCTCACCCTCTGCACGAACAGCTACACCAATGGTGCCGTGCTCGGGGGTGTACTTGATCGCGTTATCAATCAGGTTACTGATCATCTGGAATAACAGATCCCTATCCCCCTCAATGGCAACACCTGCCTCAAGGGATTGCTCAAACACCTGCTCTTTATCTTCCGACAATGCCTCATAAAGCTCACATGCATCGGATACCAGCTCATCCAGTGATACCCGCCTCATATCTGAAGAGCTGCCCTTGGTCTCCAGGCGCGCGATGCGCAGTAGCGCGTTAAAGGTCGCCAGCAGTTGATCCGCTTCTGCAACAGCACGGCCGGCTTGCTCGCGCGCCTCGTCATTGTCGACGGACATCAGCGTATTCTCGAGCTGGTTCCTCAACCGTGTAAGGGGCGTGCGAAGATCGTGCGCAATACTGTCAGACACATGACGGATACCTTCCATCAGGTACACAATCCGGTCCAGCATCTGATTCAGGTTTTCTGCCAACTGGTCAAAATCATCCTCAGTGCCGCGAGTGGGTATGCGCAAAGAGAGGTGTCCATTCATTATTCGTCGCGAGGTGGTGTTGATGATTTCGATCCGACGGGTTGTACTTCGGCTCATTAAAAACCCGCCGAGCAACGCCAGCGCAAGGGTTATCCCCATGCCCCAGTTGATGGCTGTTTCAATAACCCGCTTGAGCGAGGTGAGTTCGTCAACATCTCTGCCAACAAGCAGCCTTAAACCACCCTGAACTTCGAAAATACGGGCACGGGCAAGGCGCTCGGGGCCAGTCCAGTCTACAGCCGAACTGAGAGTAAAGTTTATCCAACCGCTTTCCGAGCGCGACCCCTCTGGCCAGGTCTCGATATTACCGGCCAACTTGAGGAAGTCTTCGGTGGTCAGAAGATAGATAGTTTTGGCATTGGGGTCGCGTGCCACCCGCTCGCGAATAATCGTGATCAGGCCATTTACCCCTCGCCCCCGGTACTGTTCCGCCAGGCCGGCGATTTCCGCTTCGATGGTTTCGTCGGTCTGAGCGGTCATAAAACCCGCTGTACGCCAGTATATAAAGGCCAGTAATAAAAATACTGAGGTGGCAAACACCACCATGTACAGCAGGGCGAGCTGAAAGGACGATGTCCTGAGCTGGCTAAGCAGTTTCACGGAGCATGTATCCGGCACCACGTATGGTTTGCAGTAAGGGTGTTTCGAACTCCTTGTCGATTTTTGCACGAAGACGACTGATGTGTACGTCGATTACGTTGGTTTGGGGGTCAAAATGATAGTCCCAGACTTTTTCCAGCAGCATGGTCCGGGTAACCACCTGGCCGGCGTTGCGCATCAGATATTCCAGCAACCGGAATTCACGGGGCTGAACATCAATATTCTGGCCAGAGCGCTTTACCGTTCGGGCCAACAGGTCCATCTCAAGGTCGGCTACCCGCAGCACCGTTTCGGTTTCTGCAGATTGGCGGTTCCGGCGCACCAGGGATTCGATCCGGGCGAGCAGTTCGGTAAAGGAGAAAGGTTTGGTTAGATAGTCATCACCGCCGCCCCGCAGCCCTTCGACGCGGTCGTCCACATCACCCAGGGTGCTCAGAATCAATACTGGCACCTGATTTCCCGTGGCACGAACCGTTTTAATAATAGACAACCCATCCATGCCTGGAAGCATACGGTCAACAATCATGATGTCGTACTCTTCGCTGGCAGCCATCATCATGCCATCTTTACCGTCGGCCGCATGATCAACTACGAAGTCTGACTCTTTCAGCCCTTTGACAAGATAGTTTGCAACGTCCTGATCGTCCTCGATTACCAGTGCTTTCACCGGATCCCCTCCCAATAACGGATTACATTAACAACAGAGTACGAATAACTCGCCACACCGACCAGTTACCATCTTGTAAGAGGGTGTCGCAAACAGCGACGGTCAGCCATAAACGAAAACGCCACCAACCTGAACGGTGGTGGCGTTTGGAGACTTCCCTGCCTGCTTCTTGTCAGGCAGTTTCTGCCATCTGAGAGCGGATTTTCTTCATTGCATTCTTTTCCAGCTGACGAATCCGCTCAGCAGAGATGTCATATTTGTCAGCCAACTGGTGCAGGGTCGCTTTGCTTTCAGACAACCAGCGCGCGCGCAGTATATCCTGGCTGCGCTCATCCAGCGTTTCCAGAGCTTGCATCAGAAGGCCATTGGAGCTTTCCGTCCAGTTGGCATTTTCCAGCTGAACAGCCGGGTCGTTGCGATGATCTTCGAGATAATACGCCGGTGCCTTGTAGGCGGTGTCGTCGTCATCATCCATCGGGCCATCAAAGGCAGAATCATGAGAGGACAGACGCCCTTCCATCTCCCGCACAACCCTGGGCTCAACGCCCAAATCTTCTGCCACAGCGTTAAGCTCGTCGTGGCTCAGCCACGCCAGTTTTTTCTTCTGGCTACGCAAATTAAAGAACAGTTTGCGCTGAGACTTGGTGGTTGCCACTTTCACTATGCGCCAGTTGCGCAAAATGAACTCGTGAATCTCCGCCTTGATCCAGTGCACCGCAAACGACACCAGCCGCACACCGTATTCGGGGTTAAAGCGCTTGACGGCCTTCATCAGGCCGACGTTACCCTCTTGAATCAGGTCAGCCTGCGCCAGACCATAACCTGAATAACTACGGGCAATATGAATAACAAAACGCAGGTGAGATAACACCAGCTGGCGGGCTGCGTCTACGTTTTCTTCGTAGTGAAGGCGCTCGGCCAATTCCCGCTCCTCATCCACGGTCAACACCGGAATGCGGCTTGCAGCCTGTATATAAGCCTCAAGATTGGCGCCCGGAACCAGTTTTTCAATGAGCTGTAAACTCGTACCCATGCTTTAACCTCCGAACTCAGCAGCCGTTTAATATAACGGATAAGGTTTAGACTGCCAAGAACCTGTAAAGTTCCTCAAATTTCCCGATTAAACGTTTTAAATCAACAAAGTGGGAAATTCGCCCCTGACCTTTTCTTTATGAGAAGCTAACTTGAAAACAACCAGACCTTCAATACGGTTTTACCGCAACATGGATCATCAGCTGCCGGCAATTTCTCCCGGCTCAATATCATTCAAGTGGCGCTTGACCGCAACCCAAGCGCCCAGCCAGCCTAACAGCATGGCGACAATAATCAATGCAAAAGCACCGTCAAAACTCAACCCGTTGAGCGAAAAGTCACTTCGATACAAGCCGGCAAGGCGCTCTACCGGGCCGCTTAACCAAAACAATGAAAGCTGCAACAATACCCAGGCAACCACCCCGCCGCCCAGGCCAAACCACGCTCCTGTGTACAAAAACGGCCGACGTACAAAGTCATCGGTCCCTCCCACTAGCTTGGCCACCAAAATTTCGTCACGACGGCTTTCAATCGACAACCTTACTGTGTTGCCAATAACCAGCACTACAGCCGCAGCCAAGAGAATTGCCAGCGCCCAAACGGCGCGCGCCAGCAAGTCGGTCATGGCATTGAGGCGCTGCAGCCAGCCAAGATCTACCTGAACCCGTTCGACGCTATCCATACCTTCAATAAAGGTGACCAACGCCGCAACACCTTCTGCGGACCGGGCACTCTCTTCCGGAGTGATCAGCAGTGTATGGGGAAGAGGATTTTCTTCCAGGTAATCCAAGGCATCGTCCAGACCTGAAGAAGCGCGAAACTCCACCAGTGCCCGATCACGGTCAATCAACTCCAGCCCCGTTACGCGACCATCGGCTTTGATTTCATCGGCTAATTCACGAGTCTGCTCAAGGCTGGCGCCCAATTCCATGTAAGCGGTCACCCTGGCACTACTTTCCCAGCCGGCACTCACGCCCTCAAGGCTGGTTAGCAGCAGTAATAGTGCAACGGGCAATGCCAGAGCAACACCCATCACTGTCCAGGTCATCAGGCTGGCCACAGGCGTTCGCCACAAGCGGCCGGCACTGTCGCGGGCAACTTTTCGGTGATGAATGAAGTAGGACTCAGCCTGTTCGCGCCAAGGTGACCGGGCCACTTTAGCGCCCCGGGCAGGATCCGGTTTACGGGTTCTGGGGGATGGATCAGCGGGCACGAGCGCCTCCCGTCAAAGGCGTACCACCGGCAATTAAATTGCCGTGATCCAGAGTCAGTGTGCGCCGATCCATGTCGTTAATCAGTGCAAGATCGTGACTGGCAATGAGCACAGTGACACCCACCTGACTGAACTGGGCAAACAGGTTCATGATGTCAGCAGACAGTTCAGGGTCGAGGTTGCCCGTAGGCTCATCCGCCAACAGTAGCGGCGGCTTGTTTACTACCGCCCGGGCAATACCCACCCGCTGCTGCTCACCGCCAGAGAGCTGCAGCGGATTCATTTTTTCTTTTTTTAGCAGGCCAACCTTGTCCAACGCTGCGCGAACTCGTCGCCCCACGTCACGGGGAGAGGCGCCCATGACTTCCAGCGGCATGGCAATATTATCGAAAACAGTTCGATCAAAAAGCAATTGGTGGTTTTGAAACACTACGCCGACGTGCCGGCGAATATAAGGAATCTGACGCCTTGGCAGGCTATTGAGAACCTGACCACCGACAATGACTTCGCCAGCACTGGGGCGCTCCATTACCATCACAAGCTTCAGCAACGTACTTTTACCCGCACCGGAATGTCCTGTGAGAAATGCCAACTCACCACGGCCCATATGAAAATTCACCTGGCGCAGTGCAGTGTGGTCACTGTCATATCGTTTGGTAACCTGACGAAACTCGATCATGACGGGCGACAGCTCCACAATGCCGGATTATTCAGCAAACAACGCATCCACAAAGGTTTCAGCATCAAAGGTACGCAAATCATCAACCTGTTCGCCAACCCCGATAAATCGGATGGGAAGCTGCAACTGTCGGGCAATCGCGAACACAATACCGCCTTTGGCTGTACCATCCAGTTTCGTTAAGGTTATGCCGCTTACGCCTACTGCCTGCTGGAATACCTGCGCCTGGTTCAGAGCGTTTTGCCCCGTGCCCGCATCCAGAACCAACATAACCTCGTGGGGCGCGGTATCGTCCAGTTTTTTCATTACCCGGACTACTTTTTCCAGCTCACTCATAAGGTTATCTTTATTCTGCAACCTGCCTGCAGTATCAGCAATCACCACATCAATACCGCGGGACTTGCCCGACTGGATGGCATCGAAGATCACAGACGCACTGTCGGCCCCTGTGTGCTGAGCCACAACCGGTACATTATTACGGTCGCCCCAGACTTGCAGTTGTTCCACCGCAGCAGCCCGAAACGTATCACCAGCTGCCAGCATGACCGATTTGCCTTCGCTCTGGAATTTTTTGGTCAGCTTGCCGATGGTGGTGGTTTTGCCCACGCCGTTTACACCAACCATCAAGATCACGTAGGGCTCTGCTTTTGTATCAATGGCCAGGGGCCTGGTGGCCTCTTTAAGCAGACCGCGCAATTCTTCACGCAGGGCGTTGCGCAACGCCTCGCCATCTTTGAGCTGATTGCGCTCAAGTTTGCTGGTAAGTGACTCTATGATTTCCGTCGTGGCGGTTACGCCCACATCCGCCATCAGCAGTGTGGTTTCAATTTCCTCCAGCAAGTCTTCGTCAATTTTTTTGCCGACTGAGAATAGGTCCGCCATGCCGCCGGTCAAGCTTGCACGGGTTTTGCCGAGGCCCTGCTTGATGCGTTCAAACACACTGACCTGCGGCTCTGGCTCTGGCTCGGGCTCGGGCTCGGGCTCGGGTACAGGTTCCGGCACGACTTCCGGCTCGGAAACCGCGGCAGTTTCCGCTGGTTCTGGCTCAGGGGCCGCATCTCTTTCAACCGGCGTCGCGGGTGCGGGACCTTCTACAGCCTCTGGCTTGCGCTGGGGCACGGGCCTGGGTCGCGGCACGCGGCGGCGGTTGCTGGCAAGATCCAGTACAAACACGAGTAAAAGAAGGGCCATAAGGCCAATTGAAATCCACTCTGCCATCATAAAGTCGTACCATCAGTGTAAATGGGCGGGACAAATAAAACGCACATTCTAGCAGACTGTTCGCGGGAAGTGAGGATGACGTGAGTTATCATGACGGGCCTGGTTTCAGCTAAGATACGCCTCGTACAGCAAATCTAACCCCCCTCCGGAGCCAACCCTATGCCGCGCAAAAAGCCCACAGGTTCCCGCCGTTCATACAAGCCAGCCAAGGGCGCGACCAGGGGAGCGAGCCACAGCCAGGGAACCTCCGGTGAGCTACGCATTATAGGCGGTGACTGGCGTAGCCGAAAACTGCGTTTTCCTGATGCAGGCGGCGTACGCCCCACCCCGGCCCGCACGCGGGAGACCCTGTTTAACTGGCTTTCATTTCAGTTGGCGGGAAGCGACTGTCTTGACCTGTTTTCCGGCTCCGGCGCACTGGGCCTGGAAGCGCTTTCCAGAGGCGCGGCCCATGCTACGCTTGTGGATAACAGCGCTGAGCTGACAACCGCACTGCGGGGCAACCTCCGACTGCTTGGCGCC
Source organism: Marinobacter sp. (assembly GCF_052091845.1). Taxonomy (GTDB): domain Bacteria; phylum Pseudomonadota; class Gammaproteobacteria; order Pseudomonadales; family Oleiphilaceae; genus Marinobacter. The sequence continues at coordinate 48,519 of NZ_JBQDCO010000004.1, read as the reverse complement.
GAATCCGGCACCGTCGTGTGCACTGATGCAGATGCCTATCTCAGCCAACCGGCGCCACAGCCGTTCGATCTTGTCTTCATGGACCCGCCGTTTCGTCAGGGTTGGCTTGCCAGGCTGTTTCCGTTGCTGGACACACAAGGCTGGATAAAACCTGGCGGCTGGATCTACGTCGAGCATGAAAGTGAGGTAGCAGCACCGGCTACCCCAGCCAACTGGCAACTGCACCGCCAGAAAACCTCGGGGCAGGTCACCTACTGCCTGTACAGGGTGGTGCACATGGGTGCCGACGAAAACGCCAGCGAAGCAATCTGAAAAAAGTAAGACAAAAACCCGTGCGAGCGGGCTTTTGTAAAACAGGTGCGGACTGTAACTGACTCAGGCCGCAGGGCGTAGTGAGTAGGCTCGTAAATGGGCCGCAAACTCTTCCAGGTAACGAATGCCACTAGCCTCTGCCTCTTTGCACCATTCCATCAGAGCTTGCAGTTTATCGTGGGGCTTAAGCCCACGCTGGCGCCAAAGGGCCTGCAGTTCGTGGCTTTTCTCGTAAATTTGGCGCAATACGGCATTACTTTCTAAAGCCGATTCCAGCGTTTCTTTTTCCCGTGGCTTTATCAGGGTGACTTCCCGTGAAAGAAGCTGTTTGAGTTTACGATAGCGGGGGCGGATTTCATCGTCCATCAGATTTTTTTGTTGGCGCAAAACCGGTTCAGTTACCCGTTTACGGTACTGGCGCATGATATCAAAGCGATTATTGGCGATAGCCTGGACAGTTTCCACATCCACTTCCTGTTTGCCCGGCACGTAATGGGCAATTGGGCGATACCCTTTAGGTTTAGCCAGCCCGAACAACTGAAACAAGCGAATGTATCCCCAGCCGATGTCCACCTCGTACCAGCGACGCGAGAGCTTGGATGAGTTTGGATAGGTGTGGTGGTTGTTGTGCAGTTCTTCACCGCCAATCAGCACTCCCAGAGGGGAAATATTGCGGGCGTTGTCAGCACACTCGAAGTTCCGGTACCCCATCCAGTGGCCAACACCGTTCACCACACCGGCGGCCCAGAAGGGAATCCAGACCATTTGAATAGCCCAAATCCAGATGCCATGCACACCAAACAGTGCCAGATTAATAGCCGCAAGCAACATGACGCCCATTACCCTGTGGCGGCTGTATACTTTGCGCTCTACCCAATCTTCCGGCGTGCGTTGCCCGTATCGCTCCAGGTTCTCGGCAGTGGCGGCCGAGGCATAAAGCTCTGCCCCCTGAAAAAGTACCTTCTTGATACCCAGCACCACCGGGCTGTGCGGATCCTCTTCGGTTTCACACTTGGCATGGTGCTTACGATGGATCGCCGTCCATTCTTTGGTATTCTGAGCGGTAGTCAGCCACAACCAGAAACGGAAAAAATGCTTCAATACAGGATGCAGATCCAGTGAGTTGTGAGCCGAATGACGATGAAGGTAGAGAGTTACACTAACGATGGTGATGTGGGTCATACCCAGCGTAACCAGAATGAGCGCCATCACAGACAGGTCAAGTAGACCGTTAAACCACATAGCTGTTCCTCAAATCAGAATCCATGGCGGTCGTAAAGCGCCAGCAATCATACTTTAGCGTACAGGTGTTAGCCACAACAACAGGCCATGTAAGCAAATTTGTTACGGTTCACATTTACTGGGCACTATGCACCACAAACTTAACTGGAGATCGGCCAAGTGCCCGAATTACCCGAGGTTGAAACAACACGACGAGGCGTTGCGCCATACTGCGAAGGGCAAACCGTTACCCAGGTAAGAGTGCGTAACGGCAACCTGCGTTGGCCAGTGCCCGAGGATTTGGCGGCACGCATGGAAGGCCAAATCATCCGAACCGTAGACCGGCGCGCAAAATACCTGTTTCTGAACCTGGATCATGGCACCGCCATTATTCATCTGGGCATGTCGGGCAGCCTTCGTATCATTGCCGACGGTGCGCCAGAGCAAAAACACGACCACATAGACCTGACACTGGATTCGGGCGTTATTTTGCGCTTTAACGACCCCCGGCGATTTGGCTGCTGGTTGTGGTCTGACGCTGCAGCCCTGCACCCGCTCATTGCTAACCTGGGCCCGGAACCTTTGTCACAGGACTTCAACGGCCGAATGCTGTTCCAGTTATCACGACATAAAAGCACCCCCGTAAAATCCTTTATTATGAACAACCATGTCGTCGTCGGCGTAGGCAACATCTACGCCAACGAAGCCCTGTTCAAGGCAGGCATTCACCCCAGGCGCAAAGCCGGTCGGATAAGCCTGGATCGCTACAAACGGCTTGCAGAGGCTATTCGTGAAACCCTGAGTGCTGCCATTTTAATGGGCGGCACCACTCTGCGGGACTTCGTAAACAGCGATGGCAAGCCTGGCTATTTCGCCCAGTCTCTTCTGGTATATGGCCAGGCTGGCGCACCTTGCCCGGAGTGCCAAACACCGCTGAAAGAGGTTCGCATGAGCGGTCGATCCACCGTGTACTGCGGTCAATGTCAACGATAACCCTCTATGCGCATCAACCAAACCGCACCAAAATCCATGGATATGCACAATTCGAAACGAAAAGTCGTTTGAAAATACGCAGATATGATTCATAGTTAACAGAGGATTAATACCCGGACATTACAATGAGGTTCGATCTTCCCGATGCGAACCTGATTCCGGCTGAGCGCAGCCAGGTACTTAACGGGGCCCCAAAAGTTCAGGAGACAAATAATGACCCGCAAGATTTCACACACTCTGGTAGCCACTTTGGCGGCCTGTTTACTGGCTTTTTCGTCCGCAGGGCATGCGCGCGCCATTGATGAAAGCCCCTCTGCACTGGCTATGGCAGGTGATGCGGTATTTGTTCGCCCAGCGCTACTGGCAACCACCATTGTGGGGAGCGCCGTATATCTGGTATCCCTACCCTTCTCACTGCTCGGCGGCAACGCGGGCGAAGCAGGTGAAACACTGGTAGTCGGGCCTGCAAAGGCAACGTTTGTGCGCTGCCTGGGCTGTACCAAGTCCGGTCGCAAACCAGAGACCGTCAAGCAGTCCGGAAACTGACTTCGGACAACCATATTCCCGGCCCGATATCCGTAATACTCCGGCTTGCCTCGGGCCGGAATCTGCGGCAGCCTGACGAAAACTCTTCAGGCTGCCCTTATTTATGATCAACTGGACAACCCTCGAAACCGTGTTTCTGGACATGGACGGAACACTGCTTGACCTGCATTTCGACAATCACTTCTGGCTGGAACACCTACCCCGGCGCTACGCCGAGCAGCACGGCCTGCCGCCTGATGAAGCCAAAAACAAACTGATCAACATGATTATGGCCGAAAGAGGCACGCTTAACTGGTATTGCACCGACTACTGGAGCGACCGGTTAACCATGGATATCACAGGCCTGAAATCCGAAATCGGCGACCGCATCGGCTATCGCCCCCATGTATCGGACTTTCTCCAGGCGCTCAAGGAAACCGGCTTACAATCGGTAATCGTAACCAACTGTCATCCAGACCCCCTGGAACTTAAATTGCAACGCACCGGCCTGGACAACTTTGTAGATGGCGTTGTTTCCAGTCACCAGTTGGGCAAACCCAAGGAAGACCCGGGGTTCTGGAAGGATCTGCACCAGCTCACCCCGTACAAGGCTGCCGCGACGCTGCTGGTGGATGACAGCTTCCCTGTGCTCGAAAGTGCCATGTCTGCCGGAATAGCTCAGTGCCTGGGCATTCTCGCACCCGACAGCAAGCAAACCGCCCGACAAGCTCACCCCGGAATACCCTGCGTGCATCACTTTGATGAACTACTGACCTCCATACGTCAACAAAGGCCCCTGCCATCTGCAAGCTGAGGGCGTTATAATCCACGTATACGCCCACAAGTGAGGAGACATGGCGGCACCCACATCGGACAACGCAAAGGTAAGGCTTGATAAGTGGCTTTGGGCGGCACGTTTTTACAAAACACGCTCCCTTGCCAAAGAAGCGGTTGAAGGTGGCAAGGTTCACTACAACAGCCAGCGCTGCAAGCCCGGCCGAGTGGTTCAGCTGGGCGCAACACTCACGTTGCGCCTGGGCTGGCAAGAAAAAGTTATCATTGTTGATGATATCAGCGAGCGCCGACGTGGCGCGCCCGAGGCCCAGAAGCTTTACCATGAGACGGAAGACAGCGTAAAAAAGCGGGAGGATCTTTCGTGGCAGCGTAAAACCATGCAAGCCGCGCAATTACCGCCTGCCAGACGGCCTTCCAAAAAAGATCGCCGCGACATTCAACGATTCCGTGATCAGAACGGTATCTGAGTCAATCGCCCCAGCCGCCACCCACCGATACCAGAACCGAATTTTCAGGAGAACCAGCATGGCATCCCGGGACCAGTTCCAGCGTTTTATATTTGAACACAGCCAGGTGCGTGGAGCCTGGGTGCAACTTGACGAAAGCTATCGGGAAATAGCCAGCCAGGCTCCCTACCCCGAATCCATTCGCGGCTTGCTGGGCGAAGCGCTTGTCGCAAGCATTGTGATGAGTAGTAGCCTGAAATTTGAAGGCACCCTATCCATTCAGGCCCAGGGCGGAGGCCCCTTACGAACGCTGATGGCGGAATGCAGCCACGATCGGAACATTCGCGGTCTGGCACGATTTGACGAGCACGCAGTCAGTGAAGACAGTTTTCACAACCTGCTGGGGGACGGGCGCATGGCGATTACCATCACGCCCAATCAAGGCAACCGCTATCAGGGGGTTGTTCCCCGGGAGCGCGACAGCCTCGCAGGCTGCCTTGAAGAATACTTCGAGCGCTCGGAACAAATTCCCACCAGCCTGTTTCTGTTTGCCAATGAAAGCGGAGCCGCCGGTCTGATGCTGCAACGCCTGCCTGGGGCTACCGAACAAGACGATGAACTTTGGGAAAGGGTGAATCATTTAGCGCAAACAGTGAAGGCCAGCGAACTGCTGGAACTGGATAGTGAAACCTTGCTGCATCGCCTGTTCCATGAAGAAACTGTGCGCCTGTTTGACGCCGAAGCGGTTGCGTTTCAGTGCAGCTGTTCCAGGGAAAGAACCCTTGGCGCGCTGGAAAGCATCGGCAAGGAAGAATGCTACAGCATTCTGGAGGAACAGGGTGCCATTGAAATGGATTGCCAGTTTTGTCACGCACACTATCGTTTTAATAAGAATGATATTGATCAGCTTTTCTCTGGCCATACGCTACACTAGAGCTGGTAATAGATTAGCCGGGAAACCTGCGATGGCGCGGCTTCCGGCACAGTCGTTTTTTGTTGGCGCCTCTGGCATAATAGCGCGCCTGAATTGATCCGATTGTTCAGTTTTCCGCCAATGTTCGGGGGCGGTCTGGGCAGTCACGAAGATATCCCGAGGGCGAGGTCGAAGTGAGCAACACTTATAATGATCTGAGTACAGCACAGCTGGTAGAGCAGGCATTGGCGCGTAACGAAGGCCAACTGGCTTCCAATGGTTCACTGGTGGTCAAAACCGGTGAGCGTACCGGCCGATCCCCGATGGATCGCTTTATCGTCGAGGAGCCAAGCACCGCCGACGATATTCACTGGGGACCCATCAACCGCCCAATCGACGGTGATAAATTTGACGCCCTTTGGGATCGCGTAGAAGCCTACCTTGCTGAACAAGACAGCTTCGTTTCGCTGGTACACGTCGGCTCCGATCCCGAGCATTATCTGCCAGTCAAAATGACCACTGAGACCGCCTGGCAGAACCTGTTTGGCCGCAATCTGTTCATTCGCCCGGAACACTATAACCAGGCTGACAAACAGGAATGGCAAATTCTGAACGCTGCCAACTTCGAGTGTGTTCCAGAGCGCGATGGCACCAACAGCGATGGCTGCGTAATGATTAACTTTGCTCGCCGCAAAGTCCTTCTCGCTGGCATGAGCTACGCCGGTGAAATGAAAAAAGCCATGTTCTCGGTACAGAACTTTCTGCTGCCGGAAAAAGACGTATTACCGATGCACTGTTCTGCCAACGTAGGCGAAGACGGCGAGACCTGCCTGTTCTTCGGCCTCTCCGGCACAGGCAAAACCACCCTGTCTGCAGACCCACACCGATTTTTGATTGGTGACGACGAGCACGGCTGGGGCCCTGGCACTGTGTTCAATATTGAAGGCGGGTGCTATGCCAAGTGCATCGATCTGAGCAAGAAGAATGAACCCATCATTTGGGATGCCATCCGTTTCGGCGCTATTGTTGAGAACGTCACCATAGACCCGGAGAATCGTGAGCCGGATTACACCGACGTTTCCCTCACCGAAAACTCTCGCTGCGCCTACCCGCTAGAGCATGTGGAAAAGCGCGTACTTGAAAACCGCGCCGGCGAGCCCTCTCACGTGGTGTTTCTGACGTGTGACATGACTGGCGTATTACCTCCTGTTTCCATTCTGAGCCGTGAAGGAGCTGCGTATCACTTCCTGAGTGGTTACACCGCACTGGTTGGCTCTACAGAAATGGGATCGTCATCCAAACTCAAGTCTACCTTCTCTACCTGTTTTGGTGCGCCATTCTTCCCGCGTCCGGCAGGCGTGTACGCCGAACTTCTGATGAAGCGTATTGATGAGTACGGCAGCAAAGTCTTCCTGGTTAATACAGGCTGGACCGGCGGCTCTTACGGCGAAGGTACACGCTTCAGCATCCCCACGACTCGCGCCATTATCAGTGGCATTCAAAACGGCGATCTGGACGACGTTGAAACCGAACACCTGCCTACTCTCAATGTGAGCGTTCCAAAGCAGGTGCCGGGTGTTGATGCTGGCCTACTAAACCCGCGTAACACCTGGGCCAGCACAGAGGCTTACGATAAAAAAGCAGCAGAACTGATTAGTCAGTTTGTGGAAAACTTCAAGAAATTTGATGTTTCCGATGCCATCGCAGAGGCAGGTCCGAAACTCTGAGTCGCACTGTTTGAAAAAAGCGCCCTGCGAAAGCACGGCGCTTTTTTTGTAACAATGCCAAAAACTTCGATCCTCTTCCGGAGCCCGCTGTTCGCCGCCTGTCCTATGGCTTTTGCCACTCTGGTATAAATTGCCGAATCGCCCGCCCTGGCTTTTAGGTCTATGCTTGTTCAACAGCCGTGCACACAAAGCGCCAGACAACCTGGCTCTGCGGGCCGGCGTTTTGAGGGGGCCAGCGTGGGTGACAACGCAGATGTGACCGTTTTTTACGATGAGCGGGTTCTTGCTCATTACCCGGACACCAATGTCGATTTCCTGCCGGGTCGGCTGGACAAACGGGTTCGCGAAATCCTGTCAGGCCTGAACGTGCAATGGAAGTACCCGGAGCACCCCGGCCGGCTGACTGCAATCATGGAGCAGTTGGCCAAAGAGCCTATTCCCGGCGTGCGGATTGCGTCAGGACAAAAGGCAACTCGAAAACAGCTGGCGCGGGTTCACACCACGTCCTACCTGGATCATATTTTTACGTTCCGCCGCAAAAGTGCGTGGCTGGATGTGGATACCACAGCTGTCTCACCCGGCAGTGTTGAGGCCGCGGAAGTTGCCGCCGGAACAGCCATTGCTGCCGTTGAAACGGTTGTAAAAGGCGATAGCCGAAGCGCCTTTGCGGTTGTCCGCCCGCCGGGACATCACGCCGAGCCAACCCGGGCTCGGGGCTTTTGCCTGTTCAACAATGTCGCCGTGGCTGCCGCCCATGCCCAGGCCGAACTAGGGTGCGAGCGGGTGCTGATTATTGACTGGGACGCCCACCACGGCAACGGTACTCAGGATATTTTCTGGGCAGACCCGGATGTGCTGTTTTTTGATATGCACCGGGCGTCGCCCTTTTATCCGGGTAGTGGTGCACTGGCAGACATAGGTGCCGGGCTGGGGGAAGGTACGATCGTGAATGTACCCATGGCAGGCGGCGCCGGTGACGTAGCCTATCTGAAAGCTATGCGGGAAATTCTGATACCCGCTGCGGATTTCTTCAAACCCGACCTGATTCTGGTTTCTGCGGGCTTTGACGCACACTCGTTTGATCTGGCCCTGAACGTAACGTACGAAGGCTTTGCAGCGATGACCAAAGTACTCCAGGAGATTGCGGATAAGCACTGCCACGGCCGCTTGGCCATGGTGCTTGAAGGTGGCTACAACACGGAATCCTTATCCAAGAGCGTGCACGCTGTACTAGGCGCTTTAGCCGGCGCGCAGCCGCCAGAACCTAAGGTATGCGGTATAGAGGAAGTCGATGCTGCCATAGACTTCCACAAAGACGCCTTCAAACCAGAATAGTGTCGTTCAGGCGTAGAATAACAGTGGTGCAAACGCCACCAACACCAATGAAATTCCCATAGCGATAAGAGGCATAATAATGCGCTCATGGCGTTCATAGAAGGTGCCGGTTTCCTGCTGAGCAGCCTGCACCTCGGCTTCGCCCACCACTTGCCGTGTGAGCAGATGGTTTAGAGCCACCGGCGGACTCAAATAGCCCAGTTCAAAAGCCACCAGAGTCACCATCCAGAAATGGATTGGATGAATACCGCTGGAATAGGCAATGGTTGCGACGGTTGCGGTCACAAGAATGACCGCACCGAATGCGTCCATAATCATCCCGAGAACCACCAGAATCACCACCATTAATGCCATGGCCGACCAGACACTATCGAACGACTGGGGGAAGGCCTGCATGATCTCAGAGCGCTCAATCACCCCACCAATGCTCACCGACAGGCCCAATAGCAGCAACAGTGCGCCAATCTCTGCCGTGGTATCGTTAGTAGCGCCACGTACACTTCGCTCCAGCCCCTGGTGATTCGCCTTGCCAGCCCCATGGCCCTTCCGTTTTTTAAAACGGATATGTTCGTATAACAGCATGGACATCATGATGACCGGCAACAAACGCGGCGCCGAAAACTCATCCATGCGCACGTCCAGCGCGTAGCGATAAAGCAATACAACGCCCAGGATCACCAGGATATAAGGAATCAATGATCGACAGGCTTGAAGGGTCGCTGGCAAGGCTTCGGAAGCCGGCGCCAGATTGAACTTGCCCTGTCGGTTTACGGTGAGCGCAACCACGGTGAACATAAGTGCGGTGAGCACAAACACCCAGATGCCCCAACCAAACAGCTCGTCGGTGGTCACTTCACGATTAAGATAGGCGATCACAACCACCAACAGACAGGGATGCAACACAACACCCAGGGAGCCCGACATGGCAGTGGCTGCCAGTGCCAGTTGCCGGCGCGCACCCGCTTCACGTAGCTCGCTGTAAATAACGGCGCCGGCGGCAATGACAAAAATGCCTGACGCACCTGTGTAAGCCGTTGGAACTGCGGCCACCAGCACGGCAACCACGGCCAGCATTTCCGGGGGCATTCGCCAGGGGCGAAATAAATTGAACACCAGCGTGGCAAGGCGGGTTTGCTTAAGCATCATGCCCACCCAGACATACAGGCCTACGTTAAGGAACATATCCGCCAGTTCCATCATTTTACCCAGATAGATACCAATACCCGATGCGTGGCCAATCAGAGCAAAATAGGTCCCGGAAATAAGGCACATTACTGTGTACAGGGGCACCGCAAGGAAAGCCTTGTTCAAACTCCCGCCAGGTGCCAGATCTGACGGCACGCGAATCAGCCGGTAGAGGCTGGCCAGCGTGAGACACGCAAACCCGCTGATCCAGAAATTATGGAGCAACAGGTCTTCCGACGGGATCGTGGTGTCTGCGCCCAAACTGGACTGACGAAAGATCAGGCTGGACCCTAACAGCATAGCGTTGGCCACAGTCTGGAGCGTGAGGGACACGGTGTAGTCCAAACGGGTCTCCATGGCCCGCATGGCGATATGATGGCGGGTAAGCGTTGCAGTGATGGCACACAGCATCACCAGTAACACCAGAATATATCGCTGGGAGCCTAGTCCAAAAGCGATAAAGTCGGCAATAAACAACTCGACCGCCCGATAGGCTTTAACGCCCGGCGTTAGCTTATTTTGCAGGCCTTCATAGCTTTGATGGGCGGCTTTACAATCCGCGACAGAGCGCTCAACCGCAAGCCGCACATCTGCGGGATTTTTTTCCTGAGCGCCCAACAGTGCAGCCATAGGATCGTCATCCGCGGGCCCCTGAGCCAGCTCGTCCGCTACCGCGGCTTCAACATCCCGCTCTGGATTGCAGGTTGGTGCAACTGGATCCATTCGCAGCTTGTAATAGCCGCTCCAGAGCTGTTCGCCGCCCCGCAGCATTTGGTTATGAATATCGCTGCTTGTGGAGAAAAGAACCACAGACAACAACAGCAAGCATGCTGGCAGGGAAGAAAACCACTCCAGGCCGCTACGACGAAAACCACCCTTGAACATAACGAGTCACTCTGGAACATTGACGGATTACAGCAGACCATCCAGATTCATGGTCTCGACTTCTTCCTTCTGGTCGTCCCAGAAAGTACCGAGCTGGCCCAGCGGAGTGCGGTGACCGGTATTCTCTACCCACAGTCGATCAGAGATGGCGACGATCATATTGGTCGCCATGGCGTCAACAAACGCCCAGTCCTCATCGGCAGAGCGCATATCGAGCGAGTCTGCGTGCTGACGAACGACCGCTTTTACCTGTGCGTCATCGCCCTGGTTGGTTGCCGCAATGGCATGGAAGACATGGCTCAATCGAACACCCGCCTCTTCACCTTGACGGTCCGCCACAGCCAATCGCTCAAAGGCATTTTCACCCTCTGGCAGTGCGCCGGGCATCATCGACCACACAGTCGCCTTAAGCGCCATAGGCGCGCCCCACCACTTATCATTGTCTAAACAGCTAGCGGCTCTGGTCACAATCGATCCGACGTTCTTGGGAACACCCACAGATGAGGTAGACCGGATTTCTGAATTAAGCGCCTGCAAGCCGGAAAGCAGGCCTGCAAGATAGATGAACTCGTCCATATCGTCGTCAAAACCGGGGCATTCACCAGACCCTGGTTCACCGTAAAAGGCATTAAGGTGCTGCCAGGACTTGAAGTACCGCTTGGCGGCCAGTGCGTAAGCTCGCTTCTGGCGGATCATGGCGTCTTCCGCCGCGTTACCGTTGCCTTCATACAAGGCTGCCAGTGCCGCCAGCTCATGTTCGCGGCCTTGCTCTTCGGCGCAACCACCCGCGGAAAGATATAGCATTACGGCCAGTTGGTCCGGCTCGTCGGTCACGCGACCAAAAGACATAAGCAGCGGCGCTGTCGCTTCACTCATGGCGCAACCCATAGCCAGATCACCTGTGCTCATCAGGTAGGGTATGGTGTGTTCACGGGAAAACCCCTGCATCACATCACCGGTGGTTTTATACATCATGTGGTTCAAGGCGCCACAACCGGACAAAATAGCGCTAAGGGCCAGCGTCGCAATAACACTCTTGAGGCGAACGACTGAAGCTGCCAACCCGCTGTTGACACACCACCAGCGAAGACTGCCACGGGAAGACAGGCGTTGAAACAGAACGTCCGTATGTATCATTTTTTGTACCTTCTAACGTTTTGTATTGTTGTTTTCATTTGCATTCAGCCGCCCGTGGGTTGCACAAAGCGCCGGCAGAGACTATATATTCAGGCAACAACAAGAAGGAATGCCCGATGCGCAAACCTGAACTCGCGGCGGCTATCGCCAAACGTACCGGCCTCACTCGCGAAAAAGCCAGCGAAGTGATTACCGCTGTTACGGATCAGATCTCCGCTGCTGCAGCGCGGGGCGAAGACACTACTTTAATCGGTTTTGGCACTTTTTCTGTTCGCACCCGCGAAGAGCGGGATGGCAGAAACCCGCAAACCGGCGCTTCCATTCGTATTCCTGCCAGCAAAACCGTTGGTTTCAAAGCAGGCAAAGCACTCAAAGATACCTTCCGCCAGGTATGACCCCTGGCTCGTCACGCCCCTGAAACCTGAAAAGACCCGCTTTTAAAGGCGGGCCTTTTCATACTTGGGGCAGTATCAGTGACCAGCGACAGACGCGCACTCTGAGCGCGCAGCATCTACGCGACAGCGAATAGCCTTCATAAGCTTGATCGCCCGCTCGTCATAAACCCCATCCTCGAGAAGTGACAACCGCACTTTACGCAACATTTTGTCGTACTCGGCTGTGTCCTCTTGCGGCAGGGTCATCCAAACGCTTTCCGGCACTTCGGCTTCCGCCTCCGCTATAATTTCGTATGCTTGATCCAGGCGTTTAATGGCTTCATCTCTGATCATTTGACCCACAGATTCCGGGAACCGATCGCGGTGGATAATCACCTGAAAATTCATATAAGCCAGGGCGTACTTGAGCACGGCCCCGTCTGGCTGAACGCCTTTGTAGAGCTCCAGCGGCGTATAGGCCACGGCAGGTGCATAGGCGAGATCGACACTGCCATTGTTAAACTTGCCGGCAAAATTGGCCGAGTTGGAACCCACCACCGATGCCCCCACGTGGCGAACCATACGCACGGAGGCCTCATCGTAGTCGAGCGTCGCAATACGCTTGCCCTGCAACTTCTCAACAGAATCAATACGGCGATCACGGGTGTGCAGGTATATTGCTCCCCCGGGGAATACACCCGCCACCTCATAAGGGCCTTCGGTCAGCAGTGGGCGGGCGTTGGGTTGGCTGAGGGTGTTGTAAAGAAGGCGCATTTCTTCTTCGCCGGGTACCGCGCCCATGGCCTCCAGGCTGCCGGTGAACTTGTTGAACTCCCGTGCACGGGTACCGGTAAGCAACACCGCATCACACTGGCCTGCCTTGAAATCTTCAGCGGCGACCTTTTCGTCGGTGTAGGCGCTCAAGCTAAGCTTAATACCGCTTTTTAACGCAACGGGCTGAAATGTTTTGGTGACGGCAAACAGAGGCCCGTTAGCTCCGACCGGATCGAACACGCAAAAACGCCGTTCAAGAAATTCATCGCTGGCCTCGGCGTCTGTCTGGGCTTGCGCCAGTGAGGGGAATGCCAGGCTGGCGCACAGAGCGGCAGCCAACGCCACCCGTTGCCGGAAGGTTACTGATTTCACGGGATGACTCCTGAAGCTTTGTTATCTGGCCACGTGCTTTTTATTTTACCGGCCGGGCCACGTATTGTTGTGCCAACGGTATGTCAGCAGCCACAAGAATACGTTGGCACAGGTGCCCTGCTTCAAGCGTTTTTAAGCAAAATGCGGAATTATGTGATGGCGTCGACAGAGATTGGCGTACCTCTGCCGCATTTTTAGTGGCGTTTAGACTTCAGGACTGGCCCAGGCCTCCCTGCCCTCGACCAACGTAAGCCGCACGACACCTGGTAAGGATTCGTCCAGCACCGGGGCATGATGGCCCGCCGAGATCAGAGTCTGGCTGCCTGGTATCCAGTGCGCACCAGGATCAAACACGCACAAATCGGCGATATCGTCTTTTTTGGCCGACGCGGACCGCCCGATCACCGATGCCGGGCCGGTCGTAAGCGCGCGAGTCAGCTCAACGAGTGTTAACTCACCCCGTTTTACCAATCCAAGGCCCAGCGAAAGCACGCTCTCTATACTGGAAAGACCTGGCTCGGTGTCGGGTAGAGGCGCCTGCTTAGCGGCACTTTCGTGGGGAAGGTGCTGGCTTACGATGGCATCAATCACGCCGTCACGAACGCCGGCTACCAATGCCTTACGATCGGCCTCCGAGCGCAGGGGCGGGCGCAGGTGAAAACGGCTATCAAAGCCTGACAGTGCGTCTTCGGTAAAAACCAGCTGGTGCATAGCCACATCGGCCGTCACAGCAATGCCCCGCCGGCGGGCGTCAGCAACCATTTCAACACTGCGACCGCAGGAAAGCTGGCTCAGGTGCAATCGCACACCGGTTTCTTCGGCCAGCAGCAGCATTTCCATAACGGAGGCAGTTTCCGCCACCTCGGGAATCCCCAACAGGCCCAGGCGAGCGGTGACCAGACCATCATGGGCATAACCATCTGCCGCCAGAGACTGGTTTTCAGGGCGCAACATAACAGTCAGGCCAAATGTATGGGCGTATGCCATGCAGCGGCGTAACACCCTGGCACTGTGCACCCCGCGAGAGCCATTGCCTACGGCTATACAACCGGCTGCGGCAAGCCCTGCCATATCACTCAGCATCTCGCCAGCCAGGCCACGGGTCACCGCACCTACGGGCAATACACGGATAGGTGAGTTTGCTTCTGCACCATCCCGAATCAGCTGGGTAACGGCCCGGGAATCATTAACCGGAGACGTTTCCGGCGACACACAAACAGCCGTATAGCCTCCCCGGGCGGCAGCCCGGGTTTCTGATGCAATATTACCTTTCAGGGCATTGCCCGGTTCCCGCAGGTTGCAATACAGATCTACAAATCCCGGAGCAATGACACAGTCTTTGGCATCAAACGTTTGTGTAGCATCGGCTTTTTCAGCGGCTTCCCCTGTGGCGGCAACGCGCCCATTACAGATCAACAGAGCCCGATTGGGTGATTCGCCACTATGGCCATCCAACAGCCGGCCACCGATAATTTTCAGACTGGCGCCGGAGGATCGTTCGCTGCCACTCATACCAGGCCTCTTTCGGTCTGCTTGATCATTTTTTGCTGGCGCTCTGCGAGCTGCCCTCCCATAGCCATGGACATCACCGCCATGCGGATAGCAATGCCATTGGTTACCTGGCTCAGGATGACCGATTGCGGACCATCCGCCACCGCAGATTCTATTTCGACGCCACGATTAATCGGGCCCGGGTGCATCACAATGCAGTTCGGGTTCGCCAGCGCCAGCTTTTCCTGGCTCAGCCCGTAAAGCCGATAAAACTCCCGTTCGCTGGGTAGCAATGCGCCCTCCATGCGCTCATTTTGCAGGCGCAGCATGATTACCACATCCAGATCTTTCATGCCTTTGGCCATATCGTACTCTACGGTGCAGCCCAGGCTTTCCACATCTTTGGGCAGCAGAGTTCCGGGGGCCACAACCCGTATCTCTTCGGCACCCAGCTCATTGAGGGCGCGGATTTGTGAGCGCGCCACCCGTGAGTGCAGAATATCACCCACAATGGCCACTTTCAGGCCTGCAAACCCGCCTTTGTGCTGACGAATCGTCAGCATATCCAGCATAGCCTGGGTAGGGTGAGCGTGGCGGCCATCGCCCGCATTGATAATAGCCACTCCGGGGGTCACGCTTTCAGCAATAAAATGCGGCGCACCGCTTTGGGCATGGCGCACCACAAACATATCGCTGGCCATGGCTTCCAGGTTCAGGAGAGTGTCTGATAAAGACTCACCTTTTGAGGTAGCTGAGGTGTTTATATCCAGATTAAGCACATCCGCAGAGAGCCGTTTGGCCGCAAGTTCAAACGTGCTGCGAGTGCGGGTGCTGGGCTCAAAAAACAGATTAACCACTGTACGCCCCCGCAGCAGGGGGACTTTTTTGATGGTTCGCTCACCCACTTCGATAAAGGAATCTGCGGTATCAAGAATATCGGTCAGCAGTTCCCGACCCAGGCCATCGAGAGTGAGAAAGTGCCGCAACTGGCCATCCCGGGTGAGCTGCAAATGATTGGGGGTAGCTGCGTTTGCGGTCATGGTTTGCCTATTGGGGTGCGAAAATTTACTGTCCGGTTTGCTGAATTTCGATTCTGAGTGGGTCCGGGCCGCGGAGTTTTACGCGCTGCTGTGCCCCAAGCACCAGTGACTGTCCTGCTACATCTGGCTGAATCGGCAGTTCGCGGGCACCCAGGTCGATCAACGTGGCGAGTATGATACTGGCTGGGCGGCCATAATCGAACAACTCATTCATCGCGGCACGTATGGTACGGCCACTCATGATAACGTCGTCTATCAGGATAATATCCCGCCCTTCGGTATCAAAAGGCAGCCTTGACGGCGTTACCCTGGGGTTCAGGCCAATCCGGCTAAAGTCGTCCCGGTAAAATGAAATATCCAGTTCACCAAACGGCTCCTCAATGCCCAGGCGCTTGCCAAGGATATCGGCCACCCAAATACCACCGGTTCGAATACCAATCAGGGCCGGTGACGTAATACCTCGCTGTTCAAGACACTTACGCAGCCCGGCTTCCAGCTCATCCAGCAGCTGGTCTATATGACGCAATGCGCTCATTACACCCTCGCTTTTTATTCTGTTTGCAGCCGACACCAGGTTTCCAGGATCAGCACCGCAGCACGATCATCTACGCCATGGCGACCAAAATCCCGGCTGCCACCTGCCGCCATCACTTCGCCCTTGGCTTCATAGCTGGTCAGACGCTCATCAACCATTTCTATCGGCACATGAAAGCGCCCATGCAGGCGCTTACCAAATTTACGGGCACGGCCACACATGTCGTTTTCGCTGTCATCCATATTCAGGGGCAAGCCAACCAGCACAAGATCTGGCTGCCACTCTACCAGCAACTTTTCGAGCAGGCCCCAGTCTGGTGCTCCATTGTCAGCGGATATCATGGCCAGAGGCCGGCCGGTGCCAAGCATTTCCTGGCCGGTGGCCACGCCGATACGGCGCAGGCCGAAATCAAAGGCCAGAAGGCTGCGGCGGCCGGCTTCACGCATGCCCCACCGCCTCACTGAGCTGAGTAAGGTCTATACCAATTAATTTCAGAACGGCCTTGTAGCGATCCGCCCAGGGCGTTCTGAACAAAATATCTGTGCTTGCCGGGCAGGTTAGCCAGGCATTACTGCCCAGCTCTTCTTCCAGTTGCCCACCACCCCAGCCTGAATACCCCAAAGCCATCAAAAACTCTTCGGGGCCCTCGTTATGGCCAATACCGGCGAGGATGTCACGGGAGGTGGTCAACATGACACCGTCAGCTACCTTGGCGGTGTTCTGCCAACCCGTGCCCGGCGAGTGCAGAACAAAGCCACGCTCCTGCTCAACCGGGCCACCACTATACACAGGCAGATCCAGTTCACCGCCCTGCAGATCCAGTTGCTCCAGAATTTCACCAAGATGAATGTCCAGTGGCTGGTTGATCGTCAACCCGAGAGCCCCCTCTTCCGAGTGCTCACAAAGATAGATAACGGCGCCGTGAAACCGCGGGTCGGCCAGGTAAGGCGAAGCCACCAGCAAATGGTGCCTGAGACTGTGAGGAGAATGTTTCGATGCCGTCATCCGGATGTCAGCCCCCTTTGCTGGAAGGACCAGGTACGTATGATTTCCAGCTCGTCTACGTTTTTCCGCATTTCGTCAGGAAACGGCGAAAATGGCGCCGCCATTCTCACAATACGAATCGCTGCGTCGTCAAGCAAGGTGCTTCCGGACGATTGCAAAATGGCTACTTCCTTGATTGTGCCATCTTTCTTCATGGACACCAGCATACGCAAGGTGCCATATACGCCGGCACGACGAGCTTCAGTAGGGTAATTGATATTACCAACCCGCGTAACCTTGCTGATCCAGTTCTGCACATACCAGGCGTTGCTGGACTTCAGTGTCGAGGCGGCAGTTACCCGCATTACCCGAGGCTTGCGCGCGTATGCCTGCTGCTGGGCATCGAAGCGAGCTTCAAGGCTGGCAATTTCCAGGCTACGCTCCATCAGGCTTTTCTTTTCTTTTACCGGTAAAGGTTCTTCTTCGGGTTTAACCTGCTGCTCTGGCTGTGAAACCTGCCGGTTTGAGGGTTTTTCAGTCTGTACTACCGCCTGTTCCTGACGGCGAACCGGCTCGGTTTGTGCCTTTGGCTCTGGCTGTACCTGAGCCACCTCTGGCTGATTCATCCAGGAAGGCTTCGGCGTGGTCATTTCCCGGGGTTCATCCTCGGAGCCACTGCCCTGCTGGTTAGTCTGGGCCAGAAAGTCTGCCTTTTCCGGCGCCTGCTCATCATCAAATTGCGACAGGGTAATTTCCATGGTTTGCGCAGAAGAGCGCGGCGACTCGGGCGCAAAGGTAATTCCCAGCACCACCACCGCATGCACCGCAAAGGCCATGAACAGAGTGAAGGAAAACCGGTCGAAGTCGCTTACCTGTGCTGCCATTACTGCATTCGTTCCTGTCGTTGGCTATAGCCCATCATTCCCCCGTCAGCCCCGGCCCAATCGCTTTGCGACCGCGTCCATAAGCAGGGCTGAAATATTTATTCCAAAGGCGTCATCCAACTCCCGGATACAGGTTGGGCTGGTTACATTAATTTCAGTCAGGTAGTCACCAATCACATCGAGGCCGACGAACATCAGGCCCTTTTCCTTGATTATCGGCGCAACTCGAGCGCAAATTTCACGGTCGCGTGCGGTGAGCTCACGGCCTTCACCCCGGCCACCCGCCGCCAAATTACCGCGATTCTCGCCTTGCGAGGGGATACGCGCAAGAGAGTAAGGCACGGCCTCCCCTTCGATCAGCAAAATGCGCTTGTCACCGTCACTGATTTCCGGGATATACTTCTGCGCCATGGCCTGATGCGTGCCATAGTTCGTCAGGGTTTCAATAATGACGCCCAGATTGAAGTCGTTTTCCTTGATCCTGAAGATAGAGTGACCGCCCATACCATCCACGGGCTTCATGATTACGTCGCCGTGCTCAGCGTAGAACTCCCGAAATCGCTCGGCCGACCGGCTTACCAGCACCGGCGGTGTCAGATCCTCAAACTGGGTGGCAAACAGTTTCTCATTGCAGTCCCGCAGGGTTGCCGCAGGGTTAACCACCAAAGCACCCTGCTGCTCGGCAGATTCCAGAATATAGGTAGCGATCAGAAACTCGCGATCTACTGGCGGGTCTTTCCGCATCAAAATAACGTCGAGATCGCCCAGTGCACGATCCCTGGGTTCACCAAAGCTGTGCCAGTTGTCCGGGTCCATCTGCACCGTAAGGCTGCGTGTGCGCGCCATGGCTTTGCCACCTTCCATGTACAGGTCTGGCAACTCCATGTACTCAATGTCCCAACCGCGATTTTGGGCCGCCAGCAACATCGCCAACGAACTGTCTTTTTTGAAATGGATATCCTCAATTGGATCCATCACGATCCCGAGTCGAACTGTCATAGTGCCTCTTGCGTTCATTAGAGGTAAAAACACGAACCGGTCTGCAGAGTGAGCCGGTCAATAAGTGCTATGCTGGAGAATACAGATGGTATTGTACCCGAGCCTCGATTGCATCCGCAGAAATCCTTGGTCAATTACGTGATGTTTCCGGCAGAAGTACAATTGGTCACAAAGTATTACTTTTTATCAGGCCACCGATACTCTATAAATGAGCGGGATTTATAGATGAACCTAAAGGTTTATGTTAAAACCCTCTTTTGAAAACAATGACAGTCGCTGAGCGCAAGGCACCTGGACAATGGATGACAACTTCGAGAACTTGAAGATCATGGTGATCGACGACAGCAAAACCATCCGTCGCACCGCAGAAACTCTTCTGAAAAAGGTTGGCTGTGAGGTTATCACCGCGACTGACGGCTTTGATGCTCTGGCCAAAATTGCAGACTCACAACCCGACATCATTTTTGTAGACATTATGATGCCCCGCCTGGACGGGTACCAGACCTGCGCGCTCATCAAGAATAACTCCTCTTTCAAGAAGACGCCGGTCATCATGCTGTCAAGCAAGGACGGGCTGTTCGATAAGGCCAAAGGCCGTATTGTTGGCTCGGATCAGTACTTGACCAAACCGTTCAGCAAGGATGAGCTGCTTAATACGATTCGCCACTATCTACCAGTGGCGTCACAGTAAACCCTGCTGACACTAAAGAACCATCGAGGAACCCATGGCTCGCATTCTGATTGTTGATGACTCTCCCACCGAGGTTAAGAAAATTTCCACCATTCTGGAAAAGCACAAACACGAAGTGCTGACCGCCGACAACGGCGCCGATGGTGTTGCTAAAGCCCGTGCCGAAACACCAGACCTGGTGCTTATGGACGTGGTTATGCCGGGCCTGAACGGCTTTCAGGCGACCCGCCAACTGACCCGGGCTCCGGAAACAGCCTCCATTCCTGTGATTATTGTTACCACAAAGGATCAGGAAACCGACCGCGTATGGGGCACTCGCCAAGGCGCCAAAGGGTATCTGGTAAAACCGGTTAACGAAGACGATCTGATCAAAACAATCAACAACCTGATTGCCTGATCCCCAACCGTGGAGTAAGCATGTCCGCCCAGGCAGCCCCTTTTGCCATTCTGACGGATATCGCCCAACGCAGCCGATCCATGGCCGCGGGCCTGCCGGAACAACAAGAAGCCGTCGAACTCTGGAACGGTATCGGTTTCGTTCTCGCAGGTGAGCGCTATGTGGCCCCCATGGGTGAAGTCACCGAAATACTGCACGTTCCCCGGTTTACACACATTCCGGGCGTACGGCCTTTTCTGATGGGCGCCGCTAACGTGCGTGGCCGCCTCCTGCCACTGGTAGATCTTGCCGGCTTCTTTGACATTCCACGCTCGTCCCGCAGCCAGCGGGAACGCCGGGTTCTTGTTATTGAGAGGGGCGATGTATTCAGTGGTCTGGTAGTCGATACCGTGCTGGGTATGCAGTACTTTGCAACAGACAGTTTCAGGGCGGCACCGGCGGGTGTGCCTGAAAACGTTCGGCCGTTTGTCGCAGGCGGCTATGAACGAAACGAAGAAGTCTGGAAAGTATTTTCCGCCGTCGACCTGCTCGATGACGAACGCTTTCTGAACGTCGCGCAGTGGTAGGGTGACGACAGTGGCAGGACAAACACCCTGACTGCCTGAAACCTGATTTAAAACAACTTGCCAAATTCTTGAAGAGGCCGGGAGCCAGAAAATGAAAAACAGAGCCGGAAGAATCGGTACGGGACAGGGAGGCAACAAACTTGTTGCCGGCCTGATTGCCTCGCTGATTGCACTCACCGTCCTGCTCGTTGTGGTCCTGTTTATCATCAACAGGGACAGCCAGAACGACCAGGAATACATTGCCAACGCCGCTGAACTCAGGGTGCTGTCACAGGAAATTGCGAAAAACGCAACTGAATCCGCCGGCGGTACCGCCGAGGCATTCAACCAGTTGCGCCGCTCCCGTGACGAATTCCAGCAGCTCTGGGGCAACGTGACTGAAGGCAACCCGGAAACCGGCCTGCCACCCAGTAAACTGGCCCAGGATAGCGGTGTTCAACAGCACTGGAACTCGGTACGTGAGAACGCTGACAGCATTCTGTCTACCCAGGATGCCGTACTCGGTCTGCATGAAGTAGCGCGCACCCTGAACGAGACCATCCCGCAGCTTCAGGTTGAATACGACGATATTGTACAAATCCTGCTGGATAACGATGCACCGGCGGAACAGATAGCTCTGGCACAACGCCAATCCTTGCTGGCAGAACGCATCGTGCGCTCGGTGAACAACGTACTCTCCGGTGACGAAGACGCTGTTATTGCTGCTGACCGGTTCGGCCGGGACGCCAGCTTGTTTGGCCGGGTACTTGAGGGCCAGCTGAACGGCACGCCCGCTATGGGCATTTCCAAAGTAAACGACGAAGATGCCATCTACGGCCTGGAGGCGGTTGATGAGCTATTCGAGTTCGTCTCCCAGAACGTAGACGCGATTCTTGAAGCCTCTCCTGACCTCTTCAAGGTGCGCACTGCGGCCAGCGACATCTTCCAGAACTCCGAAATTCTGCTATCTGAGCTGTCTGTTCTTGCAGAAAGCTTCCGCACCCAGAGTGGCTCACGGCTTGTTAGCCCGACACTCGCTTTTGTTATTCTGGCTACCATGGTTGCCATGGTTGTGTTCATCGGCCTGGCTCTGTATCGCGAAGCACAAGCCCGCCTGGCAACCACCCAGGAGCAAAACGAGCAGAATCAGAATGCGATCCTGCGACTACTGGACGAGTTGGCCGACCTGGCGGATGGTGACTTGACCACCGAGGCCACAGTAACCGAGGACTTCACGGGCGCCATCGCTGACTCCATCAACTACGCGATCGACCAGATGCGCGGGCTGGTACAGGCCATTCGTGGCACTGCCGTACGGGTAGCCGGTGCGGCTCAGGAAACCCAGTCTACTGCGATGCACCTGGCGGATGCGTCCGAGCATCAGGCCCAGGAAATTGCAGGCGCCTCGGCAGCGGTTAACGAAATGGCCGTGTCTATCGACCAGGTATCCTCCAACGCCGCGGAATCCTCTGCGGTAGCAGAGCGCTCGGTTGCCATCGCCAAGAAAGGCGCGGAAGTGGTACAAAACACCATCCGCGGCATGGATAACATCCGGGAACAGATCCAGGAAACCTCCAAGCGGATCAAGCGTCTGGGCGAGTCTTCCCAGGAAATCGGCGACATCGTATCGCTGATCAACGACATTGCCGACCAAACCAACATCCTGTCTCTGAACGCGGCAATCCAGGCCTCCATGGCCGGTGACGCTGGCCGGGGCTTTGCGGTGGTTGCGGACGAAGTTCAGCGCCTTGCAGAACGTTCCTCTGCCGCAACCAAGCAGATCGAAGCGCTGGTTAAGACGATCCAGTCTGACACCAACGAAGCGGTTATTTCCATGGAACACACCACCGCCGAGGTGGTCCGCGGTGCACGCCTGGCACAGGACGCGGGTATCGCTCTCGAGGAAATCGAGAACGTATCCATGAGTCTTGCGGAGCTGATCCAGAACATTTCCAACGCGGCGCGCCAGCAGTCGTCTTCTGCTGCACACATTTCCAACACGATGAACGTTATCCAGGAAATCACCTCCCAGACCTCGTCCGGTACCAACGCGACCGCGAAGTCCATCGGGAACCTGGCGGAAATGGCTTCCGAGTTACGGTCCTCCGTTGCCGGCTTCACGCTGCCTGACGAAGATTTGGCGGATCACGAAGAAGAGGAAGACAGCAACGTGCCAGTGGTGGGCTGAGCAACCACAACCGGGAAATAATGGCGGTTTATGTCTGAGCTTCAAAACAATCCGTCACCTGCTGAAAGCGCCTGGGTTCTGCGTCGCCTTCCTGAAATGGATGAGGCGCAGTTCAACCAGTGGCAGGCATTACTGGAGCACCGTACAGGCATGACACTGCCTGCAGAGCGCCGCTCGTTTCTGGAAACCAACCTGGCTATCCGGATGCGGGAAATAGGCTGCAGCAGTTACCAGGCCTACTACGAAACGATTGTCTCAGGGCCAAATGCCATTCGGGAGTGGTCAACGCTGGTAGACCGGCTAACAGTGCAGGAAACCCGCTTTTTTCGGGACCCTGACGCCTTTCGCCTGGTTGCCGATTATGTACTTACGCGGCCAAGAGAGCAGTTCCGGAAGCGGCCTATAGAGGCCTGGAGCGTTGGCTGCTCCACCGGTGAAGAGCCATACACCTTAGCCATGGTGCTGAATGAGTGTATGGCCCAACTGGCTCTGCAACCGCTGTATGGTGTAACCGGCTCAGATATCAGTACACCAGTCATCGAAAAGGCCCGGATTGGTCAGTTCAGTGCCCGCAAATTATTGGGCATGGAAGAAAATATGAAAAACCGGTATTTCCGCCCAGCCGAGCGGAACACCGTAGAAATTGTAAATGGCATCCGGGAACGGGTCTGCTTTACCAGGCTGAATGTGCTGGATCTGGATAAAGCACCCATGCACGGGATGAACATTATCTTCTGCCAGAATTTGCTGATTTATTTCCGTCGCTGGCGCAGACGGGACATTGTCAGACGACTTGCAGAGCGGCTGGCGCCCGGGGGATTACTGGTTCTGGGCCAGGGAGAGCTGATCGATTGGCAGCCACCCGGCTTGCAAAAAGTACCCTCGGAACACGTACTGGCGTGGATAAAGCGCCAGGCTGACGAAGAATAACCGGAGAGGTTATGGGCAACCACCATGACAGCATCGCCCTCGACTGGGTTAGGGGCGAGATACAGGACACGCTGACTCAGAGTCAGCATGCGCTGGAGGCGTATGTCGACAATCGTGACGACACGGCACGCCTGCGCTTCTGCCTGAATTATCTCCATCAGGTGCATGGCACCCTGCAGATGGTTGAGCTTTACGGTGCAGCCTTGCTGACCGAAGAAATGGAAAAGCTCACCCAGGCCCTGTTGAACGACAGCGTCACCAACGTAGACGAAGCCGTAAATGTTCTGATGCAGGCTATTTTGCAGCTACCTCAGTACCTGGAACATCTGGCCAGCAGCCAGGATGATTTTCCCATGGTACTGCTGCCTCTGCTGAACGACCTGAGGGCCGCACGAGGCGACGCCCTGCTTTCAGATACATCTTTGTTCAAACCTGATCTGGGCCCGTCCCGCATGCAGGTCGCGGGCAACGTATCCCAGCGACTGCAAGACCCGAAAGTGCTCGGTCATATTCGCAAGCTTCGCCAAATGTATCAATTTGCACTGGCGGGCATTGTTCGCGAAGAAGAGTTGGACGCCCAGTTTGTTTACCTGCAAAAGGTGATCCACCGGCTGACTCGCCTTTGCCAGAAAACACCTCGCGGAGAGCTCTGGAAAGCAGCTGCTGCCTTCGTTGAAACTCTTCAGGCCAAGGCAAACCCGGTTAACCCTGCCGTGAAATCCCTGCTTCGGGAACTCGATAGCGAAATCCGCCGACTTACCGAGGAACATGGGGATATTCTTGCCCAGCCAGCGCCCGACGCGCTGCTGAAGCACCTGCTTTACTATGTGGCTCGGGCACGAGACCTCGATTCCGAAAAAGTGAGCGAGCTGCGCAGCCGTTATCAGCTGGAAGAAGCACTCCCATCCGAAGACGATGTCGATGCCGCTCGAAGCCGGGTTTCTGGCCCGGGTCGCGAAGCTATTCACTCGGTTGTTAGCGCCCTCAACGAAGAACTGGCCAAGCTGAAAGATCAGCTGGACCTGTTTGTTCGTTCAGAGTTGCGCCAGAACAGCGAGCTGGAAGAATTGCTACCTGGCTTAACCCAGGTGGGCAACACACTTGCCGTGCTGGGATTGGGAATACCCCGAAAAGTTATTACAGAACAGACTGAACTGGTAGAAAAACTCAGCACACAGAGCGAACTCGTGGACGATGGCACCCTGATGGACATCGCCGGGGCGCTGCTCTACGTAGAGGCAAGCCTCGCCGGTCTGGACAGCGACCGGCAGCCAGGGTCCTCTGAAAACAATGGCGACAACCTGCCTCTGAACCAAAACTCTCGCGAGCTTGGAGAAGCCAGCGGTGCCCTGCTGCGGGAGTCCCGCAGCACGCTGGAGCAAGTAAAGTCTGCCATCATAAACTTTATCGCGTCCCAATGGGACACGCGGGAAGTCGAGCATGTTCCTGGCCTGCTGCACAGTATTCAGGGCGGCCTGAGCTTAGTGCCACTGGATCGGGTGGCCAACATGCTGGCTTCAGCAGAGCGCTACATTACAGATGTTCTACTCAGCGACAAGCACGTGCCTGACTGGGCGCAGCTAGACACCCTGGCCGACGCGATTACCAGTATTGAGTACTATCTTGAGCGACTGACTGAAGGCATCAGCGACAACGAAGACATACTGCGGATTGCCGAACAAAGCCTGGCCAGCCTTGGCTTTCCGGTGGGTGAAGAGCCCACCTGGGGCACAGAAGCCGCAGAAGAAGACGTTCCGG
The DNA here is from genome assembly GCF_052091845.1 of Marinobacter sp. Lineage (GTDB taxonomy): Bacteria > Pseudomonadota > Gammaproteobacteria > Pseudomonadales > Oleiphilaceae > Marinobacter. Next base: position 23,083 of record NZ_JBQDCO010000004.1, on the reverse strand, counting down.
TTATCTCACCCGGTGACGCCCAGGAATCGGCCCCGGAGCCTCTTCCCGAAGCTAAAGGTTCGGATGAAGAGCTTCTGGACGACGAAATTCTCGGCATCTTTATAGAAGAGGCCGAAGAGGTCCTGCAGACCATTCAAGAGTTTTATCCGCGCTTGCGCCAAAGTCACGACGATCACTCAGCATTGACAGAAGTTCGTCGCGCTTTCCACACTCTTAAAGGCAGCGGGCGTCTGGTTGGCGCTATCAGCCTTGGTGAGCTGGCCTGGTCGGTCGAAAACCTGCTCAATGGCGTGATTGATCAGAGCATCAAGCCAAACGACGACTTGTTCTCGTTGGTGGATGACGTAAACGCACGCATTCCTTCACTGATTCACGAATTTCGCGATGGTCAAGCCTCTGGTAACGTGGCCGAACTGACTGAGCGCGCCGAAGCGCTGGCCACCACCCGCCGCAGCGAAAGCGAACAAACCGCGGCGCCGGAAGCGCCAGCGCAAAAACCGGCTACTGAAGAAATACCCGCACCAGAACCGACGGAAGACAATGACCCGCATGACGATCTGATCGATGACGAAATCCTCGAGATATTTGTCGAGGAAGCCGGCGAGGTCCTGGATACTATCCGCGAATACCTGCCCATGCTGCTCCGTCAGCACGATGATCGCAGCGCTCTTTCGGAAGTGCGTCGCGCCTTTCACACCCTGAAAGGCAGCGGCCGCATGGTGGGTGCGCTGACGGTGGGTGAGCTAGCCTGGTCCATCGAGAACATGCTCAACCGTGTTATCGACGGCAGCATTTTCATGAATGACGATATTGCCGGTATTCTGGATGAAGCAACCAATGCTTTCCCTGCACTGGTTGAAGATTTCGAGAACCGCCTGCTACCTTCAGTGGACCCGTCTAACATCCAGGCCCGGGCAGCTGCCGTAGCCAACGGTGAAATCCCTGACGCCAGTACAATGCCCGCCGCGGAAGCCGGTGACGCTGCTGGCGAGGTCGCAATCAACCTGCCCGAAATTGATTACGATGCCGACGATGGCGGCGTTGATCCAGTGCTACTGGATATCTTTGAAAGCGAAACACAAACCCATCTGCAAACGCTTAAAGAGTTCCTGGCACTTGCCGGTGACAAAGTCAGTGTTACCTATACAGACAATCTGTCTCGTGCTCTGCATACACTCAAAGGCAGTGCTCACACGGCAGGAATCACCCCAATTGCCGCTGTTATCGCTCCGCTGGAACGCTTCATCAAGGAGTCCCGGACGCAAAACCTGCGAGCCGACCGCGAAGTACTCTCGCTGATCGAAACAGCCTGTGACTTCCTTACAAAGGGATTGGCGCAAATACGTCAAGCGCCTCAATCGGCACTGCCCGGCACCGAAGCATTCCTGGAAAAGCTGGAACATATCTCCAATGACCGGCTTCGCACCTACAGCGAAGACCTCAGCCGCGACGGAATACAACCAGAGCCTTCACAGCTGGTGCAGCTATTCCTGAATGAAGGCCTGGATGTTGTTCTGGACGCTGATCTTATTCTTGCGCAGTGGGCCGAAAACCCGCAAGAGCCCGGATCACTCCAGGACCTCACTGTGGAACTGGCCCAGCTTACCGATTCGGCATCCGACGCCGGGCTACCAGATGTGGCTGCTTTGTCAGGGGCGCTGCAAGAAGTTTATGTTGCCGCCATTGCTCGCGACAAAGCACCGGATGAGCAGTTCTTCGCATCTATGCGCAGTGCTCATGAACACTTGATCAACATGATGGATCAGGTGGCCGCGGGACTAGCGGTTGAATCCGGCGATGAGCTGGTTTCTGAACTTGAGGCGCTCACCCAGGCCACTTCCCGGACAGAAGCCGATGCGGCTAGCGCCTTCGATCAAGAGTTCACCGAAGACCTGGAGGAAATTGACCTCAGCTTCGACATGGATGATCTGGAGGAGCCAGCGGCAGAAGAGGTTCCCGAGGCTGCCAACACCGAAGCCACCGACAGCGAATTGGATGAAGAGCTCGCGGAAATTTTCCTCGAAGAAGCCCGCGATCTTATTGACAGCACGGCCGAAGCCCTGCAGAGCTGGAGTGAAGACACCACAAACCTGGATCTCTTGCGCCTGCTCCAACGAGACCTGCATACCTTGAAAGGCGGTGCGCGGCTCGCAGATATCCCGGCAGTGGGCGATCTGGCCCATGAGCTCGAAAATCTGTTTGAGGGCCTGACCGAACAGCGGTTGGCCATTAACGAAGAGCTTTCGGACCTTCTGTTCCGCTGTCACGACCGGCTTGCCGGCATGGTAGACAACATGGAAGCAAAAGAGCTTCCACGCCCGGCACCGGACCTGATCAGCGAAATTTATGCGTACATAGACAACACCGCCAGCACGCAGGCGGTAACAGATGCAGCGCTGCCCGACGAGCCAGAAGCCACCGCACCAGAGAGCGAGTTGCTGCCGGAGACAGAACCCGGGGAAATGGCGCAAATAGGCGATGACGAATACGCCGGCTACCTTGCCCATTTGGATCCAGAGCTTATCGGCATCTTCCTTGAAGAAGCCTACGATCTGATCAACTCAACCGGCAGTGCGCTGCACACCTGGAGCGAAGACCCGTCTAACCGATCCGTCGCCGCGGAGCTACAACGCGACGTGCACACCCTGAAGGGTGGTGCCCGCATGGCCGGGATCGATGCCATTGGCGATCTGACTCACGTACTGGAAGACTTGTTCGAGAAAGTGGCAGAAGGCCAGCTTGAAGCCAGCAGCCCAATGAACGACCTGCTGTTTGCCTGTCATGACCGGCTTGCGCAGATGGTTGATCAGGTTGCGTCCCGAAAGCCCTGCCCGCCGGCAAGTGATCTGATAGTCCAGGTTGAAGCCATTCTCCGGGGAGACTCTGCGCCCGCCATCGCCGAGCCTGCAGAAGGCGAACTTACCAGTATCTTCCTGGACGAAGGTATTGAGATCCACGACGCCATAAGCGAGTGCCTCGACCAATGGCACGATGATCCGGAGGCAATGGCCGGCGTTGCGCAGTTACAGCAGGAACTGCACACACTCAAGGGTGGTGCACGACTGTCCGATGTCGACCCCATCGCGGAACTGGCAGAAGCCTGGTCAGATGCATTGGATACGCTTCTGTTTAACCCGCACAACCAGCAAACGCTGCTCACACTCAGTGATCGCGGCCTCGCCGATCTAAAAGCCATGCTCGGAGCGCTGGCACAAAACACTGAGCCGGCAGCCGATCCGGAGTTGCTTGTCGCATTCAACACCGCGCAAAAGCCGGAACCAGATCAACGCGCGTTGTCATCAGAGGAAGCGGCAACAGCAGGCCAGGAAGCCGTTGACCCGGAGATTCTGGAGATATTCCTGGAAGAAGCGGGCGAAATCATGGATCAGCTAGAGCAGCTCCTGGCTGACTGGCACAAAGACCCGGGTAATAACCACTTCAACCAGGAAGCCCAGCGCGCGCTGCATACACTGAAAGGCGGAGCCCGTTTGTCCCAGCTAACACTGCTGGGTGACAAGGCGCACACGTTTGAAACCCGCTTGATTGACCTGCATGGCAATGCCCCCGACGACAGCCAGTGGCAAGCCATTACCGAAGATCACGACGGCATTATTGCTCTGGTCGCAGACATACGCGAACGCGCCAATGCCGGCACGGCAGGTATTGAACCGGCGAGCGTGCCGGTTCCGGCAACACCCGGGACGCAACCTGAGCCAGCCGCGAACTCCGGGCCCAGGCCTACGCAGAATAAAGCGGCCACAAAGGCCCATAATCGTGCAGCAGACGCGCAACGGACGGCTCAGGAAACCATCAGGGTATCCGCGCCACTGCTGGATGATCTGGTTAACCTGGCTGGTGAAACCAGTATTACCCGTGGCCGGCTTGAGCAACAAAGCAGTGATTTCGGCCATACCCTGGATGAAATGGCCGCCACCATAGAACGTCTGCGTGAACAGCTACGCCGGATGGATATAGAAACCGAAGCTCAAATCCTGTTCAGTGCAGAAAAAGAGCATGGTCCGGATTACGGCGAAGATTTTGACCCACTGGAAATGGACCGTTATTCGTCCATACAGCAGCTATCGCGCGCTCTGACAGAATCCTCCTCAGACCTTGCAGACCTGCGGGAGACACTGTCTGACCGGGTTCGGGATACAGAAACCCTGTTGGTTCAGCAGTCCCGCATCAATACGGAACTGCAAGAAGGTCTGATGAAGACCCGAATGATTCCGTTTGCCTCCATGGTGCCGCGCCTGCGCCGGATTGTTCGCCAGATCAGCGGCGAGCTGGGCAAAAAAGTGGACTTTGACGTCCGCAATGCCGAAGGTGAAATGGACCGCACCATTCTGGAACGCATGATTGCGCCTCTGGAACACATGCTGCGGAACGCCATAGACCACGGCATCGAAAGCCCGGCTGATCGCCAGAAAGCTGGCAAGGTGGAAGCAGGCGACGTTACCCTGACGCTGGCCCGCGAAGGCGGCGACGTGGTTCTTCGCATGATTGACGACGGCGCCGGCATTCCTTCACAGGTTATCCGGGACAAAGCCATTCGTCAGGGTCTGCTGCGAGAAGACGAAGATCTTTCCGAGCGTGAAATTCTTCAGTTTATTCTGCAGCCAGGGTTCTCCACCGCACAGCAGGTTACCCAGATTTCCGGCCGTGGTGTGGGCATGGACGTGGTCGCCAGTGAGATCAAACAGCTGGGCGGCAGCCTGGATATTGAATCGCAGCTGGGCCGGGGAACCATCTTTACTGTAAGACTGCCGTTTACCGTATCGGTAAACCGCGCCCTGATGGTATCTACAGGTGAGGATTTCTACGCCATTCCGCTTAATACCATTGAGGGCATTGTTCGGGTCAGCACCTACGAGCTTGAAGAATACTACAAGCCGGATGCGCCCATGTACGAATACGCCGGCCAGGAATATCGCCTGCAGTACCTTGGCAGCCTGCTGAACAGTGATCATCATCCCAAGCTTCAGGGCCAGGCCCTGCCGTTGCCAGTTATTTTGGTGCGTGGTGCCGAGCAGCCCATGGCGCTGCAAGTAGACAACCTGATGGGTAGCCGGGAAATTGTGGTGAAGTCACTCGGTCCGCAGTTCGGAACCGTTCGCGGCGTATCCGGTGCCACCATTCTGGGTGACGGCAACGTAGTGGTGATTCTCGACCTGCCTGCCATGATCCGTTCCGACATTTTGTCCGAGCGGGAGCGCTTAGCTGAGCTGGAAAAGGCGAGGGAGTCAGCCCGCTATGAAGAACGCGCTACGGTAGTAATGGTGGTAGACGACTCGGTAACCGTGCGAAAAGTGACCTCTCGCCTGCTGGAACGCAATGGCATGGAGGTTATCACGGCAAAAGATGGCCTGGATGCGGTGGCCCAGTTGCAGGATCACCAACCGGATCTTATGTTGCTGGATATCGAGATGCCGCGCATGGACGGCTTTGAAGTAGCCAGCTTCGTGCGCCACGATGACAATCTGCGCGACATGCCGATCTGCATGATTACCTCGCGAACCGGTGAAAAACACCGTGAGCGGGCACTGGCAATCGGCGTAAACGAATACCTCGGCAAGCCGTTCCAGGAGACCGAATTGCTGAACACCATTGAACTGCTCACCGGTAAGCAGTGATGACCGGCCACGACGGTCGGGCTTCGGTCGGCATTGTGTCGGACGTTGTTCTTCAGCGACACCGTCTGCAGGCAGCCGCCACCAAGTTCGGCCTTGAGGTTTGCTTCTCCGGTGATCCCCAACGGCTGATGGGTTACCCGGAGTTTCCTGAGGCGGCACTGTGGCTGGTCACGCTGGAAGACGAAGCGGACCACCCTGCCCTGTTCGATTATCTTCTGGAGAGCACCGGGGTGTCGGTTTTGTTTGGGCTGGATCAGGCCCCCGCATCCGGCAGCCCGGATTATTTTCGCTGGGAGCGTCGGTTGTTGGGCAAGCTGGAAAAACAGCTGGGCGAGCTGGAGCAGCTGGATTCCAGGGCCAGCCTTGAAGCGCTTGAGATACAGGCGCCAGAAAGCCCGGTGTCGACTGAATTGCCTCAGTGGCTGCCGCCTGCAACGCCAGGTTCTGTGGCAGAGGAAGTTTGGGTTTTGTGCGCGTCGCTGGGCGGCCCGGCTGCGGTAAAGGCTTTTTTGGACTCCCTGCCGCCAGGCTTGCCTGTGGGCTTTATATACGCCCAGCATATTGATGATAACTTTGCCGAGGTACTGACCCGGGTGCTTGGCAGGCATGCCCATTACAAGCTGCGACGTGCGGAAGAAAATTACCGGGTGAAAAACGGCGATGTCGTACTGATGCCTGTTGAACACGAATGGAAATTTGACAACACTGGCGAGTTGACTGAACAAGGCACACCCTGGCCCGGCCCCTATGGCCCTTCTATTGACCAGGTGTTGTTGAATACGGCCGATCATTACGGCGCGCGCTGCCATGCAATTCTGTTTTCCGGCATGGGCAACGATGGGGTCATTGCAGCACCTTTGCTCAAAGCCTATGGCAGCCAGATCTGGGTTCAGGAGAGTGCAAGTTGCGGCAATAGCTCAATGCCGGACTCCATCGCCGCCACAGGCTGTGCCAGCTTCTGTGGTACGCCCGAACAACTGGCGCAGGAACTGATCAACACCATCGAAAAATCCTGTCTGCTGAAAAGCCGACAAAAACGCGGCTCCACCTGAGGACACAAGCAATGAACGACAACAGCCAAACCCTCTCCTGCGTTATGATCCCGGTAAGCGGTCGACAGCTTTTACTACCCAACGTATCCATTGCCGAGGTGGTAGACTATGCCAGTAACGACGCTGGCCCCGGCGCGCCGGATTGGCTGGCCGGCTACCTGGAGTGGCGTGGACTGAATCTGGCGGTTATATCCTACGACGCAGCCAATGGCGGAAATCTCACTATCCCGGGCGATAACCGTGGCCGGATTGTGGTGCTCAACTCGATCAACAGCGCAAAGCTTGGCTTCATTGCGCTGATCACCCAAGGTATTCCAAGCCAGGTTCGCATTACCGAAGATCAGGTTAAGCAACTGGCTGGCGAAAATGGACCGGCTGACCTTATGCAGGTTGAAGTTGATGGTGAAGCCGCCTGGATTCCCAACCTGGATTATCTGGAATCACTCGCCAGCGACCAGCTGGAATAAACAAAGAACCTGAGACCGAGTGATCAGCGCGGCACTCAGGCTATTGTCTTGCCCCATAGCAGCGGGATCCTTGTGAATGTTATAATGTTTCAAATTCCGCAGGATCCCGGCTATGTCTGCCCCCGCACTTCCGTACCGCCCCCACAATCACGACGCTTGCGTCAGCCAGGCTTTGGCAGATGCCAGGGCAATCTGCAAGCAAAAAAATGCCCGCCTGACCCCCACACGTGAGCGGGTGCTGGAGCTGGTCTGGCAATCTCACAAGCCTCTCGGCGCCTACGATGTGCTGGCAGAACTCACGTCTGAAGGCCACAATGCCGCACCGCCAACGGTATACCGGGCTCTGGACTTTCTTCAGCAAAACGGGCTTGTACACCGCATAGCGTCGCTTAATGCGTTCACTGGCTGCGCCCATGCCCGAGAGCACCACACGGGTATGTTTCTTATTTGCCGCGCCTGCGGCAATGTCCTTGAACTCACAGACACCTCGGTATCCACGGCGATACACCATGCCGCCGGCGCCGAAGCCTTCCAGACTGAAGGCATTACACTGGAAGTAGCGGGTCTCTGCCCCGGCTGTCTCGGGGAACTGCGCCATGACTGATGTGCTGATTGCCATAGACAATCTTACCGTGCGATTCGAAAGCCGCCCGGTTGTTGATCGGGTAAATCTGTCCCTGCACCGGGGCGATATCATTACAATCATCGGGCCTAACGGCGCAGGTAAAACCACGTTAATCAAATCCGTTCTGGGCATACAAACCGCCACCAGTGGTCGCGTGACACGCGCAAAAAACCTGGTAATAGGGTATGTGCCCCAGCACCTAAGCCTCGAATCAACGCTACCTTTAAGTGTTAAACGCTTCATGTTGCTCAGTGGCCGGCCATTGACAGAATGCACCTCTGCCCTTGCAAGAACCGGCGTGGGGCATCTGCTCAATGCTTCGGTGCATCATCTTTCCGGAGGCGAACAGCAACGCCTTCTGCTTGCCAGAGCCCTGGCTCGGAGGCCGGACCTTCTGGTGCTCGATGAACCGGCGCAAGGCGTTGATATCAATGGCCAGGCCGCGCTTTACGACCTTATCCGACAGTTACGGGACGAACTGAACTGCGGCGTGATCATGATTTCCCACGACCTGCACCTGGTAATGGCCGCCACCGACCAGGTTATTTGTCTGAACCAGCACATATGCTGCAGCGGCTCACCCGCAGACATTTCCCACGACCCGGCGTTTATTGAAACCTTTGGCCGACCGGTCGCGGAATCCCTGGCGGTGTATCACCACCACCACAACCACAGCCACGACCTGCATGGCAACGTGGTCGGGCCTGATCATTCGGGTACTGCCACCGGCCATGGGGACTGTCACCATGACCATCATTGATACCCTGCTGAATGATTTTTTCTGGCGTGCGCTCATTGGTGGTTTGGGAGTGGCGCTGATCGCCGGGCCCCTGGGCTGCTTTGTGGTGTGGCGGAGAATGGCCTATTTCGGCGATACCTTGGCTCATTCTGCCTTGCTGGGCATAGCACTCAGCTTTTTGATCAGCGTTCCGTTGAATCTCGGAGTCATGATCACCAGCGTTGTACTGGCTGTCGCTTTGTTATTGTTTTCCCGCAACAAAACCCTCGCCACCGATACGCTGCTGGGCATTCTTGCCCACAGTGCCCTGGCCATTGGTTTGGTTGCACTCAGTTTTATGCCAGATGTCCGGATCGACCTGACCGGCCTGCTGTTCGGGGACCTACTCGCCATGAACCGCAACGACCTGCTGTGGATCTACGGCGGCGCCATTGTGATTTTAACGCTGTTAATCGTACTTTGGCGCGGTTTGCTGATGAGCACCATCCACGAAGAACTGGCACGAGTAGAAGGGGTGCCCGTTGAGCGCCTGCGTCTGGTGCTGATGTTGATGTTTGCACTGGTCATTGCAGTCGCCATGAAAATGGTGGGCGTTCTACTGATTACCGCACTGCTGATCATCCCGGCAGCCACAGCACGCAGACTGGCCAACACCCCGGAGCAGATGGCGGCGTTGGCTGTGGTGTTTGGATTTATTGCGGTGGCCGGTGGCCTGAGTATGTCGTGGCATCTGGATACGCCTGCCGGCCCCTCGGTTGTGGTCACGGCCTTTGCCAGTTTTCTGGTGGTTTATGGCAGTGCTGGCCGTTTGTCAGCCAGATAGTCATAAGGGCTGGAGAGCATCCACCAGGCGGCCGGTAGCCAAAAGTTCCATAAACTCGTCACCCAAACGCTCGCTCTCGGCAATGGCCTTCCGCCACGAGCGCTCCCGGCCGCGATCGTTTCCGGCGTAGGTTTCAAAATCCTTCCGGTCCGGCAGTTTGCGGTCCGGGAGGTGCTCCAGATACGCCTCAGACGGTGCCACAAGCAATACATCCTGCAGACGCGAGGCATCGCCGCGCCGCCAGGGCAGAGTTTTATCAAACCAGCCTGGCACTATGCGGTCCGTAAAGTGGGGGTATAAAATCACGCCTGGCTGCTCATAAGGCAGGTTCAGGTTGTACATCATTTGGTGTGAGCGGCTTGTCTCGTAATCTCTGAATGGTTCGACGGCCCGCTCGAACGGTCAGTGCAGGGGTGCGGGTGTGGATCGCGGTCATAACAGGTTTCTCGTCAGCATTCGGAATGAATGGCAATCAGAACGGATAGCCTGCGAATGTTAACGACGTTTTGCCCAACCGGCTACAGGTCTACCCCACCCGATGCTTGCGAAACTCCCTGTATGCGCCAAATACCTCCCATGGACTTTCAAAATGCGGGTAATGCCCCACGTTCTTCAATTGCACCACATCGGCGTTCGGAATCATTTCATGGTAACGCTGAACCATGGCCGCGCCTGAAACCGGATCTGCAGTGCCCGAAATCAGGCGCACGGGTTGCCTCGCATTCTGCAAAGCTGACACCCAGCGGTGACGGTGGCATCGACGCTCTTCCATATACTGAACAAGGTGATGCAGGATTCCCCGGCCATTATTGTAGGTGAGCAAGTACCAAAAATCGTCCATATCCTGCTTGCATGGGGTGCTTTTACGGCCAAACAGTTTCAAAAAGCTTCGCTCGAAACTGCGCCGTGTCAAACCTCGGCTTAGCAGCCCGCCCAGAGGGCTACGCGAAAGCTTCTGAATCAGCAATGGGTTATACACTTCCGGAAACAGCACTCCGTTTAAAAAACAGACACTGGCAACCTGAAAAGGCAGCACACCTTCCTGTTCCCGGGCCAGCAGCTCCTGAGCAACACTGCAACCGTAGTCATGAGCAAAAAGGTGCACAGATTCCAGCCCAAGCCCTTCCAGCAGCCCCTGCAAAAGATCTGCTTGATCCTCAATACTGTAGGCATGATCCCGGGGCTTATCAGAGAAGCCAAAACCCAACAGGTCCAGAGCTACAACATTGTTATTCTGAATCAACATGGGCCACAGACGATTCCAGTCCCAGCTAGCCGTCGGAAACCCATGCACCAATACCAACGGCTCCCCCCTGCCGGCCATGCGACTGAATATGGCGTGGCCCTCGTAAGTAAACCATTTGCCGCCCTGTTGCCACTCTTCCAGCATCGCTATCCCACGACTGACTGTTGCTCCATCCCTGAGGCCAGGTATTTGCTGTTCCATGCGTTATTCCCGATAGATCCGTCACGACCTGAAACTGTAGAATAAACCCGGTTCTGTCACCAGCGCTTGGCAAATACGTGCCATAAAACAGCAAGCCAGAACCGGTATTTTTAAAGGGCTTCTGCCTAAACCGTAGAGATACAGAGCGAATTCACTTAAGCTCTTGCCCTCGTTCAACACCATTGCCCCTTATCATTACTTGTTACTATTACCCTGCACCAATAAAGAGACCGGACAACACTATGACCAAACACCTTGACGACCTGACGGGCCACTACCGCGCCATCATCGACGGATTGGGCGAAGACCCCAACCGCGAAGGTCTGCAAGACACCCCCAAGCGTGCTGCCAAAGCCATGCAGTTTCTCACCAAAGGTTATCAGCAGGATCTGGGTGATCTCGTAAACAATGCGGTGTTTGAATCCGCAATGGATGAGATGATTGTGGTTCAGGATATCGAGCTGTACAGCATGTGCGAGCATCACATGCTGCCCTTTATTGGTAAATGTCACATTGCCTACCTGCCCCAGGGGCACGTTCTTGGCTTATCGAAATTTGCGCGCATTGTGGACATGTACGCACGCCGGTTACAGATTCAGGAAAGCCTGACGCGCCAAATTGCCGAAGCGGTAGAAAGTGTGACCAATGCCAAGGGCGTTGCAGTGGTTATCGAAGCCCAGCACATGTGTATGATGATGCGTGGCGTTCAGAAACAGAACTCCAAAATGAAAACGTCCATGATGCTGGGGCAATTCCGTAAATCCCAGGCAACACGAACGGAGTTCCTGCAGCTTGTTAGCAACCGCGCCTAGCTTCAGGGCGCGGTCTGGCTCTGCGGCCGTACGGCAAAACACTTTTAAGGTACCGGCCGCGCATGTTCAGGTGACGGCCAGTCACAGAGTCTGAAATCACAATGCCACCCGCTATTAGGCAAGGCAAATTTGATGATCCAACTGCGTGGGGGTATATTCCAACCAAGGTCCAGTGCGCGCTGCTAAACGGAGCATTGTGGCCAAATACAAGCGATCAAACCACTCCTGAAAAGTAGCAAGGGTACCATGCCGACTAAAGACCCAAGTGCCATTCACGATATCCTGAGCACAGTTCGCACCATCGCGTTGGTGGGGGCCAGTGAGAAAACCAACCGACCTTCCCACGAAGTTATGGAATACCTGCAACAACATGGTTACCGGATTATTCCTGTTAATCCGCGCCTGGCAGGCCAGAAGGTATTGGGTGAGACGGTGTACGCCGATATAGCCTCCCTGCCGGAGCCGGTCGATATGGTTGAACTGTTTCTTGCTCCGGAGCGCACAGATGCGGTGATTGATCAGGCCATAGAACTGAAGGTTCCTGTTATCTGGATGCAGATTGGGGTGATCAACGAAGCCGGGGCAGCCAGAGCGGAAAAGGCCGGCATAACCGCTGTGATGGACCTCTGCCCAAAGCAGGAGATACCACGCCTGGGCATACCGGCGGTTGGTGGCCAAACGTGATCCAACGCTGTTAGTCTCCCACTTGGCTAACTCCTGAGCCTACCCGGCGTCTGAGAAGGTTGATTTACCATTCTCAGCCTTCAGCCACTACACTGGCATATCGGACTACTGGCAATCGGAGCAGCTTTTGGTTCCATCACCCAAAACATTCGGGCCCCTGGTTAAGCAGCTGCTACACCCCCTGTTTCCGCTGGTGATCTTTCTTGTTTTTGTCGGCATGGCAGAGGGGCTTCGTTACGGCCTGGTTCAGCAGTACACGGGGCAAATTCAGTCCAACCTCGAAAATCAGACCAGTAATATGGCGCACTCCCTGGAATGGGAGTTTATTGTGCACGCCGACGCCATCCGGCGCATGGCTAACCGGCTGGCGGAAGACCCACAAACCTCGGAACGGGAATGGCGTAAAGATGCCCGTAATTACCTTAAAGATTTCCGCATCTATCAGGCCATTGAATGGGTTGACGCTGACTTTACCATCCGCTGGCTGACACCGCTTGCCACCAACGAGAACGTGCTTGGCCAGAATGCAGCATTTGACAAGCAACGCAGAACAGCACTGGAAGCCGCGAAGAGTGCCGGAAACTACGACATCTCCGGCGTAATAGATTTGCTCCAGGGAGGAAAGGGCTTTGTTATTTATTCACCCGTTGGCGTAGGTTCCGATAATCGGGGCTTCATTGCCGGGGTGTTCAGAATGGATGCGCTGGTTAACCAGATTATGGCCTCCCGGGAACCGGCAATGTTCCAGATGAAAATCCACAGCAAAGACAAGCTGGTTTATACACTGAACAGTTTTGACCCCGCCAGCGATGCCCTGTCCTACACTGCGCCAATCAGTCTTCCCACGCTGGACCTGCAACTAACAGTCCAACCGTCGCCCGAGTGGGTCAACAGCCAGCGTGGCCCGTGGCCCCGCTGGACGTTTATTACCCTTGTTTTCATGGGCCTGCTGACCAGCCTCACAACGCTTCTGATACAAATCCTGCTCAAGCGTAACCGGGATTTACTCACAGCCCGTCAGGAACTGGATGAAGAAATAACCCAGCGCAAAACCATTCAGCAGGATCTTGTGCGGCTCGAATCGACAGATGTTCTCACGGGCCTTGCGAACCGGCGCTTCTTTATGGAAGGCCTGGCCCACGCGCTGAATGTCGCAGATCGGCAGGAGCGTCAGGTGGCACTGGTGATGCTGGATTTGGATCGGTTTCAGATGCTCAATGACTCTCTTGGCCATCAATTTGGCGACGAGCTGCTGATTCAGGTTGCCGGGCGTCTGGATCAGCTTAGCGGCGAGCGCACTACCGTATCCTACTCCGGTGGCGACGAGTTCATGATCTGCGAGCAGCATGTGGAAGATATAAACGCCATTATTTACTTGCTGGGGCGAATCAAACACTGCTTTGAAGCGCCTTTTGTCCTTCAGGAAGAAGTTCACCGCATTACCGCAACACTGGGCGTTGCTGTCTACCCCCAGAGCGGATTGGATGCCGATACTCTGCTGCGCAACGCCGATATAGCCTTGTATCGCGCCAAAGAGCAGGGCCGTAACACCTACCAGTTTTATACTGAGGGCATGCAGAAACGAGAGGTCATGCGCCTGGAGCTTGAGAAGGATCTCAGCCGGGCTTTGGTCAGTAACGAGTTTGTGCTGTATTACCAGCCGCAACTGAATCTCAGCAGTGGCGAGGTCAACGATGTTGAGGCACTTATCCGATGGCGGCACCCCCGCCGGGGCTTGCTGCCGCCTGGCGAATTCATTCCCTTTGCAGAAGAAAGCGGCCGGATAATGGATATCGGACACTGGGTGGTGATGGCGGCTTGCAGGCAGTTGGCCGCATGGAAGGGTACCCGTTTTGAAAACCTCAGAGTAGCGGTGAATCTGTCCGGGCATAAGCTGGCGGATGAACGCCTGGTTGAACGTATACATAACGCGCTGAATGCTGAGGGTATTCCCGCCAACCGGCTTAAGGTAGAGCTGACTGAGGAAATTTTCATTCAGAATATCGAACACAATCTGGGGCAATTGTCGCGTTTGCATGATCTTGGAGTGCATCTGGCCATTGACGATTTCGGTGTTGGCTATTCCTCCCTGGCTTACCTGCGGGACTTCCCGGTGGATCTTCTTAAAATCGACCGCTCGTTTATTACCGACGTGACTGAGCGCCATGATGATGCGGTGATTACCCGGGCGGTGATTAATCTGGCTCACAACCTGGGCTTGCAGGTAGTCGCCGAGGGCGTGGAAACAAAAGCCCAACTGGACTTTCTCAAGAACCACCACTGTAATCTGGCTCAGGGTTATTTGATTAGCCGCCCTGTTCCGGCGGAAGAACTGGAAAGTGCGCTAGCCAGCGGCGCGTTCAAAAAAGCTGTAATGGCTGAGCTGGAGTTATAATCGCGTTTCGTTTGCGCCCGCATTAAACTAGGTTTTTTCAGGTGAGATTCTATGGCCACAGGTTATTTAACACCGGAGCAAGACAACAAGCTTCGCCGTTGGGAGCGCTGGAACCGGAATTATTTCCTGTTCGCTTTTGTGGCTCTGGTTATTACTCTGGTTTTCAGTAGCCAGCTTGGACTTTCCAGCGGTGACGACTGGGGAGCCCTGGGGCTCATTCTTGTGGCGTTTGTTACGCCAATTATTATTCTGCAACTTCGTTTGGCGTGCCCAGCGTGCGGTAGGAAAATTGGCTGGCAGGCAAAGTTGATGGCGCCGGATCAGTGCAGTCACTGCAACACCTTTCTTCGGGCGAAAAGCTCTTCTTCCTGAAAATCTTTGACCTGTGAGTGGGTCACAGGTTTTAGGCTATCCTTAAGTTCTACATTGCCGGCTATTGTTAGGCTTCGGCGATACCGCGCCGGTATGGGAAGCTTGTCCGAAAGCCGCTGTGAATACGTCCCTGTACGCTTGCTCTGCGCCATGCATGGCTCCGAGCATTTTCGGACAAGCTTCCCACACCGGCGCTGATCAATGTTTGGCGAGAGCTTCTGACGATGAAAGTGAAAGAAATTGCCACCTCCGCTGGAGTGAGTCCGGATACGGTTCGTTTTTATACCCGGGAGGGCCTGCTAACACCCTCCCGAAACCCGGATAACAACTACAAGCAGTATGACTCTGAGGACCTCCGGCGGCTGCGTTTTGCTCGCAAGGCCCGCCAATTGGGGTTCTCGTTACCTGAGGTTCGCCAGATTCTGGATCAGGCCGATGATCACCATTCGCCCTGCCCGATGGTTCGGGATGTGTTTCAGCAACGGTTGACCGTGGTCGAGAAAGAGATTCATGAGTTGGAGCAGTTGCGTAAGCGCATGAAGACCGCGCTGGCTGCCTGGCAGGATATGCCGGACGGCACGCCGGATGGCCATACCATCTGCCGCCTGATTGAACACTGGGACGACGGCAAACCCGGTAGGCAGGTTGAGGAGTAAATAACGATGAGCGACACACCTGTACTGCAGACCACTCTCAGTATTTCCGGCGCCACCTGCCAGGGCTGCGTGAAGAAAATCCGTAATGCGCTGGAGCCGCTAACCGGCGATACCCAGCTGGTCGAGGTTAATCTGGATGATCAAACTGTGGCGTTGCCTGAGGGTATCAATGCCAAAGAAGCAGCCAGAATTGTGACTGAAAGTGGTTACCCGGCCGAACCACTTGAAGAGGCAACCACTGAAAAGGCCGCCAGCTGCTGTGCCTCAAAGTCAAAAAATACAGACTCAAGTGCTGAAGCCGACGTAGATAAAGAGCAGGGCAAGACGCCAGAGCGCAAGCCTGAAGAGGCGTCAGCTCCGGCTCAAAGCGACGATCAGGTGCACCTAGCGGTAACCGGTGCCACCTGCGCCTCCTGTGTGAATACCATCGAGAAGGCATTGAAGTCGGTATCAGGGGTGACCCATGCCCATATGAACCTGGCGGATAACACTGCCACGGCAGCGGGCGCAGCCGATCCACAAGCCTTGGTGCGTGCGGTGGAAAGCTCCGGTTACGGCGCCAGTGTGATTGAAGATACCGACGCCGCAGACGATCAGAAACAGGAAGACGACAAAAAGCAGTACAAAACTCTGCTCGTCAAGATGGCCATCAGCTTGGGTCTGGGTGTTGGCTTGATGATTTGGGGCATGGGGTTCGGCTCCATGACGGTAAGCGATGCAAACCAGACCACCTGGCTTGGTTTAGGCCTGCTCACTTTAGTTGTTATGGCCGGCACGGGCGGGCATTTTTATGTCGGCGCCTGGAAGGCATTCCGTCATCACAACGCCAATATGGACACGCTGATTGCTCTGGGCACAGGCACCGCCTGGCTGTATTCCATGACGGTGTCGAGTTTTCCCGGCGCTTTACCGGAGATGGCACGGCATGTGTATTTTGAAGCCTCAGCCATGATTATCGGTTTGATCAATCTTGGCCAGGCGCTGGAACTGCGGGCCAAGGGCAAGACTTCCGAAGCGGTGCGCCGGTTACTGGATTTGCGGGCGAAAACGGCCCGGGTGATTCGTGACGGGCAAGAGCAGGATATTCCGGTGGAGGATGTGCGCAAGGGCGATCACATTCGCGTTCGCCCGGGTGAAAAACTGCCAGTCGACGGGCAGATTGTCGAAGGCAGTACGCGCATCGACGAAAGCATGCTCACCGGCGAGCCCATGCCGGCGAGCAAAGCGGTGGGTGATGAGGTTTCAGCCGGTACATTGAACACCCACGGCGGGATTGTCTACGAGGCAACCCGGGTGGGCAGTGAAACCGCACTGGCGCAGATTATCCGCCTGGTGAAAAAAGCTCAGGGTTCAAAACCCGCCATTGGCCGGCTGGCAGACAAGATATCGTCGGTGTTTGTGCCCAGTGTTATGCTGATTGCCGTGGCCGCCGCGTTGGTTTGGTACAACCTGGGGCCTGAGCCTGCGGTAGTTCACATGATGGTGGCAGCCACCACGGTGCTGATCATCGCCTGCCCTTGCGCCCTGGGCCTGGCCACGCCTATGTCGGTGATGGTGGGTGTTGGCAAGGCGGCAGAATACGGCGCCCTGATTCGCCAGGGTGACGCCCTGCAAACCGCCGGCAAGCTGGATTTAGTCATTCTCGACAAAACCGGCACCATCACAGAGGGCCACCCGGCGGTCACCAGTGTGCATACAGCGGAGGGCAGCGACGAAAGTGCGTTGCTGGCGCTGGCTGCGGGCCTGGAACAGCACTCCGAACACCCGTTGGCAGAAGCCATTGTTAACAAAGCCAAAGAGCAAAACGCACAGCCACTCAAAGTCACCGGCTTTGAAGCCCTGAACGGTAAAGGTGTAGCCGGCGAGTATGACGGCGATACGATCCGCTTGGGCAACCGCCGCTGGCTGGAAGCCGAAGGGCTGTCGTTGAGCAATCTTGGCGATGCAGAAAAGGCCATTACCGAAGAAGCCGGCACGCCTCTGTTTCTTGCCCGGGGCAACGATGTGCTTGGCGTAATCGGCGTTGCTGATGCGATCAAAGCCGACTCGCAAGCGGCCATCCGGCGGCTGCACGATGCCGGTATCAAGGTGATGATGGTCACAGGTGATATCGACGCCACCGCCAAAGCCATATCGGCCAAAACCGGCATAGACGACTACCGTGCCGAAGTTCTGCCAGAAGACAAAGCCGACGTAGTGAACGAAATGCGTGGCAAAGGCTACACCGTGGCCATGGTGGGCGACGGCATAAACGACGCACCCGCATTGGCCGTCGCGGATGTAGGCTTTGCCATAGGCACAGGCACAGACGTCGCCATCGAAAGCGCCGCTATTACCCTGATGCGCGGCTCCCTGCACGGCGTGCCCGATGCCATCGAGATCTCCCGGACTACGGTGAAGAACATTCACCAGAACCTTTTCGGTGCCTTTGCCTACAACAGCCTTGGCATCCCCATCGCCGCAGGCCTGCTGTATCCGATCTGGGGCATATTGATGAGCCCGATTCTGGCCGGCGCTGCCATGTCGCTGTCGTCCGTCACCGTGGTGACCAACGCCAATCGGCTGCGCCTGTTCAAAACCAGCCACAAAGCTGACCCGGATCACGCCCACAGCCAAAAACCAAACGAGGAGCGGAACTGATGCAAACGTTACTGGTCAATGCAGGCGGCCTGGCACTCATGGCCGCCATCGCCTGGTGGTTCTGGCTTTCATCGCCGGATACCGATGCCCCCGAACAGGATCACAGCCATCACTGAACATGGCATAAAGAGAGAAAAACCATGAAAAAACAGATTCTCGGATTGGCCATTACCGCCACACTCGGCCTCAGCACCCCTCTATTGGCGGCAGGCACGGCCCAGAGTATCCACGTGTACAAATCGCCCACATGCACTTGCTGCACAGCCTGGATTGATCATCTGGAAGACAACGGCTTTGATGTGGAGGCCACCGACACCCAGAACATGAACCGCGTCAAAATCGACGCCGGTCTCACCCGCAACCTGGCCAGCTGCCATACCGCGTTTGTGGGCGATTATGTCATCGAAGGCCATGTACCGGCAGACGATATCCACAAGCTACTGGCCGACGCTCCGCAAGCTGCGGGCCTTTCGGTGCCGGGCATGCCGGTTGGCTCACCCGGCATGGAAATGGGCGATCGTAAAGATCAATACCAAGTATTGATGTTCAACGAACAAGGCCAGACAAAAGTGTTTTCAGAACACAATTAAGTAGCGCTCTCAAGTCGTTCCCTTGAGTGGCACTCTGAAATACGCAAGCCACTGGGCGAAGCACCGTCACAGACTGTTGGAGGCCATGGATGGCCGGAAACAAGCGTACATGGAAGTACTTGCAGCGTGTCTGTGACGGTGCTTCGCCCAGTGGCTACATCCCAGCGTATAATTCAAGCTAGCCACAAATTCCGCCCCCTGCTAGCATCGCCGCACACTTTTTACCCAACGGCGAGCCCCACCCATGACCGAAACCTACATCCCGGGCAAAGACGAAGCTCTGGAAAAATCCATCGAGAAAATCGGCGGTGCCATCCGCGCCCTTGGCTACAACATCATCGAGGCCCGTTGGCTAAACCCGGCACCCTACATCTGGTCCGTCCACATCCGCGACGAAGACTGCCCCCAGGTATTCTCCAACGGCAAGGGTGCCAGCCGCAACGCTGCCCTGGCCAGCGCCTACGGCGAACTCATCGAACGCTTATCTACCCGCTACCTGTTTGCCGACTTCATGCTCGACCCGGTGCTGGAAGAATATGGCTACGTACACCAGCCAAACGAAAAATGGTTCAAACCGGACGATGAAAACTGGCCAGAAGGCCTGCTGGATGAACGCTGGAAGAAGCTCTACGTAAACGACCAGGATCTGGTGCCGGCACAGCTGGCCGACATGAACGGTGGCGGCACCGGCAAAGGCCTGTGTGCCCTGCCCTATGTACGCCAGAGCGACGGCGAAACCGTGTACATACCCATGAGCATGATCGCCAACCTGTTTGTCTCCAATGGCATGAGTGCCGGCAACAACCGCGAAGAGGCGATTGTTCAAAGCCTGTCGGAACTGTTTGAGCGGGCGATCAAATCCCGCATCATTGCCGAGCCTATCGCGCTGCCAGAAGTACCAGGTACCGTACTGGCGCGCTTCCCGCATATTGTGGAAGGCATCGAAGCCCTGCAGGAAGCCGGCTTTGGCCTGCGCGTGCTGGACGCCTCTCTGGGCGGCAACTACCCGGTGATGTGTATTGTACTGATGCATCCGGATGGCGGTGCCTACGCCTGTTTTGGCGGCCACCCCACTTTCGAAGTGGCACTGGAGCGCACCCTGACCGAACTGGTTCAGGGCCGCGCACTGAACGAACTGGAAGGTTTCCCGGCGCCCACCACCGATATGGACATGGTGGATGAGCCCCATAACCTGGAACTGCACTTTATTGACGCCAGCGGCTACGTGAGCTGGGCGTTTCTCAGTGACGAGCCGGATATGGATTTTGTCGACTGGGATGCCAACAGCCCCTGGTCCAAAGACAACAAAACCGCCTGCGCCCAATTAATGGAACTGATCCACAGCGAAGGCCACGAAATCTATATTGCCGAGCATACAGACCTGGGCGCCTTTGCCTGCCGCATTCTGATTCCCGGCTTCTCCGACATTTATCTGCCGGACGAACTTATCCTGAACAACAACAACGCCAGCCTGCCCATAAGACCTGTGCTCTATGATCTGCACAACGCTGGCGGATCTGGCTGGCAGCACCTGCTGGAAACACTGGAAGAGCACCACATCAACGACCAGATGAAAATACTTGAGTGGACAGGCATCGTTGGCGACAGCAGCCGCTGGGGTCGCCTGCGCGTGGGTGAGTTCAAAATCTGGCTGTTGTTAGCCCTGAACGACCTGGAAAGTGCTTTCGAGCTACTGGCGCCTGTGCTGGCTTCAGGTGACCTGACCGAAGACGATCGCCGCGAATACGCCGCTCTGCACGCGGTTCTGGAGCTGTACCTGGCCACAGACGATATCGGGCCATATCGCCGCGGGCTTGAGTATTACCACAGCAAGGCAAGGGTAGATCAGGCGCTCGATTTTATTACCGGCGCGCAGCGCTTCCCGGGCCTGTCTGCACTAGCGCCCGATGCGCCAACCGAAGGCCACCGCAAACTTTTGGAAGGCTACCGCAAAGTGTTGGATGGTCAAAACAGAGCCGCCTCTATCTGACCCGGGGCAACACCGGTACCCTTGTGGAGCCGGTGTTGCTTTTAACCCTGCATAGGGGTCTGACTCATGCCGCGTAAACCGTTATACTTCGCCCCATCATTCATTTTTTCAGCTAGGTCCACCCATGTTCAATGCCGACGCTCTCAGCCAGTTGCGCCAGCTAAAGACTGATATTGAGGAAAGTAAAGTCGTTTTCCCAGGGAAGGTTAAAGCCACCCATGGCCGCTTCGGATTCGTCACGCTGGATGAAGGCCGCGACGTGTTTCTGCCACCGGAAGAAATGCAAAGAGTGCTTCCGGGCGACAGGGTTAACATTACCGAACAGGAAGCAGACAAGGGCAAAACTCAAGGTGTTGTGGACGAGCTTTTAGAAAGCCGGCTAAGCACCTTTGTTGGGCGTTATCTGGTGAAGGGCAAAGGGCATTTTGTGGTGCCGGAAACGCCGGGCATCAACCGGTGGATTTTTATTCCACCCAAAGAGCGCATGAACGCGCAACCCGACGACTATCTGTACTGCTGCATACACAAGCACCCCATCAAAGACGGTAAGGGCCAGGCCAAGGTTCTTAGAGTTATTGGCAAGGCCGGCGAGCCGGGGATAGAGCGCGCCCTTACTCTGGCCACCTTTGACCTGGCAGATTCCTGGCCCACCCCGGTTTCAGAGCAGGCAGAAAACCTGAACGAAGCCGCGATTGAAGCTCTTGAAGCCGACCGGGAAGATCGCACAGACCGAGCCTACGTGACCATAGACAGCCCTGCCACGCAGGATATGGACGACGCTCTTCTGGCTGAGCCCAACGCAACCGGCTGGTCGTTGTCCATCGCCATTGCAGACCCCTCAGCCCTCATTGGGCCGGAAAGTGCGGCTGAGTTTGAGGCATTCAAGCGGGCAACGGCTATTTATTTCCCGGGCGAACCTTTGCCTATGCTCCCGGACAGCATTAGCACCCGGCTGTGCTCGTTGATGCCGGATACAAATCGCCTGGTATTAATATGCGATCTGCAGGTAAATAATGATGGCAGTCTGGGCGACTACAGCTTTCATCAAGCGGTTATCCGCTCCCGGGGCAAGCTCAGTTACGAGCTGGTATCCAACCTGATTGAGGGGCGCGAAGACGAAGACATCAAAGCCTTGCCGGATTCCGTTTCCAACAGCCTGGATCAGCTCCATCAAGTGGCCACTGCGCTGCGCAAATGGCGTAATGAACACGCGCTACTCAGCGGAGACAGGCCTGAATTCCGGCTTCGGCTGGATGAAAACCGGCGCATTCGTGCTATTGAACCCTCGGTACAAAACGAAGCACACCGCCTGGTAGAAGAGTGCATGGTAGCAGCCAACCGCTGCGCTGCAGACTTTCTGGCCCAGCAGCCGTCTGGCCTGTTTATCCAGCACCCGGGGTTTCGCGGCGACCGCGCAGACAATATTCGTGCTCTGATTGAAGGTCATGCCCCTCATCTTGCAGACCTGGACCCCAGTACCGCAGACGGTTTCCGGGAGCTGATGAAGCAGACCTCAGAACTGGAAGCAGACGTACCGGTTAAAACCATTCTTTCGCGCCAGCTTGCACGCGCGGAGCTGTCCTTCACCGCAGCACCACACCAGGGCATGGGCCTGAAAGCCTACACCACATTTACTTCACCTTTGCGCAAGTATTCCGATCTTTACGTTCATCGGGTGATCAAAGCCGCCCTGTGGGATACCCCCATGAGCTCGCTCGACAGCGACAAACTGTCAGCACTTCAAAACGCGCAAATCAAAGCCCGCCAGGCCGCCAATAGCCTGGAAGCCTGGCTCCGAAGCGACTTTGCGAAAACTCTGGGCGAGCAACCTATGGACGGTGTCATCAGCCGAACCATTCCCGCCGGCTTTTTTGTGCGTTTAGACATCAATGGCCTGGAAGGGTTTGTAAGCTGCAAGACTCTTAACGGCAAATACAGCTTTGATCCGGTCACACTGCGCCTGACGCACAACAAAAATGGCCGCATCTTCCAGCTGGAGCAGGCCGTTAAGGTGAGCTTTGTGGGGGTAGAAGAAGAGCGCCGACAGATTAACTTTAAACTGGTAAGCGACAACAGCGAGGGCTGAGGTCGCCTACCAGTATTGACTACTGCTGGAGCATACGCTCTATGCGCTGGTCTTTGGCTTGCCACTGCTCTG
>NZ_JBQDCO010000003.1:0-121070 GCF_052091845.1 Marinobacter sp. | reverse complement strand
GCCTTCAGCTGAACAAGAGCCCTCGGCTGAAAAAGATTCCTCAGCCCTGCCTGTACCACTCTGGGTAATAGGGGCTATAGCAGGTGGGCTTGTTATTCTTGCGCTGTTCATTATTGTGCTCATGCGCCGGCGTCGTAACGCTGAAGCGGCAGTCAACGCACCCGACGATAACCTGGAGGACCTGCAACAGGACATGGCAGATGTTGAAGCGCAAACACCGGTGCTAATACCAGAACCGGAAGACGAACCAGCAGAAGAAGACATACCCATTGCCAGCACTGTTGTAGAGCCTGAAGAGCCGGAAGAGACCATTCCCGAGCTGACCGAGCCAGCAGATGACAACGAAGAAGGCGAAAACGGCGAGGAAGAAGAGTTTGGTCTGGACGATTTTGACTTGTCTGAATTTGACGATTTACCCGATTTTGATTCGTCTGACGAGCCAGAGAAGGGCGGCAATTCAGACGATCAACAGAAAAAGTAACCAATAGGAACTATGCACATGAAGTTTACCGGTACCGATAATTATGTAGCCACTGATGACCTGCAAATGGCCGTAAACGCAGCCATTGCGTTGCAGCGCCCACTGCTGATCAAAGGAGAGCCCGGCACTGGCAAAACCTTGTTGGCAGAAGAGATGGCCAGTTCACTGGGCATGCGGCTGATTCCCTGGCACATCAAATCGACTACCAAGGCCCAGCAGGGCTTGTACGAGTATGATGCAGTCTCCCGTTTGCGGGATTCCCAGCTGGGTGATGAGAAAGTTAAGGACATCAGCAACTACATCGTTAAGGGCAAACTCTGGGAAGCGTTCGAAGCAGATGAGCAAGTGGTGCTGCTGATTGATGAAATTGACAAGGCCGACATTGAATTCCCCAACGACCTGCTGCTTGAGCTGGATCGCATGGAATTTTTTGTATACGAGACCCAGCAATACGTAAAGGCCAACAAGCGACCCATTGTGGTCATCACCAGTAACAACGAAAAAGAACTGCCGGATGCCTTCCTGCGCCGCTGCTTTTTCCACTACATCAACTTCCCGGATCGTAACACCATGCAGAACATCGTGGATGTTCACTTCCCGGGTATTCAGCAGCAGGTGGTTAAAGATGCACTTGAGGTGTTCTTCGATGTGCGCAAAGTGCCAGGCCTGAAGAAGAAGCCTTCCACTTCTGAACTGATAGACTGGTTGAAGTTGCTTATGGCGGATGAGCTCTCGGCAAAAATGCTGCAGGAAAAAGACGCCAGCTCGGCGCTTCCGCCCTTGTATGGCGCACTGGTGAAAAACGAGCAGGACGTACACCTGCTGCAAAAGCTGGCGTTCATGGCCCGCCGTCGCGGCTGAAATTCGGCAAGAGTGCAGTTTTATGTTGATTGATTTTTTTCTCGAAGTGCGGCGGGCCAGGGTGCCTGCCAGCCTGCGTGAATTCCTCGATCTGCTGGAAGCACTGCAGCAGCAGCTTGCCTTTGCAGATATGGAAGAATTCTATTATCTGGCACGGTTGTGCCTGGTAAAAGATGAGCGACACTTTGATAAGTTTGATCGGGCGTTCAAAGTCTATTTTGATGGTATTGAACACCTGGATGAGTTGCTGGAAGCCATGATTCCGGATGAGTGGCTCAGGGCCGAATTTGAGAAAAACCTGAGCGACGAAGAAAAAGCCAAGATTGATTCCCTGGGTGGTCTGGAAGAGTTGATTGAAACCTTCAAGAAGCGCATGGAAGAGCAGAAAGAACGCCATGCTGGTGGTAACAAGTGGATTGGTACTGGTGGGACCTCGCCCTTTGGTGCCGATGGTTACAACCCTGAAGGTTTCCGTATTGGCCAGAAAAAGGGGCGTCACGGTCGGGCAATCAAGGTTTGGGAAAAACGTGAATTCAAAGACCTGGATGACAGCGTTACTCTGGGCATACGCAACATCAAGGTCGCGCTTCGACGGTTGCGTAAATTTGCTCGACAGGGTGCCGCAGATAAGCTGGACATGGACGACACTATCCGGTCTACAGCCCGGAATGCGGGTTATCTGGATCTCAAGATGGTGCCCGAGCGACACAATGCAGCCAAGGTACTGATATTTTTCGATGTGGGTGGCTCTATGGACCCACATGTGCGGGTGTGCGAGGAGCTTTTTTCAGCTGCGCGTATGGAATTCAAGCACATGGAATATTTCTACTTCCATAACTTTGTGTATGAAAGTGTGTGGACGAAAAATATCCGCCGCATGAATGAAACCACCAGTACGTGGGATATTCTTCACAAATATCCGTCAGACTATAAGGTGATCTTTGTCGGCGATGCCACCATGGCGCCCTATGAAATTTCTCACCCGGGGGGCTCCATCGAGCACTGGAACGAAGAAGCAGGTGCTACCTGGTTCCAGCGCATCAGCGAGCATTTCCGCAAGGTTGTCTGGATTAACCCGCTACCCGAGAGTTATTGGGGAACCGGGGGCTCGCTGGGCATGACCAGGCAGCTTGTGAACAACCAGATGTACCCACTGACAGTAGAGGGCCTGGAATCGGCCATGAAATACCTGAGTAAGTAAAAAAGCCGATGCGGTTGAGACATCGGCAAAGCTCGGCATGTCAAACGGGGGTGTGTAACGCATCCCCGCGATTGTCCTGAAGCAAACACAAAGCCAACAATGAAACATTCATAGAATACAGTCGTTTATTTCGCTCTACAGGCTGCTTTACCGCTCATTCCTCCCGCTACGTACCCATTACGCGTCAAATAAATCGACATTAGTCGGTGACTGCATTGCGAGTTTTAAGTCTTGAGCTTGGTTTTCGATTTGGTGATCTGGATACCGTTCTTCGATGTTACCAAGTGTTACTCTTTCAGCCGGTTCGTTTTATAGCCCTGCCTAGATCGCAGAGGTAAGTTCAGAGACGGCAAGAGAGGGAGGCTTATGTTCGGCCCGCAAAAAACAAAAAAGTGCCGAGGCAAACAACGGAAAGGATTCATCGGACCAGGTATTGGGTTGATCGGTGCGGCTTTGGCTGTTTCCAGTGTAGCTATTGCGGCCAATCTTGATGAAGAGATTACCAACCTGAAAGCCGAGGTCTCGGCTCACTCAAGCAAAATCTTTCAGTTAGAGCAAAAGATACTGCACCCGGTTGATACACGCCTTGCCGTTTCCCTGACGCTTGCTGACCGGGGTGGCCTTGATCTGGATTCTGTAGAATTATTTGTTGATGGACAGGCAGTCACCTCGCATTTATATACGGCACGGGAGAGCGGCTCGTTGCGCCAGGGAGGCACGCAACAGTTGTTTACCGGTAATCTGGCCAATGGCACACATACATTGAAAGCGATTATTACGGCGCGAGCGGCTAATGATCGTTTTGTGCGTAGAGAGTCTACCCACCGCTTTCAAAAACGTCCCGGTGCGCTTCGTTTAGAGTTGGCTCTTGACGCCAAAGCACCTGACTACGAACCACGTGTTTCCTTTGTTGAGCGGAAATAGCCAGCTATGAGGTCAACCATGTTGAGCTGCGTCCTGGTTCGTGTTGTTCTGGCAAGCCTTTGCGGTTTAGTGCCGGTTACGGCTCATTCCGAGCCATCTGTGCCGAAGACTCAGCAACAACAGTTGTACGAACAGGCCGAACGTGCCCGGGCCAGGGGTGCCACTGATAAAGCAGGCGAAACACTGGCAGGTATGAAAGAGGGGTACTGGTCTGCTATTGGCTATCTGAATCTTTCAGGGGATTATGCCCGCAACGATCTGAATCCCTCGCGGGCACTGATCGCTCTGAGGGTGGCGTTGGCTATGGCCGACAAAGACACAGATGCACAACGTAAAGCCGCGTTGCGCAGTCGGATCCTGTTACGTGCTGGCTATCTGGCCTTCAAAAGCTCGGAATATGAGAAGGCCATTGGTTTTTTCGAACAAATGCCACTGGATAGTCACCGAACCCCTCAGGCGCTGTATTTTCATGGCTTGGCGCTGGCAGAGCAGGGCAATCATCGAGCAGCCATGCAGAGCTGGCACCGGGCGAAAAAATACCCCCTGGCCTACCCCGGGGTTGCAGATGCCTGGATAGGTATGGGCCGGGGCTATGACCTCTCTGGTTATCTGGGGCAGGCAGGAGAGGCATACCTTGCCGCTAACGCTGCCTATGAAGGTGAACGAGTCACTTTGCGCAAACTGGCTGCCCGGATTGAAGAAAAGGGGGCCTATAAAACGCTGGTGCAGGGCGCAGAAGCTCAAAAATCAAGCTGGTTTCTCGCCGATAGTCGCACACTCGCCCAGCCTCGTACGGCTTATTTGCTCAGCTTTATGGAGCAATCCGCTCCTCAGCAGGCTGTGAACCAGGTAGTAGAGCTGGCAAGAATGGCATCACAACTCCAGCGTAATGCTCAGGATCTTGGCGTGTTCAGTGCCGCGATCGCCAACCAGCTTGAAACTCCGGGGCTCTCCAGAACCCGCCCGGGATACGAGGCGTTGAGGCGTGCCAACAAAACGCTGACGGAGCGCTTGAACCTGTTGCTGGAAGACGCCCGGGGCAATGAATCAAGTGCGGGCCAGGTTCAGAAGCTCCAAATAATGAAAACCACTCTTTCCGACTCGGAGCAGCAATTAAATACACTTAAAAGCCGGTTGGCTAGCCGCTCGGCCAACCTGAAGGCGCTTCTGGCTGAATCCCGGCAATTGCGGAAACAATCACTGGCTCACCTTGAATCTGTCGCGGCTCTTCGGCCCAGGGCAGAGGCTCGGCTTGATCGACTGGCACTGGATTTTGTCGCAACTCAGGACAAGCGAATGGTGTTTGCGCTAAATAAGACCGAGCAGCAAATTGCACATCTTTATGAGTACCTGGCTCTGAAGGAAATCAATTCCGGAGAGCAGGCAAAATGAGCAGATTTCGCATTATCTTGTTGCCGCTTTGTTTTGTGTGCGGTTTTGTTCAAGGTCAGCCATCTTTTCGGGTAGAGCTGGGCAAGGATGGTGAAACCATTGCTGATATGCGCCCGGTTTTTCTTGAATTTGAAACCAGGTCGCTCCCGGCTATTTCGCCCGCTGAAGTTGCCAGGCGTTACCAGCGATTGTTTAGTACCACCGATGAGCCCGCCGTGCGTGTCGATGCCTTGAATCGCCTGACAAATATTCGCGATAGGTCTGGCGAAGATATAGGGTTTAGCCCGGCTGAAGAAGCGAGGGCGTATAAACAAGCCATTGAAAGCTATGAGTCTATTCTCCAGCGCGGAGCGTTTGGCGGGCGTTTAGACGAACTTATGTACCAAATGGCCAAAGCATATGCTTTGACAGGCCAGAACCGGGCCTCTGTAAAGCGCCTGCAGCAACTTGTGGGTCTTTATCCGAATTCACCTCTGGTGCCAGAAGCCAGGTTTCGGTTGGCAGAATCTTCGTTTGCTGCCGGCAGGTACGTTGAAGCTGAGGCCGGGTACCGGGCGCTTGTCGATAGCAGCAGCAACACCGACGGACTAAAAAACAAGGCCCGCTATATGCTCGGTTGGGCGCTTTACAAACAGGGGCCGCAAGCCTGGGAACGGGCTGCGCACCGGTTTGTAGCCGTGCTTGATGACTCTCTGCCCAATGCCGAAAGCCTTAATCGAGTGCCCGAGTCCAGCGTAGACAGTATTGATGACACGCTTCGAATCCTCGCACTAATGGCCAGCCGCAAGAATGGCGCAGACACACTGATGAACTGGCTGCAGCCTGAGCCACTGCGCGCTTGGACACCTCTGGTGTTTGACCGGTTAGCCGATTTATACGCTGTGCAAGGCAATGCCGGGGAAAGCGTAACAACCAACCAGGCTTTTGTGGCGCACTTTCCCGACCATTCCCAGCGGGCGGGTTTTATGGCGCAGATTGTGAGTGTCTGGGACCAAGCCAACAAGCCGGCGCAGTCCAGAGAGGCTATGGCCGACTATATCGCTCTGTTTGCCGATGACCGCCACTATGCGGCTCTGGCTGCTGATTATCGTCACAAATGGCGGGAATTAAGCCGTTTTCTTGCAGATTATCATTATGCAAAGGGTGCCTCCACGACAGGTGACGGGGCGACTGACTATGGCGTTGCAGCGGGTTACTACGAAGGGTTGGCCCGTCGTGGCGAGACCACTGGGGAGCTTTTTCGCCTGGCGGGTGATGCCCGGCTACAGGCAAGAAATTACCCGGCGGCCCTGCAAAATTTCCACTTGGCAGCATACGACTCACCGGGATACCAACACGATGCTGATGCTGGCTGGGCCGCCCTTGTTCTGGTTCGGGCAGGTGTAACCAAAGAAAAGGCGTCCTCTGTATTTGAGCCAGGCCTTGCCGACCTGACTGCAGAAACTGAACGATTCATAGAGCGCTTTGTTTCGGACAGCCGAACCCCGGGGTTGTTGGCTGATTTAGCCTCTCGCTGGCTAGAAGCCGGGGATAACGCGCAAGCTTTGCACTACGCCACGCAAGCCGTTGCGCACTCTCAGGCTGCACCTGAATTGCAATACACTGGTTGGGTAGTCATAGCCCGGGTACGACAACGAACCGCGGAATACGGGCTTGCCGAAAAAGCCTGGCGAGAAGCCCTGGCACTTGCCACTGGAAAGTCCGCTAACGGCCCCATGAAAAGCGAAGCTGCCGGGTTACGCGAGCAACTGGCACACGCCATCTACCGCCAGGGCGAGCAAGCAGCCAAAGCCGACAAAACTGCGATTGCGGTCGCACATTTTCAGCGAATTGAAACCGTATTACCCGGATCCGAAACAGCCGTTAAAGGGCGTTTTGATGCCGCAAACACTCTGCTCAAAGCCTCGAACTGGCAGCCGGCAATTAACGAGCTTAATCGCTTTCGGGCAGATTACCCGCTGCATGTCCTTGCCGCCGGAGTGGGTGAAAAGCTGGTTCTGGCTTATACCTCATCAGACCAGCCGTTACGGGCAGCCAAAGAACTGATGGCGATGGCCGATAGCCGCAGGCCAGAAACGGAACTGGCAAACGAAGATGTATGGGGTTATCAGCTCAGGGCTGCTGCGCAATTCCACAAAGCCAAAGCAGTAAGCCAGCGCAACGCCATCTACAACAGTTACCTCGCAACCGGCCCTGTGGCTATGGCAGCAGGTGAGCATGTTCAGTTACAGACTATGCGTCACCGCTTGATTGAAGCAGGCAGTCAGCCGGCACAATGGCAGGCTGACATGGTGGCCGCAGAACTGGAGAGCAGCTGGCACTCGAAGCAGACCTTGCAGTGGGCAGCGAGTGGTGCGTTAACAATGGGGGCCAAGGCGGCTGAAAAATTTTCTGCCATTAAACTGAGCGCTCCCTTTGAGCCCGCATTAGAGCGAAAACAACAGGCCATGGAAGAAGCCCGAACGCACTTTGGCAATGCAGAGTCTTTGGGTGGCGATACTGTCTTGGCCGAAACTCTCTTTCGTCGAGCAGAGCTGCACAGAGCTATGGCCAGAGACCTTATGGCATCCGCGGCACCGGAAGAGCTGAACGAACTGGAAAAAATGCAATACCGGATGTTGCTTGAGGAGGAGGCGTATCCGTTTGAGGAGCGCGCCATAGAGCTGCATGCAAAAAACCACCAGCGTGTGGCAACAGGTCGATTTGGTGCCTGGATAGAGAAAAGCCTGAGCGTGCTCGCTGAGTTGCACCCTGGCCGTTATGACCGATCCTTACGATGGATGAGCCCGACGGTGGATGACCCCAACAGTGGAGGAGCATGACGGTGTGTAATCTAAAACCATGCTGGCACTGGTGTTTGCTGGCAACCGTCCTTTGTCTGTTCGGGTGTTCGGGGCAAACCATCAAGCCTTCTCTGCCGGTGGAACAGTCACAAAAACCGCCTGACCCGCAACAGGCTCTGGTGCATGTGCAAGAAGGTGCAGCGGCGTATGAGCAAAACAATCTCCCGGCAGCTATTGAGGCCTGGCAGTTGGCCGTTGAGCTCAACCCGGCGGATGCAGTCACCCACAATAATCTGGCGCTTTTGTTGCAGCAGGCCCACCGCTTTAAAGAGGCGGCAGGCGTGTTGGAAACCGGGCTTGAGGGCTCGCCAAACGTGGCTGAACTGCATTACAACCTGGCGGTTATTTCCGAGCTTTATTTACTTGATTTGAACCGGGCGCTCACACATTACCAGCGCTATCAGGGCCTGTCTGACAGGGAAGATAAAAAAGTAGAGGGCTGGATTGCGGACCTGGAACGGAGGCTGGATTAAATGAAAACAATCGTGCTCTTCGGGCTGGCTCTGGTTTGCCTGATCACACCTGCGGTTTATGCAGCTTCTGATAATACTGACGGGGTTGAGAGAACGGATGCCTCAAAAGGCAGGGTGGTAAGTTTAAGTATTGAAGGTATTTCGGCCAGCATTGGTGAAGACGAGCCTCGCGTGCTCACTATTATACCCTGGCGTGCACCCACGTTGCCGCGTCGGCCAAGGGCAGAATTAGAACGTTCCGCGCCGGCACTTATTCAACCCCTGGATCCTGTGGTTTTTGAGCGGCACCGCAAGTTCCGTCAAAGCCTGGGGGTTGCTTCGGATGAGGGCTCTAACAGGCCGGCCGGAGGGCGGCAATGACGGGTATGAACGCTATGGCTGCCAGTGCAGAGTTCCCGCTTTCAAACCCGTTAAGCCGTGCCGCGGGGGTCTCTTTGTTCTGGAGCAAAGAAGAGGGCGAACGGCTTCGTTTAACCGCGATCACAGTGGCAGCCCTGCTGCTTTTTATTCCGCTGGCGCTGTATATCTCTATGCTAGACATTCCAGTGCCTGAGAGAGAACAGCCTGAAGCACTGCCGCCCCAGCTGGCCAAATTGATTTTAGAGCCAAAGGTGGTTGAAAAGCCAAAAGTCACTGCCTCCCCTAAACCTGTCGAAAAGCCAAGCCCCGAACCTGTTGCGGACAAGGCGCCGCCCAAACCGAAAGCTGCCCCACCGGTCGTCAAGCCAGTGCCCAAACCAGTCCCGGTAAAACCGTCTCCAAAGCCTGCCGGCCAAGCGGTGGAGAAAGCGAGAGAAACAGCCTCGCGCTCCGGACTTTTAACCATGAAAGATCGCTTGGCCTCAATGCGCAAGCCGGCGCCCAAAGCTGCACCGGCCATTCAGGCGAATACCAATGACGTGCCCAACCCGGATAATGGCGCTATAGCTCAAGACCGGGATCAACTCGGCAGGGATGCTTTGCAGGGCAGTGGCGGGGTAGAAAATGTGCAGGCAGGCACCCAGTCAAAAGCAAAGGTAGCAGGGCATGAAGTAAGGCAGGTGTCTGCTCCGAAGCAAGCGAAATCTGCAGTGGCCAGCGTTTCCGCGCCGAAACAAAAATCGGCGGTGAGCGAGCGCCCAATGAGCAATATCAGGCAGGTTTTTGATTCGGGTAAAGCGGCACTTTACTCGCTCTACCAACGAGAGCTCAGAAAAGATCCAACGTTGGCTGGTAAGGTGCTGCTCGAACTGGTTATAGAGCCAGACGGGACCGTGTCTGCCTGTAACGTGGTCAACTCTGAGCTTGGCAACCCGGCATTAGCACAAAAAATCGCCTTGCGGGTTCGTCTTTTTAACTTTGGTAAAGCGAATGTGGAAACCCGCAAGGTGAAGTTCCCTATTGATTTTCTTCCCGGCTAAGTTGTCCATACCTTTAGTAATGGTAATTTTTAGCTCTTTACGCCTGCAATCAGAGCCGCCGCTAATCTGGCGTCCCGTTTTACCAGGTGTTTCCGGTTGTTGCCTGAAACTACCTCATCGTTAACAAAACTGCTATTCTCTCCCAACTTTTTTGGGCCTGATACCTATGTCGCGTTGATTTTTATTCAAACTGGCATTGGTGAGTCATTATAATGAAAAGCGCCAGACAGGAGATGGTGATGGATTTTGAGACGTTCTATCAAGACAAATACCCTGCCAGTGTTCCCCGTGAAGTGGATTTGGATAAATATAGCAGCATGGTGGATGTATTTGAGCAGGCGGTAAAA
Source organism: Marinobacter sp. (assembly GCF_052091845.1). Lineage (GTDB taxonomy): Bacteria > Pseudomonadota > Gammaproteobacteria > Pseudomonadales > Oleiphilaceae > Marinobacter. The sequence goes on along the minus strand of NZ_JBQDCO010000003.1, from coordinate 111,148 downwards.
AAGTACCCAGACCGTCCCGCCTTCAGCTCTGTTGGTGTAACTCTCACTTATCGTGACCTGGACACTCAAACCCGCAACTTTGCGGCCTGGCTGCAAAACAAAACGGATCTTAAGCCTGGCGACCGTATCGCCGTGCAAATGCCCAACTTGAACCAGTACCCGGTTGTAGTATTCGGGGCCATGCGTGCCGGTTTGATTGTGGTAAACACCAACCCGCTGTATACCACCCGCGAGATGGAGCACCAGTTTAATGATTCTGGTGCCAAGGCGTTGGTTGTACTGGCAAACATGGCGGAAAACGCCGAGAAAGTTTTGCCTCACACCAGCATTGAACACGTCATTGTGACAGAAATTGCCGACATGCATTCGCCCATCAAGCGCACGCTGATGAACGCAGTCGTGAAGCATGTGAAAAAAATGGTGCCGCCATTCAGCATTCCGCAGGCTCATAAACTGCCCGCCGTGCTCAGCGCCGGCGCCCGCGAAAAGTTCACGCCGGTTCAGTGCAAGACCGACGACATAGCTGTGTTGCAGTATACGGGCGGCACAACCGGCGTTGCCAAGGGTGCCATGCTCACTCATGGCAACCTGGTAGCGAATCTGTTGCAGGTTCGCCCAATGATGGAAGATTCAGTAATTGAAGGCCAGGAAGTGGTGATTGCGCCTTTGCCGCTTTATCACATTTATTCCTTCACGCTGAACTGCGGCATTATGCTCGAAGCTGGCAGCCATAACATACTTATCCCGAACCCGAGGGATATACCGGGCTTTGTGAAAGAGTTGCAGAACCACAAGTTTACGGCTTTTCTCGGTCTGAACACCTTGTTTGTCGCGCTGTGTAATAACGACGATTTCCAAAAACTCGACTTTAGCCATCTTAAGCTAACGTCTTCTGGCGGCATGGCGCTGACGAGCGACACAGCAAAAATGTGGGAGCGGGTCACGGGCTGCGCTATCTCTGAAGGATTCGGCATGACCGAAACCTCTCCGGTCGTCACGTTCAACCCGGGCAGTGCCATTCAGCTTGGCACGATTGGTTTGCCGGTGCCTTCTACCAAGGTTAAAACCATTGATGACGATGGCAACGAAACGCCGTTGGGTGAAGCGGGCGAGTTGTGTGTAAAGGGCCCACAGGTGATGCGCGGTTATTGGCAGCGCCCGGAAGACACTCAAAAGTCGTTCACTGACGATGGCTATATCCAAACCGGGGATGTGGCTGTGATTCAGGAGGATGGCTATATACGCATTGTTGACCGCAAAAAAGACATGATCATCGTTTCCGGGTTTAACGTTTTCCCTAACGAGATTGAAGATGTTTTATCCAGTCACCCCAAGGTAGTTGAGTGTGCGGCTGTGGGTGTGCCTGATGCCAAAAGCGGCGAAGCCGTTAAAGCCTACCTTGTGACCACGGCTGAAGGTGCCACTGAAAACGAACTGAAAGAGTTTTGCCGTGAGCGTCTGACAGCCTATAAAGTGCCCCGTTATTTTGAGTTCCGCGATGAGCTGCCCAAAACCAACGTGGGTAAAATCCTGCGCCGTGAGCTGCGCGACGAACCGGATAACAAGTAATTACGGTGACCTTGCAATCTGATGACAACGCCTCAGTAAAAGCCGCCTTGCAAGCGATAATGGAGCAGCTGCCTGCCTGCAATCAGCAGCAAGCTGCCCGCATTGTTAAATTGGTGGCAAGAACCAAGGGGAAGCCTGACCAGAAAGATCTGGATAAAATGGCGAACTGGCTTGAGCGTGGCCGACAAAAGGTGCGCCAGCGCCAGGACCTGCACAAGCCGGCCAGCTTCCCTGCAGGCTTACCGGTTTCTGATCGTGTGGATGATATCCGTGAAGCGATCGAAAACCACCAGGTTGTGATTGTCGCCGGCGAAACCGGGTCGGGTAAAACCACCCAGATTCCCAAAATCTGCATGAACAGTGGTCGCGGCACCCGTGGCCTTATTGGCCACACTCAGCCAAGGCGACTGGCAGCTCGCAGTGTGTCTGCCCGCATTGCCGATGAGATCGGCGAGCAGGTGGGGCAGCAGATTGGTTATCAGGTACGTTTTACCGATAACACCTCGGATCAGTCCCGGGTCAAAGTAATGACCGACGGAATCCTGCTGGCGGAAGTCCAGCACGACCGCTTTCTTGATCGGTACGACACACTGATTATTGATGAGGCTCACGAGCGCAGCCTGAACATCGATTTTCTGCTCGGCTACATCAAACAGCTGCTTCCCAAACGTCCCGATCTGAAAGTCATTATCACGTCTGCCACCATTGAGGTGGACCGATTCAGTGACTTTTTCGGCAAAGCGCCGGTCATCGAGGTGAGCGGTCGTACCTTCCCCGTTGATATTCGGTATCGTCCGCTCACCGGAGATGAGGATGATCGCGATCAGGGCTGGAACGATGGTGTTCTTGCTGCAATTGAAGAAATTGAACAACACGAACGAAGCGAAAAACTGCCGCCTGGCGATGTACTCATATTCCTGCCGGGTGAGCGTGAGATACGTAACTTAAGCAAGGTGCTGCGCCATGCGGAGTTGCGGCACACAGAAGTACTGCCGCTGTATTCCCGACTGAGCAATCAGGAGCAGAACCGGGTGTTCCAGGGGCATAGTGGCCGCCGAATTGTGCTCTCCACCAACGTGGCAGAAACCTCATTAACGGTGCCGGGCATTCGCTATGTGATCGATGCCGGTGTCGCCCGGGTCAGCCGTTACAGCGTTCGCTCGAAAATACAACGCCTGCCCATAGAGCCAGTCTCCCAGGCCAGTGCCAACCAACGGGCAGGGCGCTGCGGCCGGGTTGCGCCGGGTATCTGTTTCCGTCTGTATGACGAAGCAGACTTTTTGGGCCGGCCTGAATACACAGACCCGGAAATACTGCGTACCAATCTGGCTTCCGTTATCTTGCAGATGGCTACCTCAGGCCTGGGCGAGATTCGCCATTTCCCGTTTTTGGAAGCGCCGGACAAACGGCTGATCAACGATGGTTACAAGCTGCTCGAGGAGCTGAGTGCGGTAGATAATCAGCGCCGGGTAACAAAGCTGGGGCGCACCATGGCCAAGTTGCCGTTGGACCCACGTCTTGCACGCATGCTGGTAACGGCAGCAGACCAAAGCAGCCTGGCAGAAACGCTGGTGATCATTGCCGGGCTAAGTGTTCAGGACCCGAGAGAACGGCCCCAGGACAAACAGCAAGCGGCGGACCAGGCCCATGCGCCGTTTAACGATAAAGAATCAGATTTTGTCACGCTGCTCAATATCTGGAATTTTTATGAGGAACAGCGCCAGGAGCTTTCCCAGAATCAACTGAAAAAAGTCTGTCAGAAGAGCTTTCTGAGCTGGATGCGCATGCGCGAATGGCGCGATATTCATCGCCAGCTTACATTGATCTGCCGTGACCAAAAACTCTCGTTCAACAAAGAAACAGCCAGCTACGATGCCGTACATAAGGCTATTTTGGCGGGGCTTCTGGGGCAGGTAGCCGTAAAGGTCGAGAAGAAGGAATACCTGGCTACTCGCAATCGCAAAGTCATGATCTTTCCCGGCTCAAAAGTATCAAAAACAGGGCCAAAGTGGATTGTTGCCACGGAGATTGTTGAGACCAGCCGGGTGTTTGCCCGGATGGTGGCCGCTATCCAGCCTGAGTGGATAGAGCCTCTTGCGGGGCATGTGGTAAAACACCATTATTTTGAGCCTCACTGGGAGCAAAAACGCGCTCAGGTAATGGGGTATGAAAAAATTACCCTCTATGGCCTCGATGTGGTGCCTAAGCGGGCCATAGCGTTCAGCAAGATAGATCCTGTTGAGTGCCGCAACCTGTTTATACGCCATGCTCTGGTGGAAGGCGACTACCGCTCTAAAGCGCCGTTTATCAGCCGTAACCGCGAGATGCTCGCGAGCGTAGAGGCGCTTGAAAACAAAACGCGCCGCCGGGATTTGCTGGTAGATGATGAAGTGTTGGTGGGTTTTTACGATGAGCGTTTGCCGGCCAACATTGTCAGTGGCCGTCATTTTGAAAGCTGGTGGAAGAGCCTGTCCGCTGACGAGCTACGAAACCTGGAGCTGACGGAGGACGATGTTCTTCAAAGGCCGGTTGATGCCCAGGCAGCCGATTTGTACCCGGACTTTCTGGAGTGGGAGGGCGTTCGCTACCCGCTCAGTTACGAGTTTGAGCCTACCAGCGAGCGCGACGGTGTGACGCTTCAGGTCCCTTTGATGGCCCTTAAACAAATTCCCTCCCGGCGCCTGGAGTGGTTGGTACCAGGGCTACTTCGGGAAAAGTGCGTGGCGCTGGTTAAAGGTCTTCCCAAGTCAGTGCGGCGTAATTTTGTGCCGGTGCCGGATTTTGTGGATGCGGCTGTCGCCAACCTTCATCCTTCAAACGAACCGCTTGCTTTGCAGTTAGGAGAGCAGTTGCGTCGTATGACCGGGGTGCGTATCGATCCGCAAACCTGGCCTGACGATGAACTGCCCCGCCACCTGAGAATGAATCTGAGAGTGCTTGGCGATGGTGGCAAAGTCATCGCGGAAAGTCGCGAAGCAGACACACTTCAGGGTCAGCTGGAAGGTCAGGCCGAAGCAGCGCTTGCGTCGGCTGCTAGCGAGAGCCGAAGTGAGGAATTTGCAAAGGAATACACTGAATGGGCCTTTGGCAAATTGCCGCGGCAGGTGCAGACCGAGAAGGGCGGCATGCAGATTACCGTTTACCCGGCTATTGAAGACATGGGCAAAACGGTTAAGCAGGTTCGTTGTCTGGATCGACTGACCGCTGAAGACACCACTCGCAAAGGAGTTGCCCGGCTCATTTTGAACCGGTTTGGCAATACCCTTGACGATTTAGAGCGAAAACTGCCGCGCTTTAAACAGTCGGCCTTGATGTTCGCGCCGGTGGGCCAGGCAAAGGTGCTTCTGGATGATTTGCTGCTGGCGGCAGCAATGGAGCATTTTTTACACGCTCCGGCGCCAGAAACCCGTGAAGCCTTTGATGTGCTGTTTGAACGCCATCGTGGAGATTTTATCCCCGCCCTTGAGCAAGCAGATGAGCGTCTTTACCAGGCTATGATGGGGTACCAGAAAGTGGCGAAGAAGCTTAAAGGCAAGATTGATCTCGCGTTGGCAAACAGCATGGCGGACCTGAAGTTCCAAATGCAAAATCTTGTTTATCCAGGTTTTTTGGTTGCTACTCAATCGCAATGGCTGGCAGAGTTTGGGCGCTACTTTGAGGCTGCATTGATTCGGCTGGAAAAAATGCCAAGGGAGATGGGGCGCGAACGTGAGTTTTTGCACATTATGGAGCCTCTCTGGTCTCGTTATGCCAATAAGCGTGAAGAGCAACAAAGACAGGGTGTTCGTGACCCGGAGCTTGTGGTTTACAGGTGGATGCTGGAAGAGTTTCGGGTCTCGTTTTTTGCCCAGCAATTGGGCACAGCTATGACGGTTTCTGCAAAGCGACTCGACAAGCAATGGGAACTCACACGGGTTTGACGGTGTAAGCCTTTCTGCTGAGCGGGCAAAACCTGCGGACTGTGTTAGTATTTCTGAAAGAACGATATTTCCGTCTTTTTGTTTCCTTCTTCATGACGTGGGGTTAGCGTGATTAAAGCCGTCATTAGCGGAACCGGCCTGTACACACCGCCGGAGACCATTGAAAACGATGAACTGGTCGAAGCTTTTAATCAGTTTGTTGAGATGTATAACTCAGACCATGCAGACGCGATTGAGCGTGGCGAAACGGAGGCTCTGCCGCTTTCGTCTTCAGCCTTTATAGAGAAGGCTTCCGGGATCAAACGCCGACACGTCATCAATAAGTCCGGCATCGTCGATCCTGAGCGCATGGCTCCGTATATCCCTGAGCGCGGCAATGATGAGCCGTCGGTTCAATGCGATATGGCCTTGGTTGCGTGTCATGAGGCGCTGGAACAGGCAGATAAAAAAGCCAGCGATGTGGATGCGGTTATTGTGGCCTGCTCCAACCTGCAGCGTGCTTACCCTGCAGTATCGATTGAAGTTCAGTCTGCCTTGGGTATTGAAGGCTTCGCTTACGATATGAACGTGGCTTGCAGCTCTGCCACGTTTGGTTTGCAGGCGGCGGTCAATTCAGTAGAAAACGGCTCGGCCCGGGCTGTGCTGGTGGTTAGTCCCGAAATTTGCTCGGGTCATTTGAACTTTCGCGATCGTGACAGCCACTTTATTTTTGGCGATGCCTGCACTGCGATTCTGGTAGAACGTGAGGAAAATACGAAACCCGGGCAGGGTTTTGAGATTCTTGGCACCTGTTTGAAAACGACGTTTTCAAACAACATCCGTAATAATTTCGGTTTTCTGAACCGTGCCGACGAGCAGGGTATCAATAAGCCGGATAAACTGTTTATTCAGCAGGGCCGTAAGGTATTCAAGGAAGTGTCGCCGCTGGTGGCTGAAACTATCCAGAATCATCTTCAAAGCCTGTCCCTGAAGCCTGAGGATTTGCGCAGAATGTGGCTGCATCAGGCCAATTTGAACATGAACCAGCTTATTGCTCGCAGGGTGCTTGGCCGCGACGCCAGTGAAGATGAAGCACCGGTGATCCTTGATGAGTACGCCAACACCAGCTCCGCAGGTTCTATCATTGCGTTCCATAAGCACAAAGACGATCTGAAAACCGGCGATGCAGGGGTTATCTGTTCGTTCGGTGCAGGTTATTCCATAGGCAGTGTTGTCGTACGCCGCCGCTGATATCTTTGGGGCGGTGTTTCAGGGCCGTCCCGGGGCGATCACTAACAAGCCAAGAGTTGAGCATGACAAGAATTTCACCCCGGAGCTGGTTTTCTGCCGTGCTCCCTTTGGCTGCATTGGCGATGGTTTTGTCTGCAGGTTCCGCAAGGGCCCAGACAGTGCAGGAGCCAGTGCCTGAAAACGCAGCATCGGTAAACCTTGATGACCCTTACGAGGCCTGGAACCGCAAGGTATATACCTTCAACGATACAGTCGATCGCTGGGCGTTAAGGCCTGTGGCCAAAACCTATCGTACCTTCATGCCGGATGTTGCCGACCGTGCCGTGACCAATTTTTTTAACAATTTGACGGAAATTCGAAACTTCACCAACAGCATTTTGCAGCTAAAGGGTGAATCTGCAGTAGTGGCAGCCGGGCGCTTCACTTACAACACGGTCTTTGGGTTAGGTGGCCTGATTGATGTTGCAACGGCGTTTGATCTGCCGGAAAGACCGGAAGATTTCGGACAAACACTGGGCTATTGGGGTGCTGGTTCAGGCCCATATCTGATGCTTCCATTTCTTGGGCCTTCCAGCCCAAGGCGTCTGGGCGGTATGGGCATGGATGGCTTTGTGCTTCCATCCCTCTGGGACGAGGTTGACAGCCCGGAAGTTTACTACGCCCGGGGCGTTCAAGTTGTAGATCAACGGGCCGATCTTATTCCTGCTGAGGGGTTCATTTCCGGCGATGAGTATATTTTTGTACGTAACGCATTCATGCAGCGCAGGGAGTTTCTGATCAACGATGGACAAGTCACCCGGGACCCTTTTGCCAGTGATGACGATGAAGATTTGATGCTGGACGACTTCTGATCCAGACCGCCTGCTGAGGGAGCCATAAGGTGCTCACAGATCCAAAAATCAAAAAATTCCGCAAGATGCTTGCAGAGGCGCCTAACTACGAGGTGTGGAAAGCTGCCGCTCTGGAGCTGGATTTTCTTGAGGGCAATGCCGAGTGGAAGGAAGATTTCGCCTCTGAGCACTATCATTATGAGTTGCTGTACGACCGCCTGAGCAACATTAAACAGTACCGGCAGCAGAATGACTTTGAACGGCTAAAACGAGCGCTGCGCGAGGGCCTTCATCACGATCTTGGCAACATGGGCAATCCCGCGCTGTATACACAGTCCCGCGTGGGCACCAAGCACTTGATTGAAGAATACATCGCTCAAGCCTGCGAGGCACTGGATTTTCTTTGCGATCACCCAGTGCCGGGCTTTTCAGTTGCCGATAAGCTGCAGTTTTTTCGCGATACCCTTACCAGCTACGGTCGGCCAACGCTGCTGCTAAGCGGTGGCGCCAGTCTTGGTATGTTTCACTTTGGGGTAATTAAAGCGCTTTGGGAGAAAGGCTTGCTGCCCCAGGTTGTAACCGGTTCCAGCATAGGCGCCATCATTGCGGGTATGTTGGGCGTGCATACAGACGCTGAAATCCCTGAAATGCTGGTCCCCGAAAATCACAATCTCAAAGCCTGGAAGTGGCGTGGCCTGGTAAGTGCCATGCAGGGCAACGGGTTGATGGATCAGGAACAGCTTCGCACCTGCCTCAGAAGCAATATTGGTGAGTACACCTTTGAAGAGGCATACCAGCGCACCGGGCGCTCCATAAACATGAGTGTATCGCCGGTGCAGGCGCACCAAAAAGCCCGATTATTGTCTGGCTACACGTCGCCTTACCTCATGGTTTGGAGCGCAGCCCTTGCCAGTGCGGCAGTGCCGGGTATCTTCCCGCCGGTCACCTTGATGAAAAAGGATATTCAGGGCCAGATATTGCCTTACATGTCTAGGCTGAAATTTGTGGATGGCTCGGTGGTCAGTGATTTGCCTGTTGATCGATTAATGCACCTTTACGATGTTAATTTCACTATCGTAAGCCAGACAAACCCGCATGTGGTGCCTTTTTTAAACGCCAGAGGCCGGGATGAGAAACTTTCCCTGGCCAGTTTGCCTTTGCATTTGTTGAAGTCTGAGATTCAGTTTCACGGACAGGGTGTGTTTGATTATCTGCGCAAGCGAGTCCGGCCGGAATTGCTGCGCCAAGCTTATGGCCAGATGTATACCATCATGGCTCAGCGTTATTCTGGCGATGTTACCATTGCGCCCAAGTACTCATTCAAGGATTATCGGCGAATGCTGGCAGATCCAAGGCGAGAGTTCGTGCGTGAAATGATTCTGGCAGGCGAGCGTGCAACCTGGCCGAAAATCTCCATGATTCGTTCCCATGCGCGTATTTCCAAGACCCTGGAGTGTTGCGTGCGACGCCTGAAACATCAGAACAGCCTGAACATTTGATTGGACGCCCATGTATTACGACTTCTTCGGCTTCAGAGAACCGCCGTTCTCTATCGCGCCTGACCCACGCTATCTTTATTTGAGCGAACGCCACAAAGAGGCGTTGGCTCATTTGATGTATGGCGTGCAAGGCCAGGGCGGTTTTATTGTGATTACCGGGGAAGTGGGTACGGGTAAAACAACGGTTAGCCGTTGTTTTATAGAGAATGCTCCGGATCACGTAGATATTGCCCTGATTCTGAATCCCCGATTGTCGGCCCGGGAGCTGCTTTCTGCTATTTGCGATGAATTGGATATTGTTCATCCGGCTGGAGCCACCATCAAACAGATGGTCGACTTGATTAACCTGGATCTCCTGAAAGCCCATGGCGCAGGGCGACACAAAGTCCTGATGATTGATGAAGCACAAAACCTTTCCGCCGATGTGCTTGAACAACTTCGCCTGCTGACCAACCTGGAAACTGCGGAAAAAAAATTGCTGCAGATTGTGTTGCTTGGCCAACCGGAATTACAGGAGATTCTGGCGCTTGCGCAGTTGCGACAACTCAACCAAAGGGTAACGGCCCGTTACCATCTGGATGCTATAAATCGTAGTGAACTGCCAGCTTATCTCAGTTACCGCCTGGGTGTTGCCGGCATGCGCGGCGATATTTTCTCGCCTTCGGCCGTACGCAAGCTTTACCGCTCAAGCAATGGTATACCCCGGCTGATAAACCTTATAAGCGATCGGGCTCTGCTGGGGGCTTATGCCCAAGGTGAGCACGAGATCACATCAACCCATATACGGCAGGCGGCAAGGGAGGTGGGTGGCAAACGCAATGCCGGGCCAACCCCTGCGGGAGATAAAAGCAAACCGGGTGCTTCCAGTGTTATGGTGCTTGTTGCGTCCTTGTTACTGGCTGTCATTGGTACATTTTGGCTATATCAGCAGTGGTCTGGAGCAGAAGCCGTTGCTGATGGGAGAGTGGGCCCCGTTTCGCAGGGTGGCACTATTCAACGTGACAGCAAACCGGAAGAGCGAGGGTCTGCACCTGAGCAACAATTAACCTCTGTGGGCCAAAGGTCTGACCGTTCAGAGAACAAAACACCTTCTTTTAACTTTTCCGAGCAGGCTTTGAATTTATCAGACGCCTTTCGCGGATTGTTTAGTATTTGGGGGGTTCAATATAGCCCACAGGCGTCGCCAATTGCCTGTGAATTTGCCCGGCAATCCGGGCTCGATTGCCTTGAGCGACAGGGCAGCCGCAGAAGCCTCTCGTTTCTGGACAGGCCAGCTATGCTGGCGCTCCAGGATGATGCCGGCAAGCGGGGTTATGTTGTGCTGCGCCATCTTGAGGGCGACATTGCGGAGATTGTTTTGCCCACTGGGCCGGCAAGGGTGACGTTTACCAGCCTTGAGCCTTTTTGGTTTGGTGAGTATCGCGTGTTGTGGCAGCTTCCTGATTATGTCAACAGTAAGCCTGGCTCCAGCGATGGTGCAAGCGAAGAGTTATGGGTAGGCGTGCGCATGATGGAGCTGGCAGATGCCTACAGTGAGTCGGATGCAAGCAATGCAAAGATCAAACATATGCCTGCACAAGAACAGGTGCGTTGGTATCAGTCTTTAAAGGGCCTGACGGTAGATGGTATCGCAGGGGCCATGACGATTATTCAGGTGAATAATGACCTGAATGCAGAAGTCCCAAGGCTGGGAGAGCCCAAGTTAGAGGCGGAAGGGTAGCGCATGTCTTACATTCTTGACGCCCTCAGAAAGTCAGAAACTGAACGCCGCCAGGGCAAGGTGCCAGATCTTGGGCAGCAGGTGCAGTTGATTCACCGCCCCGGAAAACGGCGGAGGTCTCCGGTGGTTTGGGTGGCGCTGGCATTGCTGGTTAACGCCGCCGTGCTGGCCGTTGTATTCTGGCCGGAAAGCTCAGCCGAGTTACCTGTGGTGCAGCCACTGCAAACGCCGGAACCTGAAGCCAGGCTGGAACAGCCAGCAAAACCGGAGCTTGAGCCGGGGGCTGAGGCGGGTGCGGCTCCACCGGAGCCAGAGCCAGAGCGGGTGAGTGAGCCTGTAGCCGCCCCTGTACGTGAGCGGCCGACCATTATTACGCCCTCTGTGAGCCCCGAAAGAAGAGCACCGGCATTACGTCAGGATGAACCCAGAGCAAGAGTGCCACACCTGGTTGAGCTACCCTTTTCATTTCAGAAGAGTGTTCCGGATTTGATATTTAACAGCCATATATACTCCACCGATCCATATGCCAGTCGTGTGATGATTAATGGTCACTATTTACGTCAGGGGGAATCCTTCTCCGGCATGACCGTGGAACAAATCACTGAAGAAGGCGTTGTGCTGAGCAAGCAGGGCAGGACCTTCCGTGTAGGCATTGTCCGCGATTGGGTGAGCCCTGACTGATGGCATTATCCGAAGAGATCAAGCAGAAGATTCAGCAAAGTTACCGGGAAGTGCTGGCCGGTAAGGACGTTCGGGCCCGCTATGGCCAGCGACTGATGATTGCCGAGATTGCCCGCTATATGGGCGATATAACCGAAAACGATGGCCAGAGAACTTCAGCACCCGCGGCCTGTGTGGTTGAGGCGGGCACAGGTACGGGCAAGACACTGGCGTATCTGATTGCGGCTATTCCTGTGGCCCGGGCGCTGAATAAAACCCTGGTTATATCCACGGCCACCGTGGCGCTGCAGGATCAGATTGTACTCAAGGATCTGCCTGACCTGAAAACTCACAGCAAGATGAACTTTAGCTGGACATTGGCAAAAGGCCGGGGCCGGTATCTTTGCATGTCCCGCCTTGAATCCAGGTTGCATGATGAAGGTAACGGCGACAGTGACACCATGCCGTTGTTTCTGCTCGATACCCCTGGCACAGAAGAACCGGGTACCCGGGCGTTCTTTGAAGAAATGCTGGCAAGCTATGGCTCGCGCAAGTGGGATGGCGACAGGGACCACTGGCCGGAGCAGATACCGGATGATGTTTGGCGGCAGGTAACAACCGACCATCGCCAGTGTACTAACCGGCATTGCAGTTACTTTGACAGCTGCGCTTTTTTTGATGCCCGTAAGGACCTGGACGAAGTGGACATTGTGGTGGCCAACCACGACCTTGTGCTTGCCGACCTGGCTTTGGGTGGTGGCGCCATTTTGCCAGAACCTGAAAATGCCCTGTTTATATTTGATGAAGCCCACCACCTGCCCGACAAAGCACTGAATCACTTTGCGGCTTCTGTGCCCCTGAATTCTACCCGGCAATGGCTTAAGCAGTTGTCTCAGGCGCTGGTTAAAATGCAGCCCTACCTGGCGGCAGGTACGCAGGGAGCCAAAACCATTGATCGCATAAGCAATGCCTCCCGGGATGTCGACCTGGTACTTGGCCGGGTTTATGAAGAAGCCGAACACAACACTGGCTGGGAGTTTAACGACGAGCGACGTTCAGCCCAGTGGCGTTACCCGGAGGGCGAACTGCCAGAGGCATTGGCAGAACTGGCCGCTGAAAGCCGGTTAGCCACCGCCAACCTGGTGCGGCACCTTGGCGCCCTGGCAGATGAGCTACAGGGCGCTTTTGATGAGCGCAAGCAGCATGACATTGACCGCGATACAGCCGAGGCCTGGTTCCCGGTGATTGGCGCCTTCCACAGCCGATCAGAAGACCAGTTAAGGCTCTGGACGGCCTGGACAGAGCAGGTTGATGGCCCGGATAAAAGTAAAAGCCCGCCTCCGGCACGCTGGAGTGTGCGCCAGCGCTGGGACCATGCCGAAGACATTACCCTGTTCAGTTCGCCGGTACTGGCAGATAGCCTTTTGTATTCAAGGCTGTGGTCGCGGGCATACGGCGCTGTGCTTACCAGTGCTACTCTGACCGCATTGGGCAGCTTTGATCGCCTTCAATCCCGGGCGGGCTTGCCGGCAGGCAGCCGGATGATGGTGGTCCCAAGTTCGTTCCGATATAGCGAAAAAGCGACGGTAGAAGTGCCTTCCATGACCTGTATGCCCACCGATGATGGTTTTTCAGATGAGTTGATCAAACGCCTGCCGGGCGTTTGGGCCGGTGAGACTGCCACGCTTGTGCTGTTTACTTCCAGGCGGCAGATGCACCAGGTGCGGGATGCGCTGGCGCCAGAATATCCGGACCTGATCATCACTCAGGACGATATGTCCCGGGGAGAGGTGTTGCGCCAACATCGGGTTTGCATAGATGAGGGTAGGGCCAGCGTGCTGTTTGGCGTGGCGAGCTTTGCAGAAGGGATCGATTTGCCGGGCAAGTATCTGCACCACGTTGTGATTACACGGCTTCCTTTTTCGGTGCCGGATGACCCAATCGAAGCGGGCTTGGCCGAATGGGTTACCCAGCGTGGTGGTAACCCGTTTATGGAAATTACGGTGCCTGGCGCTTCTATAAAACTGGTGCAGGCTGTCGGCCGTTTGCTGCGTACCGAAGAAGATACCGGAAGGGTGACCATTCTCGACCGCCGAATTATCGCCAGGCGTTATGGCCAGTTGCTGTTGGATGCGTTGCCGCCGTTCCGGCGAATTATCGCCCGATAAATATAAAGAAATAGTAGCCAAAAAAAGAGCCAGCCCGAAGGCTGGCTTATATCAAGGGGGCCTCGAAAAACCCGTGCGTTTAATCAACGCTTAAGAAGAAAACTGAAGGCCTGAAGTTCCAGAATTCCTGGCGGGGGCTTGCCCTACCGTGGAATCAATATTAAGGGAGTAGAGGGCGTAGCCGAATCGTCCAAAGGGCGTAGCGCGGGTGGATAGTTCCCGGAAAGTGTGGCGAGTGTCACACTTTTCGGTCAAACCTATTGGCTAAGAAGGCCCAGTTCCCGCGCCCTCGCTAAGGCCTCGGTCCTTCGGCCAACGCCCAGTTTGCCATAAAGGTTACGTATGTGAGCCTTCACCGTGGCAGGCGCGACGCCCATGCGCACAGCGATGTCCTTGTTTGCGCCGCCGGCATTGATCAGCTCGAGTACTTCCAGCTCTCGTTGGCTTAGGGGCTCGGCAAGGCTCTGTTCCGGGCTCACCGCAGTAGGCTTGGTGAGTGTCTTGCCCTCGGTGCCTGGTTTCTTTTGGGGCTGCAGCAGGGATCTTATGTTGCGCTGCCAGCCTCCCTCGTTCTGCAGAGAAGGCAACTCAAGCAATAATTCTTTCAGGCGGGGACTTTCCTCGGCAAACAGGCACATAAAACCAGCTTCCGCAGCCATGCTAACCGCACGTTCAAGTCGCGTTTGGCAGTCGTTACGTCTGCCTTGCTGTGCAAGTGCCTCGCCGCATACCAGCAGTGCTTCCACCAGGTGCCGGTTATGTTCGTTTTTTTCAGTTTCGGATATCAGCGCGTCAAGAATACCCAATGCCTGCTCCGGCTTGTTCTCTGCCACCAGCAGCCGGGCCCAGCTGATTTGATTCTGTTCCTTGTTCAGTGGGTTTGTAACCCGTTGGTTCGCTAATGACTCCAGACTTTGCCGCGCTTGAGGTACCTGGCCTGAAGCCAGAAAGCATCGTGCTTTCAGTGCCGTACTGGCTGGCGGCTCAAAAACAAAATGCTCCCTTCGCCTGCGGCCAACCTGTTCGGCATCTTCCAGTGCTTCGATTGCCGCCTGGTATTGGCCATGACTAAACGCAAGGTGCCCCCGAACATGCTGAATGATCACGTGTTGGCCAGGTTCTGTTCCCTGGTCTACATGCTCCAGTAGCGGTGCGAGATGCGCGGCGGCATCCTGTGTTTGATTGCGTTCCCGGTGAATTTCGGTCAGTGCTGCACTAAGCCAGCATGAGATCAATCGGGGCTGGGTTGGATCAGAATAATGCTGGTCGACCCATCGGCGCACGTCTGTGCAGGTATTCTGGGCAAGATCCATATCGCCACGGTTGTACTGTATCCACGCCAAAAGCCCGCCGCTTGAGAGTACTGTGCTTGGCTTGCGTTCCACCTGGCCGTAGTGAATCGAAGATTTTAGCGCTTCTTCGGCGCCGGTCAGATCACCCCTGCCATAATCGTCTAACCCTAAACCGTAATAAGTCACCGATTTAAGTGGAATTCGAGTGTGGTCTATATCAGCAAGAACCTGCTGGGTCAGGTTGTTGGCGCTTGTATTATCGCTGCGGGACCGAGCAAGATAAGACCGTATAAGTGCTATCTCGCTTTGCAGGCCCAGTGCACCTTCTGCGTCCGGCGCAGAGTCAGCAACACGGCGGTTCAGCAAGTTTTCTACATTCGACAATAGAGGTTCCAGATGATCGAACCGATTGGCAAAAAAACGGCTCCACACACGCAGCATCTGTAGCTGCGCACTTCCTTCTGTTTGCTCCGGAGGCAGGGATTCAAGCCAGCCCAGAACCGGCAAATGATAGCCCTCGTGGATCAGATTATTGCCGTGGGTAGCCAATACCCCCGCCAGCCACGGCCAATCCTTCTTTTGTACAATCTGGGTAATAGCCTCTTGCACCTGGCCGTGGTCTAACAGCCATTCCACTGTTCGGTGCCAGAGTAGGTGGGCGCGCTCCGGGTGTGATTGGCTGATCCGTTGCAGTAAGGCATCACGGAACAGATCATGGTAGCGGAACCATTCATTGTGGTTATCAAGAGGAATCAGAAACAGATTTTGCGAGAGTAGCGTTTCCAGCATTTCCTGGCTGTCGGTGCTATTGATGCCGCCGGTTGTGCGGATCGTGTCGCAGAGTGAGGCACACAGGCGGGGGCAGCATGCTGTATCCAGCAAAAAGGCGACAACAGGTTCTGGTTGTTTGTCCAGCACTTCGCTGAGCACATAGTCACTTATGTGCCGTTCGTCTATGTGCAGGGCATTGGTTGTATGGCTGTTGCCCGATAGTGCAGAAAGCTGCATGGCTGCCACCCAGCCTTCTGTACGACGGCATACGGCCTGTACTTCCTGCTCTGAAATGGCAAGACCCATGGTGCTATGAAAAAACTGCCGGCATTCATCTTCAGAAAATGCCAGTAACGCCGGGTGGATCTCCTGCACCCAGCGGCGCACACGCCAGCGGGCCAGTGGCAGAGGTGGTTCCGTTCGGGAGGCCAGCGTGATGGTGATGCCGGCAGGAAGGTAATCCGCAAAGTAACCGAACTGACGCTGAACCTGTCCGGTTGAGATAAACTGAAAATCATCCAGCACCAGATTCCATGAGCCGCCATCAGCCGCAAGGGTGTTGATCAGTGCTGTAATTGCACTGCTGATATGATCGTCGGTACTGCCGGCAAGATGTTTATGGCAAGCTTCGAGCCCCCTCAGACCGGCGTGTTCAAAGGCGCTCGCCACGTATTGCCAGAACCGCCGGGGCTCATCATCGTGCTCATCAAGGGATAACCAGGCAATCGGGCCAGGCGTCTGGGCGCACCATTGACTGACCAGCGTGGTTTTACCAAATCCGGCCGGCGCGATCACAAGATTCAGCCGCTTGGGCTGGCGTGGCTCCAACAGCGAAGTGAGGCGTTCGCGGCGAACCGCTCTCGGGTCGGACGCGGGCCTGAGAAACTTGGTGGTTAAAAGCATGGCTGTTCCGGATGCCGAATAAATGATGATCTCGGATTGTGTGCTATGTCCCGGTCAAGTCAAGGGCCAGGGGGCAAACATCGCTGTCATAAGCTGCGTAAATGTCATTTTGGTCTAAACTGAATCAAAGGCATCTTCTATACTAATAAAGAATGAAAAATTGGTGCGTTATGCGTATTCTTATACGCGGGCTACCCGTACACATTCATTTTCAGCCCGCAGAAGGCCGAAAACTCAGGGAGCGACAGAGCTAATGAAATTACAACAGTTGCGCTATATTTGGGAAGTTGCGCACCATGATCTTAACGTGTCGGCAACTGCCCAGAGTCTGTTTACATCCCAGCCGGGCATTTCCAAGCAAATTCGCCTTCTTGAAGACGAGCTAGGCCTGGAAATATTTGCCCGAAGTGGCAAACACCTTACCCGTATCACCCCGGGGGGTGAAATCATTGTTCGCGAAGCCGGTGAAATTCTGCGCCGTTCCGAAGGTATCAAGAAGATTGCCCAGGAATTCAGTAATCAGCGTAAGGGCGATCTGAGTCTGGCTACAACGCATACCCAGGCCCGTTATGCCTTGCCGCCCGTCATCAGTGGCTTTATTGAAGCATACCCGGATGTGTCCCTGCATATGCACCAGGGCACACCTATGCAAATTTCCGAAATGGCGGCCGCCGGCACTGTAGATTTCGCCATAGCGACTGAAGCCATGGAGCTATTCAACGATCTTATCATGATGCCCTGTTATCGCTGGAACCGGACGGTGGTGGTTCCCAAGGATCATCCGCTCGCGCAGTTGTCTGAGTTAACACTGGAAAAACTGGCTGAGTATCCGCTGGTGACTTATGTTTTCGGGTTTACCGGGCGCTCAAAGCTTGATGAAGCATTTCAGACCAAAGGTTTGACCCCGAAAGTGGTGTTTACGGCAGCGGATGCCGACGTTATCAAAACCTATGTACGCCTGGGGCTCGGGGTAGGGATTATTGCCAGAATGGCGTTTGACCCTGAAACCGATACGGACCTGGTGGCTCTGGATGCCAGAAAGCTTTTCAGCCCAAGCGTGACCCGGATTGGTTTCCGAAAGGGGACATTCCTGCGCGGCTATATGTACGACTTCATCCAGCGATTCGCTCCGCATCTTACGAAGGAGGCCATAGATGAAGCCGTTGCGCGCCAGAGCAACCGCGGTGATATAGAAGCCTTATTCAAGGACATAGAGTTACCCACCCACTGACAGATTACTGCCAGCCCCGCCGGTGTTACTGGCGGGCGATCAGGTTACCCGCATGCAGGCCGCACTCTTTTTGCGTGGCTTCTTCCCACCACCAGCGACCTTCACGCTCATGTTGCCCTGGCAAAACCGGGCGAGTGCAGGGCTGGCAGCCGATGCTGACAAATCCCTTTTCGTGAAGCTCGTTATAGGGCGCCTCCGTCATTCGAATATAGTCCCACACCTGTTTTGACGTCCAGTTGGCAAGCGGGTTGAACTTGACCAGGGATTTGTCAGGGCCGGAGAAGCTGGCATCGTCCTGAACAACCGGAACCTCGTTCCGGGTGCCCGGGCTCTGGTCTTTACGTTGGCCGGTGATCCAGGCATCAACACCTGCAAGTTTACGCTTGAGAGGGTTTACCTTGCGAATACCGCAACACTCGCTGTGACCGTCTTCATAAAAGCTGAACAATCCCTTCTGGTTCACCAAATTCTGTACTTCGGTGGTATCCGGGAATAGCACCTCTATATTGATGTCGTAATGCTTGCGGACCCGCTCGATAAACCCATAGGTTTCCGGGTGCAACCGACCCGTATCCAGTGTGAACACCTTCAGATTATTCGTAAGCTTGTGGGCCATTTCGATGAGCACCACGTCTTCGGCGCCACTGAAAGAAATAGCGATGTTGTCATAGCGCTTGAAAGCGGCTTTCAGAATGGCTCTCGGGCTTTCCTGGCCCAGTTCATCCTGTAGCTCCCGGATATTACTCATAAAATGTCCGTACCTAATGCGGGTTTTAAAGAAGGTTAGCATTAAATGCTTAATTCCATGAAGGAATGACAGTCTATATGTATATATCTTTTTGTTTGTTCTGGTAGTAAGGGCGCGCAGGTTTGTTGTCGTTGCCGGTGCATTCTTCTCCGGTTTTTCTTATGATACCGCGCTAATAGAAGGGGAGCGCGCCTTGCTCTCGTTTGAAATCCTTACTTGGAACACTGAATCAGGAGATCACTGTGGAACTGGCATGTCTTGACCTTGAAGGCGTATTGATCCCGGAAATCTGGATCGCATTTGCAGAGAAAACCGGTATTGAAGAGCTCAAGGCGACCACTCGCGATGTGCCGGATTACGACGTGCTGATGACGCAGCGGCTTAAGCTTCTGGACCAGCACGGATACGGCTTGCCTCAGATTCAGGAAGTAATTGGTGAGTTGGACCCACTACCAGGCGCCCGTGAGTTTCTCGATTGGTTGCGCGAGCGGTTTCAGGTAGTGATTCTCTCCGACACCTTCTACGAATTTGCCATGCCGCTGATGAAAAAGCTGGGTTACCCGGCGCTACTTTGCCATAAGCTGGAAGTGGCCGGGAATGGCCAGATTACCGATTACCTGTTGCGCCAGAGAGACCCCAAGCGCCAGTCGGTGCGTGCGTTCCAACTGTTGAATTACCGCGTTATTGCCACGGGTGATTCGTACAACGACACCACCATGTTGGGGCAGGCAGAAGCAGGCATTCTGTTCCACGCGCCAAAGAATGTAATCGATGAGTTCCCGCAGTACCCGGCTGTGCAGGAGTTTTCAGATTTGAAGCAGGAATTCCTGAAGGCGAGTGCTGTTCACTCCGCTTAAATTCAGCCGGTTTTGCATTGCCGGGCGCTGGCACTTTCGAATCAGGGCGATAGCTAACCTAGTCGCCCTGATTCAGCTTCTCGAGGAAATCCATCAGCGGCTTCACTTTGGTGAGGGTTTCCTGATACTCGCTTTCTGGTTCCGAGTCGGCAACAATGCCGCCGCCGCCCCAGCAGCGTATGGTGCCGTCGGACTGGCAAAGTAGTGTTCTTATGGCTATGTTGCTGTCCAACCTGCCATTCAAGCCCATATAAAATACAGAACCACAGTAGGGGCCTCTCCAGTGTGGTTCCAGTTCCCTGATAATTTCCATTGCTCTTATTTTAGGCGCTCCTGTAATCGAGCCACCCGGAAAGGCAGCCAGGAACGCTCTGAATGGCGTGACGTCGGATCGCAACGTGGCTTGAATGTGACTAACGAGGTGATGAACGTTATGGAAGGACTCCAGCTCGAAAAGCCCCTCAACTTTGACCGTGCCAGGCTCGGCATGCAGGCCAAGATCGTTGCGAAGCAAATCCACAATCATCAGGTTTTCTGCACGGTCCTTTTCCGAATTTATCAGTTCTTCAGCTAATGCCCGGTCTTCGGCAGTCGTTCGTCCTCTGGCGCGGGTACCTTTTATAGGACTCGTGCTCATAATATTCTGACTGATGCTCAGAAAACGCTCAGGAGAGACGGATAAAATGTCCGCTGCGCCTTGACGAATAAAGGCTGAAAAAGGCGTGGGGTGAGTTTTCGTTAAGGCCTTGTAGGCGTTCCAGCTATTGCCTTTATACCGCCCTTCAAATTCCTGTGAAAGATTCACCTGGTAACAGTCGCCTGCCTGAATATAGCGTTTGACCTTATCTACATTGGTTTTGTACCGGGTCGCTGTTTGTCTGGGGCGAAATGGCGCTGTTATCTCCCAGTTAGAGCTCGCAGGTGCCGAAGAGGTTTTGAGCCAGTACTCGAGTTTGGCTATTTTTTCTGCCGAACACTCAGGGTGCAGCCACAGGTAGTGTTTGCCAGTTTTTTGGTTACAACTGGCCATCCAGAGGTAAAGGTTTGCTGTAAGAACCGGATCTGGTGAGGCGCGCCTTATGGCTGACAACCGTTCTTCCAGAAGGTAACCAAACTCGAAGCTGACAGAGCCGACCCAGCCTCCGACCAGGTACTCGTCAGCTTGTTCGTGTTTTACCTGATAGTAGCCACTGGCCTGCTCAATGCTCTCAATACGTTTCTGGGCCTCGGCAAAAGAGCATTCGCTTTTCAGCGTTTGCTGGCACTCGGTCTCGGCCAGGCATGCAAATCCTGCGAAATCTCCAACACCTTTCGCGCCGGAGGCGCCTCCCAGGTGGAAAAAATCACTTTGCACAGAAGCGTGCGCCAGTAGCGAATGATACTCGTCTTCGGTGAGCTCTTTTGCGCCAGTTGTGCTCACGCAGCCTCCGTTCTGAATCGAGAGAATGTTAATTGGTACACAGTTTCAGGATTGCTCGTTCGTTTGAACTGCTGGTGTAATGAAAACCGTGGAAACCTGCTGGGCTATCGGTTCCTATAGTAACAGGATCCACCTACTGAATTAACGCAGAACTTAACCCGGAAGGACCAGATATGATTAATCGCGTTTTGACTGTATGGCTGTGTGTGTTGGGTTTAATGATTGGCGTACCGGCAGCCGCTCAAGAAGGTAAAGAGTACGAAGACCATATTCTTTCGGACGGTAAATTCACGAACGAGGAACTGGCGGTTGTTATTCTGCGTGCCAAAGATGATTTGACCTCTTTGCTGGAAAAGGCGGTTGCAGAGGTGAAGGTAGAGATGGAAGAAACGGGTCTTTTCAGTCCCCAGGCATGGATGTTGATGAAAAACCAGGATCTGAAGAAGGTGTCGTTATCAGGGCAGGCTGAGAGCGCCCCCCCGAATATCAAGGTTCACATGTTCCGTGCAAGCCTCAGGTCTGTGGCGCGGCATAATCGAATTGATGCGGCGCTGATCGTATACCCTGGTTCTATCAAAAAAGACGGCGAAACCCAGCGCATTGTTGCGGTTGAGCATGAACATCGCCTGGGCGTGTCGGGACTCAAGCTTATCCCCCTGAACCTGGAAGATGGTGAGGCATCCTTTGGTGAGCCAATTTCTCAAAAAAAGCCTTTCGCTTTTTTTTATGAGGGGAAGCCTGAAAAACAAAGCGGCGACAAATTGAAAAAGTAACCGAATAGATGTTGTTTGTTACGAAGTGTGAGCGTTTTCACGGAATCGGACTGTAAAACAATCTTTAATGGAGTTGTGGGGTCACGAACTCCACTTCCAAAATTAAGGCTCATACAACAACAAAATGAGTCGATAAGGAGATAAAAATGAAAGGCCTGAAAAAACTTGCTCTTGTAACAGCAATTGCCGCTGCCCCGTTCGCAGCTAACGCAGATCTGAAAGCTCTTGACGACTCAGCGATGGGGAACGTCACCGGTCAGGCTGGTGTAACCATCGAACTGGAAACCCGTGTCTCGATTGGTGAGTTCACATACACTGATGAGGGCACCTTCGCGGTTTCCGGCATTGAGATTGGTGGTGCAGACGCCAGTGGTTTGACTCTAACTGATCCAAACGATCCCAACGGCGGGTATGATCCGCAGACCGGTTTGGTGACCCAGAGCGAATTGTTGGATGATCTGAAAATCGACATTGATGTTGCCGCAGACGGTGATGCAACAATTCATGTCGGCTCCAACACGGGTGCCCCGATCGATTGGGGTATGCAGGTTGACAGCATGTCGCTGCGCGACAATGTTGAGGCGGGCTCCGCCACTCAGAACACCACGCTTATCTCAGGCCTGAAAGCTTGGGGTCAGCTGGCTGCCCTGGATATCCGCGTAGACACTAAAGATGTTGGCGGTATTGCGAATACCGGTACTCTGAATCTGGATGCTGCTTTCACAGTTGAACAGATGGATTTTGATGTGGAATTCCTCGGTGTCGGCATTCGGGGTATGAAGATCGTAGGTGCTAACGCCGGTGGCGCTACGTACTCAGATCAGGAAATGGCCGATCTGCTGGGCGACGCTAACGGTGAAGATCCAGCTCTCGAGGGCAAACTCGCTGCTCTTGCCTCGGGTAACAACCCACTTGGCCAGTCGTTTGCTGTAGCTCGTCTGGATGTCTACAAGGGCAATGGTCTGGGCGCATCAGGTGCTACCGATGTTCTGCGTGTAGACGTTGATGATGTGTTGATGGATGTAAGTGTTGCAGAAACCATTATCGGTGGTGCTAACATCGGTACCATTGGTATCGACAACCTGCACATCTCTGACACCAAGCTGGCTGTATACGGTCACTAATCTGACCTGACAACCAGTTGTGTTGAAACGCCCCGCACCGCGGGGCGTTTTTCGTTATTGGAAAGATAATATGAATGGCCATAAAAAACGGCAGCTTAAAAATAAAAGCTGCCGTACTGTTTGAAGCTGGGGCGTGAGGTTTGCGGCTTACTGGTCAGGCACCGCAATGGACAGATCAAATCCGCCACCCGGCCTTGGCGTCAGAGTAACTGGCCCTTCATTAATGCCTTGCGGGATTTGTATTTGATCTATGCCCGGTGGGCTGCCAATGGAAAAATTCAGATTCTGCCCATCAAAACCAATACCCAGCTGATCGTTAAGAAAAGACTGGGTGAAAGGCTCATCCGGAATCTGCATTTGCTGCCCGAAGACCAATGGCGGGATATTGGGTGTGAATGCTGCAGGAGGCTGCGCTCTTGCAAGCTCTTCCTGGGGCAGAAGTAGCGCCCGGCGAAGGAATTCTTCCTCAGCATTTGCAAGGGCGTCGGATTTACCCTCGTCTGTAAATCTTTGCAGGGCTTTTCGGTAGGCTTCGTCTTCTGCTTCTGTGGTAACGGGTTCGCCCGGGGATATCGTCAGGGCGCGAATGATGCGCTGGCGGTCTGCTTCTGATTTGCGGTTTTCTTTTGGTACCACTATTACCGCAGAATCTTTCACGTAGGTTTCGACCATCTCGTCTGAGGTCATGGCCTGAACACCCGCAACTGTTGGCATTGAAGCGGAAAAAGCCAGCGCAGCGGCAAGGCCAGCCGTTATTCGCGAGGCACTTTTGGTAAAGTTTATCGCGACGGAGTGATACCCGATTGGTAAGTTCTGGTTGTTCATAATATTGCCTCTTGCTGCGATGAACTCAGGTGCGAGGCGTGTCTGAGGTTACAGCAATCAGTACGCTTCTCTATAGTTCCAAGTATTCGGGTTGTCTTACAGTAATTCAAGCGTGCAGACGCCAGTTTGTGATCAGACCCCTTGAATTGCCGTAGTGTTACAAAAAGCCTGGTTAGGCGGGTTAACATAGTGCTGAACTTTGCATAGGTTCGGCCATTAAGGCACTGAACATTAAACTATATGTACCGGCTTCAGGGGCAAAATGAGCAGACTGATACGCAGCCGCTTTGAGGGTTGGATAAACCGCCGCATTCCGCGCTCGGATGTTCAGGTGTTCACCCAGAGAAACCTTTTTATCTTGCCAGCCCCGGCTGGCGTAATGTTCGGGCTGTTGCTTCTGATAATGTTGCTTACCGGCATAAATTATCAGAACAGTCTTATCTACCTGATTACCTTTTTGCTTGGTGCGGTGTTTGTGGGGGCTATGCACCAGACACATCGCAACCTTTCCGGCCTTGAGCTAACACTGGTTCAGGCGGGCGAGGGGGTTGCAGGGGATGATATTGTTTTTCGGTTGCGGGCGGCCGCCGGCGAAGACGATGCCATAGCTCTTACGCTGTCTGTCGATAATTTGTCGGTGCCTGTGGCCCACGTACCTGCTGGCCAGTCAGTAGACATTGCCTTGCCTGTATCCTCAGCATTTCGGGGCTATTTGCGGCCAGACCGCATTAGGGTAGAGACCTGCTTCCCCTTTGGTTTGTTAAAGGCCTGGTCGTGGATGAGGCCGGCGGAAGCCGCTGTGGTTTTTCCAAGGCCCATTGTCGCCCCGGATGTTCCAAGCGCCGCAGAAGATGGGGATAAAACCGCCAGTTTCCGCTCCCCGGAAGGGAATGATCACGCGGATCTAAGGCCCTGGCGAGAGGGGGATATGAGCCAGCGTATCATGTTGAAGCGATTTGCCCGCAGTGGTCAGATGGTCGTGGCAGACTGGGAAGCTGATAAAGGCAACCCCCATTGGCTGGATTTTAATGCGTTTTCCGGTGTGGATTATGAATTGCGGTTAGGTTACCTGTCATGGCTTGTTTTCGAGCGGGAAAAAAGCGGGGCAAGGTTCGGTTTGAATTTGCCCGGGCAGGTCATAGAGCCGGGCAGTGGTGCGGCCCATGCGACTCGGTGCCTGAGGGCGTTAGCTGTCTGGGGCGAAGAAAAACCACGAGATGCCTTCGCAGTGCCCCATGGCACGCGCTGGTACAGCCAAACAAAAAAAACTGAAGGCGTATAAAAGGAGTGCATTTGTGAGTTTTTGGCGCAAAGCCGGGAGTGAGCCTGAACCACACAACGATACCTTGCCGTCTCGGGCACTGTTATGGCTGATTATCAGTTTTGCTTTGTTGCTAACCCCCCAGTTTGATCGACTTCCCCTGTGGTTGATCTTTGTGTGTACCGCATTGGCAGGCTGGCGGTGGCTTGCTCAGCAAGGCCGTGTCCGTTTGCCAGGCAGTTGGTTGCGTACAGGCATTATGCTGACGCTGGTAGCGGTATATCTTATTCGAGTGCAGGGCAGTTTTACGGTGGACACCGCGGCGTCATTTTTTGTGCTGGCGGTTGGCTTGAAGTGGCTTGAAACTCGCACGGCAAGGGATTTTTATGTGCTGTTTTATATTCTGGTGTATCTGGCTACGGTGAATTTTCTGTTCCATCAGGAAATCCATTGGGCGCTGGTGAATATTGGCGCCATCGCCTTGTTACTCATCGGCCTGCAAGTACTGAACGCACCGGATTTACCCGGTGGCATAAAAGCCGGCTGGCGCAGGCTGGGTGTTATGCTCCTTAAGGTACTGCCAGTGGTTGTACTTCTGTTTGTGTTCTTCCCCCGTATGGCGCCTCTGTGGAGCGTGCCGCTTGTTTCTGGCCAGGCGCGCACAGGCATCAGTGACACTATGCGGCCGGGGGATATATCCAACCTGGCCCAGAGCAGTGAGCGGGCTTTTCGTGTCACTTTCGGTGGGACAATACCCGAATACAGAGACAGGTATTGGCGAGGGCTCATTCTGGACACTTTGGATGAAAGCACCTGGCGCCAGAGTGACATCGAGACGTATCGCTCGCTTGGGCGGGTTAATGTGGATGGCGGCGCGGGTGAACTGACGGCACGTGAGTACGATGTATTGATGGAAGCAACGGACCAACGATGGGCGTTTGCCCTCAAAGGCTCGGAAGCGGTGTCTGATAACATAGTGAAGGAGTCGGATGATCTTTTCCGTTTCCGCCGACCGGCAGACAGTAGCATTCGTTACAGGCTGGCCCTTGAAGAGTCCGCCAAAACGCCCGCACACTCCCTAGAACCCCATGAAGCCCGTCTTTACCTTCAGTTGCCTGCGCAGGGAAACCCCAGGGCGCGCGCTCTGGCCAGTGAGTTGAAAAACTCAACCAATAATATGGGCGTCATTCGGTCGCTATTGAACCGTTTTCGGGAACAACCTTATTTTTACACTTTGCGCCCGCCGGTGATGCCAGACGACGGTATCGATAGCCTGCTTTTTGAAGAAAAACGCGGGTTCTGCGCCCATTATGCGGGCGCCACAACCTTTGTGTTGCGCTCCGCGGGTATCCCCGCGCGAGTGGTGGTGGGGTATCAAGGTGGCGAAACCGGTGCCGGCGGCGATTACCTGATTGTTCGGCAGTATGATGCCCATGCCTGGGTTGAGGCGTGGATTGAAGGGCAGGGGTGGATTCGTATCGATCCGACCGCGGCTATCGCCCCGGACAGAATTGAATCGGGTTTACGGGAAGCGGTCGCCGACGAAGGCTCTTTTCTCGAAAACAGCTGGGCGTCTGCCCAGAAATACGGCGATGTGGCCATCATCCAGTGGGCAAGCCTGCAGCTTGATCGTATCAACTATCAATGGCAACGCTGGGTGGTTGGGTATCAGGGCCAGAGCCAGCTGGATTTGATGTCTCGCCTGCCTGGTGGGTTTGGCATGCGGGAGCTGGGGTATCTGACCGCAGGCATTGTGGGTGCCGCTTTGTTGATTGTGGGGTTAGTATCAGCTATACAGATGCGCCGGGGCGTAAATCGTGATGGATACAGCCGTGTGCTGGGTGCCTGGTACCAGCTGTGTGGGCGGGCAGGCGTACCGGTCAGGCACGGTGAAACGCCGTCTGTCCTGGCATCAAGGCTGGCCAATGCTGAGCCTGCGGTGGCAGAATCCGCGAGGCTTTTTGCCCGGACGATTAACAGCCATTATTATAGGCCTGAACCCGAGCTTCAATCCGCCCGCGATGGTAATGATGATCTCAAACGCTTGCGCAGATTGCTGGCTACCATGAAACGGCAACTGCACAGAGCTGGCAACTCCCGGCCGAAAAAACGTCGGCCCAGCCCTCAATCAGGAAAGCAAAGTGACTGACATCGCCCTCGAAATGCCCTGGCTTCAGAAGCCATGGCAGTTTATCCAGCAGCGTCTGGCCGAGAATCGGCTTCCCCATGCGTTACTTGTTAACGGGGAATGTGGCGTGGGTAAACGGGCATGGGCTGATGCGGTTTCAGGCTTGCTGTTGTGCACAAATCCGTTAAAAGCCGAGAGCGGTTCACCGGTTGCCTGCGGCCAGTGCCGCCAATGCGAGCTGTTTGCGGCCTCCAGCCACCCGGATGTTCAGGTGTTTTCACCGGAAAAGTCCCGGATGATCAAGATCGAACAGATTCGGTCACTGTCGGCTTATGCGGTGTCGTCGCCCCAGGTTGCCAGTCGCAAAATTGCCGTGATTGATCGCGCAGATCAACTCAATATCAACTCAGCCAACGCACTGCTCAAAACCCTTGAAGAGCCAGTGGAAGACTTTGTACTTTTGCTGTTGCAGGAAAGCGGCCGCCCGGTGTTGCCCACCATCCGGTCCCGGTGTCAGGTGCTGTCGATACCTGTCCCCACGGTGGAGCAGGCAAACCAGTGGCTGGTCAGTAAAGTGGCCCATCTCGAGGCTGACAAGCAACCTTCCGCTGAACTGATGGCGAAGTCTCTGATGTTGGCAGGCAATGCGCCGCGCCTTGCGCTGGAGTATGCCACAGGTGAGTTCCCGGCATTGCGGGACGAGGCGTTCGATAAATTCCGTCAATTTATGAAGGGCCAGATTGCTGTTTCGGAAGCGGCCAAAGCCTTTAAGGCGCTGGGGTTGGAGGATATGCTCTGGTTGTTTGAGGGCTGGGCAGCCGACCTGGCTCGATTGTGCGCCAGGGGCCAGGCAAACGACTCCGAAGCTGGTGAAATGCTGGGGTTTCTGGCGGGTATTAATCCTGCGTGGCGCGCCCATGAGTTGCTGGACATAGTGCGGGAAAGCCGGGCTGCTGGTATCTATAACGTTAGCCCGGAACTGGAAGCCAGCCGGTTATTGATAGCCTGGCGGGATTTGATGCCTAAAAAACGTCGGGCATCCTAGTTGCGCTTTTGCTTGGCACAACTGCTATGATTCGGGCTTATCAGGGGTTTTCTCCCGCACAATTAATTTACCGGTAACACATTCAATTTTAAAAGGTGTCAGATATGGGGCCCGGATTTGGTGCACGCAGCGGCATTCTTACCCTGACGATCAAAGACAAGGCGGTGTTGTACGCCGCCTATATGCCATATGTTCGTCAGGGTGGGCTGTTTATTCCTACCCAGAAGCAGTACCAGCTTGGTGACGAGGTTTTCTTGTTGCTGAACCTGATGGATGAACCGGAAAAGCTCCCGGTTGCGGGTAAGGTTATCTGGATTACTCCCAAGGGCGCCCAGGGTAATCGAGCGGCAGGCATTGGTGTGCAGTTTACGGGTGATGACGAAAGTGCCAGAACCAAGATCGAGGCCTATCTCGCCGGTTCTCTGAGTTCTGATCGCCCAACCCATACAATGTGACGGGCGATTCAGAATGAATGAGCCTGCCACATCGCCAGACATCTGCAGCGAGGCCGGGTTGCAGGAGAGGCAATGGCCACTGCAAAACATTACGCTGGCAGGCTTGAGCTGGCCAGCTAACAATGCATCACAAGCGGCTAACACGCCTGTCATAATGCTTCATGGCTGGCTTGATAACAGTCTTACCTTCTGTCAGCTGGCGCCGGAGCTGGCACGGCTGTCGGCGTTGCACGCAGTGGACTTTGCTGGCCATGGGCATTCCGATCATCGCCCTGCAGGCCAAAGCTACCAATTAATGGATTATGTTGCAGACATCGCAGAGCTTATTGAAACGCATATATGCGGCCCGGAACAGACCACGAAAGTGGATATTGTGGGGCACTCCCTGGGCGGTATTGTGGGTTCGCTATATGCAGCGGCTTTTCCGGAACGTATAAGAAAGCTGGTCATGATAGATAGCCTGGGTGCCTTAAGTCGCTCAGCAGATGAAACCATCCCGCAGCTTCGCAAATCCATTCGCAAGCGCATCTCCGGGTCTGGCCGCTCTGCTGTCTATGGAGATATAGCGGCTGCAGCAAAAGTTCGTGAAGGCGGGCTCAGCCCACTGAGCCATGAAGCTGCACTGGCGTTGATGCCGCGCAATCTCAAGCCTGCAGACGGCGGATATAGCTGGCGCACCGACGCCCGCCTGCGCCACCCTTCGCCACTTATGATGTCTGAAAGCCAGGTAGTGGCCTCTCTCGCAGCGGTACAGTCTCGAACATTACTGGTCAGTGCCAGGGAAGGGCTGCTTACTGGTCGTAAAGGACTTGATAATCGCTTGAGTGCGATGCCCAACGTAAAAAAAGTGGAGGTTCCCGGTGGGCATCACTGTCATCTTGATGGGGATATCAGACCGGTTGCCGATGTTGTCAGAAACTTCCTTAATAATGAGTGATACCTTGCGCAAACTGTTTGTATGTCGCTTGCTTGCACCTGTGTTGCTGCTATTCGGGTCCGGCCTTGCCAGTGCCGAACTGCTCCAGGCAATGCCCAAGGCATTTGCCCAATCCGTGCTTGAATTAACAGTGCCTATTGAGTCGTCCGGACATTTGGTTCTGTTCAGCCCTGTACGAGAGGTGAACAACGAGATTCGCTCGGAAACCATGGCCCGGTTACCGGTTTCCGGGGAAGGGCGGCTTTATCAAATTTCCCGGGATGCGAACCGCAGGGAAGCGCGAGAGCACTACTTGAGGTTGCTTGAAGATCGTGGTGCTCAGCTTTTGTTTGAGTGCTCTGGGGTTCGCTGCGGGCGAAGCAATGTGTGGGCAAACCAGGTGTTTGGCCAGTCGGTTCTGTATGGCCGGGACGCAACGCAGGATTATCTTGTGGCCGGTGGTATTGCCGAGGACGGCAGCCGCTGGTTGACCTCCGTGTATACGGTTACCCGGGGCAACCTGCGAGAGTATGTATGGGTGGAGCATTTACAGGTAGCGGCTGGCGCGGCAGTTCCCGGCCTTGGCACGGTAAACAATCGCATTGTCGGTCCTGTGGTTGTTCCCTGGCACGGAGGCGTTACTTACCAGTTTGACTGGCGAGCTACAGACCGCCGTAAAATCAATGAGCTTGCACGCCGTGAAGGTGCCACGGTGGTCCTTGTGGGCTACTCCGCACTGGGGGCAAACGAATCGTTCAAGGATTCCATCAACCGCGCGCGCAAAGCGACAGAGTCTCTTTCCGAGATTCTGGCTAAAACCGGTGTCTCCAGGCAACAGCAGGAGTTGCTTGTTGTCGGGCCTTCGGTGGTTATTGCCGATCCCGCCCGGGAGGGAGATCGGGTTGAGGTAATGGTTATAACGAGGTAATTGCGTGTCAGAAAATGATGTCTCCAAAGTTGTGGACAGCTCCGACATATCCGCCACCGAGATAGCTAGTAGCGAAAGCAACGCCCCGAAGCGCAAACGCCAAACCGTTGCTCTGACTCTGGGCAGTGGTGGTGCCCGGGGGTATGCCCATATCGGTGCGATAGAGATTTTGGCAGAGCGCGGCTATAACATTGTCGCCATATCGGGTTGTTCTATGGGGGCTCTGGTTGGCGGCATGTATGCTGCCGGCAAAATGCAGGATTACAAAGACTGGGTAACCGGGCTTGGTCAGTTTGATGTGCTCAAGCTGCTGGACCTCACTTTTAATTCTTCCGGTGCTATCCGGGGCGAAAAGATCTTCTCTGTCGTGCGGGAAATGCTGGGTGATACTCGTATCGAAAACCTCCCGCTGCACTATACAGCCGTTGCGACGGACTTATTGGCCCACAAGGAAATATGGTTTCAGGAAGGCCCTCTGGACCGGGCAATACGTGCCTCTGTTTCCATCCCGGGTGTGGTAACACCGCTGGTTATGGGTGGCCGGGTGTTGATTGACGGTGCGCTACTGAACCCGTTGCCTATCATTCCCACTATTTCTGCCCATGCGGATATTATCGTTGCAGTGAACCTGAGTGGTGAGGATGATCGTCGCCAACGAGTGCCGGATGCCGCGTTTTCAGGTAGCGTTGATGAGGAAGATACCGACGAGTGGATGAATACTCTCCGCGACAAAGCCTCACGCTGGTTCGATTGGGATGCGTTGAGATCCCTGGGGCCGAGAAAGAATGTCTCCGATGACAGCCCGGAACAGAAAATATCGAAAGAGGTTCAGAAAAAAGAACCCCGGAAACACAGCGAGAAAGCGCTGCAGGAAGAGCACGAGACCATAGATTGGGACAAGCTTGGAATCGGCAAGTTTGATGTTATGAACCTTACAATCGAGACCATGCAAAGCGCTCTTGTTCAGTACAAAATTGCCGGTTACCCGCCGGATTTGCTGGTTAACATCCCCAAGAATGCGTGTCGGAGCTACGATTACCACAAGGCGCCCGAACTCATTCAACTGGGGCGTGAGCGAATGGCGGCGGCGCTGGACCGCTTTGAAGAAAATCAAGGCAGTTATGGGCCTCTGGCTATTTAGGCCGGCCCAGTCATGGCCTGTTCGACCAGGCTGCAGCAAGCCGTTGAAACAGCGTATAATCTTGCACTGAATCCGACATTACAGGAAACCGCGTTTGTGACCAGCCCTATTGAAGATCTACACACCGTTCGCGACTACCTCCGTTACGCCTGTTCCGAGTTTGCCGCCTCGCCGGTTTTTTTTGGCCATGGCACGGATAACGTATGGGATGAAGCCGTACAGCTTGTAATGCGAAGCCTGCATCTCCCGCTGGAAGACAACACGCTGTTTCTGGATGCGCGGCTTACCAGGGAAGAGCGGCGTACCGTTCTTGAGCGAATCCGGCGGCGGATAGAAGAGCGGGTTCCCCTTGCTTATCTGCTAGGCGAAGCCTGGTTTATGGGAATGCCATTCCATGTGGATGAACGGGTTTTGGTGCCACGGTCTCCGATCGGGGAATTGATTGAAAACGGCTTTCAACCCTGGCTGGCAGACAAACCGGTTGAGCGTGTTCTGGATCTTTGCACAGGTAGCGGTTGCATCGGCATAGGTGTCGCTTTTGTCTTTGAAGAAGCCAGTGTAGATCTGTCCGACATTTCGGCAGATGCATTAGCGGTGGCTGATTCAAATATAGAGCTTCACGAGCTTCGCGGCAGGGTTCGCACGGTGCAGTCGGATGTGTTCGCGAACATCAGCGGGCAATACGATATTATTGTAAGCAATCCGCCCTATGTAGATGCTGAAGATATGGCTGATATGCCGGATGAGTTTCACCATGAGCCCAGACTGGGCTTAACAGCCGGCGATGATGGACTGGACATTGCACACAGGATCATTGCCGGCGCAGCCGGGCATCTTACCCCTGGTGGCTTGCTTGTGGTTGAAGTGGGGAATAGCTGGATAGCGCTGGATGAAGCTTACCCGGAACTCCCGTTTACCTGGCTCGAATTCAGCAACGGCGGCAACGGTGTCTTTGCTATTACTGAACAGGACCTTCGGCAGTGGCAAGCCAAGCATTAAATTATTTTATTAAAATACTACTACAAGATACTGAATTATGTCGGGAAACTCTTTTGGGAAACTGTTCACGGTAACCTCGTTCGGTGAGAGCCATGGTGCTGCGCTGGGGTGCATTATTGATGGCTGCCCCCCTGGGCTTGAGCTTTCAGAAGCGGATATGCAGGCGGACCTGGATCGTCGCAAGCCGGGTACATCACGGCATACTACCCAGCGCCGCGAGGCAGATGAGGTGCGTATTCTGTCTGGTGTGTTTGAAGGCAAAACCACGGGCACGCCGATTGGGCTGTTAATCGAGAATACAGATCAGCGCTCCAGGGATTACTCCAAAATTTCGGAGCAGTTCCGTCCTGCGCACGCAGATTACACTTACATGCATAAGTACGGTGTGCGTGATTATCGCGGTGGCGGTCGTTCATCCGCTCGCGAGACCGCTATGCGGGTCGCAGCTGGTGCGGTTGCGAGGAAGTTTTTGCAGCAACGCCTGGGTATTCGTATCCGCGGGTATTTGTCGGAGCTTGGCCCCATTCGAGTGGAGAAGCTCGATTGGGATCAGGTTCATCAGAACCCGTTTTTCTGTCCCGATGCCGATAAGGTGCCGGAAATGGAAGCTTACATGGATGCCCTGCGTAAAGAGGGTGACTCTATCGGAGCGCGTATCAATGTGGTTGCGGAAGGCGTGCCACCGGGGCTTGGAGAGCCGGTTTTTGACCGCCTGGATGCAGACCTTGCCCATGCGTTGATGAGTATCAATGCGGTGAAGGGTGTGGAAATTGGAGCGGGCTTTGGGTGTATCAATCAGAAGGGCACGGCGCACCGGGATGAGATGACGCCTGAGGGCTTTCTGTCGAATGAGGCTGGCGGTGTTTTGGGGGGCATTTCTTCGGGGCAGCCTGTTCTTGCGAGTATTGCGTTGAAGCCGACGTCGAGTTTGCGTTTGCCCGGTCGAGGTATTGATGTGGATGGCAACCCTGTTGAGGTTGTGACGACGGGGCGGCACGATCCTTGTGTGGGTATTCGTGCTACGCCGATTGCCGAGGCGATGATGGCCATTGTTTTGATGGATCACTACCTGCGCCATCGCGGGCAGAATGGCGATGTTGCTGTTTCTACACCGGATATTGGGCAGCTGTAGACCTGGTTGTTTGATGAAATGATCCAGTCAGATGGGGCTGAATCACCATAGCCTGGGGGTTGCCGGTCACACCTTACGGCTAACCTTTGTTTTGATTTCCTTCTTCTTCCTGAACAATCGCCAGCAACGCTTTTGCAGCGTTGCCTGGCTGGCGGCCGGTTAGCCCTATGCCGCCGAGCACCCGGGTAACCGGGTGTCCCGGTTTGGTTTCTTCCGTAAGCACACCTTCAAGCACTTTCAGGCTGCCATCTACCATGCGCAGTGGTAATACGCTCCAGCCCAGGCCAACACTGGCCATCATTTTCAGGGTTTCCAGGTAGTTGGTGGGCATTTGTGGCTGTAAGGGCAGGTTGGCCTCCAGAAACAGCCGACTTACTACGCGGTAGGTTGAGGTGGAAGTGTCTGGTAGCAAGGCTGGGTGTTTGGCCAGGTCGGCCAGTGTTGGTTTTAGCATCGTGGCTAGTGGGTGATCCGAGCCTACCACGAAGGCCATGGGGTCTGGCCATTGTGCGAACACGTTGAAGCTTGGGAGCATACTGTCGCTAAGTGTGACAAAGGCCAGCTCGGCGTTGCGTTTGCGCATTTGCTCATAAGCTGCATCTGATTCCATGAACTGGAGATTTATGGTCACATGTGGGTGTTCGCGCTTGAACCGGCGCAACCATTTTGGCAGGTGATGCAGGCCTATGTGGTGGCTGGCAATTATTTGCAGTTCGCCTTCTATCTGGCCCGAATTTGGTGAAAGCGCGATGCGGGCGTTGTGGATTTCGTCGAGAATTTTACGGGCATGAGGCAGGAGTCGGCTGCCTGAGTCGGTCAGGCGGATTTGCCGGTTGCTGCGGTCTATTAAAGGTGTGCCTAGCTGGTTTTCCAGCGCGGCCAGGCGTTTACTGATGGCCGGCTGGGTAAGATGTAGTTGCTCGGCGGCTTCCGAAAAGGAGCCTTGATCGACGATAGTGAGGAAAGCTTTTAGGGCGTTTGAGTCCAAAATCTGTTTTCCTGTTTTATCTCCTGTCAGGAAAGGTTAATCCATAACTGCATGGAATGCGATAGATGAAAAACATGAATTGCGGTTATTCATGGGGCGACGCTATCATAGGTATAGAGTATTAATAGAATGCTTTGATCCAGAGCATCAAAACTGTACCTCCAGAAAGTGAGAGAGAATCATGGCGGGCAAGACCTTATACGATAAATTGTGGGACGATCATTTGGTAAAGCAGCGGGATGATGGTTCTGCGCTGATTTACATTGATCGCCAGTTGCTGCACGAGGTGACGTCGCCGCAGGCTTTTGAAGGGCTGCGCCTTGCAAATCGAAAACCCTGGCGAATCGATGCCAACCTGGCAACACCGGATCACAACGTACCTACCACAAATCGTGCCCAGGGTATTGAGGGTATTGTTGATCCGGTTTCTCGCATTCAGGTAGAAACACTCGATAAAAACTGTGACGAGTTCGGGATTCTTGAGTTCAAGATTAAGGACCAGCGTCAGGGCATTGTGCATGTGATCGGGCCAGAGCAGGGTGCAACACTGCCAGGTATGACCATTGTGTGTGGCGATTCCCACACGTCTACGCATGGGGCCTTTGGTTGTCTTGCCCATGGTATTGGTACCTCCGAAGTTGAGCATGCACTGGCCACCCAGTGTCTGGTTCAGACCAAGATGAAAAATATGCTGGTGAAGGTAAACGGCCAGTTAGGTGCCGGTGTTACCGGCAAAGATATTGTGCTTGCGGTGATTGCGAAAATCGGTACAGCTGGCGGCACTGGGCATGCCATTGAGTTTGGTGGTGAGGCTATTCAGAACCTGAGCATGGAAGGCCGGATGACCATTTGTAATATGGCTATCGAAGCCGGCGCTCGCGTAGGCATGGTAGCGGTTGATGGCACCACCATTGAATATGTAAAAGACCGACCGTTCTCGCCCAAAGGCGAAACCTGGGATGCCGCGGTTAAATATTGGCGCACACTACATAGTGATTCGGATGCGGTATTCGATAAAGTTGTTGAGCTGGACGGTGCAGACATTATGCCCCAGGTAAGCTGGGGTACGTCTCCGGAAATGGTTGTAAACGTGACTGGCAATGTGCCCGACCCAGCCAAAGAAGAAGACCCGATTAAGCGCGAAGGCATTGAGCGGGCATTGAAGTATATGGGGCTGAGGCCAAACCAGGCGATTACGGACATCAAACTGGACAGGGTGTTTATCGGCTCCTGTACCAACAGCCGCATAGAAGATCTGCGGGAAGCCGCGGTGGTCGTTAAGGGTCGCAAAGTGGCAGACAGTTTACTTCAGGCCATGGTTGTTCCGGGCTCAGGCCTGGTGAAAGCCCAGGCAGAAGCCGAAGGTCTGGACCGGATTTTCATTGAAGCAGGGCTTGAGTGGCGCGATCCGGGTTGCTCTATGTGCTTGGCCATGAATGCTGACAAACTCGGCCAGGGCGAGCATTGTGCGTCTACCTCTAACCGAAACTTTGAAGGCCGGCAGGGCTTTGGTGGTCGCACCCATCTGGTGAGCCCGGCTATGGCTGCAGCGGCAGCAATAGCCGGTCATTTTGTTGATGTTCGCGAACTGCTGAACTGAGCCACAGGAGAGAACTGAACCATGCGCGCATTTACGCAACACAAGGGCCTTGTAGCCCCCATGGACCGTTCCAATGTGGACACGGACATGATTATTCCCAAGCAGTTTTTGAAATCCATCAAGCGCACGGGGTTTGGCCCGAATCTGTTTGATGCGCTGCGTTATCTGGATGAAGGACAGCCGGATCAAGATACCGCTAACCGCCCACTGAATCCGGATTTTGTACTGAATCAGCCAAGGTACGAAAACGCCAGTGTGCTTTTGGCCCGTAGTAACTTCGGGTGTGGCTCCAGCCGAGAGCATGCTCCCTGGGCTCTTGATGATTATGGTTTTCGGGTAATTATTGCGCCCAGCTTTGCTGATATATTCTACAACAACTGCTTTAAGAATGGCTTGTTACCCATTGTTCTGGAAGAGGATGTGATGGAGCAGTTGTTTCAGGAGGCTGAGGCTGTTGAAGGCTATCAGTTGACAGTGGATCTGGAAGCTAAAACCGTGGTCACGCCCTCGGGTGAGTCTTTCGGATTCAGTGTGGATAATTTTCGTCGCCACTGTCTGCTCAATGGCCTGGATGATATTGGCGTTACCCTTGAAGACGCTGAGCAGATCAGAGCCTACGAAAACCAGCGTCGCCAAACAGCGCCCTGGTTATTTGGTGCCGGCCAGTAAAGGTCGGATCTGATCGTACCAAACAGGTAACATTCATTAAATTCACCGGGCCAGGTCGGCCCGGTTTTCGAGTACTTGGAAGCCCAATATGTCTAGAAATATCCTTCTTCTGCCGGGTGACGGTATAGGTCCGGAAATTGTTGCAGAGGCTGAAAAAGTCCTGCATGCCATCAACAATAAATTTGATTTGAATCTTGGCTTCGAGTCGGCCCTGGTCGGTGGTGCTGCACTGGATGCCGTGGACAACCCGCTGCCAGAAGATACGCTGGACAAAGCCCGCAAAGCCGACGCTATTTTACTGGGGGCTGTCGGTGGCCCCAAGTGGGATGGTCTGCCCATGGAAAAGCGCCCGGAGAAAGGGTTGCTGGGTTTACGTTCAAATCTGGAGTTGTTCGCTAACCTGCGTCCGGCCATTCTATACCCGCAGCTTGCCTCGGCGTCGTCTCTTAAGCCTGAAGTGGTTTCCGGCCTGGACATCATGATTGTGCGAGAGCTTACCGGTGGCATCTATTTTGGCCAGCCCAGAGGCGTTCGCGAGCTCGAAAATGGCGAGCGTGAAGGCTACAACACCTATATTTATAAGGAATCCGAAATCCGCCGTATTGGCCGGGTGGCGTTTGAAGCGGCGCAGCAGCGTGGCAAAAAGCTGTGCTCTGTTGACAAGGCTAACGTGCTGGAAGTAACGGTGCTGTGGCGTGAAATCATGAATGATCTTCAGAGCGAGTATCCAGACGTAGAGCTGTCTCATATGTACGTTGATAACGCCGCGATGCAGTTGGTTCGTGCACCTAAGCAATTCGATGTGATTGTGACTGGAAACATGTTTGGTGATATTCTGTCTGACGAAGCAGCCATGCTTACCGGCTCAATTGGTATGTTGCCTTCGGCATCACTGAACTCGAAAAAGCAGGGGATGTACGAGCCTTGCCATGGCTCAGCCCCGGATATAGCCGGTAAAAGTATGGCCAACCCGCTCGCCACGATTATTAGTGCGGCAATGATGTTGCGATACAGTCTGGGCGAAGAGCAGGCTGCAGCGGCTATTGAAGCCGCGGTAAGCAGCGTGCTGGATCAAGGGTTGCGTACGTCTGATATTATGTCGGAAAACGGTACTCAGGTGTCTACCCGCGAAATGGGTGATGCGGTACTGGCTGCTCTGTAATATACGATAAAGCCCGACAGCAACACGATGCGGTTGCTGCGGGATCATTCTTCCTGTCCCTGCCAGCGATAAAGGTTGAGGGCGGGCACAAAATGAGGTTCAAAGGTCGCACATGAAGCGAGTTGGACTTGTAGGATGGCGTGGCATGGTAGGTTCAGTCCTCATGCAACGCATGCGTGAAGAAAATGATTTTAGCGATATCGATCCGGTGTTTTTCTCTACATCGCAAACCGGCCAGCCTGCGCCGGATGTAGGAAAAGAGGGCGTTCCGCCTCTTCAGGATGCGTTCGATATTGAAACCCTCAAAACCCTCGATGTTGTGCTTACCTGCCAGGGTGGCGATTACACCGATGCGGTTTATCAGAAACTGCGTGATGCGGGCTGGAAGGGTTACTGGATTGATGCGGCCTCTGCACTGCGGATGGCGGACCACTCGGTTATTATTCTTGACCCGGTTAACCGCAATGTAATCGATGCTGCTCTGGAGAGCGGCGTGAAAGATTATGTGGGTGGTAACTGCACGGTCAGCCTGATGATGCTTGCCCTTGGCGGCCTGCTTGAGCAGGATTTGGTCGAGTGGGTGTCGCCCATGACTTACCAGGCTGCATCCGGCTCGGGTGCCCAGAATATGCGCGAGCTGCTTAATCAGATGGGCGAGTTGAATGGTAGCGCCAGCGAAGAGCTGGCAAGCCCGTCTTCGGCTATTCTGGAAATCGATCGCAAGGTTACTGAAACCATGCGCTCTGACGGTTTCCCTACCGAACATTTTGAAGTGCCGCTGGCTGGCAGCCTTATTCCGTTTATCGACAAGCAGCTCGATAATGGTATGAGCAAGGAAGAGTGGAAAGCCGGGGCAGAGACCAACAAAATTCTTGGTCGCTCAGACAACCCGATTCCTATTGACGGTCTTTGTGTAAGGATCGGAGCCATGCGCTCTCACAGTCAGGCGTTGACCATCAAGCTCAAGAAAGATCTGCCTGTCGCCGAGATCGAATCCATCCTGGCGAACGCAAATGATTGGGTGAAAGTGATCCCTAATGATCGTGACGCGAGCATTGAGGAGCTGACGCCTGCCAAGGTAACTGGCACGTTGAATGTCCCTGTTGGGCGTATCCGTAAACTAACCATGGGGCCAGAGTATATTTCTGCGTTTACCGTGGGTGATCAACTTCTGTGGGGAGCTGCTGAGCCCCTG
The DNA here is from genome assembly GCF_052091845.1 of Marinobacter sp. Taxonomy (GTDB): domain Bacteria; phylum Pseudomonadota; class Gammaproteobacteria; order Pseudomonadales; family Oleiphilaceae; genus Marinobacter. The sequence goes on along the minus strand of NZ_JBQDCO010000003.1, from coordinate 71,989 downwards.
CGTCGTATGTTACGGATTTTGCAGGAACGTTAAGAAATGTTACGTAGAGGCAATTAATGCCAACTGTGTCCGGTTTCGAGAAGCCGGCTAGGGGGCGGAGGCTGATTTCAGTCTCCGCCCCTGTTATTTTCAGGGACGCTAGGAAGTTCCGTGCAACTGATAAATAAAGGGTGCAAGGATTGCAGCTGATTGATTGATAAAAGAGATCTTATCAACAATACTTGCCGGGCTAAAAGTTAAACGCGCGACATATTAATCCAGAATTATCCAGACGGAAGTCATCCCACCTCGTCCGATTCTGTTTAAACAGCAGTCGCGGATATCGGAGACTGGAAAGGAAAAAGCATGAAGGTACGCAAGCTTGCGGTTGCATTGGCTCTGGCGGGAGGGCTCGGATCCGGCGTCGCTCACGCCCTTGGATTGGGTGAAATTGAACTTCAGTCCTATCTGAATGAGCCGATGAATGCGGAGATTGTTCTACCACAGAGCCGGGGCGTGAATCCGGCTGATGTGTTTGTGAACATAGCTCCGGAAAAGGCTTATCAACGTCTCGGCCTGGAGCGAAACCAGTTTCTTGGAAAGCTCAATTTTGACGTAACAACTCTCGCCAATGGCAGCTTGGTGGTGAATGTCTCCTCACGTGAACCACTGAGGGAGCCGTACCTCAACTTCTTGCTGGAACTTACCTGGCCTAATGGCCGATTGATGCGTGAATACGCTGTGTTGGTTGACCCGCCGGTTTATGCGGAAGACTCTGGTGTTTCAGAGAAAGTGCAGTCGCCCTCAAGTGCCCCGGCGGATCAGTCACGCCCTGCATCGTCTGCTCGCAGCGCCGGGTCGACCCGTTCACAGGCCAGGGTAGAACAGTCCCGCGGCAGTAATTATCGGTCAGACACGTTCGGGCCGACAGGGCCGGCTGATACTTTATGGACCATTGCCTCTGCTGTTCGCCCGGATAGCAGTCTTTCAACGCAGCAGGTAATGCTGGCGTTGCAGGACCTGAACCCGGATGCCTTTATGGGCAATAACATCAACCGGCTAAAGCGTGGGCAAGTACTGCGTGTACCGACTGCAGATCAGGTTCGCAGTCGCAGTCGCGCCGAGGCAAATCAAGCGGTGGCGCAACAGAATGAGGCGTTCCAGAAGCCCAGGCGCACCGTAGACGCTACTGCTCCCCGGCAGCCTGAAAACCAGGGAGCTGGTGAACCAGCCGCCACTGGCGATGAGCTCAAGCTGCTGGTCGCTGATGACAAAGGTGGTCGAAGCGAAACAGAGGGTGGTTCTGCGGGTGGTGATGGTCAGCTTGCCGGCGGCGTAGATGCTGGCGAAGCCATAGCTATGGAAGAGCTTGAAAGCGCCCGCCGCGAAAACGATGAGCTCAACAGCCGCGTTGACGATCTGCAAGACCAGGTGAAGACGCTGCAGCGTTTGATCGAGCTTAAAAACAACCAGCTTGCGGAAGTTCAGCAAGGTGCTGCCGCGAACGACGCGACAGAACTGGATGCTCCGCAGGACGGCGACGATGCTGCAGCGGCTGATCAAGCTGAGCCGGCTTCTTCTGGCGCAGGCCAGGGAGCAGAAACAGGGGTCGGCGCTGAGCTGAGCACCGAACAGGCACAAGTGGCCGGGAATGCTGCCGAGCAAACCGGTGAGCTAACCGATCAAAGTGCGGAGCAGGAAGCATCCACTGATGAATCGGGCATTGCAGAGTCGGGCGCTGAGCCGTCAGAGGGCAGTCTGGATGAAGCCGGAACTGCTGAACCAGATAAAACCGGGGGTATGGCTGATACTGACAGTGCAGTCTCTGACGCACCGCCGGCTGATGGTATCTCTGACACCGACACCGGGACTGATGCCGAAGCGTCGGAGGCGCCGGCAAAGGCTGAGCCCAACCCTGAGATAAAGCCCGAACCCAAGTCGCAACCAGTTGCAGATAAAGGCTTTCCAGGCAACTTGATTGATGCGATTACCGGCAACACACTTTATCAGGTTGCTCTGGGTGGTGGTCTTGTTCTGCTGCTGTTGATTCTTTTGCTGTTGGCGCGCCGCAGTGCGAATCGTGAAAAGGCATTTTATGAGCAGCTGAACAGTGAAACAGATGGGTCTGAAAACGGTGCATTTGATTTAACCCTCGATGAGGGCGAGTCTGAGCAGAGCCGTGTCAGTGATGCTCTGGCAGAAGCAGATGCCTACGTGGCCTATGGTCGTTATGATCAGGCTGGCGAGGTGCTGGAAACTGCCATTTCCCGAGAGCCGAGCCGCACTGACCTGCGACTGAAGCTTTTAGGGGTGTATGCAGACAACCAGGACCGTGAGTCTTTCGAAAAGCAATACAGCGAAATCCAGACACTGGATGATGAAGAGGCAATTGCCCAGGCAAGTGATCTTCGTGCCCGCCTTGAAGAGGCTGAATCAATGCCTAGCATTGATGACCTTGAATCTCAGCTGCGCTCAGGGTCCTTTGGTGAAGAAACTGAGGCTACCGACGACTTTGTACGTGAAGAGTCAGGGCAGGAAGAAAACGGGTTCAGCGAGTTTGGCTCAGGCCAGACGAACTACGGTCTTGATGCCCTGGACGAAACAGATCAGCCAGCTGAGGCAGACACGGGTGTCGATGAAGAGAAAAAGGACGATGACGGTCTGATCGAATACGATCTGTCTGGGCTTGACTTGTCAGATGCCGAAGACGAGACGCCGGAAGACGCTCAGGAAGAGGCCAGCGATTACTCTTCTTTGGAAATCGATCTGGACGATCCGGAGGCTGAAGACTCACTTGAACAGCCTTTTGATAACTCGCTCGAGGAGCCGGAGGAGGAATCACTTGAGGATGCATTTGCGTCTCTTGAAGATTCGCCCGAGTTAGCGTCTGACGACCCATTTGAAGCTGGGACAGATTCTGAAGACACAGGTCTTGAGTCTCTGGATGAGTCCTTCCTTGATGAGCTGGATGCTGAGTTGGATAAGGTTGCAGGTGATGAAGGTGAGCTTGGCGGTTCCGAAATGGAAAAGTCTTCACTTGATGACCTTGAGCTGGATGTATCCGACGACGATCTTGCCCTTATGGAAGAGTTCTCCGATTCAGAAGATTCTGCACGCTCCGCTGGTGCTGGTCCGGAAGAAGATGAGCTGTCCCTGGAAGATGAGCTTTCTCTGGACGATGAACTTGGACTTGAAGATAGTCTGGGTGACATCGAGCAGGAGGACCTACCTGTAGCGTCTGATGAAGTTCAGGACGAGACTGCAAAGTCACCCGTTACCGATATCGATGAAGGCGATCTTGGTGACGACGATGATTTTGATTTCCTTGCGGGAACAGACGAAGCTGCGACCAAGCTGGATTTGGCAAGAGCTTATATCGAGATGGGTGACAGCGACGGCGCCCGCGACATACTCGAAGAAGTGTCTCTCGAGGGGGATGACAACCAGAAAGTCGAAGCACAGGATCTGCTTAAAAATCTGTCCTGATCCGTTATAATCGGATATTGAGGCAGCAAACGCCGGCCGCTGGGGGTACACTCCGGCAATCAGCCGGCGTTTTCTTTTTACAGCAACATACTTTTCGGGTTCATACGTGTTTCTCTACCCCCAGGAACTCACAACGGATAAAGTTATCGGTGGCGGGCGGGTTGCTCTGGCTTTTGAATATGATGGCCGTGAATTTCATGGTTGGCAGCTGCAAAAGTCCGGCGTTCGTTCGGTCGAAGCAGAGCTTACGAGAGCTGTGTCAAAGGTAGCAGACCATCCGGTAGACCTGGTATGCGCTGGCCGCACTGATGCTGGAGTTCATGCAAGTTACCAAATCGCTCATTTTGAAACGCCTTCCATTCGCAGCCTTCGTTCATGGGTAATGGGCATAAATACTGCTCTGCCGTTTGATATCTCTGTGCACTGGGCAGGGAATGGTAGTGACGATTTTCACGCTCGTTTCTCTGCAGTTTACCGGCGCTATCGCTATGTGATCTATAATAATCCGGTCAGGCCCGGAATTCAGCGTGGTCAGGTAAGCTGGACGTTCAGGCCTCTGGATGCCGAGCGCATGCATTATGCTGCCCAAGCGCTTGTAGGAGAGCATGATTTCTCTTCATTTCGTGCTGCAGGCTGCCAATCCCGAACTCCGGTTCGTTTTCTTGAGCAAATAAACGTAACCCGGAAAGGTGGTTTCGTCGTAATTGATGTTCAGGCCAATGCATTTTTACACCACATGGTTCGAAATATTGCGGGGGCACTCATGGACGTGGGGACGGGAAAGCAGTCGTTATCCTGGATTAATGACATACTACTTGCCAGGGATCGCACCCTTGCAGGCGTTACCGCCCCGCCGCATGGTTTGTATCTGGTAGACGTGGGGTATCCGCGAGGTTTCCCTGTGCCTGCTGCGGAGTGTGGCCCGGCCTTTGTAAGGCCTTGGTTTGGCAAGGCACAGAACAGTCCAGTGGAACCCACGCATATTCATATCAAACAAAAGCCGGTGCAGGCGCCATGAAAACACGCATCAAAATTTGTGGTCTGACCCGTGTTGAGGATGTGAAAGCAGCGGTTGATAAAGGGGCGGACGCCTTGGGATTTGTATTCTACGCTCCCAGTCCCCGGGCTATTACTGCTGAAGAAGGGGAGGTTCTGGCCAGGCAGGCCCCTGCGTTTGTTTCAGTGGTTGGGCTGTTTGTGAATCCAACGGAAGAGCAGGTCAGGGAGGTTCTTGGCCGTGTTCCACTGGATTTACTCCAGTTTCATGGCGATGAAACTCCAGAGTTCTGCGGTCGGTTTGGCCGGCGATGGATCAAGGCTGTGAGGGTTCAAAAAGCCGAACAGATTAAACAGGCGTTCAACGATTACCAGCTCGCTTCGGGTCTGTTAGTGGATGCATGGGACCCTCACCGTTACGGCGGAACAGGCAGCACGTTTAATTGGGATCTGGTTCCGGCGCAACGCTCTTTGCCTCTTATATTGGCCGGCGGTTTGTCATCTGCTAACGTGGCTGGCGCTGTCGAGAAGGTGAGGCCCTGGGCTGTTGATGTCAGTGGTGGTGTTGAAATAAGCAAAGGCATCAAAGACATCGAAAAAATTTCTGACTTCATTAAAGAGGCTCATCGAGTCTAATAGAGAGGTTCACCGTGTCTGTAAAGTTGACTGAAGAAATGCTGGCGGCACTGCCGGATGCGCGGGGGCATTTTGGTGCCTTTGGAGGGCGGTTCGTTTCCGAAACCCTGATGGATTCCCTGATGACTCTTGAGAAGGAGTACCTTCGGTTGAAGGCAGATCCGGAGTTTCAGGCGACGTTTGACAAGGATCTGGCGGATTATGTTGGCCGGCCCAGCCCGCTGTACTTCGCTGAGCGGTTAACCCGCGAAACCGGTGGCGCGCAGATTTGGTTGAAACGTGAAGATCTTAATCATACAGGCGCTCACAAGGTAAATAACACGATTGGGCAAGTTTTGCTGGCCAGCTTTCTCGGTAAAAAGCGAATTATCGCCGAAACAGGCGCGGGGCAACACGGTGTCGCCACGGCCACTGTGTGCGCGCGCCTTGGCCTTGACTGCCACGTGTTTATGGGCGCTGAAGATGTGCAGCGCCAGTCCCTGAATGTGTATCGCATGAAGTTGCTGGGCGCTCAGGTGCATGCGGTTGAAAGTGGAAGCCGCACGTTAAAAGATGCCATGAATGAAGCCATGCGCGACTGGGTCACCAACGTTGATGATACGTTCTACATAATCGGGACAGTTGCCGGACCCCATCCATACCCATTGTTGGTCAGGGACTTTCAGTCAGTGATTGGTCGCGAAGCGCGTCAACAGTCACTCGAAAAGACCGGCAAGCTGCCAGATGCATTGGTGGCTTGCGTAGGTGGCGGTTCCAACGCCCTTGGCTTGTTCTACCCATTCCTCACAGACGAATCTGTGCAACTCTATGGTGTAGAAGCCGGCGGGCTAGGTATTGATTCGGGTGATCATGCCGCCCCTTTGTGCGCCGGACGCCCCGGAGTACTGCACGGTAACCGTACCTATCTGATGGAAGACGAAAACGGCCAGATTGCGAGTACGCACTCTGTCAGTGCTGGCCTGGACTATCCCGGTGTGGGGCCTGAGCACAGCTGGCTAAAGGATATTGGTCGCGCCAATTATGTGTCGGTAACCGACGAAGAGGCGCTCGGCGCATTTCGCAGGCTTACCCAGGTGGAAGGCATTATGCCTGCGCTGGAAACGTCACACGCGGTAGCCTATGCCCTCAAACTGGCAGCTACGATGGACAAGGATCAAACGGTTATCATCAACATATCCGGCCGCGGCGATAAAGACATTCATACCATTGCACAGCTGGATGGTATTGAACTTTGAACAATAAACAGGAGCAGGCATGAGCCGAATTGAAGGGGTTCTTAACACCCTCAAAGGACAAGGCCGCAAGGCCCTTATTCCGTTTATTACCGCCGGTGACCCTCACCCAGACCAAACGGTCGGCCTGATGCATAGTATGGTCGATGCAGGTGTTGATATTATCGAGCTGGGGGTGCCATTCTCGGACCCCATGGCCGATGGGCCGGTGATCCAGCTGGCCTGTGAGAGAGCGCTCAAACATAACACCTCTTTGCGCGCTGTTTTGGCGATGGTAAGTGAGTTCAGGGAAACCAACACCACAACGCCGGTTGTTTTGATGGGCTACCTTAACCCCATTGAAGCCATGGGCTACGACGTGTTTGCTGATGCGGCGGTTGCGGCGGGTGTAGATGGCGTTCTTACGGTGGATTTGCCGCCAGAAGAGGCTGATGACGTTGCGCCTCTGTTTTCCCAAAGGGGGCTCGACCCCATTTTCCTGCTTGCGCCAACCACCACTGATGAAAGAATTCGTGCCATTGCCGATCACTCTTCGGGGTATGTGTACTATGTTTCATTTAATGGCGTAACCGGAGCCGCTAAGATAAATGTGGATCATGTCGCTGCTAAAGTGGCGCACATTCATGAATTAACGGCTCTGCCGGTTGGTGTCGGCTTTGGTATTCGCGATGCAGAAACAGCTGCTGCCGTGGGGCGGGTATCCGATGGTGTAATTGTTGGCAGCGTGCTGGTCGATACAATAGCCAGAAATCAGGCAGATATCGAAGGGCTTAAACGAGCACTGACAGATCTGCTCACCCCGATGCGAGAAGCACTGGACAGGATAAAACCATGAGTAACTGGCTGGACAAGATAATGCCGGGCAAGATCCGCTCGGAATCCAATCGCAGAACAGGCGTACCCGAAGGGCTTTGGAAGAAATGCCCGAAGTGTGGTGCCTTTCTCTACAAGCCGGAGCTGGAGAAAAACCTGGATGTTTGCCCCAAGTGCAACCATCACTTGAGGGTCAACGCTCGCCGTCGTCTCGATATTTTTCTTGATAAAGAAGGTCGAGAGGAAATTGGCGAAAATCTGGAACCTTGGGATCGGTTGAAGTTCAAGGACTCCAAGCGCTATAAAGATCGCCTCGTGCAGGCCCAGAAAGCCACCGGAGAGAAAGACGCGCTGGTGGCTAAAAAGGGCACGACACTGGGTGTTCCGTTGGTAGCTTGTGCGTTTGAATTTGGGTTTATGGGCGGCTCCATGGGGCAGGTCGTGGGCGAGAAATTTGTACAGGCGGCCAATGTTGCACTCGCGGAGCGCATTCCTCTGGTTTGTTTTTCAGCCAGTGGCGGAGCCCGTATGCAGGAAGCCATCTTGTCGCTAATGCAGATGGCCAAAACCGCAGCAGTGCTTGAGCGCATGAAGCAAGAGGGCATTCCATACATTTCCGTGATGACGGACCCAGTGTTTGGGGGTGTCTCTGCCAGTCTCGCTATGCTGGGCGATCTCAATATTGCCGAGCCCAATGCCCTGATCGGTTTTGCCGGCCCGCGGGTGATTGAGCAGACCGTTCGTGAAAAATTGCCGGAAGGATTTCAGCGCAGTGAGTTTTTGCTGGAGCATGGTGCGATCGACATGATCCAGCATCGACACCAGATGCGCGAACGTATAGCTCATGTGCTGGCCAAGTTCACCGGCTCGGAATCGCCCGGAACGGACGAGCCCATCGAATTTGAAATAACGGAAAAACCAGACATTGACACCCCCACCGAGTAAGAATGCAGTCCCGCCCCCCAAAGCGCCGGGGGCCGGGGCCACTGTTGCCCAATGGCTGTCCTGGCTGGAATTGATCCATCCCACCGACATTGATCTCGGCCTTGACCGGGTTCTGGTGGTGTTGCGCCGATTGTTCAGACACAAGCCAGATGCCCGGGTCATTACGCTTGCAGGCACCAATGGGAAAGGCAGTACCGTTGGAACCCTTGAGGCCCTGCTGAAAGCGGCTGGCCGGCGAACGGGTGCCTATACATCGCCGCATCTTCAGCGCTACAACGAACGCATTCGTATTGACGGTGTGGATATTGATGACTCAGCACTGATCTGCGCGTTTGAAAAGGTTGAGGCTGCCCGGGGTTCAGTCACCCTGACTTATTTTGAGTTTGGCACGCTGGCCGCGTTTGTGGCCCTTGAGGAATCTGGCGTGCAGGACTGGATACTTGAGGTTGGCCTTGGCGGGCGGCTAGATGCGGTGAACGTGATAGACCCGGATTTGGCCATTATTACGTCGGTTGATATCGATCATGTCACATTTCTGGGCGACAACCGTGAGGTTATCGGCTTTGAGAAGGCGGGTATTCTTCGCCCTGGCATTCCTGCCATTGTTGCCGATATGAACCCGCCAAGCTCTGTGCTGCAACAGTCAGCGGCTCAGAAGGTCCGGCTACTAAGGGCGGGGTGCGACTATAGTATCGAAGAGATAGTCGCGGATACCGGTGAAATGACAGCCCGCCTGCACCATCAAGGGCAGGTTATCAGGCTTCCGGCTGGGCCCTTGCCGGTTCAGAGCGTGGCGGCCGCTGTTGTGGCTATGCACATACTTGAGCCGGCCGGGGAGGTATCCTTGGTAGAAACCACGCTGCCCCGGATCAGTTTGCCAGGGCGTTTTGAGCGCCTCGAACAACGCCCGGACCTGTATGTCGATGTGGGACACAATCCGCACGCAGCCAGGTGGTTGTCCCAACGGCTCGGAGTACTAAAAGGCGGCAGTCGCAAGGTTCACGCTGTGTATGCTGCGCTTGAAGATAAAGATGCAAAGGGTGTGGTCCAGGCCATGGCTCCGGTGGTTGATACCTGGCATTTGGCCGGATTGGATATGCCCCGGGGGCTAAGTGCTGAAACACTCAGTGCCAGGCTTGCCCCTTGCCTTCCGAGCCAGACAAGCACTCACAACTCCGTTGCCGATGCTATTAAGTCTGCCAAGGTCGGTGCCGCCCCTGCCGACATCGTGATTGTTTTTGGCTCATTCTTTACCGTTGCCGGAGCGCGTGCGTTGTTGCTGTAAGCCAGGCGTTTGGTCGCCTTAAACTTTATCCATAGGGAACCGCAGGGCTTTGAGTTATGGCGGGTGGGCGGTTACTATAATTCAGCAAAAACGAACCGGGAGCTGAACAACGTGGATGGACTGAAGCAAAGAATAATTGGGGCGCTGGTACTGATCTCACTGGCCGTTATCTTTGTTCCTATGGTTTTTGATGAGCCTCACTCAGAACGTACTTCTACGTCGATTAATATTCCCGAAGAGCCACCATTTCCGGAAGTGGAAGCGCCAGAGTCGGATATAGCGCCGCCCCCCTCATACCAGCAGGATCAAGCTTCGAGCCAGGAACCCGCCGCTCAAGACTTCAAAATTGTGGAAAATGGCGAGCCCGCCGCTCAACCTGCCACGGGCAATTCCGACAGCGCGGAGCCCGAATCCGACAGCGCAGAGCCCGAAGTGGCCAAATCCGTCGCCCCTGAACCGGCAGCGCCCGAGCCTGTGACCTCAAAAGAGCCGGAAACACCGGTGAGCACTGAGCAAACAGAAGCTGAGTTTACCCGGTCATTAAAAGGTGCCTGGGTAGTGCAACTGGGTAGCTTCGGAAATAGCGACAACGCCCGGGGCCTTCGTGATGATGTTCGCGAAAAAGGTTATAACTCGCATCTTCAAGAAGTCGTTCGCGGTGACAACACTCTCACACGGGTGTTTAGCGGGCCCTTTGCGGAAAAATCGAAAGCAGAAGCTGCAAAGCGTACCCTGGATAAGGCTTTCGGCTTGAACAGTCTGGTTACGTCAGGCGCTAAATAGCACTTTTTACGTGGTTTATATCACGCAGGCGGTTTGGTGCGCCCGGGTTTCCTGATAGAATTCGCGCTTCCTTTTCTCCATCGGGACATACATGGACGCGCTGATCTGGATTGACTGGGTCATCATTGCCCTCATCACAGTTTCCACTCTTATTAGTTTAAAGCGGGGTTTCGTAAAAGAAGCTTTGTCTTTGGTCACGTGGGTGGGGGCGTTCATTCTTGCCCGCACTTTTCATCCGCAAATGCAGGCCTTGCTGGAAAATACCGTTGAAACGCCGCTTGTACGTCTGATAGCGGCATTTGCCATTCTCTTTTTCGGAACACTCATCGTTGGCGCAATCATTAATAACATGATCGGGCATCTCGTCCGTGCTACAGGGCTGTCAGCGACTGACAGAGTGCTGGGTATGGGATTTGGCCTGTTGCGTGGCATTGTGGTTGTGATCGTGGCAATTGCATTTATCCGTTATACCCCTCTGGCCCAGGATACCTGGTGGAGGACATCTGTCATGATCGATCGCCTTGCGGTGGTTGAGGACTGGTCCAGACGGACATTCGGCGATGAGTTCGCCCGTTTTCTTGAACCTGATTCCCAAAAGGCCGTGGAACCCACGTCTGCAGCTCGCTAACATTCAGAATTAACACCCGGAGATTACCTTATCCATGTGTGGCATTGTCGGTATCGTCAGCACTTCCAACGTCAATCAGTCGCTTTACGATGCACTGACTGTCCTTCAGCACCGAGGCCAGGATGCGGCGGGTATTGTTACCTTTCAGGACGAACGGTTTTATCTGCGCAAGGATAATGGTCTGGTTCGTGATGTTTTTCATACTCGCCATATGCACCGCCTGGTTGGCAATGTAGGTATCGGCCATGTGCGCTACCCAACGGCAGGAAGTTCCAGCTCTGCAGAGTCTCAACCTTTTTATGTGAACAGCCCTTATGGCATCACGCTGGCCCATAACGGTAATCTGACCAATGCCGACGAATTAAGCCGGGATTTGTTCCGCACCGATCTTCGTCATATCAACACCAATTCGGACTCTGAAGTGCTGCTGAACGTGTTTGCACACGAGCTGCAAAAGCTGGGTAAGCTTGATCCGACAAAGGATGATATTTTTTCCGCAGTCAGTGCGGTTCATCAACGCTGTGTCGGCGCTTATGCCGTGATAGCGATGATTACCGGTTACGGTATAGTTGGTTTTCGTGATCCTAACGGCATTCGCCCGGTATGCTATGGCGAAAGAACCGACGAGTCTGGCCACAAAGAATATATGATTGCGTCCGAGAGCGTAGCCTTGAGTGCGGCCGGATATACATTGGTGCGAGACATTGCGCCAGGCGAAGCTGTATACATTGAAACCGATGGCACATTGTATTCACAGCAATGTGCCACAAAATCGAATCTTTACCCCTGCCTCTTCGAGCATGTCTATTTTGCTCGGCCGGATTCCATCATGGACGGGGTCTCGGTATACAAAGCCAGGCTTCGCATGGGAGAAACCCTGGCAGATAAGGTGCTGCGTGAGCGTCCGGACCACGATATTGATGTGGTTATGCCTATTCCGGATACCAGCCGCACATCAGCCATGCAAATGGCGCACCGGTTGGGGCTGAAATTCCGCGAAGGATTCATAAAAAATCGCTACATCGGCCGAACCTTTATCATGCCTGGCCAAACGATGCGGAAAAAATCGGTACGCCAGAAACTGAACCCGATTGATCTCGAATTTCGCGGTAAAAACGTGATGCTGGTGGACGATTCCATTGTTCGGGGCACCACATGCAAGGAGATTGTGCAGATGGCAAGGGATGCCGGCGCCAGAAACGTGTATTTTGCATCTGCTGCGCCGCCGGTGCGTTACCCCAACGTTTATGGCATTGACATGCCATCTGCCAAAGAGCTGATTGCCCACGAGAGAAGCGTTGATGAAATCCGCGACTTAATTGGTGCCGATTGGTTGCTCTACCAGGATCTGGAAGATCTGGTTACGTGCGTTAGCGATGTGAATGAAAACATAGACGGTTGGGAATGTTCCGTGTTCACCGGAGACTATGTAACGGGAGGGATTGACGATGCCTACCTCGAGCGCCTTGATGAAGCCCGTAATGATATGAAGCGCTCAGGGGCAGAAAGTGCTGCCTCATCGGATAACGGCATTATTGATCTCTACAACGACGAAGACTAATTACCGAGCCCTACCAGGAGACGCTCATGACTTTTCACCGTGAAGAAATTATCCGGATTCCCGAATCGGATCTCGATGGTATGTCTCTGGATACACTGGCGGTGAGGGCAGGGCAGATTCGAACCGGCCAACTTGAGCACAGTGACGCTATTTTTCCCACATCCAGTTTTGTATACGGCAGTGCCGCTCAGGCTGCGGCGCGTTTTGGTGGCGAAGAGCAGGGCAATATCTATTCTCGTTTCACCAACCCCACGGTGCAGGCATTTGAGGGTCGTATGGCTGCCATGGAAGGCGGGGAGCGCGCTGTTGCAACGTCGTCTGGTATGGCGGCTATTCTCAGTACCTGCATGGCTCTGTTGCAAAGCGGTGATCATGTTATTTGCTCTCGTGGCGTATTTGGAACCACCAATGTGTTGTTCCAGAAATATATGGCTAAATTTGGTGTCGAAACCACCTTTGTAAGCCTCACTGATACCCAGGAGTGGGAATCAGCAGTGCGTTCCGACACCCGTATGCTATTTGTTGAAACGCCATCCAACCCGCTTTGTGAGGTTGCAGACATGGGGGCGCTGGCAAAACTTGCCCACGATAGCGATGCCTTGTTTGTGGTAGATAACTGTTTTTGCACGCCTGTACTGCAGCGCCCTTTTGAGCATGGCGCAGATATTGTGATTCATTCTGCAACCAAATATCTGGATGGTCAGGGCCGCTGTGTCGGCGGAGTTGTGGTCGGGCCGAACAAACTGATGGATGAGGTTTATGGTTTTCTGAGGTCCGCCGGGCCTACTATGAGCCCTTTTAACGCCTGGGTGTTCCATAAAGGCTTGGAAACCTTACCAATCCGTATGCGAGCCCACTGCGACAATGCGTTAGAGTTAGCGAAGTGGTTGGATCAGCAACCAGAAGTGGAGTGCGTATATTACGCTGGGCTTGAAAGCCATCCACAGCACTTGCTTGCAAAAAAGCAGCAGAAAGGTTTTGGTGGTGTGCTGTCGTTTTGTCTGAAAGGGGGGCGTGAGGAAGCCTGGCGTTTTATCGATGCCACCCGAATGATCTCCATCACGGCAAATCTGGGGGATGTAAAAACGACGATCACCCACCCGGCGACCACAACACACGGGCGGTTATCCCCGGAAGATAAATCCAGAGCAGGCATAACAGAAAATCTGTTACGTCTCTCCGTGGGCATAGAAGCAGTCGAAGATCTGAAAACAGACCTTTACAGAGGTTTTCAGGTGCTTCAGGACGAAAGCAACACTTAATGTTTGAGCATTCATGGCCGAATCTGCAAAAGCGAAGAAACCATCACAGGAACTGACCAATAAGCAACTGCGCTTTCACCGCCTTGCTGCGCAGGGTGCCCGTGAAGGCGCCGTGATCGGGCTTATTGCCCTTTGTATCTATTTGGCCATGGCGCTTGTGACATTTAATCCCGCAGACCCAGGCTGGGCCAGCATTGGGCATGACACCAGTGTGCTTAACTCGGCGGGCCGATCTGGTGCCTGGCTTGCCAGTTTGCTGATGGACTTTTTTGGCCACGTTGCCTATCTGTTTCCGCTGATGGTCGCGGGCTATGCCATCATGTTGATTCGTCTACGAAATGACTCTCTGGACTTGCATTGGCCGCTTTTTCTGATGCGATTTGGCGGTTTTTTACTGATTCTTCTGTCCGCCACAAGTCTGTTGTCACTGTATTCCGTTTTTGGGTTAGGAGTCTCATCGGGCGGGGTTTTGGGAGCCGCGGTTGCCGATGCTATGGTGCGCTTTTTTAACCTGCCGGCCACCACTCTGCTTCTTATCGCCATCTTTCTTTTTGCCCTGACGGTGACTGTTGGTTTGTCCTGGTTCTGGCTGATGGATCAGCTGGGAGGGCTTACGCTTCGCATGGGGCAGGCATTAAAGCGGCTGGCAACGCAGAGCAAAACAACACCCTCCACCGACTCCGGCTTTGCTTCAGCTGAAGACACACAGCCAGCAAAAACCAAGCCGGCAGCGGCCGGACTGGCAGAGCCCACGAGCCGTTGGTGGCACAAGATACCCGGAGCTGGCCCGCGCAAAGTGGCCAGGCCACGCAAACCGGAGACTGAACGGCTGGAGCCTGGTATTGAAGGTCTTTCTGCCGGTGCAGATTCGGAGCCCGCAAGGCTGGAAAGCTTCAGCTCCCGAGAGGAGGAAACCGACGCAAAAGGTTCTAAAAAACCGCCTGCCAAGGAAAAGCCCAAGCCCGCCTCGGCGGTTGCGCGGTCGCTGAAAATTTCGCCTTTCAAAAAAGAAGACCAAACGCCTGCGGCAACTAATGCCAAAAACAGACAGCCTTCACTGTTAGAAGATATAGAAAGTCCTATTCCGCCTATTTCGCTGCTGGATCCGCCAGAAGAGCATAAAGAGAGCGGGTATTCGGAAGAATCTCTGGAGCACATGTCTCGTCTGCTTGAGGAAAAGCTGGGTGATTTCGGTGTATCCGTTGAAGTGGTTGAGGTAAACCCGGGCCCCGTTATCACCCGCTTTGAAATCAAACCCGCCGCCGGCGTTAAGGTCAGCAAAATTTCGAACCTCGCCAAGGACCTGGCTCGCTCCCTCGCCGTGCTTAGTGTTCGGGTGGTGGAAGTGATTCCCGGCAAGTCGGTGGTGGGCATTGAAATTCCCAACGAGAAACGCGAAATCGTTCGCCTCAGTGAAGTGTTGGGTTCGAAAGTATTCACGGAATCCAGCTCAGCGCTCACCATGGCGCTGGGCAATGACATAGGTGGCAACCCCATGGTTGCCAACCTTTCAAAGATGCCCCATTTGCTGGTTGCAGGTACTACCGGTTCTGGTAAGTCGGTGGGGGTTAACGCCATGCTGTTGAGTACATTGCTGAAGGCGGGACCAGATGAAGTGCGCTTCATTATGGTTGACCCCAAAATGCTTGAGCTCAGCATTTATGATGGCATTCCGCATCTGCTGACCCCGGTTGTGACCGATATGAAAGATGCGGCAAATGCATTGCGCTGGTGCGTGGCTGAAATGGAACGCAGATACCGCCTGATGGCCAGCCTGGGCGTCCGCAACCTGGCGGGCTACAACCGCAAGATAAAAGACGCCGCAGAAGCAGGCGAACCTCTTCTCGATCCGCTTTGGAAGCCGGATGAGTATGTGGCGAATGATGAACAGGAACGCCCGGAATTGGAAACCCTGCCTTTTATTGTGGTGGTGATCGACGAGTTTGCTGACATGATGATGATTGTTGGCAAGAAGGTAGAAGAGTTAATTGCGCGCATAGCCCAGAAGGCAAGGGCAGCCGGAATTCACCTGATTCTCGCGACTCAAAGGCCTTCTGTAGATGTTATCACTGGCCTGATCAAAGCCAATATTCCTACCCGGATGTCATTTCAGGTGTCGTCCAAAATTGATTCACGTACGGTGCTGGATCAGGGCGGCGCAGAGCAGCTTCTTGGTCACGGTGATATGCTGTATTTGCCTCCTGGCTCCGGGCTCCCGGTTCGTGTTCATGGTGCGTTTGTGGATGATGACGAGGTTCACCGGGTAGTCAGTGCATGGAAGGCCAGAGGCGAGCCGGTTTATGTTGAAGGCGTGCTTAACGGTGCAGAAGGTGAGAACCTGCCAGGCGTTCCCACGCTGACTGAAGGTGGCGATAGCGAAGGTGATGCGCTGTTTGACGAAGCCGTCGCTTTTGTAACAGAAGGCCGCCGGGTATCGATTTCGTCTGTGCAGCGAAAATTCAAGATAGGTTACAACCGCGCGGCCAACATTGTTGAGGCTATGGAAGCATCGGGCGTTGTGAGTGCCGCGGGCCATAACGGTGGTCGTGAAGTGTTAGCGCCGCCCCCACCGAGAGATTAGGAGTCGTATCTTATGCAACAATTTTCCCTGAAGCCTGTGTTGGCTATGGTTGTCGCTCTTTTGTTCAGCAGCTCATTGATGGCCGCCGACGACGAGGGAGCGGCGGCGGAATTGGCCGCTATGCTGACAAGCTATGAGACCTATCAAGCCGATTTTATCCAGATTGTGGTGAACGACAGCGGCAACAAGGTGCAGGAAACCCGGGGCTCTTTGAAAGCCAAAAGGCCGGGGTTGTTCTATTGGGAGACCCGTGCGCCCATGTCACAGTTTATTGTAAGCGACGGGACTACTGTTGAAGTGTACGACCCGGATCTGGAGCAGGTCACTGCCCATAATCTGGATGACCGCGTTCAGACCACTCCTGCACTGTTGCTCAGCGGTGAAGTGGATAACCTGGAGGAGACCTACCGGGTGTCAGGTCGCCAGATCAGTGACGACACAAAAGAGTTCACACTGGAACCCAAAAGCGAAGATTCTCTGTTTGTCTCCCTGCGGCTGACCTTTTTCAAAAACGAGCTGCAGGAAATGCGCATGCAGGACTCTCTTTCACAGCTTAGCGTGCTTAGCTTTGACCATATCCAGCTGAACGAGGCCGTCGACAATAGCGCCTTTACACTTGAGTACCCGGAGGGCGTAGACATCATCCGGGACGCAGGCTAACCATGCAAAGCAGTCTGTTCACCGAGCAGGTCGGGTTCCGGCCTCTGGCGGCGCGCATGCGCCCGGAATCTCTGGATGACTACGTGGGACAGTTGCACCTTGTAGGGCCGGGGAAACCACTTCGCAGGGCGGTGGAGCAGGGGCAACTGCACTCGATGATTCTCTGGGGCCCCCCCGGCGTTGGTAAAACCACGTTTGCAAGGTTGTTGGCGAGCGTTGGCAACCTGAGTTTCGAGACAGTTTCGGCGGTGCTTAGTGGCGTAAAGGATATTCGCGAGATTGTCGACAGGGCACATAACCGCAAACAGTCTCACGGCCAGGACACGTTGTTGTTTGTGGATGAAGTGCATCGCTTTAACAAGAGTCAGCAAGATGCATTTCTTCCGCACATTGAAGACGGCACCTTCATTTTCGTGGGCGCCACCACTGAAAACCCCTCATTCGAACTAAACAGCGCTCTGCTTTCCCGCACCCGTGTCTATGTGCTTAAAAATCTCGAAGAAGCCGACATACTGCGTATGCTTAATCGCGCCCTTATTTCAGAGGAGGGTTTCGGCGACCAAATTGCAGTATCCGACGAGGTGCTGAATGTTATGGCATCCGCTTCTGGCGGCGATGCCAGGCGCGCGCTGAATATTCTGGAAATTTCCGCCGACCTGGCAGAGCCAGACAGCAACGGGATAAACCGGGTTAGTCCCGAGCATCTCGAGCAGGTAATGCAAACCAGTTTGCGTCGCTTTGATAAAGGCGGAGACGTTTTTTACGATCAGATCTCGGCGTTGCATAAATCCGTTAGAGGGTCGGACCCGGACGGCTCGCTCTACTGGCTGTGCCGGATGCTTGATGGCGGCTGCGACCCCCTGTACGTGGTTCGCCGTTTGGTGCGTATTGCGAGTGAAGACATTGGTAACGCCGACCCCCGCGCACTGCAATTGAGTATGGACGCCTGGTTTGCGCAGGAACGACTGGGGAGCCCGGAAGGGGAGCTGGCCCTGGCCCAGGCTGTAACCTATCTTGCACTGGCGCCAAAAAGCGACGCGGTGTACAAGGCCTTCAATCAATGTATGGCAGATATACGCAAAGATCCTGACTATGAGGTGCCGGTACATTTGCGCAATGCACCCACAAAGCTCTTGAAGAGCATGGGCCATGGCGATTCCTATCGTTATGCCCATCATGAGCAAGACGCCTTTGCGGCTGGGGAATCCTATTTGCCAGATGCTATCCACCAGCGCAGATACTACGAGCCGGTTAATCGTGGCCTGGAAATCAAGCTTGCCGAAAAGCGACAGCGACTCGATGCGTTAAATCAACAAAGCCCCAGAAAACGCCATCCCTAGACTTTTAACCTGCTGCCCGCAGGCGGTAGCCAGCAGCGCAGGCACGGGTATAATGGTCAGTCACTTTACATACATCGCAAACCGGAAAATCCAGGATAAGCATGCTCGATCCCAAACTCGTCCGTAACCAGACTGAAGAGGTCGCCCGACGGCTGGCTGTTAAACACTTCGTTTTTGACGTTGCCGCCTTTGAGAAGCTTGAAGAACGCCGCCGAGCGCTCCAGGTAAACACGGAAACCTTGCAGGGCGAGCAGAATAAAAAGTCGAAGTCCATCGGCAAAGCCAAAGCCGCCGGCGAAGATATTCAGCCGTTACTGGACGAGGTGGAAAGCCTGAAATCCCGCAAGTCCGATGCCGAAGAAGAGTTGCGTAATTTGCAAGAAGAGCTCACCGGCTTTCTTGCAGGCATTCCGAATCTGCCGGATGAAAGCGTAACCCCGGGTGACAGCGAGGATGACAATGTTGAAATGCGTACCTGGGGTACGCCGAAAACATTTGATTTCGAGCCCAGGGACCACGTGGAACTGGGCGATGCTCTTGGCGGTCTGGACTTCGAAACCGCGACGCAGCTCGCTCATTCACGGTTCGCGGTTATGCGTGGCCAGGTAGCGCGGCTTCACCGGGCTCTGGCGCAATTCATGTTGAATCTTCATACTGATGAGCATGGTTATTCGGAAACCTATGTGCCTTATCTGGTAAATGCCGGTGCACTGTACGGCACCGGCCAACTGCCAAAGTTTGAAGAAGACCTGTTCAAGATGCAGGGCGAGCATCCGCTTTATTTGATACCGACAGCGGAAGTGCCGGTGACTAATCTGGTTTCTGACACCATTCTGGATGCTGCTGAACTGCCGTTGAAGATGGTGTGTCATACACCTTGCTTCCGCAGTGAGGCCGGCTCATACGGCCGTGACACCCGCGGCATGATTCGCCAGCACCAATTTGACAAGGTTGAATTGGTACAAGTAGTTCGCCCTGAAGATTCGGATGCCGCGCTGGACGCATTAACCGGCCACGCAGAGAAAGTGCTTCAGTTGCTTGAACTTCCTTACCGCGTGGTTGCGCTGTGTGGCGGCGACATGGGCTTTTCTGCTGCCAAAACCTACGACTTTGAAGTTTGGCTGCCCGGGCAAAACAGGTTCCGTGAAATCTCATCCTGTTCTAATACCCGTGATTTCCAGGCTCGCCGTATGTCTGCCCGCTGGCGCAACCCGGAAACAGGCAAGCCAGAGCCAGTGCACACACTGAACGGTTCGGGCCTGGCGGTAGGCCGTGCTTTGGTGGCTGTTATGGAAAACTACCAGCAGGCGGACGGCAGTATTCTTGTTCCCAGGGTGCTTAGACCCTATATGGGTGATGTTGAGCGTATTCAATGACAGACAAACCTGAACAGGAGGCAGGAACAGGTGTTAGTGCAACGCCTGCGCCTGTTCGCTATAGAACAAATCCGGTTACCTCAAACCCGAACAGCTCCGCTGGAGAGGTAGCGCTTGTGGGCGCTGGCCCGGGTGATCCTGAGCTGCTGACGTTGAAAGCATGGCGGCTTATCACTTCGGCAGAGGTTGTGCTTTACGACCGGCTGGTGTCACCAGATATTCTTGCACTGATTCCACGCGCGGCTGAAAGGGTGCACGTGGGTAAAGAACGTGCCAATCATGCGTTGCCACAAGATCAGATTAATCAACGGCTGGTGGATCTCGCAAAAGAAGGGTATAGGGTAGTTCGACTAAAAGGCGGAGATCCGTTTATATTTGGCCGCGGCGGTGAGGAAATTGAAACTCTGGCTGCGGCTGGCATCCGGTTTCAGGTTGTGCCGGGCATTACCGCAGCTTCCGGCTGTGCGGCTTATGCCGGTATTCCGCTGACGCATCGTGATTACGCACAGTCCGTAAGGTTTGTCACTGGCCACCTGAAGAATAACACCTGCGACTTGCCCTGGAAGGACTTCGTCCAGAACAATCAGACACTGGTGTTTTATATGGGGTTGGTCGGCTTGCCGGTTATCTGCGAGCAACTGGTTTGCCATGGCATGGATCCGGGTATGCCCGTGGCTTTGATTTCTAAAGGTACTACGCGCGATCAACAAGTGGTCACAGGTAATCTGAACACCATTGTACAGCGGGTGAACGAGGAAGAGGTGCAAGCACCCACACTGGTTATTATTGGCCACGTGGTTGCGTTGCGAGATCGACTTGATTGGGTAGGTGGCCTGCCAACGCTGTCGGCTTGACAGCATTGGCCTAGTGACAATTCAGTCTGCAGTGCGGCCTGGCAGAACATCCTTGAGCTTGTCGCGCATCTCGCGGATAGCTTTTTCTGTGGTGTCCCAATCGATACAGGCATCTGTTACTGACACGCCGTACTTGAGATCTTCCAGGTTTGCCGGAATAGGCTGGTTGCCCCAGTTAATGTTGCTCTCAATCATCAGGCTCTGGATAGACGTATTACCCTCGAGGATTTGATGACTTACGTCCTGCATGACCAGTGGCTGAATGGCCGGGTCTTTGCTGGAGTTGGCGTGGCTGCAGTCCACCATGATGGATTTGCGTAGTCCCGCTTTATCAAGTGCTTGTTCGCAAAGTGTTACGCTGACCGAATCATAGTTGGGCTTACCGCCGCCTCCCCGCAGAACCACATGCCCATACTGATTACCTTTGGTGCGAATGATGGCCACTTTGCCCTGTTGGTCAATCCCGAGGAAGTTGTGGGAGTAGGACACAGACTTCATGGCGTTTACCGCAACACCCAGGCTGCCGTCAGTTCCATTTTTGAACCCAATGGCCATTGACAGGCCACTACTCATCTCGCGGTGGGTCTGGGATTCGGTGGTGCGGGCTCCAATGGCCGACCAGGCGATTGTATCCTGCAGGTACTGCGGCGAGATTGGGTCCAGCGCTTCCGTTGCTACCGGCAGCCCCAGTTCGTTGATGTCGAGCAGAAGGCGGCGCCCTAACTGCAGGCCGCGCTCGATATCAAATGTGTCGTTAAGGTGAGGGTCGTTGATCAGGCCCTTCCAGCCAACCGTTGTGCGTGGTTTTTCAAAATACACACGCATTACTATAAGCAGGGTGTCGTTGACTTCATCGGACAATTTTTTAAGCCGAACTGCGTATTCCCGGGCTGCATCCGGGTCGTGGATAGAGCAGGGGCCTACCACCAGAAACAACCGATGATCTTTGCCGTCAATAATGTCATAAATGGCTTGGCGGCCATCAGCAACGGTTTTGGCTGCGTTGCCTTCGAGTGGCATATCTTTTTTGAGCGATTCAGGGGTAATCAGTGCTTCCTGGCTCGCTACGTTCAGATTCTCAAGTTTGTTGCCGGACATGTTCTGCTGCTTCCCCGATTTTCATCATTGCCGCCCGGCTGTTTTGTTAAATATGACAGCAAGGCCGAAAATTAACATGATTAGCGCCGGACCCGGTTGTGGTCAACCCCGGCGAGTTCGTTATACTGCTTTATTTACTGGGCCTTTTCAACGCTTCTTGAGCACGGGGAATGGATGTCACATAACAGGCCGAAATCGCGCCAGCTGGCCTCGCGAAAGGCGGTTGCCGAGAGCATCGACGATGTGCTCGAGGGTATTCGTGTTCCCGATCTCCCTTACCCGGCCGGAAAACTGGCGCCGGAATCGATCAGCGACTGGCAGCCGCTACTCTTTTCCTGCTGGACAGAGCAGCGGGATGAACGAGTGACTCACGTGCTTCGCTCGGTGCACCTGGATTGGTCGGTACGTCAGATCAATGCGGCCTACGTGGCCGATCGTATTATGGATGTATTCCTTAAAACCAGTGGGCTGCACACTGCGCTTGTGTGTCGTATCGCGAGGTTGCGATTCTACCTTGCCTAGCGAATGAACCTTGAGGGTCATTATGCCTTCGGCAACCTGTTACTTGAGTGGTTGGACAGTTTTAAGGAGTGGCGGGGCTGGAGCAACTCTGGTGGTCGCTCGTCCAAAGTGTTGCTCGATCAGTTGGATGCGCTTGTGGGGGCTGTTTCTGCAGCTTTTGAATCTGGCACGACAGAGGCGGTTGACACCTTTTGCGAGCAGTGGCAGGACGATTCTGCAAGGCGCAATGCCCAGACAGGTATGTTGCGCGAGCGTTTGCTGGCAACCGAGCAAGGCGCAGCCCGCCAACGGCGAGCAGATCAAACGTCGCGGGCGCTTATCGGCCGTGCTCTGCAGGGAAGAAAGCTGCCACAGCCTATACTTTATTTTATTTTTGATCATTGGCAGGGGCTGTTAAAACAAGCCGTATGGGACGCCGGTATTAACGGTGAAACCTGCAGACATGGCAGTAAACTGCTTGAATGGCTGGTGTGGGTGAGCGATCCATCGCTTTCTGACAAGGACAGGGACCGGTTGTATCACGTTGGTGAGCAGCTAGGCGATCGGCTAACCGATGTATGGAACCGGGTGTTTGATTATCCGCTGACACCTAATGCACTCGCCGGTATCGGCACTGTTCTGATGTCGCGACTGCGTGGCGATACCCCCGAGCTGGTTGATGCATTCTCAAAAACCGAGAGCTACCCATGGAGTTCTGTCTGGCTTGGTTTTGAAACAATACCAGCGGTCGATTTTCAACCATGCGAAGGTCGGTGGTTTGTTAAAGGTGAAGGCGCAGACGAGCAGCGGCGTTACTTTTTTGCTCTGCTTGAAGACACCAACGAGATTCTGTGGACAAATGGCGCCGGGGTGAAACTCGGCCTGCAGCCCTGGCCGGAATTCTGTCAGGCGCAAACAGCTGGCACTATCCGCCCTCTGCCGGCCCTGAAGCTGTTTGGTGAGGTGCTTGAAGAAACCGCAAGTGTGCTCGCAGCAGCGTGGGAAAAACAGCGTAAACAGCGTGAGAAAGCGGCTGCAGAGGCAAAGGCCCGTGCAGAAGCTCTACGAAAGGAAAAAGAGGCGGCAGAACACCTCAGGCGAAAACAGGAGGCTGCGCGGAAAGCAGAGCTGGAGCGCCAGCGCCAGGAACTGGAAAGCCAACGATTGGCTGATGAAAAAGCTGAGCAGGAACGGTTATATAACGAAAAAATCAGGCTGGCCCAGGGGCAGGTAGACGAAATAAGCCTGGGTGGCTGGATTGTGGTGAAATCACAGCAGCCAGAGACCGAGGATACCAGACTCAAACTGGCGGTTCGCACCAATGCCTCCCGGAAACTGATATTTGTTGATCGTCTGGGGCTTAACCGCAAGGAATACCTGGAGGAGGAGCTGGTGCTCGGCCTTGTTGAAGAGCGCATTCGTATCCTGGGTGGCGCTGCAGAGTTTGATGACACGCTAAGCCGCGTGGTTGGTCGTATTCGTGTAGGGCGAAATTGATGGAACGGAAAACATGAAGCCAGGAACGACAATGAAAGACACGGACTACACGTTTGGAACCCGGGAAGAGCCCCCGAGTGGGTTGGACAACCGCATGCAGTACCGGTTAACGGCCCGCGCAGAGATTTCGCTAGAGCTGGAGGCCGGGTATCCGGAAGCCGATGGGATGCCGGGTACACCGAGCCGGGAGATAGCATGCGGGATCCGTGACATCTCTGCCAGCGGGCTGTGCCTGGTGTCCAGGGAGCCCCTCCCGGCCGGCGCATTGTTTGCTGCATCTGTATCACTGGGGAGCCATGAAAAACGCTTCGTTCTTACCGTAGAGGTGGTCTGGTGCCGCAAAGAGGGACAGTGTTATCTTGTGGGTGTCAGAATAGTTGAATCGGATCAAACCGCCTATGTGGAGTGGACAGATGCCGTTGCAAACGCAATGAAATCTTCCTAGTAGCAAAAAGCCAGCGGTTAGCTGGCTTTTTGCATCACTGTGGAAACAAATCTGTTTTACTCTTCCAGCTCTCCCATTCCGGTAATGTTGAACCCGGCGTCGACGTACATGATTTCACCAGTAATGCCGCTGGCCATATCAGACGACAGGAACGCGGCCGCGTTACCCACTTCGTCGGTGGTTACATTCCGGCGCAAAGGCGCGCGCCTTGCGTTTTCAGCGAGCATTTTACGAAAACTCTTGATGCCGGATGCTGCCAGAGTCCTGATTGGCCCTGCTGAAATACCATTCACCCGGATACCGTCACGGCCAAGACTGGCGGCCATGTAGCGCACGTTGGATTCCAGGGATGCCTTGGCCAGCCCCATTACGTTGTAGTTCTGAAGCACCTTCTCGGCCCCCAGATAGGTCAGGGTCAGTAAGGAGCTACCTTCGTGCATCATGGAGCGTGCACCCTTGGCCAGGGCAACAAAGCTGTATGAGCTTATGTCGTGGGCAATGCGAAAGCCATCGCGGGTTGTCGCATCCACATAGTTGCCGTCCAGTTCATGGCCTGGCGCAAAGCCAACCGCATGGACGATGATGTCGATGTTGTCCCAGTGCTTGCCCAGCTCTGTAAAGACGTTATCGATTTCCTCATCACTGGCAACGTCGCAAGGGAAGGTCAGTTCGCTACCCCATTGTGCCGCAAACTTTTCCACTCTGGGCTGGAGCTTTTCATTCTGGTAGGTAAGTGCCAGTTCCGCGCCCTCGCGGGCAAAGGCGTCAGCAATCCCGTATGCAATAGACAGTTTACTGGCTACGCCAACAATCAGCGCTTTTTTGCCACTTAATAATCCCATGGGTGATTCTCCCTGTGTTCCTGGTTTTGTGCATTATCCCCGATCTATCCCGGCCGGCGTAACGCTCAAATGGTCGTAGTGATGGTGGCATCTTTCTGGTGGTAGAAAAAAGCCGCGTGAAGCAATTCTTGTGTGTACTGCTCAGCGGGTGCCCTGAAAATTTCACCGGCATCGCCGTACTCCACGATATTACCCTGTTGCAGTACCAGTAACTGATGGCTGAGTGACCGGACAACGGCCAGATCATGGCTGATAAAGATATAGCTTAGACCATAGCGTGCCTGAATATCCCGCAGTAGTTCGATAACCTGTTTCTGGACTGTGCGATCCAGTGCCGATGTTGGCTCATCCAGAATGATAAGGTCTGGCTGAAGAACCAGGGCTCGGGCAATGGCTATACGTTGGCGCTGCCCGCCAGAAAACTCATGGGGGTAGCGATGCCTTGCCTCCGGATTCAGGCCCACATCGACCAGGGCTGTAATTACCTTTTGTTCGTGCTGTTCATGATTGTCAGCATCGTGGATTTCCAGTCCTTCGCGAACAATTTCGGCCACCGACATACGCGGGCTCAAGCTACCGAACGGATCTTGAAACACTATCTGAACCCGACGTCGCCAGGGCCTGAACGCATTTTGATCCAGCCCCGCCAATTCTTGCCCGTCGAGCTCTATACTGCCGGTACTGGCAGTCAGTTTAAGAAGGGCGTGGCCTATGGTGGTTTTACCACTGCCGCTTTCACCCACAATGCCAAGGGTCTGGCCACGATTGAGGCTGAAATTGACACGTTTAACCGCATGAAAATACGCTTTTACTTTGCCAAACAGACCTTTGCGGGTGGTAAATCGTACATCCAGGTTACTTACACGCAGCAGTGGTTTGTTGTCTTTGACTTCTGATTCTAACCGGGGCGCTTCAGGGGGGGCCGCATCCAGCAGTTTACGGGTGTAAGGGTGAGCTGGAGAGGTAAAAAGGGCCGGGGTTTGTTGCTCTTCCACCAGCTTGCCACGCTCCATTACCGCAACCCGGTCGGCATAGCGGCGCACGATAGTAAGATCGTGAGTAATAAGCAAAATAGCCATGCCGAGCTTCTGCTGCAAACTCTTCAGGAGCTCCAATACCTGTTTTTGCACGGTTACATCCAGCGCTGTAGTGGGTTCGTCAGCAATCAGCAAGGCCGGCTCGTTGGCCAAAGCCATGGCAATCATTACCCGCTGCTTCTGGCCACCGGAAAGCTGGTGCGGATAGGTACCAAGGCGGCTTTCCGGGTTCTCGATGCCTACCAGTTGCAACAGTTCAAGACAGCGTTTTCTGACCTGAGGGCCGCGCATACCTTTATGGCGCTCCAGGGTTTCACCGATTTGCTTCTCCACACTATGGAGCGGGTTCAGAGATGTCATGGGTTCCTGGAAGATCATGCTGATCTCCCGCCCGCGGACTTGCCGCAACCGCTTCTTTGGCGCCTGAAGCAAGTCCTCACCGCGATACCGTATCTCGCCACTGGGATAGCTGGCGTGCCGCTCGTCCAGCAGGCGCAAAACGGACAGCGCTGTTACAGACTTACCGGAACCACTCTCGCCAACCAGCGCCAGGGTTTCACCCTGTTTTAAATCCAGTGACAGGGAATCCACGGCGTTCTGGCTTTGATTAAAACAGATTGAGAGATTGGTGATTTTTAATAGCTCGCTCATATCAGCCGTCTTATCCGTTCTTGCGTGGGTCAAAGGCATCGCGCACGGCTTCGCCGACAAAAACCAGCAAGGTTAGCATGAGTGACAGGGAAACAAAGGCAGATATGCCCAGCCAGGGTGCGTGCAGGTTAGCCTTGCCCTGGGCGATCAGTTCTCCGAGAGAGGGCGATCCCGACGGCAGGCCGAAGCCGAGGAAGTCCAGGGAAGTGAGCGCGGTAATTGCGCCGGTGAGAATAAACGGCAAAAATGTCAATGTGGCGACCATGGCGTTGGGCAGAATATGCCGGAACATTATCTTCCGGTTGTCCAGCCCCAGTGCACGGGCTGCTTTCACGTACTCAAAGTTACGGGCCCGCAAGAACTCTGCGCGAACCACATCCACCAGCCCCATCCAGCTAAACAGCAACATGATACCCAAAAGCCACCAGAAGTTTGGCTGGACAATGCCAGAGAGAATTATCAAAAGGTACAAAACC
Organism: Marinobacter sp.; assembly: GCF_052091845.1. Lineage (GTDB taxonomy): Bacteria > Pseudomonadota > Gammaproteobacteria > Pseudomonadales > Oleiphilaceae > Marinobacter. The sequence continues at coordinate 45,025 of NZ_JBQDCO010000003.1, read as the reverse complement.
GGTAGGCCAGACCAGATTTCAATAAAACGCTGGCCAATCAGGTCAATTTTGCCTCCGTAGAAGCCCTGTATGGCGCCAACAATCACTCCTACAATACAGCTGGCAATTGTCAGCGTGAGCCCGAACAACACAGATATACGAAAGCCATAGATCACTCGCGCCGCCACATCACGACCCTGATCATCCGTGCCCAGCCAATTTTCAGCGCTGGGGGGCGCAGGCGAGGGCACATCAAGGTCGTAATTAATGGTGTCGTAGCTGAAACGGATGGGGGGCCAGATCATCCAGCCATTTGCCCGGATTTCATCGGCGATGAACGGGTCCCGGTAATCCGCATCCGTCGGCAAAAACCCGCCGAAGGTTTCCTCGGACACATTCTCTACCACCGGAAAATACAGGGTGTCTTGATAGGATATGACAAGTGGCTTGTCATTGGAGATTAATTCGGCAGCCAGAGTTAGCCCAAAAATGGCCAGGAACAGCCACAAGGACCAAAAACCACGACGGTTATTGCGAAAGTTTCGTAGCCGGCGCTTTTGAATGGGAGTCAGCGTTTTCACGTTACGCACCCTCCCGGCTTTCAAAGTCTATGCGCGGGTCTACCAGCACATAGGTAATGTCGCTGATCAGCTTAAGCGCCAGCCCCATCAGAGTGAAGATGAAAAGCGTGCCGAAAATAACCGGATAATCCCGGTTCAGGGCGGCTTCAAAGCCCAGTAAGCCAAGGCCATCAAGTGAGAAAATTACCTCAATCAACAGCGATCCCGTAAAAAACAGGGAAACCAGCACGCCGGGCAGGCTGGCAATCACAATCAGCATGGCATTACGGAAAACATGACCATATAAAACCTGGTTCTCGTTCAAACCCTTTGCCCTGGCTGTGACCACGTACTGCTTGCCGATTTCATCCAGGAACGAGTTTTTGGTAAGCAGGGTGAGGGTGGCAAAACCACCAATTACGTTGGCGGTGACCGGCAACGCAAGATGCCAGAAATAATCCCCGGCTTTTTGATACCAGTTAAGTTGATCAAAATCGGAAGATGTAAGCCCCCGAAGGGGAAACCAGTCGAAGTAGCTGCCGCCGGCAAACAGAACGATCAGCAAAATGGCGAACAGGAAACCGGGAATGGCATAACCGATTACTATGGCTGAACTGCTCCAAACATCGAAACGGGAGCCGTCTGACACCGCTTTTCGGATTCCCAGGGGTATGGATATAAAATAAATAACCAGCGTAGACCAAAGGCCCAGGGAGATTGATACAGGCATTTTGTCGAGAATCAGTTCAGTGACGCTTCTGTCGCGAAAGAAAGAGTCGCCAAAGTTAAAGGTGGCGTAGTCTTTGAGCATTTTGAAAAAACGCTCATGGGCCGGCTTATCGAAGCCGTACATCACTTCGATTTCTTTCAGTAGTTCGTCTGGAATACCGCGGGAGCTACGCTGATCACCAGACGCACTGGAGACTTCTTCGCCTGCACCTCCGCCCGTGGCACGTGACAACGCACTACCGCCATGGCCCTCCATCTCAGCAATCAGTTGCTCAACCGGACCGCCAGGTGCTGCCTGCACGATCACAAAGTTGAGCAGCAAAATGCCAATCAGGGTCGGTATGATCAGCGCCAGGCGCCGGAGAATATAAATGCCCATTTAGCGGCAGCTTCCTCAGGGCTCAGCCCACCAGTTATCGAGGTCGGTACCGTTTTTGGGCGTTGTTTTCGGGTGTTTGAGGTGGTTCCAGTAGGCAACGCGATCTTTCGCCAGGTGCCAATGGGGAACCACGTAATACCCGTTAAGCAAAACCCTGTCGAGGGCGCGGGTACGCTGAACCAGTTCTTCCCGATCCGGGGCTTGTATCACCAGGCTAACCAACTGGTCTATCACCGGGTCGTTCACGCCGGCGTAATTACGGGAGCCATTCGCGTCGACAGTCGAGGAATCCCAGTATTCCCGCTGTTCGTTGCCGGGGGAGTCGGATTGGCCGATGCTCTGGGTGATCATGTCGTAATCGAATTCGCGTACCCGCTGAACGTACTGGTTGCTGTCTACCAGGCGCACGGAAACATCAATGCCAAGCTTGGCCAGGTTGTTTTTAAAGGGCAGAACCACGCGCTCAAAGGTCTTCTGGAACAGCAGGATTTCGAACGTCAAAGGCTTGCCTGTTTCGGCTTTAACCATTTTGCCGTCGCGAACCTCGTAGCCGGCTGAGCGCAACAGCTCCATAGCTGTTCGCAGGTTTTGACGGAGACCGCGCTTGCCATCTGTGGTGGGCGCCTTGAAGGGGGTGGTGAAAACATCTTCGCTTACCTGCCCGCGATACTGCTCAAGAATCTCCAGTTCGCGACCGGAAGGCAGCCCGGTTGATGCCAACTCACTGTTCTCGAAGTAGCTGTTGGTGCGGGCATATTGGCCATAAAACAGATTTTTGTTGGTCCACTCGAAATCAAAGCCGTAGGTGAGGGCCTCCCGCACTATCGGGTCTTTGAATACGTCTTTTCGGGTGTTGAATACGAACCCCTGCATACCTGTAGGGCGATGGTGTTCGATGGCCTCCGTAATAATAGTGCCATCATCAAATTTGTCGCCTGAGTAGGCCGTGGCCCAATTTTTCGCAGAGGTTTCCAGCCTGAAATCAAAGCTGCCCGCTTTGAATGCCTCCAGCGCAACCGTGTCGTCGGTGTAGTAGTCGTAGCGAATATGGTCGAAGTTGAACCTGCCTTTGCGAACGGCGATGTCCCTGGCCCAATAATCATCCAGCCGTTCGTACACAATAGAGCGACCGGCTTCGAAGTCACCTATGCGGTAGGCTCCACTCCCCACGGGAGGTGTAAGCCCGTTCTTGCCAAACTCCCGGTCTTCCCAGTAGTGGGCGGGCAAAATGGGTATTTGTCCCAGGATCAGGGGGAGTTCACGGTTGCTGGTTTGCTGAAAATCGAGGCGAATACGCAGATCGTTTACCACTGTTACCTTGCTCACCTCCGCATAATAATTGCGATAAAACGGGTGACCCTTGGTGGTGAGAATCTCGAAGGAAAACTTCACGTCTTCAGCAGTGATGGGTTCGCCATCCTGAAAACGGGCCGATGGCCTTAAATTGAAAATCACGTAGCTGCGGTCTTCTGGTGTTTCCACGGATTCAGCAATCAGCCCGTACATGGAAAAGGGCTCATCTGCCGAGTATTCTAGAAGGGTGTCGTAAACGTAGTTGCTAATGCCTGCTGCAGCCACGCCGCGAATGTCGAACGGGTTAAACGAATCAAAGCCATTGGCGACAACCGCCATGCTCAGAGTACCGCCTTTGGGTGCCTCCGGATTGATATAGTCGAAATGCTTGAACCCCTGGGCGTATTTGGGCTCTCCATGCATGGCCAACCCGTGAACTGCCTGTGCGCCATCTGCCGAGTCTTGAGTGTGGGCTGTTGTATTGGCGGCTAACGCAATATTGGGGCTGGCCAGAACGGCCAGCAATGACAAAACCGATGTAAAACCTGAGACTGTTCGTGTTGTTGTCATGGGTCTCTCGTAAGCCAATGATTTTTAGGGGCTGTTCCGTATATCAACATAGAGTACCAGACTTTGCCCAGGTTGCAGATAACGTGCAGTGTTCAGATCGTTCCAGCTCGCGATGTCTCGCACATTCACGGAAAAACGACTGGCAATACGTGCCAGGGAATCCCCTTTGCGAACGCGATACCCCACCTTGCGAACCATAGCCTTACCACGAGTGCTGTCTGCAGATGCAAGTGTAGGTTGCGCGGTTTTTGACCAGATCACGAGTTTTTTGCCAGGGATCAGCGGATCACCCGGGGCCATACCATTCCAGGCGGCGACTTGCCGCACGCCAACCCGATGCTCACGGGCGATATCCCAGAAGGTATCGCCACGACGTACGGTATATCTCAGTTTGTTGCCGTCCCGTTTTTTGGCTTGTTTACGCTCAAGTCGCTTCGATGCGCTAAGCACATAAGCTTCGGAACTTTTCGAGGCCGAGGGGATCATCAGGCGCTGACCAATGCGAATCAGATCGCTGTTCAGATTATTCACCTGTTGCAGCACCGCCGGCGTAGTGGAAAATTTTCGGGAAATGGTGTTCAAGCTGTCGCCTGACTTAACCATATAGTTTTGCCAGGAAACCCGCTTACCTTCGGGAATCTCTGCCAGGGCAGCACGGAACGGCTCGGCATTCTGGTGGGGAACCAGTAAACGGTGGGGGCCTTCCGGAGACGTTGCCCAGCGAATATAGGAAGGGTTGAGCAGGTATATTTCGTCTATATCAACGCCTGCAAGCTCCGCAGCCTGAGCCAGGTCCAGCTGCCCGCCTGTGTCGACCACGTCAAAATATGGTTCGTTCTTCAAGGAAGGAAGCTCAATGCCGTAGGCTTGTGGATCATCAAATATTTTTGCCAAAGCGATCAGCTTGGGTACGTAATGACGTGTTTCCCGTGGCAGCTGCAGTGACCAGAAATCCTGTGGTTTATTGCTTTTCCGGTTGCGGCGCATAGCGATTGAAACTGTGCCGCCGCCACTGTTGTAAGCCGCCAGAGCAAGCGTGTAGTCGCCATCAAATCGATTGGTTAATCGGTCCAGATAGGTAAGGGCAGCGTCAGTCGCCGCAACCAGATCGCGGCGATCATCGTGCCACCAGCTTTGCGTAAGGCCAAAATATTTACCAGTGGAGGGTATGAACTGCCACAGCCCAGCTGCGCGGCCATGGGAGTAGGCGAAGGGATCGAAGGCGCTCTCGACAATTGGCAGCAGTGCAAACTCGGCTGGCAGGTCGCGCTTCTCTGTTTCGTTAACTATGTAGTGCAAATACCGGCTACCGCGCTCGACCACCCGGTTTATATAACCCGGGTGGCTTGCATACCATTCCAGCTGGTCTCTGACGCGCTTGTTGTCTACCTCATGATCCAGCGCGAAACCGGCCCTTAGTCGATCCCACATGTCTGTTTGTTCGGAGGTGTCATCCGCCCGCTTTTTTTCGGGGTTGTCGAGTTTTTCTCTGGCTTCCCGCGCTGCGGCTTTCAGTTCCGGTGCTATGGCATCATCAAGCGGCTCGTTGCGCACAGCATCACTGTCTTCGCCGGTTGCCACAGACTTTTTCAGTCCTTCGTCGCCGGTTGCGAGGGTCACTTCGTCTGAATCAAGCGGGCTTTCAGAGGTGGTTTCTGCGGCTAAATAAAGAGAACTGCAGCCGCCCACCAAGGCGCCAAAAAATAACAGCAGGGGCAATCGTTTGACCAACATAGGTGATTTCCGGGTCTGTTTGTTGCCGGGTTTGTGTCTAAAAATCCGGCATATTTAGTAGTTTACGAGTAAAAGTTTAAGTGATTTTAGAGTGGCGTCTTTCTGGCGGTCAATAGCTCTCTCGTTACGCTGGTGAGAGAAAATGTTACCTGCTCAGAAATTGTCCTTGCCATGTCGTATGGCTGCAAAGATTGCGCTATCCGAGTCGAAAGGCAGGCCTTGCTCTGAGCAGTATTGTTTCGCGACAGCCACTACGACAGGATCGTCCCAGCGTAAAAACGGGTTGCGTTGTTTTTCATCTGCCAGAATGGCCGGTACGGTCGGCTTGCCAGCTTCCCGCTGCTCTTTGCATTGGTGTTCGAACGCCTCAAGCTTGATGTCATCGGGCAGCCAGCTCCGGGCAAAGCGAAGATTAGCCAGGGTATACTCGTGGCCACAGTAGATAGCAGTGGCATCCGGAAGCTCTCTGAGTGATTTCAGAGACTCCATCATTTGCGCGGCTGTACCTTCGAAAAGGCGGCCACAACCGCACACGAAGAGCGTGTCGCCGCAAAAGAGTACAGGGCGGTCGCTAATTTCTGTGTCTGTAAAGAAGGCAATATGATCCAGGGTATGCCCAGGCACGCTAATCACCTGAAATGTAACATCTTCCCAAACTACTTCATCGCCTGGATGAACAAAACTGGTGCTATCCTTGAATGGTGAGTCGGCAGGCCCGATTACACGGCAGTCTGCGGAACCCTCAACCAGGGCTTTTATGCCGCCAACGTGATCAGGATGATGATGGGTGACCAAGATGGTATCCAGTGTTAGCCCGTGCTTAACAAGGTAGTCCTGAACTGGCCTGGCTTGTCCCGGGTCCACAATCAACGCTTTCTTTTTGCTTGAGTCTGCAAGGCACCATATATAGTTGTCATTGAATGCCGGGATGGCAGAGATGGTTAGCATCAGAGTTCCCCGTATGTGCTTGGCAAGTGTGGCTGGTATAATAGAGCATTATGCCCATAGTCCCAACAATCCCTGAATCCGTGACGCTGTTGCAGGTTCTTTGTAAACGCGGGAGTACATGTAGTGTGAAGCAAAGCAAGTCCGCTGACTATCCGTTCCGAAACGAGAGCTTTGAGAACTGGTTTCAGACTTCCCTCGGGCGAAGGTTGCTGGCAGACCAACGCAATTATCTTGAGCGTAAGCTTGAGAGCTATACAGGCGCAAGGCAGCTTCAGGTTAGCGTGAGCCACCGGTTACCTTTAACCAATGGTACTGACTTCTCTCAGAAAATAATGACAACACCCAGGTGCTTCACCGATATACCTGATGGAGTTGTTGTGTGCGATGCAGACGAACTGCCTTTTCCTGGTGGCTCTATGGATCTGGTTGTACTACATCATGCCGCTGACTTTTCTGATTACCCTCATCAGGTGCTGCGGGAGGCCTCAAGGGTTTTGAGGGGCGACGGTTCCATCGCTCTTATGGGGTTTAATCCGGTTAGCCTGTGGGGTGTGCGCCGATTTATTTCGCGGCACCGCAACGGCCCCTGGGGAGCACGTTTCCTCTTGCGCGGACGCATGGAAGACTGGCTGCGTTTGCTGGACTTTCACATTGAGGTGTCTGTCACTCGTTTATTTCTGTTGCCTTTCCAGCGAAGTGGTCGTAAAGCGTCGGGTCGGTTGGGCGAAAGGTTATCCGGTTACGGATTCCTGCCGGTCGGGGCATATTACTGTATCCTTGCGAAAAAACGTGTATGTGCCCGGACACCACATCAGAAGTCATGGCGCCAGAACACCGTTATTGGGTTGCCTGGCAACGGTGCCATTGGCGCATCCAGAGGATGCGCGCCACAGAAACTGAATCACCCCGAAGATTGATAGGCCTTCATTGGGCTGTCACGCCGATCTAATTGCAGGAGTCTTAATGTCCGAGAAGGTAATTGTGTATACCGATGGAGCTTGTAAGGGTAACCCGGGGCCAGGGGGTTGGGGGGTTGTGCTCCGTTACGGCAGCGTGTGTAAAACCATGCATGGAGGAGAACGACAAACCACCAATAATCGCATGGAATTACTCGCAGCCATTCGGGGCTTGAAGGTGCTTAATCGTGCCTGTCAGGTGGAGCTCTATACCGATTCCCAGTATGTGCGCAAGGGTATTACCGAGTGGCTTTCAGGCTGGAAAAAGAATGGGTGGAAAACCGCAGCAAAAAAACCGGTAAAGAACGACGATCTATGGCGTGAGCTGGACCTGGAAACCGCAAAGCATGAGATTAACTGGCACTGGGTTAAAGGTCATGCGGGCATTCCGGATAACGAACTGGCGGATGAACTTGCAAACAAGGGTGTTGCCGAGGTAATTGGTCATTGAAGCGCACTCTGAACACAAAATTGTGTAGGTGATATGAGACAAATTGTACTGGATACAGAAACAACGGGCATAGATCCCGCAGAAGGGCACCGGATTATCGAAATTGGGTGTGTTGAAATGGTGGAGCGGCAGCTAACAGGTCGCAACTATCATGTTTACATCAACCCGGAGCGGGAAGTTGAAGCAGAAGCCATTACCATTCACGGCATTACCAATGAATTTCTTTTGGATAAACCCAGGTTCGCGGCTGTGGCGGATGAGTTTTTTGAATTTATAGACGGCGCAGAGCTTGTGATTCACAACGCCGCGTTTGATATCGGATTTATGGATTCCGAGTTTGGCCGGGTTAAGCCGGTACGAAAAACCGCCGATCATTGTAGCGTAGTAGACTCGCTGGCTCTTGCACGGGCAAAGCACCCTGGCCAAAAGAACAATTTGAACGCTCTGTGTAAGCGCTATGGCGTTGATAACAGTAATCGCGAGCTTCACGGAGCACTGCTGGATGCCGAAATACTAGCGGAAGTATACCTGCTTCTTACCGGTGGGCAGACGGCATTGTCTCTTGATGCCGGGGCTGAAAATGGGGGTGGTTCTGGTGGTATCCGCAGGCTGAGCTCAGACCGGCCTGAGTTACCTGTTATTAAAGCGACCGACGCCGAGAGCGATGCACATGCTGCTTTTATGGCCGCTCTCGAAAAGAAAGCTGGTGAAACCGTTTGGGGCAAGCTGGAAGGCGCATAATGAGAACTGCGTCTGCCTGTACCAATTGTTACATTCCTACCTTGTTGAGGTCCTTGGAACTTATGTTATAAGTAGCGGCTAGTTGGTCGTTTTTCTGGTTTCGCACTAAGGTCGGGAGGGGTTAGCCGACTCATAATAGGAAGCGTTTATGGTTCAATCGTCTCTGGCGACGAAATCGCAGTCGTTTGATCTGGTTAAAAGTGAAATTGAGCAGACCATCAAACAGGCAGAATCCAGCCTTGAGCGCTTTCAGGAAAACCGGGAGAGTGGTGAAGATCTCCAGAACTGTCTGGATTTCCTGAATCAGCTTCGCGGTATTTTCATTCTGGTAGAGCTTCGCGGCGGCACGCTGCTTTGCCAGGAAGCTGTTGCTATGGCAAACGATGTACCTGTCGGCGCAAACGACGACAAGAACATTCTGCTTACCACGCTAAACAGTGCGCTGTTTATCCTTCGTCGTTACGTAGAATACTATCACCAGCAACGTGCGGATCATCCTGAGCTGCTGTTGCCGGTGATTAACGAGTTGCGTGAAGCACGCCGCGAAAAACCTTATCCCGAATCCTGTTTCTTTGAAGTGGATATAAAAGATCAGCCAGATTTCTGTTCCGGGCTGTCGGTTACACCGTTTGAAGGGACAGACGAAGAATACGAGGTTGTAGCCCGCCGCATGCGCTTAACCTTTCAGGTGGCTTTGCTGGGCATACTCAGGGAGCGCAATCCGGTTGTCAGTCAAAAACTGATAGGCCGGGCTGCACGCGGATTTGCTCGCTTGTGCCAGGGCGCGCCCATGGGGCAAATGTGGGGTCTTGTGGCCATTGCGGCAGACACCATGCTTGATCGCGCCATGACCTTCACCAAAGCCCGAAAGCGCATGTTTATGCGCATTGAAAAGTATGGGCGTGAGGTGGTGTATGTCGGTAAGGTTGCCACCGCCAAGGATGCGCCTGACTCGTTGGTTCGAGACCTTGTCTATTTGGTTTATCGCAGTGGGTCCGGCAATCCGGAAGCCACTCGCATTTTGTCAGCCTTTCAGCTTACGCCGGCTGAATTTTCAGATTCTATCCTTGAGGCCCATGCTCGCCGCTTGTACGGCCCAGGCACAGATGTGCTGGAATCCCTTTCCGAGGCTTTGCAGGATGAGCTCAATCAGCTTAAAGATAAGCTGGACATTATAGAGCGCGGTATAGAGCCGGATTTAGCCGAGTTGTCTTCCATTGCAGACACCCTGGAGCGCCTTGGCAATACACTGGTCATGCTGGACCTGAGTCGCCTGGCAACTATTTCCCGGGAAGAGGCAGTTAAGCTTCGCACATGGGAGGCGGAATCCCGATTGCCGGCAGAGGATGAGCTTTTCCGCTTGGCAGACTCGGTGCTGGGCATCGAAGATGCGGTGATGCAAATTGTTAGTCGCGGGATCACAGCGGAGACAGACGCACTGGCAGGAAGCGGGCGAAGCTCTGACGAATCCATTTATCTTAAAGAAGCGGTTTACGTGGTGGCCGACGAAGCCCGTGGTGCGCTAACGCTCGCAAAGCGTGCGATCACCGCGTTTGTAGAGTCTGATCACGACAAGCTCCATCTTGCCAATTTGCCCGTGACCTTGCACAGCATTTGGGGTGGGCTTCAGATGGTGAACGACCCTGGCGCCGCTCGCGTATTTGAGCGTGCTGCGGCATCTATTCAGGAGCGTTTACTGGACGCCCGGGAAGCGCCCGAAACTCAGGTTCTGGAAGCGTTGGCAGATGCACTTACATCTCTTGAGTACTATATTGAAAGCATTGGCAAGCGAGAGCAGAGCAATGCAGACTTGCTGCGGCTGGCGGAAACCTCGCTGGATGATGTCGGGCTTTAGAATATAGTGACAAGCAGAATTCGAAAAATAAAAAACCCGCGCCTGGCGCGGGTTTTCTTGTGAACACAACAGGGCGCAGTTAGCCCATGTTGAACAATTCACCCAGCTTGGTAGCCAGCATCATATCGCCTTCGGCGCGAAGCTGACCTGCCATGAATGCCTGCATACCGTCAGTCTCGCCGGAAACAATGCCTTCCAGAGTTTCAGCGCTCATGATCAGAGTAACGGAAGGGTCATCGTGAGCGCCTTCGTTCAGTTTGCAAGTGCCATCTTTGATAACCAGGTTGTAGCTTTTATCGTCTTCGATATCAAACTGATATACCAGGTCCAGGCCCTGAGCTGCGTCTGCGTTGAAGTTTTTCTCGAGCTTTTCAAAGATTTGATCTACAGACATTATTTTACCCTTATTTGATGGTTGTCTTGTCATGATAACGGCTTTACGTGCCTGGCTTGGTCAGCCTTGGCTGCAGCCGGATAGAGCCGACTTCGCAAATCGACTTTATGGGGAGATGGTACCTCTGTCAAGCTCGATCGAACGCTTGTTTTAATTTTTTGCTCTGCTTATCACAAGAGTTTCGGTAAGTTACACTCTCGTGCTTGCTTAACTGCCTGGAGAAGCCTTTTGGAGTTTTTGACAGAATACGGTTTATTTTTAGCCAAAGTGATTACCTTTGTTATCGCCGCTGTGGTGATTGTGTCCATTATTATCTCGGCTACTCACAAAGAACGGAGCGATGATGAAGACGACGGCGAGCTGCAGGTTTTCAAGCTCAATGAAAAATACCGCAAGCTTCGTGAGTCGGTTCAAGCCAAGCTCATGACGGATCAGGAGCGGAAAAACTGGACAAAAGCCAAAAAGAAAGAACATAAGGCTGAGAAGAAAGCCGGAAAGGCAAAAAAAGAAGAGGCGGGCGCTGTTAAAGAGGCGCCGGGGCGTATCTACGTGTTGGATTTCGACGGCGACATAAAGGCGAGTGATGTGGACCCGCTTCGCCGTGCCATATCGGCGGTGCTCAGCGTAGCTGAGCCAGGCAAGGATGAGGTAGTCATCCGCCTTGAGAGTGGCGGCGGCCTGGTGCATTCATATGGGCTTGCAGCGGCACAGTTAGACCGCATCCGCAGCAAGGGTATCCATCTTACTGCCTGTGTGGACAAAGTTGCTGCCAGTGGTGGCTACATGATGGCTTGCGTAGCCGACCGGATTATTGCTTCGCCTTTCGCTGTTCTCGGGTCCATTGGTGTTGTCGCTCAGCTACCAAACTTTCATCGTTTACTGAAGAAACATAACGTTGATTTCGAAGTACTGACCGCTGGTGAGCACAAGCGCACCATGACAGTATTTGGTGAAAACACAGACAAGGGGCGTCAGAAATTCCTGGAAGATCTCGACGATACTCACGGTCTGTTCAAGGATTATGTGAGTGAACGTCGGCCAGACCTGAATATCGCCGCAGTGGCGACCGGCGATATCTGGTTTGGCAAGCGCGCACTTGAGGTGAACCTCATTGACGAGATCAAAACCTCCGACGAATATATCATTGAAGCGTGTGATCGGGCAGATGTAGTCTCGGTATCCTTTCAGCGCAAACGAACACTGCCGGAGAAGCTTGGGCTGGCAACCAGCACTGCACTCGAACACACCGTATGGAAGGTTCTGAGCGCATTTCGCAACCAGAAAATTCAGTAGCCAATAAAACGTGGGGAAGACTATGACGAGCGATACCCAATTCAAAGCCTGGCGTGTTGAAGAGCAGGATGGCAGCTATAAAGGAGCTGAACAGACGCTTGGCCTCAACGATCTTCCGGCGGGCGAGGTGCTGATAAAAGTCAGTCATTCCTCACTAAACTACAAAGACGCACTGTCCGCCTCTGGTAACAAAGGTGTTACTCGCTCATTCCCCCACACACCAGGCATAGATGCTGCCGGAGAAGTGGTCGAGTCCGCCACCGGAACCCCAGCTGTTGGTAGCCAGGTGATCGTAACCGGCTACGACCTGGGCATGGATACCGACGGCGGTTTTGGCGAATACATTCGCGTACCTTCCGCTTGGTGTGTAGCCATGCCAGCCAACTGGGATGCCAGTACCGCAATGACATACGGCACAGCCGGCCTCACAGCGGGTTTGTGCGTGCAGAAGCTCCTCACCATGGGTGCCAGGCCAGAGCAGGGCAACGTAGCTGTTTCGGGCGCCTCTGGCGCGGTTGGTAGTGTCGCCGTAGAACTCCTGGCCAAACTCGGCTTCGATGTGGTTGCTATCAGCGGCAAGGCTGATCACGCAGACGCGTTGAAAGCATTAGGTGCTGTAGAGGTTGTTGGGCGAGATACGCTGGCAGATGAGAAAAAACCCATGCTGAAACCGGCTTTTGCCAACGCCGTAGACACGGTTGGTGGATCACCTCTGGCTGAGTTGCTAAAACAGATCCAGCCAGGCGGTTCGGTTGCTTGCTGCGGCCTGGTTGCTGGCCCACAACTCCAGACCACGGTTCTGCCTTTCATCCTGCGCGGTGTAAACCTGCTGGGTGTGGATTCAGTGGAAATTCCACTAGCTGAGAAAGAAGCGGTTTGGAAAAAGTTTGCAGGCGACTGGAAATGTTCCAAGGCTGAAGCATCTGCTAAACAGATTGGCCGTGCTGGTCTTGATGGAGCGCTACAAGCTTTCCTGAAAGGTGAGTCGGCAGGAAAGATAGTTTTAGATCATGCGATCTGAAATGACATAGCTTGAGCAGTTAGGGTCGAAGGGCTTCTCTAAACCGTGCGGCGCCATGGATGGCGGAGCCGAGCGTACACGGACGTATTCACAGCGTGTTTTGATAAGCCCTTCGACCCTGACAGCGTGCTCCAGCGTCAGAAATTAAGAAGCCCTACGGCGAAATAAAGGCAAATCCGTATCCGTGGCAGCCTGATACCCCTGGCTAAAGAAATTCAGCGATCGCGCAGCCTTACGAATATCCTTATCCGGACGCAGATCATAGGTATCAAAACCACAACGCTTCATAAACTGAAGCTGATCCAATAATACATCGCCAATCGCCCGTAGCTCATTTTTGAAGCCGAAGCGCTCCCGCAGCAATCTGGCCGTGCTATAGCCCCGACCATCACTAAACTTTGGAAAGTTAATCGCCACTAAGGGCAATTCGTGAACGTGATCCGCCAGAACGTCTGGTTCATCATGGCCATTCAACCAAACACCGATATCACGTGTTCCTGCAAACTGATCACGATTCTCAAGCCAAAGATCCGCCGGAATCAGGGCAGGTTGTTCAGGGATGTTTAGTGGCTCACCGTTTTCAGGCCGCTGAACCACAACCCATTCATTGTGACGGATGCTGCCGTCCCGAAAAATAATATCAGGCATAAACCCGCTCCTTGAAAGGACTGATTCCAACACGGCGATAGGTATCTACGAAAGACTCTTCCTCCGTGCGCTTATCAACATACACATCAATAATCTTTGCGATCACATCAGGCATATCATCCTGCGCGAAAGACGGCCCCAGAATCTTGCCAATAGAAGCATCGTGCTGTGATGCCCCACCCAGGCTCACTTGGTAGAACTCCTGGCCTTTTTTGTCGACGCCCAGCACGCCAATATTGCCCACATGGTGGTGACCACAGGCGTTCATGCAGCCTGATATGTTCAAATCGATGTTGCCCAGGTCGTACAGATAATCAAGGTCGTCAAAGCGGCGCTGAATGGACTCAGCCACCGGAATCGACTTGGCATTGGCCAGGGCGCAAAAATCCCCACCAGGACAGCAGATAATGTCGGTTAGTGTGTGCAGATTAGCAGTGCCAAACCCCATGGAGGCAAGCTGTTGCCACAACTCAAACAGGCGGTCCTGACGTACATCGGCGAGGACGACGTTTTGATAGTGAGTTACCCGTGCTTCGCCAAAACTGTATTCGTCTGCCAGGTCTGCAATTTGCTCTAGCTGCTTGTCGGTTACATCGCCTGGAGGTGTTCCGGTTTCTTTCAAGGTCAGCGATACGATGGCATAGCCGGGTTTCTTATGGGTGTCTACGTTGTGCTGGAGCCACTGATCGAATGCGCGGCTTTCGAATCGGTGTTGTGCCAGCTGATCCGTGGCATTAGTCAGCTCAGCGTAATCGGGCTCGGTAAAGTAACCCTGGATACGCTCAATGGCTTGCGGAGTGAGTCGGGTAGGAGAATCCTTGATGTGCGCCCACTCAGCTTCTACTTTTTCAGCAAACCCTTCCGGAGTCAGAGCCTTTACCAGGATTTTAATCCGGGCTTTAAATTTGTTGTCACGGCGACCATAACGATTATAAACCCTGAGCACAGATTCCAGATAGGTGAGCAGGTCGAGCTCCGGAAGAAATTCCCGAATAACCGGCGCAATCATGGGTGTGCGGCCTAAGCCACCCCCTACGTGTACCCGAAAGCCCAATTCGCCCGCGTCGTTACGAACGATTTGAAGGCCAATGTCGTGGACCTGAATAGCTGCTCTGTCTGTTTTCTCTGAGGCATTCACGGCCACTTTGAATTTTCTGGGCAGGTACGCGAATTCCGGATGAAACGTCGACCACTGCCGGATAATTTCGCAGTAAGGGCGGGGATCGGTAATTTCATCGGCCTGCACGCCCGCAAATTGGTCGGTGGTAGTGTTTCTGATGCAGTTACCGCTGGTTTGGTTGGCGTGCATCTCAACTTCCGCCAGTTCTGCCAGAATATCAGGCACATCCTCCAGGGCAGGCCAGTTCAGCTGCACGTTTTGGCGGGTAGTGAAGTGGGCGTAGCTTTTGTCGTAATCCCTTGTGATGCGTGCCAGACGACGTAGCTGAACAGAGCGCAGCATGCCATAGGGTACGCAAATGCGCAGCATAGGCGCGAGCCGCTGTATGTATAGCCCGTTTTGCAGGCGCAAAGGCAAAAACTCGTCTTCTTCCAGCTCGCCAGCAAGTGCTCGCGCAGTTTGATCCCGAAACTGCGCCACCCGCTCCCTGGCCATTTGCCGATCGTGCTCGTCGTATACGTACATAAAAAGGGAGTCCTGGATAATAATGTCGTAACGGCCTGCGTGCGCAGGAATCCGGTTCCGGAATTTCCGGGTGCGCCCGAAAATCGGGGCTTATATCTGAAACGAAGGTTAGCAGGCTCTGCTTATTCTAAAAATGATTATTTCAAGATATGTTTATCGATTCAGGTGATAAGCAGGAACGTGGCGGGCTGGACTAAATTCAATTTGCTGCTTTACTGATTGGGAAGCGTTCGGGCGATGACCTGATTCATTGAAAACGGATAGAGTAGACTCGCAAAAGGAGTAAGTAATGAAGAAGCTGATGCCATCAGATAGCCAGGTGGATGCCATAGCTGCCGTACTGATTATTGCTCTTGTGGTTTCATTTGCAGTGGTGTGGGTTTCCGGCCAGTAGTGTTACTGGCCGGAAAGTGCGATCTGCACAATCAGAACGAGTGTGCCGATAAATAGAGCTGTGAACAGCAGTCCACCAATGATGTAGGGCAGTGGGCTGTGGCTACCAAAATCTTCTTCGCGACGTTTGCTGGACTGAACGCCCAAAGCGCCCGCTGCGACACTTTGCATAACTTTTAAAACGCCGGGCCCTTGAGGCTTTTTGTTTTTATCCTTCTGCGTACCAGGCGACTGTGTCATAAACCGTATCCTCTTTGCGTGTGAGTTCAGCCTTTACTCGTCAGGATCATACGCCAGACTGGGAGCCAACCAGCGCTCAGCTTCCGCTTTGGAAAGGCCTTTACGCTCAGCATAGTCCTCAACCTGATCTACGCCAATTTTACCCACTGCAAAGAACTTGGATTCAGGGTGCGAGAAGTACCAGCCAGAAACGGCAGCCGTTGGGAACATCGCAAAACTTTCGGTAATCTCGATACCGGTTTGTGCGGTGGCATCCAGTAATTCGAATAGTGTTGCTTTCTCAGTATGGTCAGGGCAGGCGGGGTACCCGGGTGCCGGACGAATACCGTGATAGCGCTCTTTAATCAGGTCTTCGTTGCCAAGTTGCTCATCGCTGTTATAGCCCCAGAACTCTTTGCGTACACGTTCGTGCATGCGTTCTGCAAAGGCTTCCGCCAGGCGGTCGGCCAAGCCTTTAACCATAATCGCGTTATAGTCGTCATTGGCATTTTTGTATTCCATCGACATCTCTTCTGCGCCTATGCCGGTAGTCACTGCAAAACCGCCAATATAATCACAGTGTTCTGTGCCTTCCTCAGCCACAAAGTCAGACAAAGTCATCATGGATTTATTAGGCGCTTTGTCATCTTGCTGGCGCAGGTGGTGCAGGGTAGTCAGTTCTTCGCTGCGACTTTCGTCCTTGTACACAACAATATCATCGCCGCGGCGGTGTGCTGGCCAAAAACCGATAATGCCTGAGGCCGTTACGCGCTTTTCATCTATCATCTTACGAAGAATGATCTGGGCGTCGTCAAACAGGCTTCGGGCAGCTTCGCCCCGCTTGGGATCATCGAAAACCTGCGGGTATTTACCGGCGATGTCCCAGGAGATAAAGAACGGTGTCCAGTCTATGTAGGGCTCCAGCTCACTTAAATCATAGGATTCAAATAACCGGGTTCCGGTGAAAGCAGGCTTGGGCGGTACATAATTTTCAAAATTGATTTCCGGCGCGCGCGCGCGGGCTTCTTTAAGGCTGACCAGCTTGGTGCGGTCGCCCCGTTGTTTGCGGCGTTCCCGGATCTTGTCGTATTCCTCGCGAGCATCGCTCACCAGCTTCGGTTTTGCGGTTTTGCTGAGGAGTTGCGACGCAACGTTTACGCATCGCGAAGCGTCTGAGACATACAGCGCAATGTCATTTTTATAGTGCGGCTCAATTTTCACCGCAGTATGCGCTTTTGATGTTGTCGCTCCACCAATCATCAATGGAAGCTGGAAATCAAGGCGCTGCATTTCCCGGGCAACGTGGACCATTTCATCCAGTGATGGGGTTATCAGGCCGCTTAGCCCAACGATATCTACGTTATGCTCTTTGGCGGCGGCGAGGATTTTATCGCTGGGCACCATAACGCCCAGGTCGATCACCTCGTAGTTATTGCATTGAAGCACCACGCTTACAATGTTTTTACCGATATCGTGCACATCGCCTTTCACCGTGGCCATCAGGATTTTCCCTTTGGCCTGCTGATCCTCGGACTTTTCTGCTTCAATGAACGGAATCAGGTGCGCCACAGCCTGTTTCATGACCCGGGCACTTTTAACGACCTGGGGCAGAAACATTTTACCGTCGCTGAACAGGTCGCCGACCACGTTCATGCCATCCATTAGTGGGCCTTCGATTACGTGAATAGGGCGCTCGGCTTGCTGACGGCATTCTTCTGTATCTTCGATAATATAGTTGGTAATGCCTTTGACCAGAGAGTGCTCCAGGCGCTTGATCACTGGCCATTCACGCCACGCCAGGTCCTCTTCCTGGGTTTTACCGCCCTTGCCTTTGTAGCGTTCGGCAATGTCCAGAAGGCGATCTGTGGCATCGTCGCGGCGGTTGAGTACAACATCCTCAACCAGTTCCTTCAGTTCCGGATCAATCTCATCGTAAATGACCAGTTGGCCGGGATTTACGATGCCCATGTTCATGCCAGCTTTGATGGCGTAGTAAAGGAAGACCGAGTGAATGGCCTCTCGCACGACATCGTTGCCCCGGAAGGAAAACGACACGTTACTGACACCGCCCGAAATAGATGCGTGGGGCAGGTTTGCCCGAATCCAGCGAGCGGCGTTTATATAGTCCACTGCGTAGTTGTTGTGTTCTTCAATGCCGGTGGCGATGGCAAACACGTTCGGGTCGAAAATGATGTCGCCGGGGTTGAAGCCAATACCCACCAGTACATCGTAAGACCGCTTACATATTTCCGTTTTACGTTCGTAAGTATCGGCCTGGCCATCCTCATCAAAGGCCATGACAACTACGGCTGCACCATATCGCATGCAGTCTTTGGCGCGTTTGATGAACTCCTCTTCGCCTTCTTTCAGGCTGATGGAGTTCACTACGGCCTTGCCCTGGATGCATCTTAGTCCAGCCTCGATTACCTCCCACTTAGAGGAATCGAGCATGATGGGAACACGGGAGATATCCGGCTCAGAGGCAACCAGATTCAGGAAGGTGACCATCACCTCCCTGGAATCCAACATGCCCTCATCCATGTTGATATCGATAATCTGAGCGCCGTTTTCTACCTGGTCCCGGGCCACGCTCAGGGCTTCTTCATACTGTTCTTCTTTAATCAGGCGCAGGAATCGCTTGGAGCCGGTGACGTTGGTACGCTCACCCACATTAATAAACAGACTGTTCTCATCGCCAGTGAATGGCTCAAGCCCTGAAAGACGCAAGGCTTCGGGACGCTCGGGAATCTTGCGCGGCGGATACTTGCTTACAGCGTTTGCAACCGCTTCTATGTGTTCCGGGCGGGAGCCACAGCAACCGCCAATGATGTTTAAAAAGCCATCCCGCGCAAACCCCTCAATGGTTGCGGCCATCTCTTCAGGGGTCTGGTCGTATTCGCCAAACTCGTTAGGCAGGCCAGCGTTTGGGTGGGCGCTGACATAGGTATTGGCTTTGGCTGACAACTCTTCCACGTATGGGCGCAGTGCATCTGCACCCAGGGCACAGTTTAGCCCAACAGAAATAGGGCGGGAGTGGGCAACGGAGTTCCAGAATGCCTCAGTGGTTTGGCCAGACAGTGTGCGACCAGACGCATCGGTAATTGTGCCGGAAATCATAATCGGCAGTTCAATACCGCTGTCTATGAAATATTGTTGAGTGGCGTAAATCGCCGCCTTCGCATTAAGCGTATCGAAAATGGTCTCGATGAGAATAATGTCACAACCGCCTTCAACCAGGCCTTCTACCGATTCATAGTAATTATCGACCAGGGCCTGAAAACTGGTATTGCGAAAGCCCGGATTGTTCACGTCAGGGGATAGCGACGCTGTTTTTGAAGTGGGCCCAACAGCGCCGGCTACAAATCTTGGCCTGGAGGGATCTTTGGCGGTGTATTCGTCAGCCACTTGCCGTGCGAGCTTTGCGGCGGCCACGTTCAGCTCTTTGGAAACCTCTTCCAAACCGTAGTCAGACTGAGACACCCGGGTGGAGTTGAAGGTATTGGTTTCAATAATATCTGCGCCGGCATCCAGGTAGTCGGCATGTATGTTTCGCAAAAGGGCAGGCTGGGTGATATTCAACAGGTCGTTGTTGCCCCGGACCTCCCGATCATAGTCGGCAAACCGATCACCCCGGAACGCTTTCTCGTCCAGTTTCAGGTTCTGGATCATGGTCCCCATACCGCCATCAAGAATCACAATGCGCTCTTTCAGGGCGTTACGGAGTTGTTCCAGGCGAGTGTTGCGATCGGTCATAGTTAGTATTCCGGATGTCGGTATTAATAGCGTATTTGGTTCAATAACACGCGACTATATCAAAATTGCTGAAGTTCGTCGTAGTGCTGGTGTCAGTTATTCTTTACTTGCGTCAAGTTCAGTGTGCCGGATACGTGATAAAGGCGAATTTATTTCCCGGCGAAAGACCTACTAATTTACTTGGTCTTTCATGTTGCCGCGAACTCCCTTAAAATGAATCTAAACTTACCAACGGGTTGAAAACATGGCATTGGTTACTGTGACAGATCCCGCACGGGATTATCTTGCGCAACTTATTGAAAAGCAGGATGTGAAAGGCATGGGGGTACGAATTTTCGTAACACAGCCGGGCACCAAAAATGCTGAAACCTGCTTGGCTTACTGCCCGCCTAACGAAATTGTGCCGACTGACGAACAGGTCGATCTGGAAAAATTCACCTTATACCTGGATCACAATTCCGTACCCTTCCTGGAGGAAGCGTATGTGGATTATTCCAAAGATCAGATGGGCGGCCAGCTCACTATCAAAGCGCCGAATGCAAAGGTTCCAAGTGTTGATGAAAACGCGCCCTTGCCAGACAGAGTGAACTACGTGCTGGCTTCGGAAATTAACCCCAACCTGGCAGCCCACGGTGGCGATGTGTCGTTAGTTGAGATTGTTGACGAATCCGTGGCCGTTTTGCGTTTTGGTGGCGGTTGTCAGGGCTGTTCAGCGGTCAGCTTGACGTTGAAGCAGGGTGTTGAAACAACGCTCACCGACAGGGTGCCGGAAATAACAGCGGTTCGTGATGTGACAGACCACACACAGACTGAAAACGCCTACTACCAGTAAGCACGTTTACGCGATTCCGGGAATGCCTGCCGCATTTGCAGGCATTTCCGGAACCGTAATCCCTTGGCCGCCGCTTAGCGCTCATACAGCTCAGCGCCCATACAATAGCACTGAGAAAGACCTCTCTTAACTCCACAAGACACTTCCAGTCATTACTCAGCTCCACTTTCTGACAGACAATGGCGGCTCGGCCAATGTTACACATATCTGGCTGTTCCATTATCTGCTCCATAAACAGAGGCGGTAGCTGCTGGCCCGCTCGACTATAAATGGCATAACCTGCAGGTTTACTGTCTGCAATTGCATAATCGGGGTTTTATTTGTTTGACGCTGCGCTTCTGTCTATACCCATTGTGGCCGCCGGGACGGGTTGGGTTACCAACTGGCTCGCCATACAAATGTCCTTTTATCCAGTGCAGTTTGTGGGCGCTGGGGGTATTGGCTGGCAAGGCGTTATTCCCCGCAAGTCCGAGAAAATGGCCCACATTTGTATCGATCGGACACTCCGGCAGTTCGGCGACCTGAACGCGGTGTATCAGAAACTTGAGCCCCAGCGTATTGTCGAGCAGGTTGTCTCCCAGGTAACGCCCAGGCTCGATGAGTATATTGATGAGGTGATGTACGATATCCAGCCGGTGCTTTGGGACAATTTGCCCTTATTCCTGCGCCGGCGGATTTACCGGTGGGCAAGGGAGCAGTTGCCAGCACGAGTCGAGGGGTTGGTTGATGATTTCGGCGATGACCTTGATGAGTTGGTCGACCTTAAAGCATTGCTGAGTCGAGAGTTGAAGCAACATCCGGATCTGATGAACCGCATATTCAAACAAGCAGGTTCCGTAGAGCTCAAATCAGTCATCAATCGCGGGGCTATTGTCGGCGGGATTCTGGGTTGCTTTCTCGCCCCTGTCTGGTTTTTCTATCCAAAGCCCTGGCTTTTGCCTGTTGGCGGGTTTGTGATTGGGTTTATAACGAACTGGCTTGCCATCAATTTGATCTTTGCGCCACTGAAACCTCGCCGGTTTTTATTCTGGAAAATTCAGGGGCTATTTTTACGGCGCCAGCCCGAAATCAGCGATATCTGGGCAAAGCTGGTCGCGGAAGAATTTCTTACAGTAGAAAAAGTGGCGGATGCCATGATTAATGGCAGAGGGGGCGATCGCACCCGAATTATTATACAAAAGCACCTGAGACCTTTGCTGGACAACTCTGTGTTGATGAAACTCAGTGCCCAGATGACCGTTGGAATGAGCGGCTACACTGAGCTGAAAAAAGCGATGAATCAACAGGCAGTGCTTGCGACCTACGATGTATTCAGTGATCCTGATTTCAACAAAGATCGGGCCCCGATTGTTACGAGCGTTTTGTCTGGCCAAATGAAAGCCCTTCGGCCAGCGGAATTTCAGGACATACTTCGCCCTGCCTTTCGCGAGGAAGAGGTTAAGCTCATGTTTATTGGCGGTATATTTGGCGCACTTGCAGGGGTGATTCAGTTGCTTGCGTTCACTTACTTGCCGCTATAACGGTGCCGCCACCCAACCCTGATTGATGCTCCAGGTAACGTTACAGGCAGTTTGTAGGCCGCGGCAGGCCAGCAATTCGGCAGGCTGTTTTTGCAGGGGTGCCGGGAAACAGCTGCATAATGTAAATGCTGTTCCCTTTCTCCTCGCCCAGTGCCTCTTTAACTGATTTCACAAACAACCGGTTGGAGGGTGGCGACATTTCATGTGTATTGTAAAATGATCTCAGAAACCTGATGATTTCCCAGTGTTTTTCACTAAGGTCTATGTTCTCGTCTTTGGCAATCACTGTAGCAGCTTCCGCTGTCCAGTCGTTTGCGTTTTCAAGAAAACCCTCGTTGTTTCTTACAGGCATTTTGGCGTTTGTCATAGATCACCAGCTGATTACATGTTGGGCCCGCGCCGTCAGATCTACCATCGTTGGGTAGTCCACCAGGGTGACTTTGTCGGTGCATTGATCAAGGCCACGAGCCATGGCGTCTGGCGTCAGGGCATAAACAGGGACGAGAGGGCCGCCTCCCAATGCTGGTAGTGCCAGCACGGCGTTTTCAGTGAGTAAAAGGGCGTCGCCGGACCTGAGTGCGCTCAAACACGTTGTGGCGCGCGGGTGCCCGGGCGCCTTGTTCAAAATATGAAGAGTATGGATGGGAGTCATAATAAGTTCCGGCTCTTAATGAGCGTGCCTGGGCATTAACCGGCAAAAGTTGTGAGTGTGTGTTGGTGCAACAGTTCGGTACTGTTTCGGATCATGGCTACGCCGGCCAGCATGTCTTCCTGTGTAAGCCCATATTGGGCGCAGGCCGATGCGTCTGCGTAAATACTGCTCACGCCAAAAATTGGCGCGGCGGAAAGGTTTTTTTCCACGGATTTTTGCTCAATTTCGTTGGTGTTTTGGTTTTTTCGCAGCCAGTTGACACCTGTTCCTGTAAAGAACAGCGATACGGGTTGATCAAATGCGGCAAGCGAAAAAGCCATATCGAGGGCTTCTCGCCCGACCCAGGTTCCATATGGTGGCTGGTCAATAACAATTAATGTGCTCATGCTCAGGCCCCGGAATGGAAATAAATAACGCGTGATGAAGCCACAGTGCTTTCAACCCACTCACCAAGCCCGGCAATGATGAAAGGCTCGAGGAGGTTGCTGGCGGGCAGCTGGTAGCGCTGTTGCTCTGAGCTGTCTATCAGCCCACGCCTTAGCGCGGATGCAATACAGGCTGACCCCGGAACTGCGTTCTGCTCCAGGAACCCGGCCCATTCTTTAGGCCAGTGTGTCTCATCTGGGGGCGGCGTAGAAAGCGACGAGGCAAGATGAACGCCGTCTCCGTAAAGAAAAACCCGATCCAGTATATGCCCGCCTGCAATGGCCGCACGCGCAAACGCCAACGCTGTTTGAGGAGCCTGGGAAGAATAGGGCGCTCCGGTTATCACCAGGGTAAAGTTCTGCAGTGGACTATCGGCCATGACTTCGCATCTCACCTAAAACAATAAGTGTACCAATAGCAAAAACCCCGGCAAAGGCCGGGGTTTTTGCTCTAGCTGCCAAATGGCAAATATGCCGGGAACTAGTCGCTGGAGAAAGCACCAATGAGGTGCAGTAGGCTTACGAACAGGTTGTAGATGTTCAGGTAGAGGCCAGTTGTTGCCATAATGTAGTTGGTCTCACCGCCGTTCACGATGCGGCTTGTGTCATACAGAATGAAACCAGACATCAGGAACACAATTGCGGCGCTAATAGCCAAACTGATTGCCGTAATTTCAACGCCAAACATTGCGGCAACCATAGAGCCCAGTGCTGCAACCAATACAACCACAAGACCAGCAACCAGCATGCCGCGCATGAAGCTGAAGTCTTTCTTGGTAGTTAGCACATATCCTGAGAGAGCAAAAAATACCAAGCCGGTCCCGCCCAGGGCTTGCATAATAATTTGCCCGCCGTTGGAGAGCTGCAGGTAGTACAGAAGGATCGGGCCAAGAGAGAGGCCTAACAGGCCGGTAAAAGCAAAAACAACGGCGATACCGGCAGAGCTGTTGGCTGTACGTGGAAGCACAAACCAGATCAGCGCAAGCGCGCCCAAACTGCACATAAGGCTTGCGCCCTGGCTGAGGCCGATGGACATGGAAACACCCGCCATTGCTGCACTGAACACCAGTGTCATTGCCAGCAGGGTGTAAGTGTTTCGCAAAACCTTGGTCGCCGATGCGCTGATAGGTGCAGTAGCGGACCCGCGGGCTATCGAGCCGCTACGGTTCTGCTGAACATTATACTGTCTGTTTTGCATTCTGATCTCCGGTTTAATCCAGCTTATTTGGTTACCGGCGTCAGGCACAGAGCCTGATGAACGCCAATTACCTAGAATCACAGTCCATAATAATGTCGAAATCTGAACTTTCAATCGTTTAAGACAGGAAAGTGGGCGTCAGATTCCATTAAAGGCTGTTAATGTTCAAAACTTCATGGAGTTTTTCCCAGGGCGTTGACAGCACAGACAATTCCGGTATGATTCATCCCGCTGTCGCAAGGCAGCAATGGAAAAACGGTGGGCTGGCAGAGTGGCCGAATGCAGCGGTCTTGAAAACCGCCGAAGGTTTGTAGCCTTCCCGGGGTTCGAATCCCTGGCCCACCGCCATTTTTCCCTTGAATACAGGCAGTTGAAAGACCTTTCCAAAGCCGCGAACATAGCCACAAATTCTCCCGTACTCTCTCTATATACCGTTGCCTAGTACCCTTTTTACTTTCTTCGATTCCACGCCTTAATAGTCGCGCCTTTCTTTGCCGGCAGATAGCCATGGGTTGTGTGGTTAGGTAATCCCCCCAGCTCTCTTTATGTGCGGATTGCCGTTCCAGGCACATGTTCGAGAATCACTTCCAAATAGCAGTGTTTTCTATTATCATTTGCGCATAAAAAGGCGTACCGCCCCTAAAGAGCGGCGGCAGCTGATTTGCCCTGGGAACAAGCGAGTATGGAACAGAAGGATTCAGCGGAAGGGTAGAGCGCCGGGCCTTTTTTAAAGGTCCCGGCCGGGATAAACAGCGTTTTTTTGCTCGTCTGAGCACGTTTGGCGCGCGGCCAGTGTCTCCGGCTGATTGTCCGGTAACGACCAGCCTTGCAGATTGTCTTCGATCAGTTGTACCAGTGCGTCAATATGGCCGGGTGTGGCATTCAATGCGGTGATATAGCTAAACGCCTCACCGCCTGCGTCCATGAAGTACCCGCGATTCTCTTCATCAATCTCTTCGATGGTCTCCAGGCAATCAGATGAAAAGCCGGGGCAAAACACGTCAATGGATTTTACCCCCTGCTCAGGAAGCGCTTTAAGGGTTTCGTCGGTATAGGGTTTGAGCCACTCTTCCTTCCCAAAACGTGACTGAAAACTGGTGATATAGTCTTCCTTTGTCAGCCCCAGCCGTTGGGCCAAAAGTCTTGACGTTTTATGACACTCGCAGTGGTATGGGTCGCCCTTGGTGAGATATTTCAAAGGCACTCCATGGTAGGACAAAACCAGCTTTTGGTTGCGCCCGTGTTCCGACCAGTGGTTTTCAATGTGCTTGGCCATCGCTTCGATATAAGGCGGGTAGTCCGGGTAATGGGAAATAAAGCGTAAATCGGGCAGCCAGCGGCGTGTCGCGAAATTTTTGGCGATGGCATCGAAAGTAGAGGCCGATGTAGACGCGGAATACTGTGGGTATAGTGGCAGCACCAGCAGTTTTCTCACGCTCTGCTGCTGCATTTCATCGAGCACCCTTGGTATAGACGGATTGCCATAACGCATGGCAAAGCCCACGACCACATCCGTACCGTATTTCTTTTTAAGGGCGTCCTGGATACCTCCGGCCTGCTTTGCTGTATGGAGCAACAGCGGAGAACCTTCCGGCTGCCATACGCTGGCATAGGCCGCTGCGCTGCGCTTGGGGCGAATGCGGAGGATGATGCCATGCAGTATCAGCCACCATAATGGGCGCGGTAGCTCAACAACTCTCGGATCGGAAAGAAATTCTCCCAAATAACGCCGTAAAGCGGAGGCGGTTGGGGCGTCTGGCGTACCAAGGTTGGTGACCAGCACGCCAATCCGTTCCGGCTGATTGTGCCGGAAGTTCTCTGTGCCTTTGTATTGCATGAAAGGGTGAATCCTGAGGGGTGATCGTTTGAAGCCGGACGACACAATTACTGTTTTTCAGCCTGCTGCGCCATGCGCGGTGCAAGACCGCTGATATCGTATCCTGCGTTGTTCGCTTTGCTGAGTACCTCCGAGGCGGGAGCGGTGCGCACGGCATTGAGCGCCCAAAGCACGGTGCACCGGGTGCCGGATCGGCAGAAAGCTAATACGGGTTTGTCCGAATCCTGGATCATTGTGCCAAAACGATCAACGTCGGCATCAGAAATATTGCCGGATTCAACTGGCATGTATACCCAGGTCATACCGTTTTCACGGGCTGCAGCTTCAATATCTGCCATGGCGGGCTGACCAAACTCTTCTTTATCCGGGCGGTTTGCAACCAGTGTTCTGAAGCCAAGCCTTGCTGCCTCTGCCACATCGGCATAAGCGATTTGCGGGGCAACAGAAAGGGTGTCATCGATCTTTCGGATATCCATGTGGTTTATCTCCGGAATCGGCAAATGAGCGATGTCCTTATCATCTCACAGCTAATGGCATCTGTCAGAAAGATGCGGAGTCAGGAGGCTAAAAACGCTATAAATTTTCCAAAAAAGGCCCGGCAGGAGCGCCGGGCAGAGGCGTGCGAGTAGTATCCATACAGACTTCCAGACAAACCGGCGTCAGCAGGGACTCCGGTATAAGCAAGTATTGACTATATTTTGAACACTTCAAGTCTGTGCTGCGTTTACCTGGAAACATTTTGTCATATGCAACGCATCTTTATACTAAGCCTTGTGGCTATGCGACTTTCAGAGCGACTGAATTTAACGGCAAGCTGTAATATAATAGCGTTTATAGTGCATTTTCCCTTCCCAGAGGTTGTTACATGTCAGATGAAAACGACAAGAACCCCGAAAACGATCCGCAGTTGGCCGGAAAAATAAAGGATTCTGCCCGTCAAATCTGGCTTGCAGGTCTCGGAGCCTACACCAAGGCAGAAGAAGACACTGGCCGGTTCTTTGACCGTCTTGTTCAGGAAGGTGAGCAACTGGAAAATAAAACCCGTGGGGCGGTAGAAAAGCAGATCCGTTCAGTCGAGGGTCGCGTTGAGGGTGTCCGTGAACGGGCAACGGGTACCTGGGACCGGTTAGAGCATCTGTTCGATGAGCGGGTTTCCGGGGCGTTACGTCGGTTGGGCATTCATCGCAAGGAAGACATTGAATCGCTTGAGAAGCGAATAGAAATGCTGGAGGCCGAGTTGGCCGTGCTGAAAAACGCCAGCGGCGTGGATGAAGAAGAGTAACGGCTCTTAGAGATACTCCTGGCTGATCAGCTTTGCATACGCTTGGTGCTCGGGTTCGAAATAGGGCAGCATCAGGTGCATCATCTGGTAGACACCGCGCCCGGGGTCGACAGACTCACGGTCGTCAAGGTGAGAGAGCGTATCAAAAGCACTCCAATAGCAGGCCGTTAAGGTTAACTGCTCGCACAGGGAATCCAGTTCATCTGGCTCAATAGTCATTATTTTTTGGCGCCGCAGGCTTTCGCAAATGCTTTTGAAAGCCGATGTTTTCTTCTTCAAAACTCGCCTGAAGCGCACCTGCAAGCGCTCATAACGGGAGAGTACGTTAACCAGATCCTGATATAAAAACCGATATCTGGCCACGGCTTCAAACAACAGGTGCAAAAAAAAGCTCTGCTGGTCGAGGCTGATATCAACGTCATCCGGCACCGCAAGCAGATCTATCATCTCCGCTTCAAACGCTGAGAACAGCTCCTCTACAATGTCGCCCTTGCTCTTGAAGTGGTAATACAGATTGCCGGGGCTTATATCCAGCTCATCCGAGATCAGCAGTGTTGTCACGTTGGGCTCGCCCTGGTTATTGAACAGGGCCAGGCTGGCACCAAGTATACGATCCCGGGTTTTTATTTTTTTCATGTTGTGGCCAGCCAGTCCTTACAGGTCAAACGTTGCCCAAACCGGACAGTGATCGGATGGTCGCTCCATTCCGCGAAAGCCCAGGGACACGCCCGACTCTTTGGTTTTGGATAGCAGGCTGTCGTTGGCCAAAATAAGGTCGATACGCAGGCCGCGTTTGGGGTCTTTGTCAAAGCCTTTGCTACGATAATCAAACCAGCTGAATGTCTGCGTATCTTCCGGGTGGAGGTGGCGGAAAATGTCGGTGTAACCCCGGCCCTCAATCTGGCTGAGCCATTCCCGCTCCTCAGGGAGAAAAGCGCATTTACCGGTGCGCAGCCAGCGTTTGGCATTGTCCGGGCCTATACCTACATCCTTGTCGGTTGGCGCGATGTTCATGTCTCCCATCACGAGCACGTGGCCACCCTGGGCCTTGAGCTCGTCGAGGTAAACCATCAGGTCGGCGTAAAACTGCTTTTTGGCGGGGAATTTTACCGGGTGGTCCCGGCTTTCACCCTGGGGGAAGTAGCCGTTGATTACCGTCAGTTTTTCACCATTCACGCTGAATTGCCCGGTAATAAGGCGACGCTGAGCCTCGTCGCTGTCACCCGAGTAACCTTTAACGATTTGATCTGGTTTTTCGCGGGAAAGAAGGGCAACACCGTAATGAGTTTTTTGGCCATGAAAGTGCGCATGATAGCCCAGCTTGCGAATGGCCTCTGCCGGAAACTCTTCGTCTCTCACCTTGGTTTCCTGAATGCCAATAACATCCGGATTGTGGCTTTCAATCAGGGCTTCCAGTTGATGCAGTCGGGTACGGATACTGTTGGCGTTAAAAGACACAAACATCATGTATGAAAATTCTCCGGCGTTGGTTGCGGCGGGAGTTTAACATATTGAACCCGGTGTGCTGGCTTCCCAAAGGGGACAGATTCAGGGAGTGAGGTCACATTCCGGGTAGTGGCTTACGGTATAGCGAATAGTTGCGGTGTAGTTTTCGTCGGCGTTCTTGCGCACATTGGTAAGGCCGGAATAGGCTACAAGTGCGGCCTTGTTATTATAACCGAGGGTAATCGGATCAACCAAAAGCGTGAGAAAGACGTTGTCCGGGCGGATTTGCACCAAGTGCTCGGCGTTCACGGGCGGGTTTGGGGCTGGCTCAAGAATAAACGAGTAACTTGCCCCTCGGGCGGGCACCAAAAAGCGGAACCTGATGGAGTCACCGTTTACAATTTTATTCCAGTTCTGACGCACGAAATTATCAAAACCTGCATCGACCACAAGATCCTCTGAAACATCCACGCTGGTTTGCATTTTATCGCCGTTTGGTTGCTGCCAGGCAATATTCGCGGTACTGGTGTCTGCATAAGATATTTTCAGGGACTCCTGAAAGTCCGGTTGCTGATAATTGACGGTCGGTCGGGTGTCAGATCGACTGTAATCCAGCTCTTTTTCAGCGAATGTCTCACTACCTTCATCCGCCTGTCGAACATACAACACACTGTGGGTTTTTGGCTGAAACACACCATTCTCGCAGGCGCCCTCAATTCTGTGCTGCTCTTCATAGAGGGCTTCTCCATCCGGGTTTTCAGCCGCACCGGCAAATTGAAAAACATCTGCGGTTGCTGGCGTTGCTGCAATAGCTAAAACAGACAAATACCTTGGTATGAGGGTCACTATGCCAACTCCGGGAAAAGTGATTTTCGAGCCAGCAATAGCGCCGGAAACACCACCAGCCAGCCAAGGGCCAGAGCGATAAGTGAAAAGGCCAGTTCCGGGAACTCTACCGCACCCATTCTGCTGGCGGACCAATAAGCGAAAGGCCCGGCAAAGGGCGCAAATACAAAAGCGAGCCGGATTTTTCGGCTAATCCAGTTCAGGGAGTGGCTAAGTGTGGTCATGAAAATAGCCCACATGGCGACCAGCCACGGTGGCGTTATAAGCGCTGCGCCTGTGCCATCGTCCAATACCCCGAGTCGAAACCAGAGGCCATCGAGTAACGAGCCAACCAGTGTCCCCAGGCCGATAAACTGGAGTTCTGTAAAGCGGTTCTGGCTGACAACTAAAAAGTGAACGAGCAGGAAACACAGAACCAATGCCGGGCCGAGCAGGTTGGGGTATAAGATACAGGCAAACCAACCAATCTGAAATAGTAAGAAATTCAGAATGTTGCGAGCTAATTCTGAAGTAATCATTCGCTTCGAATGCTCTGCTGTTTGTTACCGGGTTTGGCGAAAACCAACTGTGATACGCCTATGGCACGCTCGCTGAACCCGGCCTCACAGTAGGCAAAGTAGAAGTGCCAGAGCTTGCGGAATGCGTGGTCGTAACCCATGGAATCAAGCGTTTCATGGCTGGCCATAAAGCGGTCACACCAGTCCCGGAGTGTGCGGGCGTAGTGAAATCCGGCGTCCTCTGAGTGGGCCAGCACCAGATTCGATTCTTTACGCACGGATTCCAATATGGCGCCAAACGATGGAATGAAACTTCCGGGGAAAATAAAGCGCTGAATAAAGTCGACGTTCTTCAGGGCACGTTGATAACGCTGCTCTGGCATATTGATGGCCTGAACCAGAGCCAGGCCATTTGGCTTCAGCAGGCCGTTAATCTGGCTGAAGTAACTGTCCAGAAACTGCGGCCCTACGGCTTCGATCATTTCGATGGACACCAGCTTGTCGAATTTGCCTGCCAGATCACGATAATCATTGAACAGCAGGGTGATTTTTTCTTCCAGGCTTTCGCTGCGTACGCGCTCACGGGCAAGTTCAAGCTGTTCTTTGGAAATGGTGGTGGTGGTTACGTGACAGCCATAGTATTTAGCTGCGTGTATTGCGAAGCCGCCCCAGCCCGTTCCTATCTCGATGACCTGATCCCCGGCTTGCAAATCCAGCTTTCGGCAAATGGTATCCAGCTTGTGAGTCGCCGCCTCTTCCAGCGTTGACTTCTCATTTGGGTAAATGGCCGAAGAATACATCATGGTCGGATCGAGGAAGGTTTCGAACAGATCGTTGCCCAGATCGTAATGGGCACTGATGTTTTTTCTTGAACCATCTTTGGTGTTGCGGTTCAGCCAGTGCAGGCCTTTTAGTGCAGGCTTGGTTACCCAGCTGAATTTGTCCTCAAACTCGTTCATGCGGTCGATATTGCGGGTAAAAAAGCGGAGCAGTGCCACCAGGTCTGGAGATGACCAGTCACCGGCCACGTATGCTTCGGCCGCGCCAACGCTTCCGCCGGTTAACAAGTCCCGCCAGGTGCTCTGATGGTGGATGATCAGCTCCGCCGGCTGATGATCGAGGTTTCCATCGCCAAACATCCGGTCCTCCATACCGGTTTCCCGGATGGTTAAGGTGCCTTCGCGCAACTGCCGGAGTTGCTGAACGACGAGTTTTCTGGCTACCCGGGTCGCAAGAGAGAAACTTTCCCGGGGGTTGGCGGAACGACTGGCGGGTGTGTTCAGGTTCTCCATGAGCTTACCTTTCCTCGGGTCTTGTTTGCGTTATCCGTATCGGTTACGTCTGTTCCTTGGTCACCGCTTCCCAACTTGTGGGCCTGGTCGCGCTCTGAAAGCTTGTCCGGGTGTGTGTAGAACGGAGTACCTTTGATTTTCAGCTTCAGGGCGTGCCAGTAGATACCGGCAGCCACCTTGATCGCTTCTACAGGGAACTGTCGCAAGCTTCCATGAAGGGCTTTACGTGTAAGTGGGGTTCGGTGGACGACCAGAGTGGCATCAAAATGCTTTTTGCCTTCTTCCAGCACATTCATGTGAATTCTCAGTTCCGGCCCGCGGAAGCTGAACGTCCACTCATAGTGTTGCGCCATGGCGTTGAACGGCGACACATGAAAGCGCTTGGCGAATCGGAATTTTTCGGTTCGCCAGCCAGCCGGATTGGCTTCGGTGCCAACGGTTTCCAGGCAGTACACATGACGTTCGTTCCACGGAGTGTTGGTTATTTGTGCCAGGATAACGGCGGGAACATTGCCGTTGGCACCATTTTCCCCGGCACGATAACAGAAGTAGAAACTCACCGGATTAAACACATAACCGACGTAACGTGGGTGGGTGATCAACTCTACTGGGCCATCAGGGTGCCAGCCGGTGGCAGTTTCAACATGCGAGCGTATGGCCTGGGATAAACTGCCTGCCTCTGGCTGGAAATAGTCCTTACGTTTCAGTGACACCCAATTGAATCGCTCAAGGGACAAAAACGGGCTGACGTTGGCTACCTGATGCCACTCGTCGGTATCCAGTGCCAACATACCTGTGTTGTATTCAAACTGGTGCTGAACCGGATACCTGCGCCTGTGCCTGATTGAGCCTTGTAACCACTGGCTGGTCATGATCAGAGCTCCACGCCGAAATCACGGGTTACCCGCAGTGCGCTGCGTACGCCATCCTCGTGAAAACCGTTAAACCAGTAGGCGCCGCAATAGTGGGTACGGTTTTTATTGCCAATTTCATTGTAGCGCCCCTGAGCCTCAACCGCGTCAAGAGTGAACACAGGGTGGGCGTAACTGAAGCGTTTTATGACCTTGTCTGACGCTATGTGTTGGCTGCGGTTCAGGGTGACGCAAAACGTGTCCGGTGCCTCGTGGAAGTTTTGCAGCGTGTTCATATTGTAGGTAACAGAGACAGGCTCGGTGCTATGCTTCGGGATAAAGTAGTTCCAGGCAGCCCAGGCTTTGGGGTTGTCTGGCAATACGCTGCGGTCTGTATGCAAAACCACATCGTTTTCCTGATAGGGAATGGCGCCCAGAATTTCCTGTTCCCGATCGCTGGCGTCGGCAAGCATTGCCAGCGCCTGATCGCTGTGGCAGCCAAAAATAACCTGATCGAAGGTGTGGGCCTGGTCCGCAGTTTTAACTGTAACGCCGTTCTCGCTCCGGCTCACTGTTTGCACGGGTGTGTTCAGGCGTGTGCAGTCGCCCAGGCGCTCCATCATGGCTTTCACATACTGCGCCGAGCCACCGGAAATAACCCGCCAGGTTGGGCGATCGTCTACAGACAGCATGCCGTGATTGTTGAAAAACTGCAGGAAGAACCTTGCCGGAAACTGCTCCAGCACAAGTTCCGGTGCCGACCAGATCGCGGCCCCCATGGGCACAATGTAGTTATTCCTGAAATACCGCGAGTAGCCGTTTCGGTTCAGGTACTCACCCAGGGTTTCAGCACGTTGCAGTTTGCCGGCCGCCAAGTCGGCCCGGGTTTCTTTATTAAATCTCAGAATCTCCCGAATCATATTCAGAAATGGCAGGTTCATCAGGTTTTTACGTTGGGCAAACAGGGTGTTCAGGCTGGTGCCATTGTATTGCAGGCCGGTTGAGCTGTTATCCACGCTGAAGCTCATTTCGCTGACTTCAGACGGTACTCCCAGGCGTTCCATCAAGCGCATGAAGTTTGGGTAGGTCCAGTCGTTGAAAACGATAAACCCCGTGTTTACGGGCCAGATACGTCCACCGGCTTCTACATACTCGGTGTTGGTATGGCCGCCGGCGACATCGCCCGCCTCGAAGAGTTCTACATCGTGCTTTTCAGCGAGAAGCCATGCCGCCGTGAGGCCAGATACACCGGCGCCAATTACAGCAATACGCTGACGTTCGTTGGTCATTCCTTTGGTTCCTGTTCATTGGAGCTTTTCCGGGCCATGGAAGCCGCCATCCGATCAATTAATGGCTGAGGCAGGGTATTTAAACACTTCAAAATCCAAGTAAAGCGCTTCGGAAAGGCGATCTCGGTATGGCCCTTGGCAAGGCCGCTGATGATGCGTTCGGCAGCATCAGCGGCAGTTACCAGAAACGGCATAGGGAAATCATTGCGCTCGGTGAGTGGCGTTTTCACAAAGCCGGGTGACACCAAAACCACATCAATACCTTCGCCAGCAAGATCTGCCCGCAAGCTCTGTGCAAAATAGGCCAAAGCCGCTTTTGAAGCGCCGTAGCCTTCTGCGCGCGCAAACGGAAACCACCAGGCTGAAGAACCCACAATAACGAGCGTGGCGGGCAACCCTTTTGCCCGGGTGCGCCTTAGAGCGGGCAGGGCGATCTCTACGCAGCGGGCTGTGCCAATCACATTGGTCTGTAGGTTCTTTTCGATCACGTCACTGCTGTAATCAGCAATGTCGAGATACTCACACGTACCGGCGTTGAGAATGGCAACGTTCAGATTGCCGTGTGATTCGAGCACGGGTGCAATTGATTGAAGGTGCTCTTTGTTGGTGGTATCCGCGGCGGCGAGTGCGACTCGCTCCGGCGCAAGGGATTGTATCTGTTCAAGAGGCCCGGCTCTGCGCCCGGTAATAACCAGATTATGCCCTCCCCGGATCAGGGCGCGGGTTATGGATTCACCAATGCCAGAGCTGGCGCCGGTAATCCAGACATTGGATTGTGTTGTAAGGCGGTTGCTCATCCTGCATACCCCTTTACCCAGCGTATAACGCCGCCAATGATCGGCAGGTTTTCGTACAACAACTGGCCGGCGTCAAAATAATCACGGTGATAGCAGATTTTTCCGCTTTTGATTTCGAGATGGCTAATGCCGGATACTTGTATTTCGCGTCCACCGCGAATACGTTTGTGGCGCAGGTGCATCACCCACGGCAAAGAGGCAAAGCTTTCCTGTATCACTGCGCTTTCAAAGGTAAAGTGGCATGAAATGACGTTCGCATAGGAGCCAGCAAAATAGTGCGTAAGGGCGTCAAGGCCTTTTACGTAACCAAGCGGATCCTGAAATTCTATGTCTTCGCTGTACACATCTGTCAGCTTGTTCAGGTTGCCTTTATCAAGCTCGTTAAACAGGCGCCTGAAGCGCTCCAAAGTGACGGGCACAGCAGAGTGCGGACGACCTACTTCAATCGGTGGCACGGTGGTCATTTGTGCACCCTCCCTAGTTGATCAAGTTGGCGGGTTTCTTCCTGAATACGGCGGGGAATCGGGTTTAGCTCCCAGATAATGCCGAACTTTGACAACATCCAAAGCCCGTACCAAGTAATGTCAATCTCGTACCATCGAAACCCCTGGCGAACGGATTGGGGCCAGCGGTGGTGATTGTTGTGCCAGCCCTCGCCCAGGGTCAGCATGGCCAGCCAGAAGTTGTTGCGGCTGTCGTCGGTGGTATTGAACCTGCGTTTGCCCCATACGTGGGAAAGTGAGTTTATAGACACGGTGGCATGAAATAATGCAACAGTGGACATGAAAAAGCCCCATACAAGCATTTGCGGCCCGTTGGTGCCAAGCCCCGGAGCCCAAACCGCAAGTGCTTCCCCCAAGGCATATATCAGAAGGGCTGAGGCAGCGGGTACTAAAGCGTCGAATCGGTTGATAAGCTTGAGTTCAGGGAACTTTAGCCAGTCTCGAACTCGTCGCTCGTCTGTAATAAAACCTGCATCACAGGTAAACCAGCCCATGTGCGACCACCAAAAACCGCCCTGGTGGGGAGAGTGCAGATCCTTTTCCCGGTCAGAGTGCCGGTGATGGTGCCGGTGATGGGCGGCCCACCAAAGCGGGCCACGCTGAGCGGCACTGGCACCGAGCAAGGCAAATGCAAATTGTGCAGGCCGACTGGTTTTGAACGTTTTGTGGGCGAAGTAGCGGTGATAGAACCCGGTAATGGCGAACATGCGAATAAAGAAAAATACGGCTGCAAAACCAGCCGCAAACGCACTTACCCCGGTGTAGAGGGTCAGAAGGCAAGCCAGATGCAAAGCCAGAAACGGAATGACACGTACAAAATTGAAGGAGCGGGAGGTTGCGTCGATGTGATCCGAGCCCGCTTCGGAATCGAACCACCTCAGAATGTTAATAAATAAACCTTGCACTCGGGTCATACCCTGGCTGCCCTTATCTTTAAATTAAATCTGATTGGCGAGAAGCTTGGTCTAATCAAACGCCACCTGTTAAAAATTTGTACGCTCTTAGCACTGTAACTGGATGCACTATAAATCATGTTTAATGAGACACTTCGTACGACAGATGTACGCCGAATAGCGATTGTTGGTTCAGGCATTGCTGGACTAACTACAGCCATTAAGTTCAAACAGCAGGGCCATGAGGTCACTGTTTTCGAGAAAAGCCGTGGCCCCGGTGGCAGGCTGGCAGCAAAACGGGTAAGCAATGGCTCGGCCGACATAGGCGCGCAGTATTTCACTGCACGCAACCCGGACTTCTTACCGTTTCTTTCTGCTTTTGCCGGCGACAGCTGTTTCGCCCCCTGGAGGGCCCGGCTTGGGTTCCAGAGTGCAGAGGGTCAATGGCAGGCATTTCCAAACGAGCATCGCTATGTGGGAACGCCGAGGATGACAGCGATCTCCCGTGCTTTATCCGCACACGTAAAAGTTGTTTCCGGCACCCGGATTGAACGGCTTGTCCGCGCTGGCGAAAACTGGCTTCCGTTTGATGATGCCGGTCAACCGGTGGGAGAGTTTGATCAGGTGATTATTACCGCGCCGCCGGCTCAAGCCAGAGAATTGCTTGCCCGGAGCAACCTGCCCGAACTTGCAGCACAGCTTAATGATGCGATAAGCCGGGTGCTGCCATGCTGGGCCGTGGCTGTTCACTTTGATGAAAACCCCTGGCCTCATCATGAAGGCATGCGCTGCACGGATCCGGCGCTTTACTGGGTGGCTAACAATTCAAGCAAGCCTGGGCGTAACAGTGAAAACAAGGAGGGTGCTGGCGTATGGTGGGTTCTGCATGCGAACGCAGAATGGACTGAGCGACACATAGATACCGCGCCCGCAAAGGTTGCAGAAGAGCTGATTGCAGCTTTCCGGGCGTTGACCGGTGCCAAAGCCGCCGTGACAGACACAGTTACTCACCGCTGGCTGTATGCCCGTTCTGAGGGTGGCAACAACCCCGGCCACTTGTGGTTTAAAGGGCAGGGCATTGGCCTTGCGGGCGACTGGCTCAGTGGTGGCAGGGTAGAGGGCGCGTTCGACAGCGCCTCTAGCTTGGTGAGCGCGTGCGCGGAGAGCGCAACTAACCAGTAGGCCCCTGCCTAACAACCTCTATTGTTATATCGGGCCGCGTATAGAAGTGGGTAATGGTGCCGTCGTTG
This sequence comes from Marinobacter sp., assembly GCF_052091845.1. GTDB lineage: Bacteria > Pseudomonadota > Gammaproteobacteria > Pseudomonadales > Oleiphilaceae > Marinobacter. The sequence continues at coordinate 8,054 of NZ_JBQDCO010000003.1, read as the reverse complement.
AACTTACTGAAAAAAGCGCTTACATCCGTAATTTTCTTCAGGGACCGTGTGCGGTGAACCGGGTCCCGGGTCAACACCTTGATGCCATTGAAATTGTCTTGAATACTGGAGAAACGGGCGTGCATAGAGCAGGTGACCACGTGAGCCGGGTTTAACCCCATCGCTTCTGCAAGCCAAACGCTGTGTCCGGTAATGCCGCTGTCTGTAAGGTCTTCCCGGGTGTCCAGATGGTTTAGCTTTACCCGGTTAACAATGCAGAAAGAGAAGCTTTCCGGTCGTTTGCGTGCAACCTTTCGAAACGCTTCCCAGAAAAAGCTGTCGGTTAACTCGGCAAAGTACTGCATATCGCTTAAACACGTGTCTATCCACTCAAAGCTTTCCGGGTCTTCAAGTACTTCATTAATGGCTTCACGCAACAACCAATCGAATCCCAGCGCCGTTTTGTGAGCATACACCTTGCGGTACATCTGATAGCGGCTGTAAATGAAATCCTCAAGAGCCCCGAGGCCTTTCTGGGTGATGGCCAGCCCCAGCCAGGGTTCTGATTCATCCCAGCCAAAGCGAAGATTGCTCAATAAATGGTCGAGATTCAGTCCACCTATGGTTACCGATGAGTGAAACCCGTCCCGCAGCATATAATCGGCACGGTCAGCGTCAATTTCTCCTGATACGATGGATGAAAGCAGGCCTAAAACCATCTGCGGAATGTTTTCGCTGATTTGTGATTCCGTTTCGGCATTGCCGCCGGTGATAAATCTCCAGAACGTTCGGGCATGACGGCAGAAAGTATCGCTTGGCGTGACCTCTGTGGTTTCCATAATGCCCATTACATCGCGGGCGTGAAGGCCAGCGCCCTCAAGGTCTATCGCCGACAACACGTCGTGCGCGACCCGCACAGAGTAGTGCTCATGCTCGAGTTCTTCGGGCTCTGTGCGGTGATAGTCGGAGTAGTCCACGCCCTCCCATAAATCGGCAAACCGCCCGGGCCGCGACATCAAATTGCGGATGCGCTGGGCCTGGGTGAACTGATGGGAGAAGCTGGAGTGCCCGCTGTCGTGCAACAGGCAGCCAAGGCGTATCGTTTTGGCGAGATAGTCGATGGCATCCAGTTGGCTGAGGCTCAGGTCAGTTTGCTCGCTGAGCTGGCGCTCCCGGAGGTAGGCATCAATCATGGAGCGGAACATACGGGTGCCCACATGCATTACACCGATACTGTGCAGGAAGCGGGAGTGGGTTGCACCAGGGAACACAAGGCTTAATATGTCGTTCTGGCAAATGTTGCGCAGTCGCTGAAACAGAGGGTGGTCGATCACTTGAATTTCATGCCGGTACAGTGGAATTGCGCCGTGAACCGGGTCCATGATCAACTTGTCATAGGCACCCAACAGGTCGTTTACCGCTCGTCTCATTCGCAGGAATCTCCGGATTTCATCAAACTGGCCTTGTTATATCACAGTGGCATGCCAAAATAGGATTTGACACACCATTTTTCGTTTAACGCTAGTAGCTTAGGGCAGCAGCCATGACCTCGCGCAACGGGCGCCTATTAATTCGTATACTGATTATTGATGCAGAAGACGAGGCACGCTCAGAGCTTGCCCGCTATCTGGGAACGAAGGGGTTTTACGCCGTTGGCTTCCCTGATCCAGGTTCCGCAATCGCGTCTTTCGACGATAACACGCCCGACATTATCTTTGCAGACCTCGCTCCGGCGGGCATCCGCGAGTTGGCAGACAGTCTTGATGGAACAGAAACATATATCCCCATCGTTGCTTGCTCTGCGGCAGAATCGAGCACAGCGGTGGTGGATGCTATTCGCTCCGGTGCCTCGGATTTCGTGCTCAAGCCCTGCTGCAACGATAAAAATGCGTTGGGCGATGTTATTCGCAAGCTGCTCGAGCGGGTGCGGGTCCGCCGTCTGAATCAGCTTTACAGACAAGAGCTGGAGGATGCGAACAGAGATTTGAGAGACGGAATCGCCGAGTTGCGAGCCGACCAAAGAGCAGGGCGTAAGGTACAAATGCGCATGTTGCCAGAAAAAGAGCAATATGCCGGGGGCCTTTACGTAGACCATCTGATAAAGCCATCGCTGTATTTGAGTGGGGATTTTCTCGATTATTTCCCCCTTACTGAAGATAAAACACTGGTCTACATTGCCGATGTGTCTGGCCATGGCGCCAGCTCCGCGTTTGTAACCGTACTTTTGAAAAACCTCAGTAATCGGTTGCAGCGAAACTTTCGCCGGGGGTCCAGCGACGACATCCGGTATCCCGATCGATTTCTTGAGCGTATCAACTCGGAGTTGCTCGATACCGGCCTGGGGAAACATGTTACCGTGTTTGTTGGTATAATCTCCTTAAATGAACGTACATTGGAATATGCGGTCGGTGCCCACTTTCCGATGCCGGTACTGTCGTTTGAAGGTGGTGAGACTTCTTTTCTGGAGGGCAGCGGTCTGCCTGTGGGGTTGTTTGAGTCGCCACAGTGGGAGGTGTACAAGGTGCCTCTGGCCAAGCCATTCCATTTGATCCTGTTTTCGGACGGAATCCTTGAAGTCATTGATCAACAGAGTCTTGATGAAAAGGAGCAGAGACTACTTGAACTCGTATCTGGAGGTCGTCACACTGTCGCATCTCTTAGCGAGGCTCTCAATCTCGACGAGATCACAGAGTTACCGGACGATATCGGTATTGTGACAGTGACTGATACAAATTCAGTGTCTAAAAACTCGTCGTTGAAATAGTGGCAGTGTGAGACATGGCTGGTTATAAAATCCTGCAAGCTGAAAAACAGGGCATATACGTCCTGAAGTTTATTGGAGAAATCCGGCTGAACTTATGTTGTACGCTGGACAATCTGGTTGACTCCATCACCCTGGACCCGCAATTTAAAACGGTGGTGATTGATCTCACCGAGACCGACATTATCGACAGTACCACCCTCGGCCTGCTTGCCAAGATAGCCATGGCAGCCAAAAAGCAAAGCCACTTTTTACCCACGCTGATTTCCACCAATCCGGACATTACCCGTATTATCACCTCCATGGGTTTCGACAAAATCTTCATTATTGTTCGTGAGCCTGCTTCACGTATTGAAGATTTGGAAGAAATACCTGTGCTGAGGGCCAGCGAAAAAGACGTTCGCGACAAGGTGTTGGATGCCCATAAAGTACTTATGGGGCTGAACCAGCAAAACCGGGAAGAGTTCAAGAATCTGGTGCGTGCCCTGGAATGTGAAGAGCCCGGTTGACTCGCCGCGCCTGGTATCCTGAATCAGAAGATTCAGACCTGATTCAAAACAAACGGAAGAACTATGCCTGAAAAAAATGAGCCTCTCGCAAACCGTGCCCAAGAGCTGGTACACGATGTAGCGGTTCTTGGAGGCGGCAGCTTTGGTTCTGCCATGGCAAAAGTACTCGGAGATAATGGCCATCGGGTTCACTTCTGGATGCGCGACGAAGCCCAAGTGCAAGAAATTCGTACAACCGGCATAAACAGCCGCTATATGCCCGGTATCGAAATTAAAGGTGATATCCAGCCCACCACAGACCTTGCAGGCGCTGTACACAAAGCAGAAATTGTATTTGTTGCCATACCGAGCAAAGCCTTTCGCACTGTGATTCGGGAGAACAGCGGCAAGTTCCGGGAAGGGCAGATTGTCGTCAGCCTGACCAAGGGTATTGAAGCTCATGGCTTTAAGCTGATGAGCGAAATACTGCAAGAAGAAATCCCTCGCTGCCGTATTGGTGTATTAAGTGGCCCAAACCTGGCCAGCGAAATTGTAAACCGCGATCTCACAGCAACAGTGATTGCAGCCAAGGATCCGGATGTACGGCGCACCGTTCAGGATCTGCTTGGCTGCGAGTATTTTCGTGTGTACGCCAACGTTGATATTTATGGCGTTGAGCTAGCGGGAGCCCTGAAGAACATTTATGCCATTGTGGCAGGCCTCGCGTCGGCCATGAATATGGGTGAGAATGCCAAAGCTATGCTGATTACCCGCGGGCTGGCGGAAATGAGCCGTTTTGCGGTCAGCTTGGGAGCCAACCCTATGACGTTTATGGGTCTGGCAGGAGTGGGTGATTTAATCGTTACCTGCACCTCTTCAAAAAGCCGAAACTTCAGAATTGGCCATGCGGTTGGACAGGGTAAGAAACTGAACGATGCAGTGGCTGAATTGGGCCAGGTGGCTGAAGGCATTTACACTCTTAAGTTGGTGAAAGAAAAGTCCGAAACGATTGGCATCTACATGCCTTTGGTGCGGGGCCTTTATGAAATTTTATATCGGGATGCGTCCATCAAAGCGGTGATCAATAGTCTGATGATGTCTGTACAGAACTCGGATGTAGAATTTATTTTGCCGCGGACTATCGCTGAATAACGGAATAACTCCGGGGGAGGTGAGCTGTGCAATTGCTTATCATGCGCCATGGTGAGGCTGGCTGGCATTCGCTGGATCAAGAGCGAGCGCTCACCGAAGCTGGCCGCCAACAGGTTGCAGAGTGCGCCACTAAAATTGCAACGTCGCCTTGGCGGCCTGAGCAAATCTGGAGCAGCCCTTACGTACGGGCGCGACAAACAGCCGCTATAGTTTCCGAAATCCTCAATTGCCCTGTGGAAGAAAAGGCGTTTATCACACCTGAAGATGATCCGGGGCTGTGCCTGGATGCACTCCTTGAAAACGAGTATTCACCATTGTTGCTGGTTTCTCACATGCCTTTGGTAGGTTGTCTGTCTACGTTACTGGTAGATGGACACCGGCATGGCCTTCCGTTCATGACTGCTCAGGCCGTTGTTTTGGATATGCCGGTGGTTGGCCCTGGCTGTGCAGACTTGAAAACCCAGTTTTTGCCCTGACTGCGTGAGCACTGCAAGAGCCACTTTTATTGATTGAGCTTAGATGGTGCTTCCGGCAGGGCTGATAAGTTCGGTTATGGTGCGGATTTCACGCCCCTTTCCCAACCCCAGCCCCAACCCTGGCGCTGTGCCGTTGCGCCACGAATCGCAGCGCGGTCTGTAAATTCCCGCTATACAGAGGATAGCTATGAGCCAGAATCCGGAAAACCTCATCGAGCAAGTGGCGAAAACCACGAAAAATACCAGCCAACCTCCGCTAGAGCAGTGGCACCCCGAGCTTTCCGGAGAGATGGATCTGCGCATCAGCCGAGACGGGCTGTGGATTCACAAAGGCGAGCCAATGGGCAGGGAAGCAATAGTAAAACTGTTTTCCACCATTCTCCGCCGTGAGGATGACGGCCAGTATTACCTTTTAACACCTGTAGAGAAATGGCGAATTCAGGTAGAGGATACGCCCTTGCTTGCCCACTCACTTGAGGTGACGGGCACCGGTGAGCAGCAGATCATAAAGCTGACAACCAACGTAGGTGAAACCCTTGAAGTGGGTGATGAGCACCCGCTCAAGGTCGATAGCTACAAAGACTCGGCACAGCCCCGGCCAATCATACGGGTGCGTCACGGAGTGGATGCCCGGCTTGTCACCGCCGCTTACTACGATTTGGCAGAGCATGTTGTGGAGCAAAAGATAGAGGGAAAGTCCGTGCTGGGCGTATTCAGCCATGGAAATTTCTACAAAATCGGCCAGAGCGGTTGAAAAGGTTTGGTGCGCCCCCAGAAAGGACGGTAGAAAACGCACTAACTCAGTTGTTAAACTGTGTTTTCATGCTTGTTACGAGCCTGGCTCTCTAACGAGGCCCAGTTGTCGTTAGTCCCTCTGTTCAGTTTGGCTGTTCATGACTACTTGCGATTACCTTTAATCAAACATACAGTCATTGCGACACTCAAGGAGATCACATGGCCCAACCTCGCGTTGTCACCATCAACTACACGCTCACCAACAACCAGGGGGAAGAGCTGGACTCCTCCCGTGGCGAAGGCCGCGAGCCGCTGGCTTATCTTGAAGGTGCACAAAACATCATCGGTGGACTGGAAAGTGCACTGACCGAAAAGACCGTAGGCGACCAGGTAAAGGTTTCTGTAGAGCCGGCTGAAGGTTATGGCGAAGTTAACGAAGAGTTGGTTCAGCCAGTTCCGCGCACCGCCTTTGAAGGCGTAGATAGCATCGAGCCAGGTATGCAGTTTCAGGCACAAACCCCGGGTGGCCCTCAGGTAGTTCGTGTTGTGGAAGTGAACGAAGAAACGGTCACTATTGATGCGAACCACCCATTGGCTGGCGAAACCCTGCACTTCGATGTAGAAGTACTTGAAGCTCGCGATGCCACTGACGAAGAACAGGAACACGGTCACGCTCACTAAGAGTGTAGAAACCGGTTCAAGAAAGGCTCCTATGGGGGCCTTTTTTTGTATTTAAAGAAAAAGAAAGTGTCCATAAAAAAGCGGAGATGCAGTTTTAACCGCATCTCCGCTTTTCCTGCATTAATTGAATTAACGCTTAAGGCCAGTCAGTTTACATGTTGGGGTAATTCGGCCCACCGCCACCTTCCGGCGTCACCCAGGTGATGTTCTGTGCCGGGTCCTTGATATCACAGGTCTTGCAGTGCACACAGTTTTGGGCGTTAATCTGGAACTGCTTGCCACTACCGTCGTCCTTCTCAACCACTTCATAAACCGCGGCAGGGCAGTAGCGCTGAGCGGGCTCATCGTACTTTGGCAGATTTTCCTTGATAGGAATATCCGGGTCGGTCAACTTCAAGTGAACCGGCTGGTTTTCAGCGTGGTTAGTGTTGGAAATAAACACTGACGACAGGCGGTCAAAGGTCAACTTGTTGTCCGGCTTGGGGTAATCCACCTTTTTGCAGTCAGACGCAGGCTTCATTGTTGCGTAGTCTGGCGTTGTGTCGTGAAGAGTAAACGGCAGGCTTCTGTGCAGAATATTCTGCTCGAAGAAAGCAAGCGCGCCACCGACAAAGTTACCAAACTTGTGCATGGCCGGGCCGAAGTTACGCTCGTCGAAAAGCTCTTTATAGAGCCAGCTCTTCTCGAAGCGATCCGCAAAGCTGGTAATTTCCTCACCAGACTGGCCGTTTTTCAAAGCTTCGAATACTGCCTCTGCACCCAACAGGCCAGATTTCATAGCCGTATGCGACCCTTTAATCTTGGAGCTGTTCATGGTGCCCGCATCGCACCCCAACAACAGACCACCGGGGAAACTCATTTTCGGCAGAGAATTGTAACCGCCTTTTGCCAGTGCACGGGCACCGTAGGATACTCGCTTTCCGCCTTCCAGATATTTACTGAATTCCGGATGAAGCTTCAAACGTTGCATTTCATCAAACGGGCTCAGGTGGGGGTTGCTGTAGGATAAGTCAGCAATCAGGCCCACATAAACCTGGCCGTTTTCAAGGTGGTAAAGGAAAGAACCACCAGTGGTGCCACTTTCGCTCAATGGCCAGCCGGTCGTGTGTACAACCAGACCAGGCTCATGCTTGTCTGGGTCTATGTCCCACAGCTCTTTAATACCTATGCCGTAATGCTGGGGATCTTTGCCTTCGTCCAGTTTGAAATCGCTAATCAGGCGCTTGCCCAGATGGCCACGGCAACCCTCTGTAAACAGGGTGTATTTGGCCCGCAGCTCCATGCCGGCCATGTAGCCGTCTTTTTCGGAGCCATCAGCGGCAACACCCATATCGCCGGTAAGAATGCCTTTAACTTGCCCGTCTTCAACAATAGTCTCGGCTGCGGCAAAGCCCGGGTAAACCTCCACACCCAGAGCTTCCGCTTGTTCTGCGAGCCAACGGCAAAGATTTCCAAGGCTTATAATGTAATTGCCGTGGTTGTGCATGTTTTTAGGAACAAACGCGTTCGGGATTTTGTTTCCCTTCTCCTGGTCTTTCAGCAGGAAAATATCATCACGGGTAACCGGAGTATTCAGGGGGGCGCCTTTTTCTTTCCAGTCTGGAAAGAGTTCATTCAGAGCCGTCGGTTCAAATACAGTACCGGCCAGGATATGGGCGCCGATCTCTGAACCTTTTTCTACCACACAAACGGTTAGTTCTTCGCCGGCTTCCTGTGCCAACTGCATCACACGGCAAGCTGCCGACAGGCCAGCAGGGCCGCCGCCGACGATAAGAACATCAA
>NZ_JBQDCO010000002.1:0-158813 GCF_052091845.1 Marinobacter sp. | reverse complement strand
GTTAATACGTCCCTGTAGGGCTTGGCTGCAGCCATCCCTGGCTGCAGACAGTTTTTGAAAGCGGCACAGCACCGGCTCTCAGTGTGCTTAAGCCTGCCGGTAGCCACTTCTCAAAACACGCCCGTTAATACGTCCCTGTAGGGCTTGGCTGCAGCCATCCCTGGCTGCAGACAGTTTTGAGAAGCGACCAGCGGCACGCTCTCAGAGTTTGGTGACGCCTGCCTAAAGCTTAAAGCAACGCCTGGTGTTGTGCCCGGCAAGCCAGGATTTGGCTGTTTTCAGCTCAAAAACAGTGTGAAAAATCCGCCAGTTCGGCCATTTTGCCGGCGGCCAGGCCGGAACCCATGGCATCCAGGGCCATGTCTACGCCCATTTTGGCGGTTGGTGCCAGACCGGCCACGTAGATGGCGGCGCCGGCGTTGAGGGCGATCATGTCGCGGGCTTTTTCGGCCATTTCGCCGTGGCCTCTTCCGAAGGCGGCTTTGATCAGGTTCAGGGACTCTTCGGCGGTATCCACCGACAAGCCCACCAGGCCCTGGCTTTTTACGCCCAGGTCTTCCGGGGTGATGTCGTATTCGGTGATTTCGCCGTTTTTCAGTTCTGCTACGTGGGTGGCGCTGGCCAGGCTGATTTCGTCGAGGCCGTCTTTGGAGGCCACCACCATAATGTGTTCGGCGCCGAGTGTTTTCAGCACTTCTGTCATGGGGCGGCACAGGGCGCGGCTGAATACGCCTACCAGTTGGCGTTTGACGCCCGCCGGGTTGGTCATGGGGCCGAGGATGTTGAACAGGGTGCGGCAGCCCATTTCCTTGCGTGGGCCAACGGCGTGTTTCATGGCGCCGTGGTGCGCCGGGGCGAACATGAAGCCGACGCCGATCTGCTCTACGCAGCGGGCCACTTGTTCCGGTGACAGGTTGAGGTTGATGCCGGCCTGTTCGATCAGGTCGGCGCTGCCACTTTTGGAGGAGACGGCGCGGTTGCCGTGCTTGGCAACGAAGCCGCCGGCGGCGGCAACCACGAAGGCGGAGGCGGAGGAGACGTTGAACAGGTTGGCGCCGTCGCCGCCGGTGCCGACGATGTCCACCAGGGGTTCGGCGTTTACAGTGACGCCGGAGACCAGTTCACGCATTACTTCCACGGCGCCGGTAATTTCTTCGACGGTTTCGCTTTTCAGGCGCAGGCCCATCAGCAGGGCGCCAATCTGGGCATCGGTGGCTTCGCCGTTCATCACGGTGCGCATCACCTGTTTCATTTCGTCCCGGGACATGTCGAGGTTTTCTGCCACCCGGCTCAGTGCGTCTTTCATGTTCATTGGTTGTGCCTTTTTATTGGGTTCGCAAGAAGTTGCGCAGTAGTTCGTGACCCTGTTCGCTCATGATGGATTCCGGGTGGAACTGCACGCCTTCCACGGCCAGGGTTTTGTGGCGCACGCCCATGATTTCTTCCACGCTGCCGTCGCTGTTGCGGGTCCAGGCGGTCATTTCCAGGCAGTCCGGCAGGCTGGCCTGTTCGATGGCCAGGCTGTGGTAGCGGGTGGCCTGTACCGGGTTGTTGAGGCCGCGGAAGACGCCGGTGCCCTGGTGAAATACCGGGGAGATCTTGCCGTGCATCACCCGCCCGGCGCGGACGATGTTGCCGCCGTACACCTGGCCGATGGCCTGGTGGCCGAGACAGACACCGAGGATGGGGATTTTGCCGGCAAAGTGGCGAATCACCTCCATGGACACCCCGGCTTCGTTGGGGGTGCAGGGGCCGGGGGAGATCACCAGCCGTTCCGGGTTAAGCGCTTCGATCTGCTCGACGGTGATTTCGTCGTTGCGGTGTACCTGCACCTCGGCACCCAGCTCGGCCAGGTACTGCACCACGTTGTAGGTGAAGGAGTCGTAGTTGTCGATCATTAGCAGCATGATGTGTCCCTCGCCTCAGTGGTCAAAGTCGTTGTAGGTCATGGCGACGGCGCGGAAGATGGCGCGGCCCTTGTTCATGGTTTCTTTCCACTCGAGGCGGGGCACGGAATCGGCGACGATGCCGGCGCCGGCCTGGATGTGCAGGGTGTTGTCCTTGATCACCGCGGTGCGGATGGCGATGGCGGTGTCCATGTTGCCGTTGAACGAGAGGTAGCCCACGGCGCCACCGTACACGCCGCGTTTGACCGGCTCCAGTTCGTCGATGATTTCCATGGCCCGGGTTTTCGGCGCGCCACTCAAGGTGCCGGCGGGCAGGGTGGCCTTGAGTACATCTAGGCAGCTGGTGCCGTCTTTTACCTGGCCGGTGACGTTGGACACTATGTGCATCACGTGGGAGTAGCGCTCTACCGCCATTTTCTCGGTGAGCTTGACGGTGCCGGTTTCCGATACCCGGCCGGCGTCGTTGCGGCCCAGGTCGATCAGCATCAGGTGTTCGGCGATTTCTTTCGGGTCGGCCAGCAGCTCGGCTTCCAGCGCCCGGTCTTCTGCCTCGGTGGCGCCGCGCTTGCGGGTGCCGGCGATGGGGCGCACGGTCACTTCCCGGTCTTCCATGCGCGCCAGGATTTCCGGTGATGAGCCAACAATGTGGAAGTCGTCGAGATTCAGAAAGTACATGTAGGGCGAAGGGTTCAGTACCCGAAGCGAGCGGTACAGGTTCAGCGGCGGGGCTTCAAAGGGGATCGACATGCGTTGGGAAATGACGGTTTGCATCACGTCGCCGTCCAGCACATAACTTTTGATTTTGTCGACTGCAGCCTCGAACTTTTCCTGGCTGAAACCGGGCACAAACTCGCTTTCATCCACCGTTTTGCCGCGCAGGTGTTCCGGTGTTTTCGGAGTGTTGGCGGTTTGCCGATGCAGTTTGTTTTCCAGTTCGTCAAGCCGCAACCGGGCTTGTTCGTAACCGTTTTTATCAGTCGGGTCTGTATGCACAATCAGGTGCAGCTTGCCGCGCAGGTTGTCGAACACTACCAGTTCATTAGAGACCATTAGCAGTATGTCGGGGGTGCCGATGCGATCTGGCGGGCAGCGGGCAGCCAGGCGTTTCTCGATGTAACGCACTGTGTCGTACCCGAAATAACCCACCAGGCCACCGTTGAAACGGGGCAACTCTTCCAGGTCAGGGGCATTAAAGCGCTCCTGGTAGCTGGCAACGAACGCCAGTGGGTCGTCAACCTCAGCACTCTCCACCAGCTCGCCATGCCGACGAATTTCTATGCGGTGGTCAAATACCTTAAGCACTTCTTGGCTGGGCAGGCCAATGATGGAGTAACGGCCCCATTTTTCACCGCCCTGTACAGATTCGAACAGATAAGAGTAAGGTCCGCTGGCGAGCTTGAGATAGATGCTCAGAGGAGTGTCCATGTCCGCAAGCACTTCGCGGTACACAGGAATACGATTGAAGCCAGCCTGCGCCAGCTTGTGGAATTGTTCGGAGGTCATGGTCGGGTTTCCTGAAATCTGATCTGCGTTCGAGCAGGCCTGCAAGGCGATGGTCGCCGGACCTGTCGGGTGGTGGCATCAAACGGGCAGGCGCTCGCTATCCGCCGGGCTGAGTTTTTCAGCCGGTACGCCATCGCCACCATCGTGTTGCGCGGGTAGTGAGCACGCCCCGCGCTGCAGTTGGATTCAGTCCCTGCACGGCAGGAATCTCCCGAATTAAATAGTTAAAAAGCTCAAGAAACTAGAGGTTACAAAAGCTCGCTCAGGGAATCAACCACAGCGTCGGCTCCGAGCGACTTTACCGAGTGGCCGAAGTTGTAACCATAGGTTACGGCTACACAGGGAATACCGGCTGCCCGAGCTGCATTTACGTCGGCCGCAGAGTCTCCCACCATCACGGTGGTGCCGCGGCTGCCACGAAGCGCTTCCATGGCGTGGAGCAATGGCGCCGGCTCCGGTTTTTTTGTGCTTAGAGTGTCGCCACCCACAATCAGTTGAAAATGATGCTCTATGCCCATTTGTTCAAGCAGGGGCGCCACAAATTGCTCCGGTTTGTTGGTCACCACGGCCATGGAGCAGCCGCGTTCGCTTAACAATTCAAGGCAGGTTTCAACGCCGGAGTAGACTGTTGAATGCCGGCCATTGAGCTGTCTGTAATTTTCGTACAATAACTTCAGGGCACTCTCGAACAAGGCGTCATCACTGGGCTTTGCGGGTTCCCAGTCGACTTTTCCGGCCAGCGCCCGTCGCATCAGTATGGGGGAACCATGACCCACCCATTGTCGCACCTGCTCAATGCCGGCAGGCTTACGGCCAATTTGCTCCAGGGTGCGATCAACCGCAGCCGCCAGGTCCGGTGCACTGTCTACCAGGGTGCCATCAAGGTCAAACAGCGCAACCCCCGGCCAACGAGCGTTAAACAATCCCGTCAGGCTCATTGGGTTGGCGCCTTGTAGCCTAACGTTGTGCGGGCCTGCTCCAGTTCCAGGCGCAGGCTGTCGATGGTGGCCTTGTAGTCGTCGGTGTTGAAAATAGCCGACCCGGCAACAAACGTATCGGCTCCGGCCTCGGCAATTTCGCGAATGTTATCGGCTTTTACACCACCATCAATTTCCAGGCGGATATCGTAGTTGCTGGCGTCAATGCGTTTACGGGCTTCGCGCAGTTTGTCCAGGGTGCCGGGAATAAATTTCTGGCCACCAAAGCCGGGGTTAACGGACATCATCAGCACCATGTCCAGCTTATCCATTACATGGTCCATGTAATGCAGTGGCGTGGCCGGGTTGAATACCAGACCCGCTTTGCAACCACCTTCGCGAATCAGCTGCAGGGAGCGATCAATATGCTGCGATGCCTCCGGGTGGAAGGTGATATAACTGGCGCCAGCGTCTATAAACATGCGAATCAGGTCGTCGACGGGCGACACCATCAGGTGTACATCGATGGGTGCAGTAACGCCGTGTCGGCGCAGAGCCTCGCAAACCATTGGCCCGATGGTCAGGTTGGGTACGTAGTGGTTATCCATAACGTCAAAATGCACCACGTCTGCGCCGGCGCTCAGAACGTTATCCACTTCTTCGCCCAAGCGGGCAAAATCAGCAGACAGAATAGATGGGGCAATCAGGTAAGGGTTCATGACGGCTCTCGCAAACAATTGGCAGACATTGATAGTAATGGGTTAGCCGCGAGCAAGGGCGGTAAATTTATCAGTAGCCCAACTGACAGCTCTTGCGGCAAACTGTAGAAGGCTGACAGTCTAACAGCACAACCGTGTGTTTTCGTAGCCGGAGGAACAGGAACTGTGCAGCAATTCAGAACAGCAAACCCGGGCGGCCACCGCACGGGAGCCTGCGGATGGCTGTTGGTTATTTTGGCCATCGCCGGTTTTCTGCCGGCACACGCTCAGAATAAAGGTGTTTCTGCAGAGTCTGCCCGGGTGACAGCGAGTGTTCCGCGGGGCGCTGTAATGTCTGGCCTGGATGAGCAGGCACTTGGCAAACGTTTTCCGGATGCGGCGCTGTGGCTTGATTTTGAGAATGGCACTCGCGCCCTGGCTTTGCTTTGGCCTGGGTATGAAGCGCCTGCCCGGGGTGGCGTGATTGTATTGGCAGATGAAGGCGGTAACGCGGAAGCAGGGTTAACAGGCGCTTTGGCCCGTGAGTTGGCACGCCGGAATCTTGCTGTGTTAACCCTTGGTTTGGCGTCACCTTCTCCCGCTCTTGAGAGGATTCTGGACCCGCCTGTTGCGGGCACGGATTTGCCGCACCTACCCGGTGATCAGAACCAGGGTGCGGCCACGTCTGCCACCATCGATGTGATGGCTTCGGCAAGCGGGAATGATCTGGAGGCCGTCTATCGCGAGCGTATCCGTGAGACACTCGTGGCCGGTGCATCGGCGCTGGGGGCACGTGGCCAGGAAGTTTTGGCTGTGGTGGGTATTGGCCGTGGGAGCAATCATGTGGTGGTAAATGCTGCGGAGCTGAGCGGGGCGCCAGCTATGGTCTGGATAAGCCCGACGTTCTATCCCGAAGACGCATCGAGACTGGCTGATAGGCTGGAAAAACACCCTGTGCCGCGCGTTCTTGCGCTTTCATCGTCGGATGAGCGCCGAGCCGGATTCATGCGGATAAAGGTGGAAGACTTTAGTCATCAGCGTGTGGGCCCTGGCGATTTGTCGACGCCAGGGCACGGCAAGGCGTTGGCTGGGCGAATTTCGGCTTGGCTCAAGCCAAAACAGCCGTAAAATCCCGGGTGCCTTAGCCTGGCTTGTGGTGCCGTCTGATGAGCTCCCAGGCTTTCTGGTAAACCAGCAGATATTCTTTGGCCCTTGCTCGCTCAGCCAGGTTAAGTTGCCGCTGCGCCAGTTTATCCGGGTGGTGCTCAGACACTTTTTTCCGATAGGTTCGTTTGATATCCGCAAGGGAGTCCCGCCGGGTTGCGCCGAATAGTGCGCAGGCCTGTTCGAGGTTTACAGGTGGTGCCGGTATGTCGTGTGGGACGACCCAGACTCTGACGGCGTAACTTTCAAAAATGTCTTCGCTAATGGTTACTGGAAGGCCAATTTGGTCAATGGCATCCTCGCATCGGTAAAGGCGGGGTTTTGCTGGCCTGCCCTTGAGCTGTGCTGCGTGGCAAAGGCAGAAGGCCACTTTCAGGGCCGGAGACGGCCTGGTGCCAAGGCTTAATCTGAGAGTGAGCCCGCTTAGTGGCGGCAAGGTGTCTGATATTTTGCCGCGCTGGAAGTTTTGTATAGCCTTGAGCCTCTGCCGTTTTGACAGTTTAAGTGCTGACATAAGGCTTTCGGCAAAGTTGATGTCCTGCTCGGATACCCGCCCCTCAGCTTTGGCTATGTAGCCCAGGAAGAAAAATAATGGGCGCCGGCACCATGAGGGAAGCCTTGCCTGACCGACCAGGGTGTGGGCTTTGTGGTCAGCGGCAGAAAGGCCGCGCAGGAGTTCTGAAAACCTCGCCTCCATTCGCGGTGGCAATGGTGGTTGTACGGTTTGGGTTGCCATAGCCCTATGGCTCCTGAACGGCCAGTTGCTGATCCAGCGCCCGCAGCCGCTCCGGCGTTCCAACATCAACCCAGCGGCCACTGTGGTATAACCCCGACACTCGACCTCTGGCCATAGCGGCCCTCAACACAGGTCCGAGTTTGCCGGCCTGATCCGTTAACCCCTCAAACAATCGGTGGTGCAGCAGGCTAATGCCGGTAAAGGTCAGTTTCTCGCCTTCTTTAATCGTGCAGCCTTCAGAGAGCATGCCGTCGTGGTTCAGGCAGAAATCACCGCTGCGGTGATGTGCAGGGTTGTCTGTCATCACCAGAACTGCATCGATTGCTGAGTCGTTACTGTTGGCCGGCGGCTGAAGCCGGGCCAGGTCAAAGTCTGTCCAGATATCACCGTTGATCACCATGAACCAGTCGCTTTCCGGGCACGAGAGCAAAGGCAGCGCACGGACAATGCCGCCGGCGGTCTCCAGGGGCTCGCCTTCACGGGAGTAATGCAGTGACAGACAAAATTGCTCGCCGTTGCCCAGGGTGTACTCAATCTGCTCCCCAAGCCATGCATGATTAATGACAACATCCCGGAAGCCGGCAAGGTAAAGGTGTTCCAACTGGTGCCCAATGAGCGGCTTGCCGCCTACACTGAGTAACGGTTTGGGGGTGGTAAGAGTAAGTGGTCGCATACGCTCACCTCGCCCTGCGGCAAGAATCATTGCTCTCACTGTGCCTGTTGCTCCTGGCCCGGAACCGGACCGATTAATTCTTCAATACGGGGCACGGCAACTGCCGTTAGCCAGTTATGGAAATGCCGCAAGGCTGGCTGCCGTTTGCTGGCGGTCAGCAAATATCCCACTGTACGGGGAATGTCCTGCAGGTAGCGTGGCTTGTTGTCCCGCATGGCTAACCTTGCAAAAATTCCGGCGGCTTTGAGGTGGCGCTGCATACCCATCAGCTCAAACCACTGCCGAAACGTGTCCCGGTCAGCCCGGTGCAGACCAGCCTCCAGGGTTTGCCCCCGGAACACCTCTAACCACTCGCAAATCTGCTCCTCAGGCCATTGAATGTAACAGTCTTTCAGCAGTGACACAGCATCGTAGGTCACAGGCCCTGTGACAGCGTCCTGAAAATCGATAACGCCGGGGCGGCTGCTTTGCTCCAGTACCAGCAGGTTTCGGGAGTGGTAATCCCTGTGCACAGTTACGCGGGGTTGGGCCAGGGCGCTCTCACGAAGTAATGCGAAGGTGGTGTCCAGCATGGATTTTTCAATATTATCCAGCTCCAACCCCAGATAGCCTTCCAGCAACCAGTCCCGAAACAGCGCCATTTCGCGGTTGAGCAGCGCGGTGTCGTAGGCGGGCAAAGGGCCGTCCGGAGATGTGGGTAGTTGCTGGATAAGCACAAGTTCGTTCAGTGCGCGTTGGTAAAGTGTATTGGCGGTATCAGGGCTCAGTTGGTTGAGCATTAGCTGATCGCCGAAGTCTTCCAGTAGTAAAAAACCTCGCACAGGGTCGGCTTCATAAACCTTCGGGACCTTTATCCCTGCTTTATGCCAGTGTCTGCCAATCGTGACAAACGGCCCGCAGTCCTCCTGCTCTGTAGGCGAGTCCATAACAATGAACGGCTGGGCATTGCTGTCATCGCCGGCTTGCCTGAACACACGAAAGTAGCGCCGAAAACTGGCATCGCCAGACACGGGGTAGGCTTCGGCATATTTAAAGCCGGGAAACTGTCTGACCCAGGTGGTCAGCATTTGCAGGCGGTGATCCATAGCTCGGAGGCTTATCCTTAAGTGTGGTGAGTGAGCTTAGAGCGAAAGTTAGTACAGGAGTATAAAGAGGGCAAAGCTGTTTTGCAGTGGAGTTTGGCTGATAGGGCTCCATTTTCGTTAACAAGCTTCGGGGGCCTGTGTAAACTAGGCCGCTATTATGTGTGTTTGTGCCGCGTGGCGCTATCCACAATCCTTTATTCATCCGGAACAGGAACCTTGCTACCGTGCCAATGTCCGACCGCTACCTGCAGGCGCAAAAAGGCACAGCGCATCGCCAGTTTGCGAACCTGCTTGTCGGGTTTGCCCTGATCTCAGTAGCGGGTACTTCTGTTGCCGAAGAGGCGCCATCTGCAGCCGAGCTGGATTGGCGACCCAAAAGCCAGCTTCCGGAGTCGGCCAGGAGTTCGCTGCCGGCATTCTGCGCAGGTGGGTATTTGCCCTCTGCCGGCGGGAATGGTGGCACAGATATTTTTGGTGAGGACACTAACGGTGCAGGCGAGGCTGTTCCCCTTCAGGTCAGTGGTTTGAATGCCCGCTATGAAATAGATCACGAGCTGTATCTTGAAGGCGATGTCCGGCTACGCCAGGGTGGTTTTCGGGTGACCGGCTCTGAAGCACGCTACAATCAGCGCAATGGCCAGGTGGCTATTCAAGGGCCCCTGGTAAGCCGGGGTGACGGTTTTTTATTAACCGGGGAGCGGGCGGACTACAGTGTTGATTCCGGGCATCTTGATATCAATACAGCGACCTTTCTGCTGCATGGCCCTGAAATGCGGGGCAGTGCCAGCAGCCTTTCGCGAGTGGCGTCGGGCACTGTAAATATCCGCGACGGCATGCTTACCACCTGTGGCCCGCAGCAGAATGACTGGGCGATTGTGGCGTCTGACATTGAGCTGGATCAGGCGGAGGGTTTCGGAACCGCGAAGCATGTTCGCCTCGAAGTTCTCGATGTTCCGGTGTTTTATTGGCCTTATGCCAGCTTTCCCATTGACGATCGCCGCAAAACAGGCTTTCTTTACCCACAGTTCGGATCGTCCAGCGCCGGCAGTGGTGCCTTTTTCGCAGTGCCTTATTACCTGAACCTGGCTCCCCATTACGATGCCACGATTACGCCGCAATATATTCACGGTCGTGGCTTGTTTAATGAAGTGGAAGGCCGGTACCTCAGTCCCTGGGGGGAAACCACGCTGCAAGTGGGCTATATCGACAATGATTCAGCCTATTCCGACGAGAATCCTGATGAGTCCGGCAAGCGGTGGGCGCTGGATGCAACTACCCGTGCTGCCCTGGGGGCAGGCTGGACGGGTTACGGCGATTTTTCCGTGGTCAGCGATGAAGACTACATCAGTGATCTGAACCGCAGCCTCGAAATTAATCAGGCCACGCACCTGCAACGTAAAGGCGGCGTGAGGTATCAGGATACAAACCAGTATTTCGACCTGTATGTGAATGACTACCAAACGGTCAGCGAACGTATTGCACAGGTCAATAAACCCTACGCGCAGTTGCCGGAGGCTATTTATGCGGGAACCGCCGAGGCTGGCTGGCTTGAAGCGAACGTCGAGGGCCAGTATACCTGGTTTTATCGGGACAATAACTCGTTAACCGGGCTGGATAAAGCCAACGGCCAGCGCTTTCGCGCGCGCCCTGAACTGGCTCTGCCAATGCGCGCTCTGTGGGGCTTTAGCCGACCCTCGATAAGCCTTGATTACACCCGTTATGAACTGGACGATTACAGTGCCGGAGATGGCCGGTTCGACCGCACTGTTCCTGTGGTAGAGTGGGACAACGGCTTGTATTTCGATCGCCAGTCGAGCCTGTTCGATGTGCCTTACAATCAGACTCTCGAGCCCCGGCTTTATTACGCCTGGGCCGATGCTGACGCAGATCAGAATGACATTCCTGCGTTTGATACAGCCCTGCAGACCTTTCGGTTCGAGCAGTTGTTCCGGCCGGATCGCTTTGTGGGTGGCGACCGGGTGGGTGATGCGAACCAATTAACCGTGGCCCTGACCAGCCGGTTCAATGATCTGGTAACCGGTGCCGAGCGTGCCCGCTTCAGTATTGGTCAGGTTCAGTATTTCGAGGATCGCGAGGTGACGCTGTTTGGCGCCGGCGGCGGTACTCGCAGCCGCTCACCGTTGGCAGCGGAAGTGGTGCTCAACCCCCTGAAGAATTTGCAAATCCGGTCTTCCGGGCTGTGGGATCCGGATACCGGTGATACTCAAGAGGGCCGCAGCCAGTTGGTTTTCCACACCGAGGATTACCGGTATCTTGCAAGCGTTGGTCATACTTACAGCAAAGACGAGCTGGAACAGTCGGATATTGCGGCGGTTATCCCGGCAACAGACCATGTTAGTCTGATCGGCCGCTGGGTGTACGACTCGGATCTGGATCGCACCGTAGGCTCCCTTGCCGGTATTGAATACAACAACTGCTGCTGGAGCGTTCAGGTGGTTCACCAGAATTACCTGACCGACGACCGGGAGTTAGACAGCCGTCTGCTATTCCAGGTACAGCTCAAGGGACTGGGTGGTAGCGGCGGTTCTTCAACGTCGATGTCAGAGGCGATTTACGGGTTTGATGAGCGCGAGCGGCGCCGCTTTGGAGCCCCTGATCGAAACCCCTGACGGCAACCGTGCCATTCCGGTACCCTGAACGCAGGCTAATATTTTCATGACAGAGGTGATTATGAAGGCGACGATTCGCCAAGGTTTACAAACACTGCTGATGCTGTTGGCAGTGGCGCTTTCCTTTTCAGCCCAGGCAGAGCGCAAGCTACTCGATCAGGTGGTGGCCATTGTGGACAACGACGTGGTTCTGCAGACCGAGTTGGACGCAAGAATTAACACCATCACCGGGCGTCTCAAAGCCCAGGGCACCGGCCTGCCACCGCGTCGCCTTCTTGAGGAGCGGGTTCTGGAGCAGTTGATTACCGAATCTGTTCAGCTACAGATGGCCGACAAAATGGGTATGCGCATCAGCGACAACGAGCTGAACGAAACTCTGGCTAATATTGCCGATCGTAATGGTATGAGCTTGTCTGAGTTTGAAGATCAGCTGGCTACTGAGGGCGTAAGCTACCGCCAAGCCAGGGAGCAAATTCGCCAGGAAATGATCACCGGTCGGGTGCAGCAGCGCCAGGTAGGTAACCGCGTTCGGGTAACGGACCGGGAAGTGGAAAACTACCTGCAGGCGCTCGGGACCGACGGCGGCAACGATGCGGAATACCGACTGGCCTATATTTTCATTGAACTGGATAACCCGAACGATGAGGCGTCGGTGGATGCGACCCGTGAAAAAGCAGAAGCACTCCGCGAAAGTATTTTGAATGGTCGCGACTTCCGGGAAGTGGCCGTTGCTGAATCCGATGCCAGCAATGCCCTTGAGGGCGGCGACATGGGTTGGCGCAGTGAGCGCCAATTGCCCTCACTGGTTGCGCCGGTTGTGCCAGCGCTGGAAGTTGGCAAACCGTCGAAAGTATTGGAGAACAACAGCGGGTTCCATTTGGTGATGGTGATGGAAAAGCGTGGAGGTTCCCAGAAGCAGGTCATCCAGCAGAACAGGGTACGCCATATTCTGATACGCCCCTCTGAAGCCATGACAGATGCCGAGGCCGAAGCGAGTATCCGAGACCTTTACCAGCAGATTCAGGACGGCGCCGATTTTGCCGTGATTGCCCGTGAATTTTCCGACGACCCGGTATCCGGTTCTGATGGCGGTAATCTTGGCTGGGTAAGCCCCGGCCAAATGGTCCCCGGCTTTGAGCAGGCCATGAACGAGGCTGCTGTGGGCGAGATTAAAGGGCCATTCCGTTCCCAGTTTGGCTGGCATATCCTGCAGGTTGAAGAGCGCAGGCAGAAGGATGTCAGTGGTGACGTAAAGAAAGCCGAGGCGCGCCAGGCCATTTACCAACGTAAATTCGAGACTGAACTACAGAACTGGCTCCGGGAAATCCGTGATGAAGCCTTTGTGGAGTTCAAGGGTGACTACGCAGACGAACATGCAGACGACGAGTCCGGCAACGGGCAGGACACTGAAGCATAATGAGTGATAACACTGTTCTGGCTCTGACCGCCGGTGAGCCAGCAGGCATAGGCCCTGAGCTGTGCTTGCAGTTGGCCGCGAAACAGCGTGATGCCGGTCTGGTTATTATCGCCAGCCAGCCAATGTTGAACGAAAGAGCCAAGCAGCTTGGCCTTGACGTTACGCTGTACCCCTGGCTACCAGGTACTGAGCCCCATACGGCTGCCGGAAAGCTATCGGTGCTGCACGTTGAAGGCTGTGCGTCGTTCAGTCCAGGCAAGCTGGATACGGCCAATAGTGCTTATGTGTTGGAAACTCTAACCCGGGCCGCCCAGGGCTGCTTGGCAGGGGACTTTGGTGGCATGGTTACGGCGCCGGTTCATAAGGGCGTGATCAACGAAGCGGGCATTGAATTCAGCGGACATACCGAATTTCTGCAGCAGCTTTGCGGTGTGGAGCGGGTGGTGATGATGCTGGCCACAGAAACATTGCGAGTCGCATTGGTAACGACTCACTTACCCCTCAAGGAGGTGCCCGCCGCAATTACACCAGAGCGCCTGACCCAGGTCGCCACGATTCTCAATGCTGACCTGAAGACGTTTTTCGGCATTAGGCAGCCAAGAATTCTGGTGGCTGGACTGAACCCCCATGCAGGTGAGAGCGGCCACCTGGGCCGGGAAGAAATGGAAGTGATTGAGCCAACCCTTGAGAAGCTCCGAGCCAATGGTTTGCAGTTAACCGGACCACTACCCGCCGATACCCTGTTTACGCCACACTGGCTCGACGATGCGGATGCTGCACTTGCCATGTATCACGACCAGGGGCTGCCGGTTCTCAAGTTTCAGGGTTTTGGTCGCGCGGTAAACATCACTCTTGGTTTGCCCATTGTGCGCACCTCGGTGGATCATGGCACGGCTCTTGATCTTGCAGGTACCGGCAAGGCCAATGCGGGCAGCCTGCACACTGCCATTCGAGTGGCAGAGCAAATGGCTCGGTCCCTCAAGTCTGCTAATCGCAAAACCCTCAATTGAGAGAAACCTGAGTGAGTAAAAAAGCCGGCCACCAGGCCAGGAAACGTTTCGGGCAGAACTTCCTCCACGACCCGGGTGTGATCGAGCGCATAAT
Organism: Marinobacter sp.; assembly: GCF_052091845.1. Lineage (GTDB taxonomy): Bacteria > Pseudomonadota > Gammaproteobacteria > Pseudomonadales > Oleiphilaceae > Marinobacter. The sequence continues at coordinate 144,979 of NZ_JBQDCO010000002.1, read as the reverse complement.
TCGCGCCATTCACCCCAGGCCGGACGACACCATTGTAGAAATCGGCCCCGGCCTTGGTGCCATTACGGAGGAAATACTGTCCGTTAATGCCAGGCTTCAGGTGGTGGAGCTGGATCGCGATCTGATTCCCGTATTGCGCACCAAGTTCTTCAATTATCCGGAATTCCGTATTCATGAAGCCGATGCGCTGACGTTTGATTTCAGTCAGATCGCCGGTGAAAAGCCGCTGCGTATTATCGGCAACCTGCCTTATAATATTTCTACGCCGTTGATATTTCACTTGTTGTCGCAAGCTGGCGTGGTGCAAGACATGCACTTTATGCTGCAAAAGGAAGTGGTGCAGCGGATGGCTGCAGTCTCTGGTGACAACAACTATGGTCGGCTGGGTATTATGACCCAGTACTTCTGCAAGGTTCAGCCGTTGTTTGAGGTGGGCCCGGGTGCTTTCCGGCCGGCTCCGAAAGTGGATTCTGCTATTGTGCGGTTGGTGCCCCATGCGGAACTGCCACACCCGGCGAAGGATTTCACTACGCTGCAAGACGTGGTGAGAACGGCGTTCAACGCTCGCCGGAAAACTCTACGCAAAGCACTGGGCAATCTGGTGACGGTTGAGCAGCTTCAGGCGTTGGGCATCAACGATGGCCTGCGGCCCGAAAACCTCAGCCTGGCAGATTATGTCAGTATTGCGGATATGCTTGCCGCTGAAAAAGGCGTCGAGAAGGATAGCGAAGGTATTAGCGAGGACAACAATGACTGATTACGCCATAGGCGATATTCAGGGCTGTTACGATCCTTTGAAAGCCGTTCTGGCCAAGGTGGATTTTTCCCCGTCACGGGACAGGTTATGGGTGGCCGGTGATCTGATTAATCGGGGGCCGGCATCCCTGAAAACCCTGCGCTACATTGAAAGCCTGGGCGAGGCGGCTGTGGTGGTTCTGGGTAACCATGATCTGCATTTTCTGGCTGTGGCTCTGGGTGGTCACGGGCTGAAGCGTAAGGATACCCTCGAAGACATACTGAATGCCCCCGATTGCCACAAGCTGGTGAACTGGCTACGGCAACAGCACCTGTGCGTGCACGACTCCGAGCGTAATCTGATGATGGCCCACGCGGGGGTGCCACATATCTGGAGTATTGAACAGGCGCTGGCCTATGCCCGGGAAGTGGAAGAGGTGATTCGCGGAGATCAGGCTGGTGAATATTTTTCCCTGATGTACGGCAATAAACCAGAAGGTTGGAATGACCGCTTCACCGGTATGGATCGCTGGCGGGCCATCACCAACTATTTCACGCGGATGCGCTTTATCGCTAATGACGGCAGGCTTGAGCTCACCGCCAAGGAATCCGCGGGTACGGCACCTGAGGGATTTGCTCCTTGGTTCGAGTTCTCCCGTACTGATAACCTGCGAGTGATATTCGGACATTGGGCGGCACTTGAAGGCAGAACAGGTATTGAGCGATTCGTTGGTCTGGATACCGGCTGTGTTTGGGGAGGTGCGCTCACCATGATGAACCTGGACACCGCAGAGAAAATCCGCTGTGGCTGTTGAATGTGAAGATATGTCTGCTGCCGGTGTGATGCGCTTACCCATTATGGTCGGCGCCTTTTTTGCCCTGACCGCCGTAATGGCAGGGGCGTTTGGTGCCCACGGCCTGCGCAGCCTGGTGAGCGATCGCAGCCTGGAGGTGTTTCAGACGGCGGTGACCTACCAGATGTATCATGCCATTGCGCTGGTGCTGATTACGCTGCTGTCTGGCTATGGTCTTTCAAAACGTTTGCTGGGATTGTCTGCCGGTTTTTTTGTTATAGGCATTGGGTTATTCAGTGGCAGCCTGTATACACTGGTACTTACCGATATAAGCTGGGTGGGCCCAATTACGCCCGTGGGCGGCTTATGCTTTATGATTGGCTGGACACTATTGTTGGCGGCTGGCGCGCGCCGGCCACCGCATAAAAACAGAGGTTAAAATGCTATGCAGGTTCAGGTAAATGGTGAAGTCATGGAGCTTCCCGCCGGGGCCACGGTTGCGGCCCTGGTGGAAAAAATGGCCCTCACAGGCAAGCGGCTGGCGGTAGAAATTAACGAAGACATAGTGCCTCGCAGCCAGCACCCGGAGTTCGCCCTCAGTGACGGCGACCGGGTTGAGGTGGTGCACGCCATTGGCGGTGGCTGAAGACGGTCTGATCAGCAAAAGTCTGGCCGGTAGCGCTTTACACCAAGCCTGCTCATTATTGCAAACGCATTCATTATCACGTTCTATCAACCGGAAGTATCATGACCGAGAAACCCGAGATCCAGTTACCCGAAGACAAACCTCTTGAAATTGCGGGCCGCACTTATCAGTCGCGTTTGCTCGTGGGCACGGGCAAGTACCACGATCTGATGGAAACCGGCCACGCGGTTGAAATGAGCGGTGCCGAAATTGTGACAGTGGCGGTTCGCCGTACCAATCTGGGACAAAATCCCGATGAGCCCAACCTGTTGGACGTGATTTCCCCGGATAGCTATACCATCCTGCCCAACACGGCCGGCTGTTTTACCGCTAAAGACGCTGTTCGCACCTGCAAGCTTGCCCGGGAGCTGCTCGACGGTCGCGATCTGGTTAAGCTGGAAGTGCTGGGCGAAGACAGAACCCTTTATCCAAACATGCTTGAAACGCTCACAGCCGCAGAAGAGTTAGTGAGAGATGGCTTCAAGGTTATGGTGTACTGCTCTGACGACCCTTTGCTGGCCATGCGCCTTGAGGAAATGGGATGCATCGCCATCATGCCGCTGGGCGCTCCGATTGGCTCTGGCCTGGGCATTCAAAACCGCTACAACATTAGGCAGATTATTGAAAACGCCAACGTGCCTGTACTGGTCGATGCCGGTGTGGGCACGGCATCCGATGCCACTATCGCCATGGAAATGGGCTGTGATGGCGTGCTGATGAACAGTGCTATCGCCCACGCGAAAGACCCGATCCGAATGGCTAATGCCATGCGCCTGGCCATTGAAGCTGGCCGCGAATCGTACCTCGCAGGCCGGATGCCCAAGAAGCTATACGGGAGTGCGTCGTCGCCACTTGATGGCACCTTCTTCTGATAAAGAGCGTTGCAGTATTGCTATGACTGACCAGAAACCCAGCCGTAGAGAGGCCATTCTCCACGCTCTTGTACAACTCCTGGAAACTGATCCGGGAGCCCGAATCACCACCTCCGTTTTAGCCAGGTCTGTGGGTGTGACAGAGGCGGCGCTCTACCGCCACTTCCCCAGCAAGCGGAAGATGTTTGAGGCGCTTCTGGAATTTGCAGAAGAGGCTGTGTTCTCGCGTTGCCAGGTTATCCTGCAAGAGCAGGAAGACGCGCGCGTTCGCTTGCAGCAGCTAATGCACCTGGTTCTGGTGTTCGCCGAGCGCAACCCGGGCTTGTGTTGCGTCCTCACGGCGGACGCATTGATGGGAGAGAATGACGCGTTACGCAAGCGCGCCTCCCAGTTCTTTGAGCGCCTGGAGACCCAGGTACGGCAAATTCTGAAGGAAGGAGAAATCCGTCAGGGATTGCGGCCCCGCACCAGTGCAACCCGGGGTGCCGATTTTGTCCTGGTATACATGGAAGGCCGGATTCAGCGATTTATCCGCTCCTCTTTTCACCGATTGCCTGCAACCGATTTTGACGAGAGCTGGGCGCTGCTTTCCGAAATTATCTGGGGCTGATCACAGTTCAGCGAACAGCTATCACACCAAGGGCTTGTGCAAGCTCTATCATTGGCGCCGGGTAAAGTCCCAGCAGTATCACCAATCCCGATATGCCAAGCACCACCAGGCCACCAGCCCGCATGCCCCAGTCATTGGAAGCATCGCGACGACGCATCCCCGGCTGAGCGAGAAACAGTGTGATCGTAACTCGCAAGTAGTAATACAGCCCGATAGCGCTGCCCAGGAGAATGCCCGATACCAGCCACCAGCGTTCGGCTTCAACACCCAGGGCAATGAGATAAAATTTACCGATAAAGCCGACCGTCGCCGGAATGCCTGCCAGCGACAGCATGGCCAGGGTAAGCACAGCCGTCAGGTAGGGCCGCCGCCAGAACAAACCACGATAGTAATGCAGCGCTGCTGCGTCTTCGCCGCCAGCGGTGCTGGATATCAGGATGACCACGCCAAACGCGGCCAGGGTAGCCAGCACATAGGTGATCAGATACACACCGCCGGTTTCTGCTGCCAAGCCGTCGGCGACAACCAGTACAATCAGTAAGTAACCGAAGTGAGCAATCGATGAATAGCCGAGGATGCGCTTAAGGTTGGATTGGGTCAGTGCCAATATGTTGCCCACCAGCATGCTGGCCATCGCCAGCCAGGTAAGCACCGAGCGCAGCCAGTCACCTTGCAAGGCCGGCACCGACAACATCAGCCGCATGAGTAGCGCAAACACCGCCACCTTGCTGGCCGTGGCAAGGAAGGCTGTTGCTGGCCCCGGACCACCCTCATAAACGTCTGGCGTCCATAGGTGAAAAGGTACTACCGAGAGTTTAAATGCCAGCCCTACCACCATCATCGCAATGCCAGCCAGCCCCCAGACATCGGCGCTCTGATCCAGATTGGCCATCAAGACACCGATCCGTAATTCACCGGTTTGGCTATAGAGCAAGGCCATACCAAACAGTAAAAAAGCACTGGCGGCGGCGGAGAGGATCAGGTATTTGATGCCAGCCTCAAGAGACCGATCCTCATGAAACGCATAGGCCAGCATGCCGTAAAGCGGCATGGATAATAGCTCCAGGCCGATGAACAGGCTGGCCAGATGCTGGCTTGCCGCCAATACCAGTCCCCCGGCAGCCGCACACAGCAACAACACATAGAACTCCTCGCGGGCGCCGTGAAAAGACTCGAGGTAAGCGTGCGAAAGGATCGCGCAAGCCAGTGTTGAGCCGAGGATCATCAACCCGGCAAGTAGTGCGAGGCCATCAAAATCCAGCAGTGGCGTGTGTACAGGAATGACCTGCCAGGTAAACGCCTGGGCAATCAGGGCCAGCACCAGCCCCAAAACAGTGGCGGCAACCGTTACCGCGTGTTCGCGGCGCCAGGCAATGCCAAGCATCACCGCAATGGCCGTGGCGGCCACCAAAATCAATGGCAGGTAGGCGAGCATCTCGGCAAAAGGCATCAGGGGGCCTCCGGTGTCAGCGTAAGAGCGGGAGGCTCGAACAGCCGCTGTACTTCGCTCATGGCAAATTCGGTAGTATCAATCAGCGGCTGAGGGTATAAACCCAGCCACAGTAGCAGCGCCACTATACTTAACATCATGGCGAACTCGCGGGTATCCAGCCCCCTCAAGGGTGTTTCTTCCCGCGGCGGGCCATAGTGCACACGCTGCATCAGGATCAGCGAATAGACTGCTGCTAACACCAGCCCGAAGCTGGCGAGCACCACCACCCAGGGCGCCGTGGCAAAGGTGCCGAACAGCACCATGAATTCGCCCACGAAATTGGCGGTAACGGGTATGCCCAGCGAAGCAGCGATAAAGAACAGCCAGAACCCCGGCAAGCTGCCCAGGCGTCCCCACAATCCGCCCATTTTGCCCAGCTCACGGGTGCCCAGGCGTTCGTACAATTGGCCACTGAGGATAAACAGCCCGGCGGCGGAAAAAGCGTGGGCCAGCATCAGTATCACCACACCCTGCAACGCCAGTTCAGAGCCGGAATAAATACCGATCAACACAAAGCCCATGTGGGCAATACTGGTATAGGCAATGAAGCGCTTAACGTTCTGTTGCCCGCAGGCGAGTACGGCGCCGTAGTAAATACCCAAAAGCCCAAGCCCCATGGCGATGGGAGCGAACGCTTGTGATGCCTCTGGAAACAGTGGCAAGGCAAAGCGCATCATGCCGTAAGCTGCGGTTTTAAGAAGTATCCCTGCCAGGTCAACACTGCCAGCGGTTGGCGCCTGTGCGTGGGCATCCGGCAGCCAGCCGTGCAGCGGCACAACGGGGAGTTTGACCGCGAAGGCGATGAAGAAGCCCAGCATCAGCCAGCTGGAAAGCGTGGGCGATACCGTTGTGTCCAGCAGCACCTGGTAGCTGAATGAGTATTCACCGGTGCTGGCGTGGTGGGCAAACACCAAACCAAGAATGGAGACCAGCATCAGCAACCCGCTGGCCTGGGTATAGATAAAGAACTTGGTGGCCGCGCCTATACGTGTCTGGCCCTTCGAATCGCTATGCCCCCACAAGGCAATCAGGAAGTACATGGGCACCAACATCAGTTCCCAAAAGAAGAAGAACAGGAACAGGTCGATAGCCAGAAACACGCCAATAACGCCGGCCAGAATCCACAGCAGGTTAAGGTGAAAGAAACCAATCCGATGGACGATTTCATTCCACGAGCACAGTACCGCCAACACGCCGAGAAAACTGGTCAGCCCGATCAGCACCAGCGACAGCCCGTCCATGGCCAGGTGAAAACTGATGCCGAAGCGGTCTATCCAGGTCGCCTGGTATTCCAGCGCCCACCGGGTTTCTGTGCCGTCCAGCGCTGGCAAGTGGAAATTGAGCTGTGCCCACAACCACAGCGAGACCAGCAGCTCGACCAACATGGTGACCAGCGCCACCCAGCGCGTGAGCTTGTCGCCAAACCGTTCTATCTGCCAGCACAGGAGACCGCCAATGAGAGGGATCACGATTAACCACACCAGTATCATAATCGGTACGCCTCCTGTTATCAGAGTGTCAGCGCCAGGCTGAGCAGAATCAGTGTGGCCCCGACCACCATGGTAGCGGCATAGCCCCGCAGCTTGCCGGTTTGGGTTCGGGACAGTCCAAGGTGCAGGGCGTGCACAGCCTGGGCAACCAAACGGAAGAAGGCATCAAACAGATCGCCCCGCATGATGCGCACCAGGCCGCGATAAGGTCGCACCAATAGCCAGTCGAAAACAACGTCGAAGCCCCAGGCAAGGTTCCACCAGACCCATAACCCTGCACCTATGCCCCTGTGGGTGACGTCTGCCAGCCAATCACGCCTGAAAATAAACAGCCAGCCTCCCAGACCGATACCAATCAGTGCCGTGGCCGATGCGATCAGCTCAAGCACGGTGTGCCCCGCCTCGACACCCTCGCCGGGGCTGACTGGCAACACGCCGCCCAGGGGCGGCACAATCCAGGCCCCCAGAAAAGTGGAGAGCACGGCCAGAACCACCAAAGGCAGGCCATGGGCCAAGCCTCGCCCGGCCCTGGCGTTGCGGGCGTTATCGCTCTTCATCTCGCCATGGAAGACGCCAATGACCAGGCGCACGGTGTACAGCGAGGTAAGCAACGCCCCGGCCAGACCGGCAATCAACAGCCCTTGCTGATCCGCTGCGAAGGCCTGCCAGAGAATCTCGTCTTTGCTGTAGAAGCCTGCGGTAACCAACGGCAAAGCGACCAGTGCCGCGCCACCAACTACAAAGCCCAGATAGGCCAGGGGCAGCTTGCGCCATAAGCCGCCCAGGCGGCTCATGTCCTGCTCGTGATGGCAACTGATGATCACCGCCCCGGCAGAGAGGAACAGCAATGCCTTGAAGAACGCATGAACCATCAGGTGGAAGATCGCGGCATCAAACGCGCCCACTCCCAGAGCCAGAAACATATAACCAATCTGGCTCATGGTGGAGTAGGCCAATACCCGCTTGATGTCGGTCTGTGCCAGGGCGGCAAAACCCGCCATTAGTAGTGTGAGAGCGCCGACCAGTCCCGTGAGGTAGAGTGCCGCAGGTGCCAGCTCAAATATCCCGTGCATGCGCGCAATCAGATACACCCCTGCAGTGACCATGGTTGCGGCGTGAATTAAAGCCGATACCGGCGTGGGGCCGGCCATAGCGTCGGCAAGCCAGGTGTGCAGCGGTAATTGGGCAGATTTACCCACGGCGCCGCCCAGTAGCAGCAAGGCCGCCAGTTCCACCGTGGCATCTCCCGCTTGCCACATCTGCGGCGCCAGAGTAAGGATTTCGGCAATGTTCAAGGTGTCGAGCTTGACGAATAGCAAAAACATACCTATGGCCAGGAACACGTCACCAATGCGAGTGATGATAAAAGCCTTGAACCCGGCCCAGCCGTTGGCGCTGTTCTGGTAGTAATAACCGATCAGCAGATAGCTACACATACCAACCCCTTCCCACCCCAGAAATAGCAGTAACAGGTTGTCGCCCAGCACCAGAAGCAACATGCTGAACACAAACAGGTTCATGTAGGTGAAAAATCGCGTGACGCCGTCATCGCCGCGCATGTACCAGGCGGCAAATAAATGAATAAGAAACCCCACGCCGGTGATAATGCCGAGCATGGTCAACGATAGCCCGTCCAGTGCTAACCCGATGGTTGGCTGAAATTCTCCCACCGATATCCAGGTCCATAGGGTAACGAGTTGCGGCTCGCCAGCGTTGATCGGCTCACTGATAAAATCCAGTGTCAGTAATGCTGTGACCAGCGCCGCGAGCCCAACACTGCCCACACCGATTAACGCACTGGTGCGATAACCCCATTTGCCGCGAGAGAACGCCAGGATCAGTGTTCCCGCCAGCGGCAGCAGAAACGTCAGTGGCAGTAATAGCGCCGTTGAGGGCAGTAACGTCATCATGTCCATCATCCACGCATCCTGCTGACTGCATCGATATCCAGAGACTTGAAGCGCCGGTGTAATTGAATCAGCAACGCCAGGCCAACGCTGGCCTCCGCCGCGGCCAGGGTGATCACCAGCAAAAACATCACCTGGCCTTCCGGCTGTTGCCAGCCTGAACCGGCCACTATAAAGGCCAGCCCGGCTGCGTTGAGCATGATTTCAAGACTCATCAGTATGAAGATCATGTTGCGCCGGAACATCAGCCCCGCCAGTCCCAGCGCGAACAAAATGGCCGCCAGCACCAGGCCGTGTTCCATAGGTACGCCATTCATGACGCCTCCTTGCCTGTTTTTGAGTGGTCGGAACCTGCCCCCGACAAACGTTGACGTCCGACATGTGAGGCGGTGACCAGCGCTGCCAACAGCAGCAAGGCGCTCAGTTCCACGACCAGTAACCAGGGGCCAAACAGAATTGTGCCGGCCTTCTTGGCGCTCAGCGCCTCGCCTTCGCCCTGAAGTAGCATGCCCGCATCACCACGCCACAGCATGTCGATTAATGTCAGCAGCAGGATGCCCGCGAGCAGCGATGGCCCAAGCCAGGCGCGTGGCTGCAGCCAAAGGCGCTCCTGAGCGACCGTTGCCTGGCCCAGGTTGAGCATCATCACCACAAACACGAACAGCACCATGATTGCACCCGCGTAAACGATGATTTCCAGTGCGCCGGCGAAAGATGCACCCAGGGCAAAGAACACCATGGCTACCGCCAGCAGCGACATTACCAGGTACAACACACCATGCACCGGATTGGTATTGCTGATAACGCCCAGAGTTGCCAATACTGCCACCAGGCCGCTCAGGTAAAATGCATATTCCATCTGTCTCTCCTTCCCCCCGCACTGTCTTTTCAGCCAAATAGTGCCAATATTTCGGCGTCAGGGAAGTAGCGAGGTGACGTTGATCGGCTCTTCTTCCGCGACACTCTTGCCCTTGTCTTTGCCAGCGATCGCCATGCCCGCCACTTTGTAGAAATTGTAGTTGTGATCTTTGCCCGGGCCATTGATCAGCAGGTCTTCTTTTTCGTATACCAGTTCCTGGCGGTTGTATTCGCCCATCTCGAAATCTGGTGTCAGCTGGATTGCCGAGGTTGGGCAGGCCTCTTCACACATGCCGCAAAAAATACAACGTGAGAAATTGATGCGAAAAAACTCCGGGTACCAGCGGCCGTCTTCCTGCTCGCCCTTTTGCAGAGAAATACAATCCACCGGACAAGCCACGGCGCACAGGTTGCAAGCCACGCAGCGCTCCTCGCCGTCTGGATCACGGGTTAGCACAATGCGTCCGCGGTAGCGTGGCGACAAATACACCTCTTCTTCGGGGTAGTTGAGGGTTTCGCGCTTGCGAAAGCCGTGCATAAACACCATGCCCAGGGTGCGCAATTGCGACCAGGTACCTTTTAATAGCCCTTTGTACATAGCAGTTGCTCCTTGTTACGGATCAGCTCGCATATTTTCAGCCCGGCGCAGCCAGCAGTATTACTGCGCCAGTCACCAGCAGGTTGATCAGTGTCAGCGGCAGGCAAACCACCCAGCCAAATGTCATCACCCGGTCGTAACGCGGCCGTGGTAACGCAGCCCGCACCAGAATGAACAGCATCAGGAAAAAGCCGGTTTTGAGGACGAACCAGACAATGGGCGGCAGCAGTGGCCCATGCCAGCCGCCGAAGAACAGTGTGACCACCAACGCCGAAATCAGCAGCATGCCCACATATTCGCCGATGAAAAACATGCCGAATTTCATGGCGGAGTATTCGATGTGGTAGCCATCGGCCAGTTCCTGTTCCGCCTCGGGCTGGTCGAAAGGGTGGCGGTGAACCACCGCAAACCCGGCAATCAGAAAGTTACAGAAGCCCAGGAACTGCGGGATGATGTACCACATCCCTTGTTGGGCATTCACGATATCCCGCAGGTTGAACGTGCCTGCCATGGCGACAACGCCCATGAGAGACAGGCCCATAAATACTTCATAGGAGATGGTCTGTGCCGAAGAGCGCATGGCACCAATCAGCGCATACTTGTTGGCACTGGCCCAGCCGCCCAGCAGCACCGAATAAACGTTGATGCCACCCATGGCGAGGAAGAACAGCAGGCCGATATTCCAATCTGCCACGCCCCAGCCCGGGGTGATCGGGATAATCATGAACGACAGCAGCAACGACGCCATGGCGATTGCCGGTGCCAGTACAAAGATTGTCCGGTCGGCGAAAGGCGGTATCCAGTCCTCCTTGAAGAAGATCTTGATCATGTCGGCGACCAGTTGCAGAACGCCGAACGGGCCGACGCGATTAGGCCCGTGTCGATCCTGCCACCAGCCCAGCAAACGACGCTCCACCACCGTGAGAATCGCCCCCACAAGCACCGCTACCAGCAGAATGGCTAGCGCCTGAAACATCGCCACAGCAATATCCATCACCGCCGGGGTTAACCATTCAGGGCGCCAGTTACCAGTGGTTAGCCAGCTCATTCGCGGGTCTCCCTTTTCTCAGGGCCAGCAACGTCGAGCCTTGCCCATTCGCCGCTGCGGAAATCGCCGGATAAACCCGCCGGCACGCTTACAAGGCCGCTTGGCAAGCACTGATCACAGCGCAGCTGCAGGGTCAGCCGTGCTGTATCCGTTACCAGTGTCAGCACAGCGTTTTGCTCAAGGCCCAATTGCGCAGCATCGTCCTGGGACAGGCCAATGCTGGGTGCCTCTGCACGTTCCTCAATGGGCGCGGCGCGGTTGGAGGTTTCTTCGCCGCCAAACAGGCGCGGCAACACCAGTAGCTGCCAGTGGTTCTGCCGCTGCTCAAAAGCCTTGGGAATATCGCTGGCATAGCCGTAGGCGCCCGGGCGAGGGGCAACCAGGCGCGCACCTGGGTCGCCATCCCTCAGGTGTCCGCCCACTTCGTCAGTAAATTTGTTCCAGGCCTGGTGCGAGTTCCAGCCCGGCGCCCAGGCGAACGGTATCTCCTTCCGGGGCTGATCGAAGCCACTGTAGCCTTCCATGGAAAAGTTGAAGGGCGTATCCGGGTCTTGCGGCACGCGCGGCTCGCTCACCGAGAGATTGGCCCGCAGAGAGGTTCGCCCGCTGTAGCGGTGCGGAGCCCTGGCCAACTTCACGCCTTCGATTCGATGCTCTGCACCCGGCGCGGCCGCAATGATGTCCCCCAATGCCGGATAATCCCGAACACAGGCTTCCGTGGCTTCGTCCAGAGAGAGAGTGCTGCCTTCGTGACGAACAAGGCTGGCACGCAGAGCATGCAACCAGCGCCAGCTTTCGTGAATACGCCATTCGGGGCGCAAGAAGCGTGGGTCGAAAACCTGAAAGAATCGCTGCGCCCGGCCTTCCAGACTAACAACTGTGCCGTCTGCTTCGGCAAAACTGGCAGCAGACAAGCCCAGGTTGGCTTGTTGCCAGGTGCGGGTGCGTTGATGGTCCAGCACAACCAGGGTGGACACAGCCTCTAATGCCGCACCCACACGAGCCGCTGGCAACCGGGTGTACAGATCGTTTTCCAGCACCACGAGTGCGTCTGCGCGGCCCTCGGTGATTTCATCCAGTGCCCATTCCAGCGGGCGACCACCCAACATGGTAAGGCCGGTGCTGTTGGCCTCCCGACGCATGAACATAAGGCCGGCGCGTTTGGTGCGCCGGGACAATGCCCGGGCAATACTGCCTGCGGCATCGAGTACCTGGGTGGATTCCAGGGAGCCGCCACTGATTACCAGTGGCTTGTCTGCTGCCATCAGTTGCTCGGCCACTGTCTGTGCCGCCGCTGCCAGAGTGGCGTCTAGCCCCGTTACCTCGGGTGCGTTCCCGTCAATGGCATGGGCAATGGCAAAGCCCAGTCGGGCGATATCTTCAGGTGCCAGCTGCCAGGAACCCGCACTGATGTCGTCGAGTTCTGTGGCTCTGGGGTAGGCAATGTACAATGGGTGCCGGCTGTCCTGTGCCAGGGTTTTGACGGCTTCGGCGTTCCACACCGGAATGCCACGTTCCTCGGCCAACGCATCGCGCCTTGCCAGCACAGCCTGGCGTATCGCCAGTGCCAGGCGAGCCGCGCTGTGCATCGTATCTTCGCCCAATACCAGCACCGCGTCGTGCGCTTCCACCTCTCGTAAGGTAGGAATCGGCAGGCCACAAGAAACTTCCAGCTCCGCCATGCGCTCAAGGCAGGCAAGCTCCGGGGCAGCGATGCCGTTGGAAAAACTGTCGCGACCGACCAGCTTGATCAGCTGATGATTGCTCTCGAGGCTGGCCCGGGGCGAGCCTATGCCAATCAGTCGTTTAGCGCTGCGCAGTAGATCTGCACCGCGATCAAGCGCTGGGTCTACGTCCAGAATGACCGCTTCATCGGTTTGCTCACTCTTTAAATCACTCTTCCATTCAGGCTGGCGCGGCCGGTCGGTGCGATTCACGTAGCCGTAACCGAAACGTCCGCGATCACACAGGAAATAGCGATTGAGCTCGCCGTTGTAGCGATTCTCGATACGCCGGATTTCGCCGTAGCGTTCCCCGGGGCTGGTGTTGCACCCCATAGCGCACTGGTGGCAAACGCTGGGTGCAAACTGCATGTCCCATTTGCGGGTGTAGCGGTCGGAGTGGGTTTGATCGGTGAAGACGCCGGTGGGGCAAACTTCGGTCAGGTTGCCGGCAAACGGACTTTCCAGCACGCCTTCCTCATGGCGCCCGAAATACAAGTTGTTGTTTGAGCCGAATACGCCCAGATCGGTGCCACCCGCGTAGTCGTTATAGAAGCGCACACAGCGATAGCAATTGATGCAGCGATTCATCTCATGGGCGACAAAAGGCCCCAGGTACTGGTTGCGATGGGTGCGCTTGCGGAAATCGTAGCGGCGTCGGTTATGGCCGGTCATTACCGTTACGTCTTGTAGATGACAGTGGCCGCCTTCTTCGCAAACCGGGCAGTCGTGAGGGTGATAGGTCATCAACCACTCCACCACTTCGGAGCGAAATTTTTTGGCTTCTTCGTCGGCGATGGATATCCAGCTATTATCCGTAGCCGGGGTCATGCACGACATCACCAGCTTGCCCTGAGTGTCGTCCTTATCTTTGTACTGCTTGACCGCGCACTGGCGACAGGCGCCGATGCTGTCCATGGCCGGATGCCAGCAAAAGTAGGGAATGTCGAGCCCCAGAGACAAGCAGGCATGTAGCAGGTTGTCTGCTCCATTCACTTCATAGACTTTGCCATCCACATGAATCGATGCCATTAGCTCACCCCCTCAAGCGATGTGTGAGCAATCCCCGCCTCAAATTCCGGGCGAAAGTGTTTGAGCGCCGATTCCAGCGGCATCATGGCCCCTGGCGCGTGGGCACAAAAGGTGCGGGGAGGGTTCAGCCCGAGCGTGTGCTGTTCAAGAATGTCGATGTACTCCGACTTGCCTTCACCACGCTCCAGGGCCTGAAGAATTTTTGCCGTCCAGGGCAGGCCGTCCCGGCAGGGTGTGCACCAGCCGCAAGATTCCCGGGCAAAGAATTCCTCAAGATTCCGCAACAGGGAAACCATGCTCTGACGATCGCTGACCGCCGCTATCAGGCCGGTGCCCAGGCGGCTGCCATGCTTGCCAATGGTGTCGAAGTCCAGAGGCAAATCCAGATGTTCTGGCAGCAGAAAGCCGGTGCTGCCCCCACCAGGCAGCCAGGCTTTGAGTTCGTGGCCCTGGCGCATGCCACCGGCCCTTTCGAGGATTTCCCTGCCACTGGTGCCAATTGGCAGTTCCCAGAGCCCGGGGCGATTGACCAAACCCGAGATGCCGTACAACTTGGTGCCGCCATCTCCGCTGATCTCGCCCGATAGCCCCTGATACCACTGGGCACCGTGGCGCATTACGGCTGGCACGTTACATAGGGTCTCCACGTTATTAACCACCGTGGGCTTGCCCCAGGCACCAGACTGACCGGGGAAAGGTGGTTTGGCTCTGGGGTTGGCGCGTTTTCCTTCCAGGGAATTGATCAGCGCGGTTTCTTCACCGCAGATGTAACGCCCGGCACCTGTATGCAGGGCGATGTCGAAATCAAAGCCACTGCCGGCGATGTCGCTCCCCAGAAATCCCGCCTGCCGGGCTTCTTCAATGGCCAGTGCCAGGGAATGTGCGGCCTCAACGTATTCGCCGCGCAGGAAAATATAGCCGTAACAGGAATGGTTGGCGTAACCGGCGATGATCATGCCTTCTATCAGCAGGTGTGGTTGTTGCTCCAGCAGCAGGCGATCCTTGAAGGTGCCCGGCTCCATTTCGTCGGCGTTGCAAATCAAATAGCCGCGGGGCAGGCGTTCGCCCACCTGAGTCAGGCTCCATTTGAGCCCGGCAGAAAAGCCACCACCGCCTCGGCCGCGCACATTGGCCTGCTTCATGGAATCGATTACGTCAGCGGCGGTTTTTTGCCCGAGCGTGTCCCTGACACTTTGATAGCCGTCTTTTGCACAATACTCCTCAAACCCTATGCGTTCGCCGTCTTTGCGCAGCCGCCAGGTTAGCGGATGCGTTTCAGCTTGGCGCTCCTGTTCACTCTGGCGCAACTGGCAGTGATAGCGTAGCCGTGAATCTTTGGGTATTGCACTCATGGATAAGCCTCCAGAAGTTCCCCCAAATCGTCTGCTGCGATAGGGCCGAAGGTGTCGTTGCCAATCATCATCGCCGGCCCCCGGTCGCAGGCGCCCAGGCAGCACACAGGCAGCAGGGTAAAGCGGCCGTCGCCGGTGGTCTGGCCAAACCCTATGCCGAGCCGCTGGCTCAAGGCCTCACTCAATTCTTCATAACCGGTGAGAAAGCAGGAGCTGCTGTCGCACAGCAAGATTACGTGCCGTCCGACCGGCTGGCGAAAAATCAGGCTGTAAAAGGTAGCAACACCTTCGACTGCACCCGCACCTACCCCCAGGGTGTTGGCGATGGCGACAATCGCGCCATCCGGTACCCAGCCGTGGCGCTTTTGCACAATCTTCAGTGCTTCGATGCAGGCGGCCTGGGGCTGCTCGTAATGCTCACGTTCGGTCAGCATGGCCCGGCGATCGTCCTCGTGCAGCTGAAAACCATCGCTTGCGATGAGATCTGTGGGTGTGCTGTGAGAGACAGGTATTTGCGACATAATCAGCGATCCACATCGGCCATAACAAAATCGATACTGCCCAGGTGCGCGATCAAATCCGGCACAAAACCGCCGCGCATCAGCACCGGAATCTGTTGCAGGTGCGGAAAGCTCGGCGTGCGAATGCGCGTGCGATAGCTCATGGTGCCGCCGTCACTGGTCAGGTAATAACCGTTGATGCCTTTCGTTGCTTCAACCATCTGCAGCGACTCATTACCGGGCAGCACCGGCCCCCAGGACACCTGTAAAAAGTGAGTGATCAGGGTTTCGATATGCTCCAGCATGCGCTCCCGGGGGGGCGGTGTGGTTAGCGGGTGATCTGCTTTGTAATCGCCTGCGGGCATATTGTTGATGCACTGCTGGAGAATTTTCACGCTCTGGCGCATCTCTTCGATACGCAACTGGCCGCGATCGAACGCATCGCCGTTTTGCGCCAGCGGGATTTCGAAATCAAAGTTTTCATAGCCGGAATAGGGGCGCTGCTTGCGCAGATCAAAGTCGCAGCCGGTGGCGCGCAAGTTGGGGCCAGTAACTCCCCAGGCCAGGGCATTGGTGGCATCAAAGGCAGCAATGTGTTTGGTGCGGTCGCGCACCAGAGAGTTCTCCATCATTACCTTTTCGTATTCCCGGAGTCGGGCAGGCATCCAGTCGACAAAGCCCTGCATGAGCCGATCCCAGCCTTTGGGCAGGTCTTGCATCACGCCGCCGATACGAAACCACGCCGGATGCATGCGAAAGCCGGTGATCGCTTCGATCACGTCATAGCCCTTCTGGCGGTCGGTAAAGGTATAGAACACCGGCGACATGGCGCCGAGGTCTTGCAGGTAGGTGCCCAGAAAAAGCAGGTGGCTGGTAATGCGAAACAGCTCTGACATCATCACTCGAATGGTGTTGA
Organism: Marinobacter sp.; assembly: GCF_052091845.1. Taxonomy (GTDB): domain Bacteria; phylum Pseudomonadota; class Gammaproteobacteria; order Pseudomonadales; family Oleiphilaceae; genus Marinobacter. The sequence goes on along the minus strand of NZ_JBQDCO010000002.1, from coordinate 128,369 downwards.
TGCGATCGTTCACCTGTATGCCAGCGAGTTTCTCAACCGCCAGCACGTAGGGCAGGTTGTTCATGACGCCGCCCACGTAGTCAATACGGTCGGTGTAGGGAATAAAACTGTGCCAGGACTGGCGCTCAGCCATTTTTTCCGCGCCGCGATGGTGGTAGCCGATATCTGGCACGCAATCGACGATCTCTTCGCCATCGAGTTGCAACACCACACGAAAGGCACCGTGGGCAGAGGGATGGTTCGGGCCGAGATTGAGAAACATGAACTCGGTATGATCACTTTGCCGCTTCATGCCCCAGTCTTCGGGTTCGAACTTCAGCGCCTGCTGCTCTTTTTCCTGACCCTCTACCGTGAGGGTATAGGGGTCGAATTCTGTGGCTCTGGCGTGATGGTCCTTGCGCAGCGGGTGACCCTGCCAGGTGGGCGGCATCAGGATGCGGTACAGATTGGGGTGCCCGTCGAAGTGAATGCCGAACATGTCCCAGACTTCGCGCTCGTACCAGTTGGCGTTGGGATAGACAGAAATCACGCTGGGCAGCGACAAACCGTGTTCAGAGAGCGCCACCTTGAGCATGATGTCGCGATTTCCCGACACCGACAGCAGCTGGTAGAACACGGTGTAGTCGGCGTCTGGTAAGCCGTGTCTGTGGCTGCGCAGGCGCTCGTCAATGGCCGATAAATCAAACAGCATTTCGAACGGTTCGGGTAACTGGCGCAGCTCTGCCAGCACATTAATCAGCGCACCCCGACTCACCCACAACACCGGCATGCCCGTTAATGTGGTTTGCTCGCACAACACCTTATCACCAAACTTTTCTCGCAGCGGCGCTACAAGAGAGCTTGTTCGGTGATCGGTAGCGGCTGTGGTGCCGGTGTCGGTTTTAACAGTGCTCATCTTGGCAGTGGCCCCCCTCGCTCCAACCTGCGGTAAAAATGCCAGACTGAAACCTGCTTACGGTCTTAACGAAGCCGCAGGCCGGTAAATGCTTGGCTTATACGCTGTCTGGTGTGCGCAACTCCGTTACCTGAATGCGTCGGTCGCGGTGCTTCTCTCGTTGCGATGGCATTTCGGCACGGTAGACGCCCTGATCGCCAACCACCCAGGACAACGGCCGACGCTCCTCCTGAATAGAATCCTGAAGCAGCTGCAAGCCCTGTAAAAAGGCCTCCGGGCGCGGCGGGCAGCCGGGCACATAAACATCGACAGGTAAGAATTTGTCGACACCCTGCACGACCGAATAAATGTCATACATGCCACCAGAGTTGGCGCAGGAGCCCATGGAAATCACCCATTTTGGCTCTAGCATCTGGTCGTAAAGCTGCTGGATAACCGGTGCCATCTTCACGAAACAGGTGCCGGCAATAACCATGAAGTCTGCCTGGCGGGGAGATGCACGGATGACCTCGGCACCGAAACGGGCAATATCGTGGGGGGAGGTGAACGCCGTGGTCATCTCCACGTAGCAGCAGGATAGCCCGAAGTTATAGGGCCACAGGGAGTTTTTTCGGCCCCAATTGACGGTGGAATTGAGCACGTCTGCAAGTTTGCCGGTGTACACGCTGCGGTGTACTTGTTGTTTCATCGGATCTTCGACGCTTTGGCCCTTGTTGAGTGGGTAGCGTGCGTTTTCTGCGGCCAACGCATCCTCGGCCCGGGTAAGTGTATATGCCATAACAAGCCTCCCAGATGAAAACCAATGAGTGTTTACCTTCCCCGGTGCGGCCTGTCGCTACCCAGCGGGGCCCAGCTCAGCGCACCAGATCGCTGGTCATAAACAAGCCCTGCGAGAAGTATTGCGATAAATACTGCGGCCCCCCAAAAGCCACTCCAGCCCACCTCGCGTACTGAAACGGCCCAGGCAAACAGAAACACGGCTTCGATATCAAATATCACGAAGAGCATTGCGACCAGATAGAACTGAATGGAAAATCGTTGGCGTGCACTGCCTGTGCCGATAATGCCACTTTCGAAAGGCAGCGCCTTGCTGCGCCCCTGGCTGCGACCGCCGAGCAACGCTGATACGCCGATCATGAACGCGCACAGCCCCGCCACGGCCAGGATAAAAAGCCCGATGGCCCAGTACTCGGCAATCAACGCTGTCGCACTCTGCTGCATAGGTGTCCTGATAATGATTTAGGAGCTTGATACTCGCCAATCACCGGCTACACCTAAACGTAGGATGCGAATCAGATCTTGTCAAAGACCTATGACTTTTACACCGACAGGGGAATGGCGTTAATCATACCCGGAGGCAGACCGGAGAATCTGGCGCACAGGCTGCCAGATAGCGGGTGCTGAAATCAGTATGTCGCGGCCCCAGAGATCGGCTGGGTAGCCGTCGGGTACCTTGCTGAAGTGGCCTGCAGTGGCGCCGGCTTCCAGTGCGATCAGGCGGGCGGCGGCGAAATCCCAGGGGCTGACATTCTCGTAGTAGATGTCCAGCCGCCCGCAGGCAACCCAGCAGATATCCAGGGCCGCAGAACCGATGCGCCTCAGGTCGCGACACTGGTGAATCATCGCATCCAGGCGGCTGATCAGTGGCGCAAGTTCGTCTTTGGTGTAGGGGAAGCCGGTTGCAAAGAGGGAATCCCTGGGAACCGTTGCGCCACTGTGGTTAATGGGTTGGCTGTTAAGTGTGGCACCTTCGCCCAGAGTGGCGCGGAAGGTTTCGCCGGGAAAGGGCGCGTGCACCACCCCTGCCTGCACTCGGCCGTTTTCGGCGTAGGCAATGGACACGGCGACCTGAGGATGGCCGTAGGCATAATTTACCGTGCCATCGATGGGGTCGATGATCCACAGAGGTGTGTCCAGGTTTTCGGCCTGGCCAAGATCCGGCATGGATTCTTCTGACAGGATGCGGTGATCGGGGAAGCGTTTGCGGATAGCGTCGGTTATGAACTCATCGGCCATAATATCGGCGTGGGTGACCAGTTCGGTCTGCTGTTTGTAGTCAGTGCGCAGGGTGTTGTTGTCACGCTCCCGGCGAATCAACTCGCCGGCCTCCAGTGCCAGGTTTTCAGCGAAATCGGTGATACTCCCCAAGGATACAGACTTAGACATAACGCCCCCGCTCAAGACTCTAAAGAGTGAAAGCGCCAGTCTACCATGGGGCCGGATCAGAGGCTGTTCAGCCAGGCCTCCATCTTGTCCATGGCTTTCACCAGGCGAGGGCCTGCTTGCTCCACAAAGTCATCAGCCAATTCCTGATCGGCATAATCACTGCCGGCCAAATGCAAAGCTTTTGCTCCGTCGAAGTCTACGAATGCAAGGCGTGCAGCCAGGAGATCCGGCACAAAGCCGAAATCGCTGGCGGGCAGGATGGCAACGCCGGTGTTCTCCAGTAATGCCTGGCAAAACGCCTGGCTGGTTTTGATGTCCTTTCTGATGAGCCGGTCGCGGAAATTCGAGAAGTCCGGGAACAGATAAAACGCACCTTCCGGCTTCTGCACAACCGCCCCCATGTCATCCAGGCGACGATGCATGTATTCACCAATCACTTTAAGCACCCGGCGGGACTGCTTGAGGTATTCGTCTATGTCCTCGCCCCCGTTAAAAGCTGTGATGCCTGCATGCTGTATGGGTGCACTGGTGGCTGTGTAGGTTTCGCTGGCGATGATCGCCATGGCGTCCTGCAGGGTGCGCAGTTCTTTCGGGAAAATAAACGTGCCCAAGCGCCAGCCGCCGGCACCGGCCCACTTGCTCAAACCGGTGCTGATAATCGTACCTTCCGGATAATAACGAGCGATGGATTTGTGCTTACCTTCAAAGTGCACTTCGCCGTAGATCTCATCCGAAAGCAGGATCAGCTTGTACTTGCGCGCAACGTTGGCAATAGCCAGAAGTTGGTCGTCCGTGTAGGTGCAGCCAGTGGGGTTGGACGGGTAGTTGAGAATCAGAATGCGCGGGCGTGACACGTCGTCCCGGCACACTATGTCCAGTTCTTCTGCGGTTAGCTGCCAGTTGTTGTCGGCGTGGGTGGGCAGCCAGTGTACTGAGCGGCCAATAATACGAGCCTGGGGCGCGTAGGAAACCCAGCTTGGGCGGGGAATAAGCAGGTCGCCGTAGTAGGCCAATTGCAGAATGAACAGCAGCTCCTTGGAGCCAGGGCCAATCAACACGTCTTCCCAGGTGCTATGCATACGCTCACTGCGGTTGATATAGCCAGAAATGGATTCACGCAGGCTTTTAAGGCCCTTAACCGGCAGGTAGTCCTTCTCGTGGGCGTGCTCTTTGAGCGCATCTACCACACGCTCGGGCACAGGGAAGGGCGATTGCCCAAGCCCGAGTTTGATAATGTCTTTGCCTTCGGCTTTGAGCTGGTTGCTTAGCTCGTTAATGCGCAGGGTGGCGGAGGGCTGAATGCCCCGAACGTTGAGGTTGATCGCAAAGCGCTGGTCGTTTTGGATGTGCATTTTACCGGTCTGTTGGTTGGGAGTGGCACCAACAGTATAGGAAAACAAACATATTTTTGGATGTTATGCGGATAGGTGATTGCCGAGGTGCGATGGGGTGACGCTGCCGGAATTCTATCTTAAACGTCAGAGGAGAACCGGTGCGGTTCCAACTCCATGTGCAGTATTCGCGGGCCCAGCATAATAACCCGGCCGCTGTAACGCTCTTCACCAGTGGAGGTAAAATCAAACATAAAGCGCCGCCAAACGCGGATTTGCCCCTGGTCATCCCGTTTGAACCAGAGGCCGCGCAGATAGATTGCGTCATCAAGCAGCATCACGTCCATGGTTTTGCAGTAACGGTGCGCAGCCTGAAGGACAGAGTCTTTAATGGCTTTCGCCCGCCACCAATACCATACGGCGAAGGCTGCAACAAATAGCCAGAACAGGGTTCCCAGAGTCATGATAGCAACATGATGGTGGCGATTTTCCAATTTGAATAACGGGCCGTGGTGTCAGACTACCTGTATGCCAGCCTGAAGGCCAAAAAAAACCCGGCTCACCCTTTAAGGAGAGCCGGGGTTACAGTTTGCCGGTTGGCCGTTAAGAGTTCGTCGGCACCGGCTTTGTACCCTGGTTTTGATCCTCTGTGTGTTCGTTGTGATCGCGAGCCAGCAATATGTAGAACGCGGGCAATACGAAGATCGTAAACAAAGTACCAATGCCAAGCCCCGCTGTGATTGTCAGGCCAATGGCAAAGCGGCTCTCGGCACCTGGGCCAGAGGCTATCAGCAGCGGCACCATGGCGAAGATCAGCGCCAGCGAGGTCATGATGATTGGCCGCAAACGAATCGCTGCGGCTTCAATAACGGCCTCTACTTTGTTCAGCCCTTTATCTTTCTGCAGCAGGTTGGCAAATTCCACAATCAGTATGCCGTTTTTGGAGACAACCCCGATCAATGTAATCAGGCCTACCTGCGTGTAGATATTCATGGTGGCGAAGCCAAGCACTATGAAGCCCATTGCACCGGCCACCGACATGGGTACAGACACAAGAATGATGATCGGATCTCTCCAGCTTTCAAACTGCGCTGCAAGCACCAGATAAATAACCAGCAATGACAGGAAGAAGGTCACAACCAGAGCGTTACCCTGGTTAGCCAGCTGTCGGCTCTGGCCGGTATAGTCCTGGGTGAAGCCTTGCGGGAACACCTCTTCGGCTGTTGTCTCGATGTATTCCATGGCAGCACCCGCTGACACGCCTGGCATAATAACCCCTTCCAGAGTGAGGGAGTTCTGCTGGTTGAACTGAGTGCGGTTTGATGGCTCTACACCGTCCTCAAAGCTCACAACGCTGCCTAGCGGCACCAGAGACCCTTTGCCTGTGCGAATGTGGTAATCATTCAGCGCCTGCTGGTCCAGCCGGAACGCCTGATCCACCTGGGGGATAACCTGGTAAGACCGGCCTTCCATGCTAAAGCGGTTGATGTAGCCGCCGCCAAGCATGCTGGAAAGCGATTGCCCCACGTCTTGCATGGAGAGCCCCAGATCGGCAACCCGGTCACGATCTACTTTGATGCGTGTAACCGGGCGGTCAAAGTTGATGGATTTTTTCAGGAACATGAAGTTACCACTGCCCATGGCCTTGCCAAGCAACTCATCCGCAACCTGGTTAAGTTGCTCGTAGCTGTTGCCAGTGGTGATCACGAACTGGAACGGCAGGCCACCACCGGAGCCGGGCAGGGCCGGTTGCGCGAAGGCGGCGGTTTGCAGGCCGGTTACGTGCTTGAGTTCGGCATCCAGTTTGGGTTGTACCTCAAACTGGCTCACGTCGCGCTTGCTCCATGGCTCCATCTTGAAACCGCCAAACACCGCATTGGGCGCGGTGATGCCGATAATCATGAAGTCTTCCTGGTAACCCGGCACCGTTGCTATACGGTCCTGAACTTCGCTTCCGTGCTCGGTCAGGTAGTCCATTGTGGCTGTTTGGGGCCCAAGGCCTTGATAGAAAAGAATGCCCTGGTCTTCGGTGGGGGCTAATTCGTTCTGGCTCATCATCGCCATGAAGTAAATAGAGGCCAATATAACCAGCGCGAAGAACACAACCACGGATTTGGTCTGCATTAACGAACCAAGAATCGTTTTGTAGCCAGAGGCAATGCCGTCGAACGTACGCTCAACCAGGCTTTCAAACTTACCGGGGTTTCCGTGGGGCTTGAGCACCATGCCAGACAGCATGGGTGAGAGCGTCAGTGCAATGATGCCCGAGACAACCACTGTGCCCGCCAGAGTGAAGGCAAACTCGGTAAACAACGAGCCGACCAGCCCTCCCATAAAGCCGATGGGGGCATATACCGCAACCAGTGTTGTGGTCATGGCGATAATTGGTACTGCCATTTCCCGTGCGCCGTGTATGGCCGCATCAAATCTCGATTCGCCCTCTGCAATGTGCCTGTGGATGTTTTCCACCATGATGATGGCGTCGTCCACCACCAGACCGATGGCGAGAACCATAGACAGTAGCGTGAGCAGGTTCAGGGAGAATCCGAAAAACAGCATGACAAAGGCGCCGCCAATCAGCGAGAGTGGCACGGCCACCGAGGGCACCACAGATGCGCGGATAGAGCCCAAACAAAGGAATACCACCACGAGTACGATGACCATGGCTTCCAGCAGGGTGCGAACAACCTCATTAATAGAGTCTTCAATGAAGTCAGACGAGTCATAGGCCAGCCTCACATTCATGCCTGCAGGCAACTGGCTTCGGATATCTGGCAGGTCGTCTTTCACCAGGCCCGCCACCGTCAGCGGATTGGCGCCAGGTGCGAGATCAATCGCCACGAACGTAGCTCGCTTGCCCTTGTAAAGTGCCAGCTTGTCGTAGGTTTTCGATCCCAGCTCTACATTGGCAATGTCCTGCAGACGAATCTGGGTGCCGTTGGCCTCTTTAACCACCAGATTCCGGAACTCGTCCGGATCAGACACGTCTGTGTCGCTGGTCATACTGATTTCAGTATATGTGCCTTTGGTGTTGCCCACGGCAGCCTGATAGTTGTTGGCACGCAGCTTTGCAACCACCTCTTGGGGTGTCATATCCACGGCCGCCAGGCGTTCCGGGTCAAGCCAGACCCGCAAGGCAAAGGGGCTGCCGTATATGTTGGCTTTACCCACGCCCTCCAGAGCCTGAATTCTCGGCTGCACCACTCGCGTAAGGTAGTCAGTAATCTGCGGTACCTTGAGATCATCACTGTAAAAGGCGATGTACATCAGCGCTGTGGAGTCACCTGTTGTGGAGGTGATAACCGGGTCCTGGGCTTCTGCCGGCAACACGTTGCGCTGGCTGGCCACCTTTGCCTGAATCTCTGCCAGGGCGTCGTTGGCATCGTAGTTCAGCTTCATCTTGGCTGCGATGGTCGACGTACCCTGGGAGCTGGTAGAGGTCAGGTAATCGATGCCACTGGCTTCGGCAATTGCCTGCTGCAGGGGCGTGGTAATAAAGCCCTTGATCAAGTCGGAACTGGCGCCCGGGTAGGCGGTTGTGACAGTAACCGTTGTGCTCTCAAGTTCAGGGTACTGCCGGATTTCCATTTCCATGGCAGCCCGGACACCGAGCAACAGAATAAGAAGGCTAACCACCGTCGACAGTACCGGACGGTGGATGAAAATGTCGGTGAATCGCATTACTCGGATGCCTCCTGCGGCTGCTCTTCATCGTCCTTGTCGTTATCCTGAATCTCGACCTTCTGGCCGGCACGGAGTCTCAGCAATCCTTTGGAAACCACTTGCTCACCTGCTTCGAGGCCAGAGGTGATGGCAATGCGAGGGTCTCTTGTTTCGCCTGTCGTTATAGACCGGCGATTGACGACCAGATCGCCCTCGTCGTTTTCTTCCACAATAAAGACGTAATCACCGTAGGTATTATATGAAATAGCGGTGCGAGGAACGGTAACCACCTCTTTGTCTTCAGGCTGCCTGGTGCGGATGGTTGCAAACATGCCAGGCCGCAGCAGGGTGTCCGAATTGTCCAGGGTGGCACGCACGCGCACGGTGCGGGTCTCCGGATTGATAGACGTGTTAATCGCGCTGACCTTGCCCTCAAACTGATGGTCCGGCGCCGCGGCGACGGTGGCAATCACGGTGTAACCCCGGTCAACGTTGATCAGGTTTTTTTCCGACAGAGTGTAGTCCACATAGATCGGATCGAGCATATTTACTTCAACAATGGATGTGCCCGTTGCGATATATTCGCCCTGATCCACCATGCGGATGCCCAGTGTGCCGTCAAACGGGGCACGGATGACCTTTTTGCTCAACTGAGCCTCTGCCTCATTTACCCGGGCTTTGGCGGCATCGTAATTCGCCTTGGATTCGTCATATTGGGACTGGGACACCGCGCGTTTTGGCAGCAGGTCGGAGATGCGCTTGAACTCTTGTTCCGCCAGATTGGCCTCTGCTTTGCGGGTGCGCACAGCCGCTTCGTCAATTGCGGTGTTCAGACGAATGAGGACGTCGCCCTTTTTAACAGCATCGCCGGATTCAAAGTTGATGCTCGCAATCACGCCAGGAATCTCGTTGGCCACCTCAATGCCATTAATAGCCTTGATGCTGCCCACCGCCTTAATAGAAGGCGTCCAGCTTTCTGTACGGGCCTTGGTGGCTGAGATTTCAACAGGCGGCTGAGGCTTGGACAGCTGTTCTTCCATCTGGCCAAATTGGTAGAACTTATAGCCGAAGATGCCGCCAAGCACCACGCCAAGGAAAATAAGTGCAATCAGGAAGCGGGAAGCAGTGCGCATAGTTCAGGTCCTGGGAATCTCTATTTGGATGCGGGGATAATTGGTTTCGCGAAAAAGCATAGTATCCTACAAGATTTAGGGTGGAGTTGTCACCGCGTTGTAGGCATTTATGGCTAGCATTGATGTTACGTTGAGTGCCAGACTTACGAACTTTTAGCAGTAAGGGATCAGTCATGCATTGGATACTGGGAATCGCACTGGCGGCGGCTGTCTTTGTGATTCTGAAACAGTGGGGTGGATTGTCCGCGGAAAAGAAGAAAGCTGCAACCTGGAAGCTTGTGCTTGGTGTCGGCGGTGTTCTGTTGTTGGTGATGGTTTTAACTGGCCGGGTGCATGTGTTGACTGCTGCTGTAGCTGCCTTTATTCCTCTGTTGCGCAAACTACCGGAGCTTGCCCGGCTTTTCCCGGCGTTGAGGCGCCTGTTTTCCGGCAAAGACAGTGGCGAACCGGGCGGTGACTCAGGGCCGAACACCGGGCAGGCCGGAGCGGATCCTGCTCAAGGTAACGGCATGACAGAACGCGAGGCCTGCGAAATATTGGGTGTGACGCCTGTTTGCTCGAAAGAAGATGTTGTAATAGCCCATCGTCGCCTGATGCAAAAGTTGCACCCCGACAGGGGAGGGAGCGACTATCTGGCTGCCAAAATAAACGAAGCCAAAAGCGTGCTTCTTCGCACCAAAGCGTAAAACTTAGTGTACAACTTCTACTTTCACTTCAAATTGCCGGTTATCTGATCGGCTGCTCTCAACACGGTAGGCAATGCCCGAATTTTTGCTGGTTGATTGGGTTGATGTGCTACCCAGAGGCACCCATTGGCCAGGTTCGACCCGGCGAATAGTAACCAGTGCTTGAGTCTCATACCCGTCAAGCTCGGCAGGGTCTGCCTCGAAAGACGTGATATTCAGCTCTATAGCGCGGTCTGAAATAACCTGCGGGCTGACAACAAACCCGCTGTGAGTTTCTATCTGCTCAAATATGGCAGCCGGGTTTCTGCCACCGCGTACGGCGAAGGGCAGAGTGCGCACCTGGCCTGAGGTGATGTGGGCAGACTGTCCATCCATCACCATTAAGCTGCGCTCTTTGGAGCCGCCGGTGCTTGTTACCTGGCGTTCCACGGTTACGCCAACGTTGTTTCCCGTGGTGGTAACGCCTGCGCCGGAGCGTTTACCGCCGATATTCCCGGTGGATCTTACGGTGATGCGAAGCTGGGCCTGGGCTACATCCAGGGTTTCGATCAGGGTGCCTATTTCATCCAGCAGTTGCGAGTTGCCCCGAACCACCAGTTGCTGCCCTCGGGCAGTGATGGAAACAGACTCGTCCTGATACAGCTCCTTTATCTGGCTGGCTACATCGTCGCCTGGCCGGTTGGCTAGCTGGTAGGCCCGGGATTCCGCGTGGACAGAAACAGAGCCGAAGGTGAGTGCCATTACGAGCACAAACAAGAACAAGAACAAAACGGTGTGATTCCGTAGGTTCAGTGTCATTTCTGGCTTCCTTATTGTGCGAAAAATCCGGTTTGCTTGTTAAAAAACCGGTTTACGGGTTGCCAAGTTGAAAACCCGGGGTATATATTAATAAGCATGAAGACGACACAAGCGATCTGTCAATTGAATGTTCTGCAAGCTTTCGGCACAAAGCCGACAGCGGCAGTCGCTGTTGTGTTTGGCTGGTGGTTTGGTTATGGCTTTTATTTTAGCCAGTGCCAGGGCCGCCCATAGCTTCTTCACCAAACGAACAACGAGGATGGCAGCCCGGCGAAAAACCAGGCTGCCGTCGGACTCAGAAAGCCCCGACTGGTAGCCCAGCCGGGGCTTTTTTGATTCTGACGCAGGGAAACGGGAACACTGATATGAACATGCCTTTAAAAACAGCCGGCGAAACCCAGATGGTTAGCTCCGCTGTCATGCACCGGCAGGAAACCGCGCTGCCAACACCGGCTGAACTACGGACTCGTTTGCCTGTTGATGAGAGGCTTGCCGGCCAGGTAGATGTGCACCGAAACGCCGTCCGGGGCATTTTGCACGGTACGGACGACCGTACCTTGCTTGTGGTTGGGCCTTGCTCCATTCACGACGAGGTGGCCGCAATGGAATACGGCGAGAAACTTAAAGCATTGGCCGATGCGGTGAGTGATCGGTTTCTTATTGTGATGCGCGCCTACCTGGAAAAGCCCAGAACCTCTGTGGGCTGGAAGGGACTGCTGTACGACCCCGAACGAACAGGGCGCGGAGACCTTAACGAAGGTTTGTTGCGCTCACGCCGTTTACTGTTGAATTTGGCTGAGATGGGCCTGCCTTTGGCGACCGAAGCTTTGAGTCCTTTTGCGATGGAGTATCTTGGTGATCTGGTGAGTTGGACTGCCATAGGGGCTCGCACCACCGAATCGCAGATTCACCGCGAGATGGTCAGCGGCCTTCCCATGCCTGCCGGGTTCAAAAACGGCACTGACGGCGGAATCAGTGCTGCTGTTAACGCTATGAAATCGGGTGCTCACCCGCACCATCACCTGGGCGTCTCCAGCCATGGTACGCCAGTTATGATCAGTACTCAGGGCAACCCGGACACCCACCTGGTATTGCGTGGGGGACGAGGTATCACCAATTACGACGAAGCGAGTGTTCAATACGCCGCACAAAGCCTGGCTGGCGCAGAGTTGTGCGCCGCGATTATGGTGGACTGCAGTCACGACAATGCCTGCAAGCAGGCTGAGCGACAAATTGATGTGGCCCGTGAAGTAATGCGCCAGAAACGTGCGGGCAATACCGGCATTCGCGGACTAATGCTTGAGAGCTTTCTTGAAGCGGGTAGGCAGGACGACGGCGCAGATCTGCGCTACGGTTGTTCTATTACCGACCCGTGTCTAGGCTGGGATCAGACAGAGCGTTTGCTCCGCTCACTATAGAGAGCCGGCGTTGGTTTTCACCTATCACCCAGGTTCCCGTTTTCGGGAAACCGGTCTGGAGACTGTTTTATGGAAAAGCGCGAAGTTGACGTTGCCATTATCGGTGCAGGAACAGCAGGGATGGTGGCTTACCAGCGGGTGCGAAAAGTCACCGACAAAGTTGTGCTCATTGAAGGCGACCAGTACGGCACCACCTGCGCCCGCGTGGGCTGTATGCCGAGTAAATTGCTGATTGCGGCCGCAGATAACGCCTATCAAATGGCCCAGGCTGAGTTGTTTGGGGTCTCTGCTGGTGACATATCCGTGGATGGCAAGAGGGTAATGGAGCGGGTGCGCGCTGAACGTGATCGGTTTGTGAACTCGGTTATCCACTCTGTGGAGAAGTTCCCGGAAGAGCATCGCATCAAGGGACATGCTCGTTTTACCGGACCAAATTGTCTGGTGGTCGAAAGTGAAACTGAGATTCATGCCAGGCGAATTATTATTGCCACTGGTTCGCGACCGAATATTCCCGGATTTTTGAAGGAGGCGAAAGACCGGTTGGTTGTGAATGACGATATATTCGAGTGGCAGGATCTTCCTGAATCGGTTGTGGTTTTCGGGCCGGGTGTGATCGGTTTGGAGCTTGGGCAAGCTCTCAGCCGTTTGGGCGTGCGGGTTCGCATGTTCGGAGTGGGCGGCGCCGTGGGGCCAATTCGCGACGAGAATATTCGTGAGTATGCGCTTAAACGCTTCAATGAAGAGTTCCCGCTTGACTCTGATGGGAATGTGAAGCGTGTAGAACGAGTGGATGGCGGGGTTGCCATTACTTATATAGACAGTAACGCCGGCGAAAAAACCGAAGTGTTTGAGTATTTGCTGGCGGCCACGGGGCGCCGGCCCAATGTCGATGGCCTGGATATACAGAATGCGGATATTGAACTGGACGAAAAAAGTATGCCCGTGTTTGACCCGCACACTCTGCGCTGTGGGCAGAGTCATATCTTTATCGCCGGTGATGCCAACAACGATGTGCCCCTTTTGCACGAGGCCGCAGACGAAGGTCGGATCGCTGGCAATAATGCCGCGTCTTATCCGGAAGTAATGGCGGGTAAGAGAAGCGCTTCCCTTGCAGTTGTGTTTACCGACCCCCAGATAGCGAGTGTGGGGCTGACGATTGATGAGGTGGATAAGCAGTGCGAAGGTTATTTTGCCGTAGGCGAGGTGTCGTTTGAAGACCAGGGCCGCAGCCGGGTACTGGGCAAAAACCGTGGTCTGCTGAGAGTGTATGGTGAGCATGGTAGCGGGTTGTTCATGGGGGCCGAGATGTTTGGCCCGGCCGCCGAACATATCGCCCACTTGTTGGCCTGGTCGGCACAGCGGCGATTAACAGTTAGTGAGATGCTGGATATGCCATTTTATCACCCGGTTATTGAAGAAGGGGTGAGAACCGCCCTGAAAGACCTGAACCGGAATCTCAATATCGGACCGGCTCCCGAGGAAGGCTGTACAGATTGTGGCCCGGGTGTATAGTCTATTCGTAAAGGTTTTTTGTGTTCGATGGTTTTATTATATGGAAGGGATTGAATAACTAAACTTCCCGGACGCAGCGGCGCTGAGCTAGAGTGATTTCAGTATCGAGTTAACAGCCACAAAGGAGGCGTGTAATGGGTAAGAATTTTATTGGTCTGGACACCGAAAAAACATCAAAACTGGCCAACTCTCTTAACGATCTGCTATCTAATTACCAAATTTTTTACATGAACGTGCGGGGTTATCACTGGAATATTAAAGGCGATAACTTTTTTGAGCTACATGTGAAATTTGAAGAGCTATACGACGATTTGCTGCTCAAGATTGATGAGGTGGCAGAGCGCGTTTTAACCTTGGGCCATCGTCCGGCTCACGCATACAGCTCTTATATTGAGCGCTCAGAAATTCCGGAGCAGAAAGACGTTTCGGATGGTAAGCAGGCCATGGAAAATATTCTCGATAGCTTTGCCAAAATTATTGGTAAGCAACGGGAGCTCCTGAACCTGGCAGGTACTGCAGAAGATGAAGGCACGGCCTCGTTGATGAGTGACTATATTGCCGAGCAGGAAAAAACGGTTTGGATGTATCGCAGCTACCTGGGCCAATAGGCTCAGCAAGCGCGTGTACCTGGCGGTCAGTTGGCCGCCAGGGGCAACACGTCTTGGTGTAAAAACCATTTTTCAGTGACCACCTTGCGGGTAAACCAGTGAGAGCGCATTAACGTGCTCGCCAGTGGCATTTTTATCCAGCTTGGCACTTGAACCCCCTCCTGCGTATCAGAGCCGCGGTGGCCGAAGCGCAGAGTAACGGCGTCGCCGTATTCTTGCAGGTATTGGGCAGAGAAGTCCGGCGCTTGTCGAATGACCTCAGCCGCCAGTAATGCAGATTCAATCGCGGGGCGAATGCCCTCTCCACTTTGAGTGTATGCAAGCCCGGCGGCATCGCCAATCAGTAGCAGCCCATCGTCTACCAGTGGTCGCTCCGCGTGGTCGTAGAGTAAATAAGCATGGCCCTTGAAGCGGGCTGGCAGGTCTGCAGGAAGGCGCCCGGTGGCTTTCATGGTGTCCACGAAATCCTGTAGATGCGCGGTTAGCTTATGGTTATCTTCTCGCCCCAAACCTACGTTCAGGTAGTTACCCTTCCGAAAGACCCAGGCATAGCCTTTGAGGTCCCGGCAAAACCAGAGTTCTGGCGTGTCCCCCTGGGCCTCGCAGTTGCTGGCTTGCTGGTCGGTCATCTCGAACTCCACTTCCTTGGCCACCACAGCGGTTTCGTGGCTTCCCGGGCCATCGCCGATTAATCGCGCCACCGGGCAGAAGTGCCCGCCGGCACCTACCAGCAGTGGTGCTGACCAGGCGTCGTTGATCTGCCAGTTGCCGTCTTTTCGGACAATACGTTTGACCGGAACACCAAGTTGTTTGGGCATATCGGTAAGGTTCAGCAGGTAATGATCAAACTCGCAGCGCCGAATGCCATAACTCACCACGCTGCCATGGTCATTCTCAACGGCTGGCTGCCCCATCATGCCAATTCGGAAGCGGCGAATGGGTTGCAGTGTACGCCCGTTTCCGTATTCTGCCAGATCAATATTCAGGGATTCCATAACCGCAGGGGTTACCCATCCTGCGCAGGTTTTATCTCTGGGGAAATCCTGTTTATCAATCAACAACACGCGCTTGCCGCTACCTTCAAGAGCTTTGGCCAGGGTAGACCCTGCTGGACCAGCCCCAACGATAATCAGATCGAAAGTTTCCATGTCACATAACCTCAGGTAGGTTCGGGTGCCGCGGGAAATGTGTAAAGATCCTGCCGGGTCGCTGGCAACTGGTTGTTGTTGCCATGGGTGAATACAACCTGAAAAAGCTGCAGCGATCCCGCCCGAAAGGCAGCAATAGAGCCAGCCAGATACATGCGCCAGGCTCGAGTAAAGTGCTCGTCGTACATTTCGCAGACGGTCTCTTCTGCTGCGTTAAAGCGTGCCATCCAGGCGTTCAGGGTGCTGGCGTAGTGGAGCCGAAGGTTCTCTACATCCAGGACAGAAAAATCACCGTGCTCACACAGCGCCATGAACTCGCCGATGCCGGGAGGGTAGGCCCCCGGGAAAATGCGTTTTTCGATCCATGCGTTCATCAACATGGGCCTGTTGCGGCCGATGCTGTGAAGAAGCGCTATGCCGTTTGGCTTCAGTGAACGTTTAATCAGCTCGGCAAGGGCCGGGTAGTTCTCCTTACCCACATGCTCCAGCATGCCAACCGAGACGAAGGCATCGTACTGGCCCTCTATGTTGCGGTAATCGTCTTCAATGTAATCAATCTGATTTTCCAGCCCCTGTGTGCGAGCTTGCTTCCGAGCGTAACTCAGTTGTTCCCGGGAAATATTATAAGCGTGAACGGTTACGCCGTAATTTCGTGCCATGTAACGGGCCAGCCCGCCCCAGCCACAGCCCGCCTCTACGACCTTCATGCCGGGCTTGAGCCTGAGTTTTCGGCACACGTGCTCCAGCTTTGCCAGCTGTGCTTGCTCCAGGCTTAATTCCGGCCGTTCGTAATAGGCGCAGGTGTACTGCATTTCGGCCTGGTCCAGCCAAAGCCGATAAAAGTCGTTGCCCAGATCATAATGGTGGTGAATATTCTCCCTTGCTTCAGACAGACCTGTTGCGCGGGGCGCATGGTTGCGCCACAGGGCTTCCAGCCAGCGTGGCCATTTCTGGCGGGCCTGATGAATCGTGCGGTAAAGAGTTTCCATCAGATCTGGCAGTTCGCCCTCTACATCCAGCCGGCCGGAACTGTAAAGATCGCCAAATGCCAGGTTCGGGTTGGACACCAGGGTGTAAAGCGCCTTTGGGTCCTTGAGATACACAGTAAACCTGGCCGGTAATACCTGGGGCTCAATGACCTCACCATTCCACAGGCGAAAGCGAACTGGAGGAGACCCGGCCATGCGAACCAGTTTGGCCACTAGCCAGCGTTCATGGGTGTGTGGCGTACGGTCTACATGAGAGCCTTGCAAAGGCAGGTTCAGAATATGGGATTTATCATTTTGTTCATTGAGCCCTGTGCTCTTGATGCTTTTTTGAACACTTTTGTGATTCACGGATTTGCTCCCTTCTGACCTTAACATGGCTGTTTAGGATGGCGGCTGCGCGCTAGGGCTTGTCCCGAATACCTGTCTGAGAATTGCCAATTGCCTACTCAGTATAGAAAACGTTCTGGTTTTGTCAGGTTTACCGTAAAGCACGGCAGAGGAAGGGCGTTAAGGTGTGAAGAAGGAGCGCGACCTTGCGACCGGGCCAGGCGACCCGGTCGCGGGTAATTCAGTATGAGGAACTCATGCCGAACCATTCAGGGAAAATCACAATCATCGCCAGCACCAACACCTGCAGGGCGATAAATGGCAGTACGCCTTTGTAGATGTCGACCGTTCGTACTTGCCGCGGTGCGACTCCTTTGAGATAGAACAACGAGAACCCGAAAGGCGGCGTAAGAAAACTGGTTTGCAGGTTCATGGCAATCAGAATGGCAAACCAGAGCATGTTGATGCCCATAGCTTCGGCCACCGGCGCCAGAATAGGCACAATAATGAAGGAAATCTCGACAAAATCGATGAAGAAACCCAGCACCATAATGACCAGCATAGCGAGTATGATAAAGCCCCATTTCTCGCCCGGTAGGGCCAGCATCCAATCTTCCAGCAGGTAGTCGCCGCCGGTGTAGCTGAAGACCATTGAAAAGGCCGTTGCACCAATCAGGATAGCAAACACCATTGCCGTTACTTTGACTGTATCTTTCGAAGCATCCCATACCATCTGGAATGAAAATTGGCGATAGATGATCGCCAGCACAATGGCGCCAATACCACCCAGGGCCGAGGATTCTGTAGGCGTGGCTATACCCGTAAAGATAGAACCAAGCACGATTACGATCAGCGCCAATGGCGGAATGATCGCCAGTAATGCATTCATAATCTCTTTTTTTCGGGAGATGGTGCTGTCTTCCGGCATGGCCGGGGCGGTTTCAGGTCTGAAACGGGTCATAATCAGGATATAGGCAACGTAGAGCCCGACAAGAACCACGCCTGGCCCAATAGCGGCCTTGAACAAGTCGCCCACCGGAAGGCCCAGCACGTCACCCAGAATAATCAGAATAATGGAGGGTGGAACAATTTGGCCCAGCGTGCCTGCGGCACAGATGGTGCCTGCTGCCAAACGTTTATCGTAGTTGTGGGCCAGCATGACAGGCAGGGAAATCAGACCCATGGCAACCACGCTTGCGCCGACAACGCCGGTAGAAGCTGCCAGCAGTGCACCCACCAGAATGGTAGAAATTGCCAAACCGCCGGGTAAACCACCAAATAGCCGCCCCATGGAGGTCAGTAACTGCTCGGCCAAACGGGTACGCTGCAGAATAACACCCATGAAAATAAACAGCGGCACAGCCATCAGAACGGTATTCGTCATAACGCTCATGATGCGATAGGGCATGAAGGCAAACAGGTCCATGCCTTCAGCAAACACCCCAAAGAAAAGGGCAACGCCGCCAAAAGTGAAGGCGACAGGGAAGCCCAGCATCAACATGAAAAGGGCAGCGACGAACATAATCATGCCGATCATGCGAGCCCCTCCCCGCCATTTTCGCCTTCGTATTGTTTTTCACCAGACATTACGCGCAACGCGAACGTTGCCATGTTGAGGCCGGCAACGGCGATAAAAAGTGCTGTGATTGGAATAACAGACTTGATGATCCAGCGTTGAGGCAGCCCGCCCGGGTCGCCACTGCCTTCACCCATGTTGTAGGAGTCCAGCGCAAAATCGTAGCCATAAAAGCCGATAAGCCAGGCGAATGGCACCACAAAAACCAGGGCGCCTATCAGGTTCACACAGGCTTTGGCTTTGTTGCTCCAGCGGGCATAAAACACATCAACCCGAACATGACCATCTGTGCGCAACGCATAGGGAATACCGAGCAGGAATACCACCGAATAGAGGTGCCACTCCATTTCCTGCATGCCTATGGATACTTCATTGAACGCATAACGGGCAACAACGTCGTAAAAAACGTTACCAGCCATTAGCAGCATCGCGACACAGGCAATCCAGCCGCAGAACATGGATACACGGGCAAGGCCCTCATCCAGCTTTATAATCCACTGCATTCACAATCCTCCGCCACAGAACTGGCGATTTCACTATTACTATAAACAACAAAACCGGGATCACTTTCAGAGCGATCCCGGCTCCATTACAGCCACTATCTTACTCTACTGTGCCCATGGTGTTCAGGTATGCGCGCTCAGAAATATCGGTATAAGCACGGCTCTGCTCCAGATAGCCCTGTTGGGACTTCACAATTCGCGCTGCCTGTTCATTGCTCTTGTGTCCTTTTGTCATTGTTTTGGATCGAGCGAGGCTTTCTTGGGGAAGCTTTCAACCAGTTCACATTAGCAAGTAATCAGACACAGCGAAATGAAAATAACGCCCGGCTGCGACCTAGGTTGTAGGCTTTTTTAAACGTCGTTCATTCGGCCAATCTGGCTCGCTAACTGTTTGGCCTCGTGCTGCTCAAGTGCCAGTAAATCTTCCAGTAATGACTTGGCCTCTTCAATTTCAGCTTTACCAATCAGTGTGTCATAGAGACTGAGAATCTGATCGTGAAAACCAAAAATGTCCCTGACAATGTCATCGAACCCCATAGAGGCGTACCGGTCATCGCAAATCTGGTTGTATGTCGGCGGCTTGTGCTCAATGTAATCGTATATGCGGGTATTCAGAGCGTTGGGGTTAGCCTGCTTTTCGAACTCACTCACGGTGGTGGCTAAAGTTGATTCATGTTCGGCCACGTAGTCCAGCAAGGCACCGATTCGCTCATCGCTGTTTTGCGCGGCGGATTCATGCAAGCACTTTGCAAGATGCAGGTGCATTTGGCGCGTCCAGTCAATCAGGTTGCCAAACGTTTTGATTTCCATAATAAGCCCCATCAATCCAGTGTTGGTTCAAGTGAATGGTCAAACCTGAGTCTAGTCAATAATTTTGGCGGGTGCTCCTGCTGTTTGAGCGGTTTCTGTTTGGCTGCGCCAGGCACGGAACCGTCGCAAAGCCGGTTTTTCGATGAAATAATGAATCAGCGACGCCAGAGCCACCGCGGTGGTAATCGCGAGGCAGACGCCTAGCCAGCCTGGCAGGCCAGCCTTGTAGCTTAAGGTGATAACGCCGTAGCCAATGTTTTGATGCACCAGATACAGGCTGTATGAGAGACTTCCCAGCCATAACATCGGCTTGTTGGCCAGCCAGTTAAGGTGGCCTGCAACGGCCAGGGCGAACACAGCAAAACAACCCAGCACAAACAGGCTGTATGGGAATTTGTATGCAAGCAGGCCGTGGCAGACAGCTAGCGCGAGCAATAGCGCATCACCCATTGCAGGGCGGCCGTACCGATGAATTCGGAAAATCAGCATGCCGCCCATAAACAAGGGGGCGTATTTTACAAACATCAGGTCTTTGACCAGAAACTCGAGATTGTCGGGTATTTGCTTCCACCAGATAACGCCAGCGTAGCTCACCAGCATCCATGCCCAGAAGGCCAGCCGCAGCCGTGACCAGCCACGCAAGGTGTAAAACAGCAAAGCCATCCAGCTGTAAAAGGTCACTTCTATTACCAAGCTCCAATAAGCGCCGTCGACGTGTTCCGCTCCGAGATACTCATGCAACAGCGTTGCGTTGAGTATGGCGGTTTCAAGACTGACTGCCCGGCTTTCCGGCCCGAAAAAATGCACGGACACAAACGTAAGGGCAATGCCGGTCCAAAGTGCCGGCATGAGCCGAACCCCTCTTGCAAGCCCAAACCAGGCGGCATTACGGGTGCGTTCAAGGGTCATGAAAATGACAAAGCCACTGAGAATAAAAAACAGATGCACACCGTAGCGGCCAAACAGCAGGGTGTCTGTTAGCAACGGGGGCAGGTCGAATGAGTGGCCGAAGAGCTTGTCGTAATAGGGCAGGTAATGAAAAAGCACGACCCCAAAAGCGGCGAGGCCCCGCAATGCATCAAGACTGCCCAGCCTTGCCTGGGAACGGCTCATAAAGATTTCCTACACGAATTTCACCTATAGTAGCCTGCTTGGGCCGCGTGCAATACAGATGAGATATACCATTGTCTTGCCGCAGGTATACCATGTGGTAATACACTGAGTCGCCACAGGGAGACAGCTATGGCCACAACGCTGGGGATTATTGAAGGATTCTACGGGCCGGTATGGAGCTGGCAGGAGCGACAACAGTTGGTGCGCACTCTGGCACCGCACGGGTATGGCTTTTACCTTTATGCGCCCAAAGCAGATGCTTTCTTGCGCAGACGCTGGCAAGAGCCGCACCCGCCCGCCATGGTAACGGAACTTGCAGAGTTTGGCCGGTTTTGTCGCAAACAGGGGCTCAGGTTTGGTATCGGGCTGAGCCCCTTCGAAATCTTTAACCGTTTTGATGGCGCGGCCCGCGCTGCACTTGCGTCGAAACTTGAGTTGCTTGATCGCATAGGTATTGACGAACTGGCTATTCTGTTTGATGACATGCGCGCCGATACGCCAGCGCTGGCTGAAACCCAGGCGGATATCATGCACTGGATTGGTGAGCGAACTCAGGCGAAATACCTTTCAGTTTGCCCCAGCTATTACTCAGACGACCCGGTGCTGGACAGGGTGTTTGGTGAGCGCCCGCCTGGTTACCTGGAAACACTCGGGCGCCGGTTGGGCCATGATATTCAAATATTCTGGACCGGCGAAGAAGTCTGCTCCCGGGAGATTTCTCCCGGACATTTAAAGCGTGTGGGAGAGCAGCTTGGGCGAAAGCCGGTGCTTTGGGACAATTACCCGGTCAATGACGGCGATCGTATGTCCCGGCACCTTCATTTGCGGGGCTTTTCCGGACGCCCGACGGCCAATGGTGCCTACATAGCGGGACATGGCATTAACCCGGCGTTGCAGCCGGTGCTGACCGCGATTCCTGCTATTACGCTGGCAGAATCTTACCGGCTGGGCGGGGATTATCAGTACGGGCAAGCGTTTCGCCAGGCGGCGAAAGAGGTGCTGGGCAGGGAATTGGCAGGCCAGCTCCATGCCGACCTGCTGGTGTTGCAGGATGCAGGCCTGGGCCGCATCAGTGACGAAAAGCGACAAAGCCTGATGCGAACCTACGACGCTTATGATCATCCTGCAGCCAGCGAGATCCTGCGTTGGCTGGTAGGGGAGTACCAGGTCACCGACGAAATGGTCAGAACCCAGTAATACCTTTTGCCTTGGCGCATTAGCGCAAATAATACTGAATGGTCGAAACCACCCGTACGGTTTTCGCAGGCTGTTGCTGCTCCGAAACCCCGGGAGCCTGGTCCCGGGCCAGTATCTGGAACACACCCTGGTTGGCGCGGCGCAGTTCGCCCAGGGTGGTGTCGGCATCTTTGGCAAACTGGTTGGCGGACTCGCGGGCAGAGGCCGTCGCTTCGGCAATCATCTCTGGCTTGATATCGTTCAGCCCGTTAAAGAGGTAGGTTGGGCCGCTTGGCCCATAGTCGGATGACAATACCACGCCGGAATCAACCAGTTCGCCTACAGCCTGAGCCGCCTGGCTGATTTTTTCTATGTCGTCGCTGCGCACCATGAGTGTCTGGCTTATAATAAACTTCTGTTTGCTGTTATTGTCCTGATACGGGTTGGCGCGGGTATCTGTCACATCCAGCCGTTGCAGCTCCACCGCATCATCGCTGATAGCCTGCAGTTTCAGGAACGCCATGATGGCATTGCGGCTGTCATTAGCTTTTCCCCGGGCTTCGTCGAGAGTATCGCCTGTGCCTACAAAACGGATCGGCCACAGGGCTAAGTCGGCCGTTACTTCCCGCTCTGACACACCTTTCACTGTCACGTAACGGTCTCCGGTGCGCAGGTCGGTCAGGCCACCGCTGATGAATGCGGCGGAAATAACGGCGCTGATACCCAGAATAAGGGCAGCAATGACTTTCATGGAGAATCTCCTCGGCAGGTTTCTTTTGCGGGCCGCCGGAATTTGGCAGACATCGCCTTTTGTTCGCGTGTGTCGTCGCGGAAAGCGTCGGGCAGAGGCTGAATGAAATAGAGAAAATCGCCTTTATACCGATTGTTGTGCAAGGGCATCTCATTTGCGTCAGCAGGCCAGACTACCGGCGAGATAACGGCCACTGACAAATCTGGAGCCCGCTGTTTGAGTAATGCAACCGTTCCCAGGTGCTCTTCACTGTGAAATGTACCGGTGATGTGAGTAATCTGATAGCCGGGGTGAGTCTCGCGAGCAGCCAGTATGCGGCTGGCCATGGTGTTGTCACGCAGTAGCTGAGCGTTGTACGTGTTGTTTATGCGCTTGCGCATGGCTTCATCTGCGGCGCGGTGGCTGTTTGTAATCGCCCCGGTGAATTTTTCCCGGTAAGCCGGGATGTCCATAAAGGGGGTGTCTGGCAGCCCTTGTTGCTGGGCTTTGGGCAGCGTGTTCAGGTAGCCTGACCCTTGCCGGCCGACACAGCGTACCATCGCTGCCGGCGCATTGGCTGCAATAACCGGCAGACCATGCTGGCGTGAAAACTCTATCAATGGCCGGTAGGAGCCGCGGTAGTTATCCCAGGCGTTACTGTCTTCTATCATTTCTGTCTCGCCGGTTTTGCCATTCAGGTAGGCATCAAGGGCTGCCTGATTGTCCATGTTGAACTGCTCCATGGACAGCACTTGCATCGGGTTTTGGCGATAGAGTGCAGCCTGAAGCTGTGACTGCAGAAGGTGGGAGGCCTGGTGGCCATGGTATTCACCCACGACAATTACATCGGTTTGTGCCAGCCGTTGACCGAGCGCTTCCACGCTCAGCGTGCTGCCGTTTTCTGGCTCAACGAGACGAGCCTCATAAAGGGTTTGAGGCCTTGTCTCAGCGATATTTTTGCCGGGCTGGCTCACCGTTGCACACCCGGTCAGATTGCCGGCCAGAATCATTAGTATAGTGATGGAACATTTTTTCATGACAAAATTATATATGATGGTGGGCCTCGCTTCCTGTATGCATTCCTAGACACGAGGACAGTATGCCCCATCGCGCTCACTTATTTTCACTCCGGTTTGCCCATGCTTTCCGGGAAGCCTGCATTGACCAGCCATATAACGGCCATCGCTTTCTGCGCGATCTCATGGCTGGTGTCACCGTGGGTATTATCGCTATTCCCCTGGCCATGGCACTGGCTATCGCCAGTGGCGTTGCGCCTCAGTATGGCCTTTATACAGCCTTTATTGCCGGCTTTGTTATTGCGCTAACAGGCGGTAGCCGCTTTAGTGTGTCCGGCCCCACTGCGGCGTTTGTGGTTATCCTTTACCCCATCGCGCAAACATACGGTCTTGGCGGTTTATTGCTGGCTTCCCTGATGTCCGGTGTTCTGCTGATAATCATGGCAGTCATGCGGCTGGGCCGTTTTATTGAATACATTCCAGAGTCGGTCACGCTCGGGTTTACCGGCGGTATCGCGGTGGTGATTGCCACTTTGCAGGTAAAAGACTTTTTTGGTTTGACCGTGGAAACCATGCCGGAGCATTACTGGGATAAAGTGACGGTTCTTGCTCAAAACTTTCCGGCGCTGGATTCCATGAGTGCGTTGGTTGCCGTGGTAACACTTGCAGTGATGCTGCTTTGGCCACGCCTGAAAAGCCCGGTTCCGCCGCACTTGCCGGCGGTGGTGGTTGGCAGCTTGCTGGCGGTTTGGCTGAACGCGAACGGTGCGTCGGTGGATACCATTGGATCACGTTTCAGTTACCTGCTGCCGGGCGGTGGCACCGGGGCAGGTATACCACCTGTTCTGCCGGAGTTTGCCTGGCCGTGGCAGCAGGCGAATGCCAGTGGTGAGCCCATCGGGCTGTCCTGGAATATGGTGCGGGAGTTGTTGCCGGCGGCGTTTGCGATCGCCATGCTGGGCGCCATTGAGTCCCTGCTGTGTGCCGTGGTTCTGGATGGCATGACCGGTAAGCGCCACAGTGCCAACAGTGAGCTGATGGGGCAGGGTCTGGGAAATATTATTGCGCCGTTTTTCGGTGGCATTACCGCAACGGCCGCCATTGCCCGCTCTGCTGCCAACTACCGTGCGGGTGCCGAATCGCCGGTCTCCTCTATGATTCATGCCGCTGTGGTGCTGCTGGCGCTGGTGTCACTGGCCGGTGTGCTGGCCTACTTACCCATGCCCGCCATGGCGGCCTTGCTGATTATGGTGGCCTGGAACATGAGCGAAGCGCCAAAGGCCGTGCGACTGCTGAAAACAGCGCCGCGCAGCGATGTGTTGGTTTTTTTAACCTGCTTTTCCTTAACTGTGGCGCTGGATATGGTGATCGCCATTACCACCGGTGTGTTGCTGGCGGCAGTGTTATTCATGCGTGAAATGGCCGAGATGACCAAGGTAACCGACATCACGAATGGCAAGCGGGTCAGAGAAGAAAACCTGCCGGCTGGCTGGCAGGTTTTCAAAATTAACGGCCCACTGTTTTTTGCAGCGGCCGATCGTATTTTTGGCGAACTCGCTGCGCTATCCGGAAATGTTAACGGGATTATCCTGTATATGGATGGCGTTACCGTGTTGGACGCGGGTGGGTTGTCTGCCCTCAACAAGCTGATTGCCACGTGCCAAGACGATGGCACCCGCATGGTCATTGCCGATCTGCAGTCCCAGCCGCAGCGAACTCTGGCCCGCGGTGGCCTCGGGCCGGTAGAAGGAGTGTTGCAGTTTACAGCGACACTGCAGGAGGCACTGGCCCTGCCGTTGTCATCCATGGTTGCGCACAATCCGATACCTTCCCAACGTTTAGGGCCAAGCTCATGAAAAAGGCTGCCATGTTGCCCTTCCGGCTGATCGATCGGGTAAAGTTTATTGTTGAGCGCCAACTGGTGAAAGGGGCCGGCTTCCAGCTATTGGTGGTGGGCGTATTCATCGGATTTATTTCCCTGGTTGGTGGCTTGCTGGTGGTGCCCCAGGGGGGTGAATTTGATGACCCGGGATCTGCCATCTGGTGGGCTTTTTTGCGTCTCACCGATCCCGGCTATCTGGGTGACGATGTGGGCACCTGGCAACGTTTTGTCTCAACACTGCTGACCATCAGTGGCTATGTGGTGTTTATGGGCACTCTGGTAGCCATTCTTACCCGCTGGCTGATTGCCAAAATGGCAGATCTTGAGCGCGGCCTCACGCCGGTAACCCTGAAAAACCACATAGTCGTGCTGGGTTGGTCCAGTCAAACCCTGCCACTGCTCAGCGAATTGCTGGGTTCATCAGGCCGCATGCGCCGGTTTTTGAAAATACACGATGCCCAGAGACTGAACCTGGTTGTATTGTCGCAGGAAGCCTCCGCAGAACAGGTGCACGAACTGCGCAGTGAACCCGGCATTGGCCGCCGCGCCCGCCAGATTATTTTGCGCTCCGGTTCCGCCATTCAGCCAGACGCTCTGCAGCGGGTTGCGTGTCTTGATGCCGCCGCCGTGATCGTACCCAGTGCAGCCCATGAGGTTGGCAGCTTGATCACCTCCGATGTGGAAACCGTTAAAGCCTTGCTGTCGATTACTGCGCAGGCAAGGCAGCATCAGGCAGCCTTGCCTTATGTAGTGGCGGAAATCCAGGACATTCGCAAACTACCGGTGGTTGAGCGGGCATACCCCGGTGCTGTTGAAGTGGTTGCCGGTAACGCCACTATAAGCCGCTTGATGGTGCAAAACGTACTGCACCCCGGGTTATCTGAAGTTTACAACGAACTGCTCACAGCCGGTGAAGGCAATGAGATATATATTCGGGGCGGTGAATCTGTTGCGGGCCAGACCCTTGGGGAGCTGGCTTCTGAACGCCCGAATGCCGTGGTGCTGGGCTTGCTCCAACAGGGTGAGAGCGGGTGGGATATCCGGTTGGCAGCGCCTTCGGCGACACCTATTAATGTGGACGATCGGGTTGTGATGATGGCCCGGGATTACGCCGAAACAGATGCGGACCCCAAGGTACAGGTTTTACCCAAAATCACCCGTGGTAAAACCAGGCTTGCTGCTCGGGGAAAAGGGCTGGAAGGGCGTCGCATACTGCTGCTTGGCTGGAATCGCAGGGTGCCCAGTTTGATGGCTGAGTTCGCAAGTTATGGCCCGGGACAACCAATGGTGGATGTTGTCTCTGTTGTGCCGGTATCTGAAAGAGAGCATGCGCTCCACCGGTATGCGGCTGGAAACCTACTCGATAACTACAGCCACATTGAAGCCGATTACATGGTTGAAGATGAATTGCGCCGGATCAACCCTGCGCATTACGACACTATTATACTGCTCAGTAGCGATAGACTGGTCTCGGGTGAAGAGGCGGATGCGCGAACGATGGTTGGCTATCTTCAACTTGAAGATGTGCTGGCGGAGTCGCCCGGGCGGCCACAACTGATTATGGAGCTAAGCGATCCGGATAACAGCCACCTGCTCTATGGCCATCAGAGCGAAATGCTCATCAGCCCAATGATTCTCAGCCATATTTTGGCTCAGGTGGCATTGCGTCGTGAGTTAAGAGTAGTCTTGGATGAATTGTTTACCGTGGGCGGAGCCGAGATTCAGTTCCAGAATCCTGAGGGTTACTTTTTGCCTGCAAGCGCGGATTTCCATGTGCTGGAGAAGGTTCTGGCTGCTGAAGGCGAGGTGGCTCTGGGCGTGTTCCGCGCCACCGCAGACGCGCACGGCCGACACCTTATGTTGAACCCGCCCCGTAAACAGTATCTGGATTTACAGCCCGGCGACCGCCTGGTTGTACTTTGCCAGTCTTAATGCCCACTGCGGGCCGCATTACTTATCAGGTGGCATTCATGGCAAAAATGCTGAAAATAGATTATATAAATTTCAATTATAAGCACTAAGCCATTAAAGTGCTCGCAGCCTAGTTAAATCATCAACCCAAGGATAGACATTATGCCTTATTCAAGCGACGTCGATGCGATTGCATCCGTACTGAAGCAAAACCCGACCTGGAATGCGATTAACCCCAAGCACGCTGCTCGTATGCGCGCTCAGAACAAATTCAGAACCGGTCTGGATATCGCCAGGTACACCGCCAAAATCATGCGCGAAGACATGGCTAACTACGACAACGACAAGTCTCAGTACACTCAGTCTCTGGGTTGCTGGCACGGCTTCATTGGTCAGCAGAAGATGATTTCTATCAAGAAGCACTTCAACAGCACCAAGCGTCGTTATTTGTACCTGTCGGGCTGGATGGTTGCAGCACTGCGCTCCGAGTTCGGCCCGCTGCCTGACCAGTCCATGCACGAGAAGACGGCTGTTTCCGGCCTGATCGAAGAGCTGTACACCTTTCTGCGTCAGGCAGATTCCTGGGAACTGAACCACCTGTTCCGCGATCTGGAAGCTGCTGAAAATGCTGGCGACAACGCCAAGGTAGCCGAGCTGACCAAGCAGATCGACAACCATGAAACCCACGTTGTACCAATCATTGCAGACATCGACGCTGGTTTCGGAAACGACGAAGCAACCTACCTGCTGGCCAAGCAGATGATCGAAGCGGGTGCTTGCGCTATCCAGATCGAAAACCAGGTATCTGACGAGAAGCAGTGTGGCCACCAGGACGGTAAAGTAACTGTTCCTCACGCCGACTTCCTGTCGAAGATCAATGCGGTTCGTCTGGCGTTCCTGGAGCTGGGTGTTGAAGACGGTGTGATCGTTGCCCGTACTGACTCCCTGGGCGCTGGACTGACCAAGCAAATCGCTGTAACCGATGAGCCGGGCGACCTGGGCGACCAGTACAACAGCTTTATCGATGGCGATGTGATCGAAAACGCTGAAGACATCAACAACGGCGACATCGTAATCAAGCAAGACGGCAAGCTGGTTAAGCCCAAGCGTTTGGCATCTGGCCTGTTCCAGTTCAAAGAAGGCTCAGGCGAAGACCGGGTTGTTCTGGACTGCATCACCAGCCTGCAGAACGGCGCTGACATGCTGTGGATCGAAACCGAGAAGCCGCACGTTGGCCAGATCGCTGGCATGGTAAACCGCATCAAGGCAGAGGTTCCCGATGCCAAGCTGGTTTACAACAACAGCCCATCGTTCAACTGGACCCTGAACTTCCGTCAGCAGGTGTTCGACGCCTGGACTGAAGAAGGCAAGGATGTATCTGCCTACGACCGCGCCAATCTGATGAGCGAAGAGTATGACAACACCGAGCTTGGTAAGCTGGCCGATGAGTGGACAGCTAACTTCCAGCGTGATGCGGCTCGTGAAGCGGGTGTGTTCCACCACCTGATTACTCTGCCGACTTATCACACTGCGGCACTGTCTACCGACAACCTGGCCAAAGGCTACTTCGGCGACCAGGGCATGCTGGCTTACGTTAAAGGCGTACAGCGTGAAGAAATCCGTCAGGGTATCGCCACAGTCAAGCACCAGGATATGGCTGGTTCTAACATCGGTGACGACCACAAGGAATTCTTCGCAGGTGATGCTGCGCTGAAAGCCGGTGGTGGAGACAACACCATGAACCAGTTCTGATTGAACGGTTCGGATGTTACTGAAGTGAGCTAAAGCGCTCTTTTCAGTCCGCAAAACCCTGCCTGGTGCAGGGTTTTGTTTTTTTACACTGGCAATTTTCTGTATATGCCTGAAACCAAAGTATAAACCTTCATACCATTGCCTCTCCTGTTTGCTTGCTGTTTCAAGTCTGAAACAGTTCCTGCCTCCGCAGTATCTGAGCCCCCTGAGTCGCCTCCCTTAAAAAGCTTTTAAATCAGTAACTTAGCCGTTTGTTTCTGATTCTGGCGTGTTAATTGCGTTGTGCTGTCTTGCGGATCTGGACCTTGGACTGCCAGATAGTGAGCGGGTTGGGTTTGATCCTTTTAAAAACGAATAAAATCGAAGGAAGCGACATCATGAATACTAGGAAAAGCTTGCTAGCAGCTGCTATTGCAATGAGTCTGGGCGTTTCCGGTTTCGCCTACGCGGATATGGGTGGCGACGGAGATCCGAATACCAATGCGAAGAACAGCTCCACGGCCAGTAACGGGTATTCGGGTAATACCGATTCCGGTAATGATAACTCAACCACAGACAACAACTCTGACAACAGCACCACTGACAGCGGTAACACCGCACAGACCGACAGCTCGAACAACAGCACCAATGACAGCGGCAACGCTGACAATACGAACAACTCGGATAACAGCACCAATGACAGCGGCAACACCGCACAGACCGACAGCTCGAACAACAGTACCAATGACAGCGGCAACGCTGACAATACGAACAACTCGGATAACAGCACCCACGATAGCGGCAACACTGCACAGACCGACAACTCGGACAACAGTACCAATGACAGCGGCAACGCTGACAACACGAATAATTCGGATAACAGCACTAACAGCAGTACCAACGACAGCGGTAATACCGCACAGACCGATAATTCGGATAACAGCACCAACGACAGCGGCAACACCGACAACACGAATAATTCAGACAACAGCACCAGTGACAGTGGTAACACTGCACAGACCGATAGCTCGGACAATAGCACCAACGACAGCGGTAATACCGACAATACGAACAACTCTGATAACAGCGTGAATGATTCGTACAATACGGCTGACAGTGGTAACGACAGCTCTGATCATTCCATGGCGCTAGACATGGATGTATTCATGAATAACGCCGAGCTGAACGCTACCGTCTCTGGCACTTCGACCACATACGGAAACGCTAATGCGGATGGTTCGTACACCGAGGTTCGTAATCATAACGAGATCTCTGGTGGCTCAGCGAACTTCACCGGCGTCGGGGCGTTTGCCCAGAATGCAGGTAATGGCAGCATTACGCAGGCTAATGTCAGTGTAATGTCTAACCTTTCCACTGGTGGTGGTGGCGGCACCAAATAAGGAGTCCTGGCTGCACCCGCGCCCTGTTGTAGCGGGTTGCGGCCGGATGGTTCCGGGAGAATTGCCATGGATCGTGTCATCGGCTGGGCATTGAAGGCTGCCGTGCTGACGTTAATGTTCGGGACAACGGGGTATTTATCGGCTGAGGAATGGATGGATGTCACACCGTTAACGGCAGATCAGTTGGCGGAATCCAGCGGTCGTCAGGGAGTCCCGGTGCAATGGCAGCTTAACGATAACCAGCAAAATGGAAACGTGTCCGATAACCTGCTGACGGGAAATGTCATCACGGGCGATAACATTATTTCCGACAATGCGTTCGGAAACATGAGCGGTATTGCCACTGTCATCCAGAACACAGGCAACCAGGTGGTGATTCAGGACAGTACTCAGGTGAACATTCTTATCAATCGCTGACAGGAGGTGGGCCATGGTGAGTCGCAGGCTTGTTGTGTCCACAGTGGGCGTTGCGATGCTGTGGTCCACTGCGTTTGCGGGAACAGTGATGTTGCCGGGAATGGGTGGCGACTTGCAACTGGGGGTGCGCAGTTTCAAAGAGCAGCGTTTCAGTTCGGTGATGCAGCAGCAGTATGATTTCAGTTGTGGCTCGGCCGCGATTGCCTCGCTGTTGTCTTATCACTATGACGACCGGGTTACCGAACAGGCTGTTTTTTCCGGAATGTTTTCTCTGGCGGATGCGGAAAAAGTGCGCCTTGAAGGCTTTTCCATGCTGGACATGAAGCGTTTTCTGGAATCCAGGGGCTATCAGGCGGATGGCTTTCGCATGCCGTTATCCGGCCTGCGGGACAAGGTTCGTTTGCCTATTATTGTGCTTTTGAACATGAATGGTTTCCGGCACTTCGTGGTCATTAAGGGAATCAGTGAGAAAGAAGTGTTTATTGGTGATCCGGCCCGCGGGCTTAAAGTTTACTCCAGAGCGGAGTTTGATGAGTATTGGAATGGCGCTGCTTTTGTTATCCGCAGCCACATACAACAGGGGCGCAGCACATTCCTGACGGGCGGAGATTGGCCACAGATTGTCAGGGCTCCTCTGTCCAGAGGCCAACAAGGGCCGTCACTGGGCCATACGCTGCCATATTGGCCATCCACGAGGGAGTGGTAACGCCATGATGACCATGCAGCGGCTTGCCATAACAGGGCTTGGGTTTGTTTTTATAAGTGCTGCGGTGCCTGCCGTAGCCGATGGCGTGTTTTTAACACCCCCTTTGAGCGACCGCGAGCTTGCCTCTCAAAGGGGCGGTTTCAGTTTGGATAATCTGGAAATTTCGATTGGGCTGGAGCAGGTAATTTCCGTAAACGGCGAGGCCCTTGCTGTCAACCGGCTGACCATTCCCAACCTGAACCAGGTGATGAGTGGAAAGGTTATGCCGCACCAGATGGAGAAGGTATTTGGCATCCTTGGCTCCGGGCAAAGCGGGAGAGCATTGGTCTCAAGTGCATCGGGGGACGGCGGCTGGATGACACTGATTCAGAATGACCTGAATGGGTCAGTTATCCAGAATGCGCGGCAGCTGAACATTGAACTGAACAATCTTGGTGCAGGCTATCGCATTCCCGATAACCTGCGGGAGCCTATTCTTCAGTTTCTCGGCCGCTAAGCTTTTATGTAAGCAGCACCCAACCTCCTAGAGGCTAATGGGTAGCTTTAATGTTATCTCTGTGTTCGGTGCATTTTCCGTTACGCCAATCCCCACCGCCAGGCTCAGAGTGACATCGGGTGACAGCCTCTGGGAAAGCCCAAACGACAATGAGCCAATCTGAATCCGGTCGAAGTTGGCTGCGAAAAGATCAATGTCTCGCTCATAACTTGTTTTTCGGATAACCGAGTGATCGTAGCCAAGGCTGAACGAGGTACGCTGATTAAATGCGAACCCCATACCAAATCCGAACCTGATCACATCCCCCGGGTTTATGGTGCTGCCATTCTCAAAGCCCTTATCGTCTTTCAGGGTGTAAACATAGCTCAGGTTGCCATAGAGAACGGCAGGATCGGAAGGGTAAATGAACGATACACCGGGCTCGAATGACCAGAAACCGGAGCCTGTTGGCCGTTCTTGGAGCTCAACTCCGATGGGGTTTCCATTATCTGTATCTTTGATAATTCGCTGACCAACGTCATAAGGGCTATTGCCGGTAGGCGCCTTTGCCCGGAATGAGCCGATGACATAGGGCCAGCCGTGCAGGCCGTCATTCAGTTGATAGCGCAGGGACAGCTCCACATCACCCAGACCTTCGCCTGATGATTCGCGAAGCGTGTCGACCGGGGTGCCTTCAAAGGCCTGGCGTTCTCTCAGGTCTTCCTGAATGCTCAAATAAGGCGCTCGCACCGCGGCTTCAAACCGGCTGGTAACGCCGTATTTGAATGATAGGGCGCCGACAAAGATATCCCGCTGAACTTTGGATATGTTGATCAGCCCCACCAGCAGAGCAGGAACCACTGTATAGCCCTCCACCGCAACCAGGGTTGCGTTACTGTGGGCAAAAGAAACAGAAGGCTCAATGGTGAAACGCCCGGGGTGGGTAACAATTCCCCGATCTGCGGTAATTGAGGCAATATCAGAAGCCTGACTTTGGGATTCTTCAGATCGAATGGGCGTTTTTTCTGACTCACCGGATTCTGGTTTTGCGGCGCTGATTGCGGGAATCATGCAGGCACTGATAGCGAATAACAGGTGAATTCGGGCATTCATGGCAAATCCCTCTTTCCGTCAGGTCTTGGACGGTTGCTTCGGTTTTTTTCGTTCGGGTTGTACTTGTTCATGAGCCTATACAGGGAGACTCTCGATATGTTCAGCAGCCTTGCGGCCTCGGACATATTGTTGTTTGCCAGTTGGAGGCTGCATAACAGAGCCTGTCGGTCGGCCCGGGCGCGGAATTCTTTGAGGCTGAACCTGCAAGCAGACGCGTCTGAACCTGGTCCCGAATGAGGCAGCCCAAGATCGGAAGCCTCAATGACTGATTTATCGCTAAGCAACCATCCTTGTTGCAGGCAATTCTGTAATTCCCGAAAGTTACCAGGCCATGGGTGGCTAAACAGGCTCTTGACAGCCTCATTGCTCAAGCGTTTTTGTACCGCCCCTGAGGAGGCGGCTTCCAGTAGCGCTTTGGCAAGGAATGGTATGTCTTCAAGCCTGTTTCTAAGCTCGGGAAGTTCCACTTCCAGGCCGCCAAGCCGATAATAAACATCGCTTCGGAAATGCCCGAGTGCCATCAAATCGGGTAATGATTGGCGGGTAGTTGTGATTACTCTGCAGTTTACTGGTATCCGGGCAGAGCCACCGACCCGCTCAATGCAGCCTTCCTGGAGAAACCTCAGGATGACAGATTGCTGTTCCAGCTTGAGTTCGTCGATGCCGGAGAATATCAGCGTACCCCCATCTGCCTGCTCGATTCGCCCTTTTCGTGCGCTCAGTGCATGCGTAAAAGCCCCCTTTTCATGACCGAAAAGCTCACTCTGGGTGAGGGTTTCGGGTAAAGCTGCACAGTTAATCGTAACCAGTGGGCCGCAAGCCCGGGAGGAATGCGAATGAATGAATCTGGCTGCGGCGTCCTTGCCGGTGCTGCTTTTTCCGGTAATCAACACTGGTTCCAGCGTTGCGGAAAAGCGTCGCAGCAGGCTGCGGACCTGTTGGATGGAAGGGGAGTCTCCCTGTAATGCTAAATCCTGGTAATGATCACGGGCAAGATTTCTGGCCGGTTCCACAAGGGTTGCCATGCCCCAAAGATGGCCAAGTACGGTATTCATTCGGCTGCAATCTACAGGGGGCGTATGAAAGTCAGAGCAAAAGTGTGTGATTATCCTCGCAATGGGCGTTCCGCAAGCCGGCCACAGAGGAGTAATAGCGACCCAATGTGTCAGGCCAAGAGTCTCGAGCCAGGTGTCTGGCTGTGGTGTATCCTCCCCGGATGATGTCGGTAATTCCAACACGCCAATCCTGGCCCCATCAGGGACAGCCGCCAGTAAGGGTGCAGGTTCATCAAAACTGAAATCAATCAGGCTCCAGTCTGCTTCCAGTTCTTTTCGTAGGCCTGCATTACTGCCTGTCGTTGATAACCAAACAAGCGGTCGCTTTTCCACCATGGCAAACCTCCATATTGGTGGTGGCTTGAAAATAGGCCTGCCAGTCGTTCAGGATTACGTTAATGCACCGGTAAGACAAAAGAGCCGGTCACTGCCCTGTTAGACCCGCCATGAAACTGCTCGATAATGGGAGACCGCTGCAGGTTTTGTGCCCGAAAGCATATTCACACGCCTGTACAAGTAGTTGCGAACGGCAAGTATCTGGCGTGGTTTAAAACTGTAAATTTGGCCGACACTTTTGGCGTGTGTGTGTTCATTTATGCGCCAGTGGATGGGCTACTTGGCAGTCCGCATGCGGGTCTGCATACTGATCCCTTGAAAGTAAACCTAGCTTGAGGAACCAAGATGAAGGCAGAGCGGATGCAAAAGGCCGAGTTGCTGGCGGAGCTTGCTTTAACGCGCAAACGCACGCGGCAGCTCATCACCTCGTTAAGAGAGCCACAGCTTGAGGTGCCTTACCACCCGGGGGTGAACCCGCCACTTTGGGAAATGGGGCATGCTGCTTTTTTCTATGAAGTGTTTGTGTTCAACCTGCTGGATGGCGATGCCAGCTTTGATCCTTCCATGGACGATTTGTGGGATTCGTTTCATATCGATCACCAGGACCGTTGGCGCAGAGACTTGTTTCCCGGCCTTGCAAAGACCTTGGCCTATTTTGATCATGTATATGACAAGATAGCTGGCCGTATCGAGCGTAAGCCTCTGACAGACCAAGATTTGTATCTGTATCGCTATGCCATTTATCACCAGAATATGCATATTGAATCACTGGTGTGGTGCCGACAGACAGTGGGTTTGGCCCCCCCGCCAGGGGCCGGTTGCGAGCGCCCGGCTCCGCCCGAATCACAGGACAGCTCGTTAGAAGGCGATGCCGTTGTGCCTGCGGGCGACTGGCTGATCGGTATGCCGGGCGACTCGGATCAGTATGCAACCGAAGACTTTGCATTCGACGCGGAGAAGCCCCGCTATACAGTGAGGCTGAATGAATTTGCCATTTCCCGGTGCCTGGTCAGTAACCGCCAGTTTAGGGCGTTTGTAGAAGACGGTGGCTATCAAAAACCGGAACTGTGGTCGTTTGGTGGTCAGAAATGGCTGCGAACAGATATCGACATGGCATTAGTGCAGGGGCAGGCGAAGCCTGTGCTTATGCCCCCCAGACACCCTGTTTACTGGCGAAAGCAAGACAGCCAGTGGCAGGAAAAGCTCTTTGATCAATGGCAGCCATTGCCCCTCGAGGCGCCTGTAACCCACATTAGCTATTGGGAGGCAGAAGCCTATTGCCACTGGGCAGGACGGCGCCTGCCCACCGAGCAGGAATGGGAGGTGGCGGCACTGGGTAACCGGCCGGGAGAGCCTTTTCAGCGGTATCCGTGGGGTAATGAGCAGCCTGATGCTGTTCACGCTGATATGAGCGCAACCGGTATGGCGCAGAATCCGGTGACTGATTACCCGGCGGGAGACAGTCGATTTGGCTGTCGGCAAATGATCGGTACAGTGTGGGAATGGACCAGCAGCCAGTTTTTCCCTTATGACGGCTTTCGCAAAGACATGTATCCGTTCATGTCCACGCTTCAGTTTGGCGACCATAAGGTCAGCCGGGGAGGCAGCTGTGCTACCTCGTCGTGTCTGATTCGGGGTACATACCGCCAGGCATACCTGCCCCAACGGAATGACGTGTACACTGGTTTTCGGACATGCGCTTTGCCAGCAGAATAGTCTGAGGTAACAGGCTACCTCACGGCTTATGACGCCAGTTCCGGTTTGTTTGCGGACGACCGATCCAGCAGATGGCTGGCCAGCGCCACGCCGGTCTCGCTCATGGTCAGGTAGGCATCATCCGCACCTGCTTCCTGAATATGCGTGGCCTCGTCCGGGTACATGGTGTGTGCAACGATATAGCCGGTAAACCCCAGTTTTCGCAGCATGCGCGCAGCAATCAGTTTGGCTTCGATATCACTCATGGCCAGAATGACGGCCTCCAGTGCCGGCATGTGAAGGCTCTCCCAGAAGGTGTTGTCTTCTGCGTCTGCATAGATCACGGTTCTTCCCTCACGCTGGTGTCTTGCGACTTTTGCGGGGTCAGAGTCTAACGCCATCAGGTGTGGCTCTGTTGCCTGCAGCCAATCGTAGGCAGACGTGCCGGTACGCCCCATGCCCATTACCAGAACCCGCGTCTCACCCAGGGAAATCGGCTGTTCATCCGGGTGCCTTTGCTTGCTCTCGAAGGGGGCGAGACGATGGCTAAGCCATTCATAGAGGGGGTGAGCAAACCGGTTCAAGGGCGCGGAAATCAGAAATGACAGAGCAACCGTGATCGCCAGAGGAACCAGCCATTCAGGCAGAGCAATGCTAGCGACAATTAACCCGAACTCACTGTAATTGGTGAGCGAAAGCGCAGTCAAAAAGCCACTGCGGGCCCGTAGGCGGAACAGCAGCATCAGGAAGAAGAACAAAATGCCTTTCAGCGGTAGCACCAGCGCCGCAACTATCGCAAAAACAATGGCGCTGGTATCCGGCAGGCCGCCTATGCCGATTTGCAAAAAGAAGCCAACCAGAAAGATCTCTTTTACACTCCACAGGGATTTGGCCAGCTCCTGGCTTCGGGGATGGTTTGCCAGAATGGCACCGAATATCAGCGCGCCCAGCTCTGAGCTCAGCCCGACGGTTTCAAACCCCATACCGCCAAGCACCAACGCCAATAACAGGCCCAAAAGCACCAGTAGCTCATCGTGGCCACTGGCATCCAGTAGCTTGAACAACAGCGGCCGCAACAGGGGCAGGCCAAATATAATCAACGCCCATTCTGAAGGTGTCTGGCCCGCAGCTAAACTCATCACCACCAGGGCAATCAAGTCCTGCATGATCAGGATACCAATGGACACCCGGCCGTGGAACGCTCTCAGTTCGCGTTTGTTTTCCAGTACCTTTGCGGCAAGCACCGTGGATGAGAAGGAAAGGGCCACCGCCAGCATAAAGGCGACGTACCAGGTAATATCCAGCAGCAGGTAAATCCCCGGCGTAAACACAAAGCAGGTAATGGCAAAGTGGAGAAGGCTGCCGCCGATGACTTCGGGGCTGATAACCGACTTGAGCTTGAGTTTCAGGCCCACAGTAAACAGCATCAACAGCACGCCCAGATGCGCGATGTGCGCCAGCACCGAGGTGGGTTCAGCCGAAATGCCGATAGACGGGACAGCGGCAAGGCCGCTGAGTACAAAGCCCGCCGCCAGGTAGCCAATGAGTGGTGGCAGACCAACGGCTTTGATTATAAGGCCTAGACCGAATGCAAAGGAAATCCAGATAGCTTCAGGCATGAGAGGTTCTTTCAGGGAAAACGGATAATATTCCGTGTAAGGCTACCTTGTTTTCCCCGGTCGTTGAAGCTGATAACAGGGAGTACCTCTCAGCCAGCCTGCGTTATCCCGCGTTTGACGTGCGGGGTTTGGCAAACTCCCGGAACAGCCGGGCTGACTCTTCTGGCGTTTCTATCATGGGAGCATGGCCAATGCCTGGCAATATTTCCAGCTGTGAGCCGGGGATGGCTTTGCGGAACGCTTCGCCGTTGCGATAATCGAGTATGCGATCTTCCTTTCCCCACACGATGAGCACCGGCGTCCTGATCTGTTTAACCGTGTTGCGAAAATATGACTCGAAACCGGCTTCTTTGATAGCGTCGAAAATCACTTCATTTACTTCCTGATTGGCCAGAGCCTGTTCCTCCATAACCCCCATAATTGGCCAGGGAACAAACGGCTTTTCCTCCAGTGCAAAATCCATCAGGCGCTCGAAATCGCCAGGCTTTGACGGTATGAGTGGGTTGTCTCCGGCGAGCACCATATCAACCATTTCGTTTTCATACTCGAGAATACCGGCAGGATCGAACAACACAGCGGTTTTTACCTGTTCCGGGTAGGTGGCTGCGTAAAGGGCCGTAATACCGCCGCCCATGGAGTTGCCCATCAGGTGCATTTCGCTGATATTCAAAGCCGAAAGAATACGGGCTACATGGTTGGTCTGTTCTTGCAGTGTGTAGCCCAGGTCCAGCGGCTTGCTGCTCTGGCCGTGGCCCGGGAACAGGCGCTTACAAGAAAAATGGACACGAGAAGCAAAACGACAGTAAAGCGGGATGTCTTGAGCATTTTTAATGGCTCCTGGCAGTTCGGGTAACACTCAAATTGGGCGAATCTGACCAGATTACCGCAAAAAAAAGCCCGGTCATTGGCCGGGCTGTAACTTGCAGGGCGGCGCTACGACCTTTCCCGGGCAATGGCCCGGTAAGCAATGTCGTTCCGGTAGAACATGCCGTCCCACTGGATTTTTTCGGCCAGCCGGTAAGCCCGGTGCTGTGCCTCAGTTACGGTGTTGCCAAGCGCCGTTGCACAAAGCACCCGGCCACCGTTGGTAACGGCCTTGCCATTATCAAGTCTGGTGCCGGCATGGAATGCTTTCTCGCCGTCTGTGTCTGCTTCCGGCAGGCCTGAGATAACATCGCCTTTACTGTAGCTGCCCGGGTAGCCTCCAGCAGCCAGTACAATGCCCACGGCTGCGCGCTCGTCCCACTCAGAGCTGCACTGATCCAGCTTGCCATCAATGGCAGCCTGGCAGAGTTCTACAATATCGGATTGCATGCGCAGCAGGATAGGCTGGGTTTCCGGGTCGCCAAAACGGCAGTTGAATTCGATAACCTTGGGCGCACCAGCGGTGTCGATCATCAAGCCGGCATACAGGAAACCTTTGTATGGCAAGCCTTCGGCAGCCATACCGCGCACGGTTGGGTAGATGACTTCCTCCATGATGCGCTGGTTCACATCGGCGGTGACCACTGGCGCTGGAGAATAGGCTCCCATGCCGCCGGTGTTGGGGCCGGTATCGCCATCTCCTACCCGCTTATGATCCTGGGAGGTGGCCATGGGCAGAACATTGTCGCCATCTACCATGACAATAAAGCTGGCTTCCTCGCCGTCGAGAAATTCTTCAACCACCACGCGGCTGCCGGCATCGCCAAAAGTATTGCCGGCAAGCATGTCACGTATGGCGTCTTCGGCTTCTGCAAGAGTCATGGCAACAATCACGCCTTTGCCGGCGGCCAGGCCGTCAGCTTTCACAACAATGGGTGCGCCTTGCTTGCGAACATAAGCCAGGGCTTCGTCTACGTCTGTGAAGTTGCCGTAGCTGGCAGAGGGAATATTCTGGCGGGCCAGGAAATCCTTGGTAAACGCTTTAGAGCCTTCCAGTTGTGCTGCGCTGGCGCTAGGGCCGAATACGCGCAGGCCGCGTTCTTCGAAGAGATCTACAATGCCGGCCACCAATGGTGCCTCTGGCCCTACAATGGTTAAGCCAACGTTGTTGTTGGCGGCAAATGTGGCCAAACCTTCCAAATCAAGCACATCAATGTCAACGTTTTTTACGCCCGGTTCATGGGCGGTACCGGCGTTGCCGGGTGCGACAAAAACCGTATCTGCATCCGGAGACTGGGCCGCTTTCCAGGCCAGTGCGTGCTCGCGCCCACCGCTGCCGATTACCAGAATATTCATATCTCGTTGCCCTGTACTTTAATAAGGTGTTGTCTCAGTGCCGGAAGTGGCGCATGCCAGTGAATACCATGGCTATGCCATGCTCATTGGCGGCATCAATTACTTCCTGATCCCGCATGGAGCCACCTGGCTGGATAACGGCGGTAATGCCAGCTTCGGCTGCCGCATCGATGCCATCCCGGAACGGGAAGAAGGCATCAGAGGCCATAACTGATCCTTTTACTTCCAGGTCTTCATCAGCGGCTTTGATACCGGCGATTCTGGCGCTGTATACGCGGCTCATCTGGCCTGCGCCAACACCAATAGTGCGGCCTGACCTGGCATAAACGATGGCATTGGATTTAACGTACTTTGCCACTTCCCACGCAAATAACAGATCGTTCAGTTCGTGCTCCGTTGGCTGGCGGGTCGTCACGACTTTTACGTCGTCCATGGCTACCATGCCCAGGTCGCGATCCTGAACCAGCAGCCCTCCGGTGACTCGCTTGTAGTCCATGCTCTGGGCGCGTTCGCCAGCCAGATTGCCGCAGGCCAACAGACGTACATTCTTTTTGGCGCTGACAAGCTCGATGGCTTCAGGGGCGATGGTGGGCGCAATAATCACCTCTACAAACTGGCGGTCAATTATGGCCTTGGCTGTTGCGGCGTCCAGTTCGCGGTTGAAGGCAATGATGCCACCAAACGAAGATGTGGGGTCGGTGGCAAAGGCCAGATCATAAGCCTGGAGGATATCGGCACCGATCGCGACACCGCAGGGGTTCGCGTGCTTAACGATCACGCAGGCCGGGTCTGCAAACGGCTTCACACATTCCAGCGCCGCGTCTGTATCTGCCACGTTGTTGTAAGACAACTCTTTACCCTGAAGCTGTTTTGCTGTGGCAACACTGGCTTCTTTCGGGTTGCGCTCCGCATAAAAAGCCGCGCGCTGGTGCGGGTTTTCGCCGTAACGCATGTCCTGCACTTTCACGTATTGGCTATTGAAGGTGCGTGGGAAATCGGCGTTTTCGTTACCGGCTGTGCGACCGCCCAGGTAGTTGGCAATAGCACCGTCATACCCTGCCGTATGCTCAAAAGCCTTTACGGCCAGATCAAAACGCGTGCTGTGGGTTAGCTGGCTGTCGTTATCGTCCAGCTCTTTCAGCACCCGGCTGTAATCTGAGGCATTAACCACTATGGCCACGTCGTTATGGTTCTTGGCCGCCGCGCGAACCATGGTGGGGCCGCCGATATCGATGTTTTCGATGGCGGTGGCGAGATCGCAGTCGGGGTTGGCAACGGTGGATTCAAAGGGATAAAGGTTGACCACTACCATATCAATGGGGTCGATACCGTGTTCGCCCATAATGACATCGTCTGTGCCCCGGCGGCCCAGAATGCCACCGTGAATTTTCGGGTGCAGGGTTTTTACCCGGCCGTCCATCATTTCAGGAAACCCGGTGTGATCAGACACCTCGGTAACAGGAACACTGTTTTCTTTAAGCAGACGAAAGGTGCCGCCAGTGGAGAGCAGTTCAATGCCGCGGTCGGTGAGGGCACGGCCGAACTCGACGATGCCGGATTTATCACTCACGCTAATCAATGCGCGACGGACGGAGGTATTAGCCTGGTTTGCCATGGGGTCACATTCTTCACTTGGGGTGAACGAACAAGGGCCTCGCGAAGGGTATCCGGGAGGCCCCTTTCAGGTCAGGGTGTGTCGATTATAGCAGGCCGTACTGCTTTAACTTTTTGCGCAGGGTTCCGCGATTCAGGCCAAGCATGGTGGATGCTTTGGTCTGGTTGTTCCGGGTGTACTTCATTACCTGCTCCAGTAGTGGCGCTTCCACTTCAGATAGCACTAGTTGGTACACCTCGGTAACCGGAGCACCGTCAAGCTGGGCAATGTAGTTTTTCAGGGCCACCTCAACGTGATCGCGCAGGGTAACGGTGGTGCCGCTGCTGTTCACCGTTTGTAACTGGTGATTATCATCGTTGGCCGGGGTGTTAAGCGTGTTGTTTGCCAAAGTTTCAGCGGTCATGCTGCGAATACCTCTCCATTTCGTAAGCCTGAAAAATACTGTTGAATACTCTGTTTTTGCTCCATTGCATCGTTGATCGCATTGAAGCATTTACGGAACTGTTTGCCGGGATCGTGGGACTGCATGTACCAGCCCACGTGTTTTCTGGCAATGCGCACGCCCATGTGCTCTCCGTAAAAACGGTGCAGGGCAGTTAAGTGTTCGCTTAAAATGCGCTCTACTTCATTCAGGGATGGCGCCTGCAGATGTTCGCCGGTCTCAAGGAAGTGCAGAATTTCTCTGAAAATCCATGGGCTGCCTTGCGCTGCACGGCCGATGAGCAGGCCATCTGCACGGGTGTGTTGCAAAACCCGGCGGGCTTTCTCCGGTGACGTAATATCACCGTTGGCGAAAACCGGGATACCCACTCGGGATTTTACGTCGGCAATAGTGTCGTACTCTGCGTCGCCGTTGTATTTATCGGTGCGGGTACGGCCATGAATTGCCAGTGCCTGAATGCCTAGATCTTCTGCCATACGTGCAATGGTGAGTGCGTTACGGTTGTCTTGATCCCAGCCGGTGCGCATTTTCAGCGTTACAGGGATATCAACGGCACAGACGACTGCTTCCAGTATGTCTCTGACCAGCCCTTCATCTTTCATCAGCGCGGAGCCAGCCGCTTTGTTGCACACTTTTTTTGCCGGGCAGCCCATATTAATGTCGACAATTTGAGCACCAGACTCCGCATTAAGCCGAGCCGCGTTGGCCAGCATGTCAGGATCGCCGCCGGCAATTTGTACAGATCTTGGTTCTGGTTCCCCGGCGTGATCCATACGGGTTTTAGATTTGCGCGTATGCCAGAGTTTGCTGTCTGCGATGACCATTTCCGACACGGCCAGTCCGGCACCCATCCTGCGACAGAGAAGCCGGAAAGGGCGGTCTGTCACACCTGCCATGGGTGCAACAATCAGCGGATTGGGCAGCGTGTACGGCCCGATTTTTGCCGTTGGCAACATGGTTTGAATCCGTATCACAGCAGGTTAAGCAAAAGTCGGACTGGAACGGTTGTTTAATAAATAACCGATGTCAGTTCCGAGGGGCGCTAATGATACCGCTGAGGCCACCGTGATTGAAGGGGCAAAGGCGCGAAAAAACTGATTATTTTTCGCTCTTTTTGGTTGACTTTTGCTCTACGGTTGAAAGCTGGAAGGGCTGCCGGGAGATCATCTGCAGCCTGCTTCAGGGCGCGTAGGGGCGAAAGATAATGTTGTAATTTACGGCGTCCCGGCCTGGGTCGCGGATATTTATGGCAATGCGCACGGGTGTTTCCACTGGCATGATATCCAGCTCACCTGCGTCGCCGGCCAGGTATTCCGACGGAGTGAAAATGCTCTGGGCGACAACGTCTCCGTTCAGATTGGAGAAGGTCAGTGCGATGGCCGGGAAAGGCTGTTGAAAGTCTGCCCGATTAATGATGACAGCATCAACCACCAATTGATTCCGGTTTTCCGGGTCTGTGCGAACGACCAGCTTGCGGCTTTGAATGGCCTCAACATTGATCAGAGGGGCCAGCTCACAACCTGCCAATTCACAACCTTTTTCATAGAATGGTCGAAGTTCCGGTACAGCAGACAACCGGTCAAACTGAAACCAGGTCACTTGCGCAACCAGTACACCTATCAGTCCAAGTACAATGAACGACCACACGAGAGTGCGCAGCCAGCTTTTATTGCCACTGCCAACAGATACCGGGTCGTGCCTGAGATCGTCAAATGGAGCGCTTGCCGAGAAGGGCTCTTCTTGCTGCTCCAGAGGACTTTCTTTTTCTTCGTTTACAGGTGCGGCTGAGCTGTTGTTGACGGGCTCGGAAGGCGGTTCCTGTGTTGTTTCGGGCTCTGGCTCCGGTTCTGGTGTGTGAGTGACTTTTTCAGAAGCGCTGTCTTCCCGGAGCATCGCTTCGGCCCAGCTTTCATCAATTTTCTCTTCATGCTCTTCGTCGGTCTCATCCTGCGTGGATGAATCCGTATCGTCGAAGCTGCGAAAGCTATCGCTTAGCTCATCATCGGAGAATGTCAGTTTTGTGCCGGCGTAGCGATCTTCTTCAGCGTCTTCTTCGGGATTATCCGCAAAAAGGAATTCGTCTTCTGTGGTGTCACTGGTAAAGCTGGTGGTAGAGCTTTCAGGCGCGGCGCTCTGCTCTGTCGCTTTGCTGTCTGCGCCAGGGGGCGTTTTCGGTGAGTCACCGCTACTACCGGTGGCCACCTGGTGTTCTACGGCATTGAAGACATCCATGCAGTGCCCACAGCGTACTTTGCCCTTGGCAATGCCAAGCTGCTCATCGGTCACCCGAAAGCGGGTACGACATTTGGGGCACTGGGTTTGCAGGCTACTCTGGGTCATGCTTCGTTCCTGAAAGCGACTGAACTACGAGTTAGGCAGTTTAGTTGTTAAGACAGGCTTCGTCATCTGTCGTTACGTCGCCC
The DNA here is from genome assembly GCF_052091845.1 of Marinobacter sp. Classification (GTDB taxonomy): domain Bacteria; phylum Pseudomonadota; class Gammaproteobacteria; order Pseudomonadales; family Oleiphilaceae; genus Marinobacter. The sequence continues at coordinate 83,731 of NZ_JBQDCO010000002.1, read as the reverse complement.
TGTGAGGCGTATCCATTCTTCACGCTGTTCCGGCTCGTCCATAATAAACCAGGGCTCATAGGCAGCCATCACCTCTCGGGACTGATAAGACAGGATACCCGAAAGCACCAAATCGCCTCCCGGTTTTGTGAGTGACGCCAGATGAGGAGCCAAACCAATCAGGGGCTGCGCGAGGATGTTCGCCAGCATGACATCCGCTTTGGTGTCGGGCTCGTCTTTGGGTAGATAAAGGTCAAGCCTGGCCTGGTCCACACCATTACGGCGTGCGTTCTCGCGGCTGGCTTCCAGAGCCTGAGAATCAGTGTCTACGCCAACCACGTGGTTGGCACCCAATAACAGCGCCGCCAGGCCAAGGATACCCGAGCCGCAACCATAGTCAGTCACCTGCTTGCCGGTAACGTCTTTGCCATCGAGCCACTCCAGGCACAGGGCTGTGGTGGGATGAGTGCCGGTTCCGAAGGCCAGCCCGGGGTCGAGCATCAGGTTTGCTGCATCCGAATCGGGCGCGTCGGTCCAACTGGGAACAATCCACAGGCGTTCGCCGAATTGCAGCGGGTGAAAATCGTCCATCCAGGCTCGCTCCCAGTCTTTGTCTTCAACCAGGGTGACGTCTATGTCTGCGAGATCCTGCTGGGTTTGTTGGTGCCAGGCATTGCGCACATCGCTGCACAGTTGGTCGATATCCCGGTCTGACTGAAACAGTCCTGTTACCGTCGTCTGGCTCCACAGGGGGGTGGTGCCCGGGTCTGGCTCGTAGAGCGGCTGGTCTGCGGCGTCTTCCATGGAGACGGCATCAGCGCCAATCTCCATAAGTAGATCCTCAAGCTGATCCGCAGTATCGGGATCAGCTGGAATCTGAAGTTGTATCCAGGGCATAGATTTTCCTGCAATGTGAGGCAGGATCTCAGTCCCGCATCAGTTTCTCGAGGTAATGAATGGTGAAGTCTACCGTTTTAAAGCCACCATCGCGCACCAGTTTTCGGTGCAGAGGCTGGTTGGTTTTAATTCCTTCTACCAGCATCTCGTCCAGAGCGATCTTCATGCGCCGGCGAGCAACCTGGCGATCGTCGCCCCAGGTGATCAGTTTTGCAATGAGTGAGTCATAAAACGGAGGCACCGTGTAGCCACTGTAAAGGTGCGAATCGACACGAACACCGTTACCGCCCGGTGGGTGGAAGTGCGTCACTTTACCCGGGCTGGGCACAAAAGTGGCAGGGTCTTCCGCGTTAATACGGCACTCCATGGCATGGCCAGAGATGTGGATTTCGTCCTGGGTATATTGCAGTGGCAGGCCACTCGCAATGCGAAGCTGCTCGCGAACAATATCCACGCCGGTGACCATCTCGGATACCGGGTGCTCCACCTGCACGCGGGTGTTCATTTCGATGAAAAAGAACTCGCCGTCCTGGTACAGAAACTCGAAAGTACCGGCACCGACATAGCCAATTTCCTTACAGGCGTCCACGCAGGCTTTCAGGGTGCGTTCCCGTGCCTCCGGGTCGATGTTCGGCGCCGGGGCTTCTTCGATTACCTTCTGATTGCGGCGCTGCATGGAGCAGTCGCGGTCACCCAGGTGGATGCAGTTGCCATGCATGTCGGCCAGTATCTGAATTTCCACGTGGCGCGGCGTTTCCAGGAATTTCTCCAGGTACACCGTGGCATCGCCAAAGGCATTTTTGGCTTCGGACTGGGTAATTTGCACCGCCTTGAGCAGTGCCGCTTCGGAATGCACCACCTGCATACCGCGACCACCGCCCCCGGACGCAGCTTTGATCATAACCGGGTAGCCAATTCTGCGGGCTATCTGCAGGGTGCGTTCGTCATCATCTGTTAGCGGGCCGTCTGAGCCAGGCACCGTAGGCACGCCAGCGCGAATCATGGCATTAATGGCAGAAACCTTGTTGCCCATCAAGCGAATAGTTTCGGCCCGCGGGCCGATGAAACGGAAACCACTTTTTTCAACCTGTTCAGCAAAATCGGCATTCTCGGCGAGGAACCCGTAGCCGGGGTGGATGCCCACGGAATCGGTTACTTCCGCCGCGCTGATGATAGTTGGAATGTTGAGGTAGCTTTCCAACGGGCTATTGGGGCCGATACAGACGGATTCATCAGCCAGACGCACGTGCATCAGGTCGCGATCAACCTGTGAATGAACCGCAACAGTCTTGATGCCGAGTTCTTTGCATGCGCGCAGGATCCGAAGGGCTATTTCACCCCGGTTTGCGATCAGAACTTTTTCTAACATGGCCATGAGTAGCTATCACCGGGTTCAGGAAATGATTAACAGCGGTTGGTCAAACTCTACGGGCTGACCATTCTCAACCAGAATTTCTGCGACCGTACCACTCTTGTCGGCTTCAATCTGGTTCATCATTTTCATGGCCTCAACGATGCAGACAACCTCGCCGGCTTTAACCGATTGGCCCACCTCAACAAATACCTTTGACGTGGGAGAAGGCGCCCGGTAGAAGGTTCCGACCATGGGAGAAAGAAGGGCGTGCCCGTTCCGGATAGCCTGCTGAGAGCTGTCTTCCTGAACTGGCCCCGGGGTTTCGGGTGCCTGAGCAGATTGCGGCACAGGCGGTGGAGCATAATGGCTGATGTACTGGGCGCCGGCCGCTTGTTCACGACGGCGGGAGATGCGCACAGAATCGTCCCCTTCGTGAATCTCAAGTTCTTCGACGTCCGACTCTTCGAGCAGTTCGATCAGTTTTTTAACTTTGCGAATATCCATAGTCAATCCAGTCCCGTTTTGTCAGGTCTATCGGTGAATTCGTTTGATGGCTGCCTGAAGAGCGAGTTCATACCCCTGGCTGCCTAATCCGCAAATAACGCCTTCGGCGATATCGGAAAAATACGAGTGATGGCGAAAGGCTTCCCGCGCATACACGTTGGAAAGATGTACTTCTATAAAGGGTATCTCTGAAGCCGTTATGGCGTCCCGCAGGGCAACGCTGGTATGCGTGAACGCGGCAGGGTTGATGATCATGAAATCTACGCCTTCAACGCGGGCTTCGTGAATCCGGTCGATCAATTCATATTCGGCATTTGATTGCAGGTGCAGCAGGTGATGGCCGTGTTTCAGTGCACTTTCTTGCAGCTGCTTATCAATGTCTGCCAGCGTCTCGCGGCCATAAACCTCTGGCTCGCGGGTTCCGAGCATGTTCAGGTTAGGGCCATGGAGTACCAGGATTGTAGACATGATTGCGTCTGCCTTTATAATTTTAATAACAGGATCGCCGAAAATATCGGCATTTTCTACCCATCCTGTGGGCTTTTTTTCTTCAGATCAACACTTTTTGACAATGTTATCTGTTGTCCGCTGATTGTGACGAAATGAATACGTCGAACAGAAAAGAAATCAGTTTCACGGAAAGCGATCATTGTCGTTAACGATGGAGGTGACTTCTATACGACGATGGTTTCATACGGGCAGCTTTGGAAGGCTGCCCGGCTGGCTTTGCCTGTTCACCAGGTGTCAGCAAGTATGACGCAGTTGCGGCCGTGTTCTTTAGAGGCGTACAGCGCGCGATCGGCGTTCTCACACAGGGTTTGGGAGGCATTGTTATTCCAGGCAGCCACGCCGCAGCTAAAGGTGACGTTGAATTCCCTGTCGCCCGCTGGTTGCTGGAGTTCGGAGAAGCGCTCGCGAATTTCATTGAGAACATTGCGGGCATCGGTGGGCCGGGTGTCGGGAAGAATAATGGCAAACTCTTCGCCGCCATAACGGCCAATATGATCGGTTTTGCGCAAACGCTGTTTGAGAAACATTGAAAGGCTGCGAAGCACACGGTCGCCAATGGGGTGGCCGAACGTGTCGTTTACCTTTTTGAAGTAGTCGATATCGAGCATCGCAAAGCACAGGGGCTGATTTTTTTGCCTGGCCCTGACAATTTCCTGGTCCAGCAAGTGCAGTGTGTGGGTATGGTTATACAGCCCTGTGAGGCTGTCACGAATCATCAGCGCCAGTAGCGATCGAGCACGACGGCCCCGGTTATGGAGTGTTGCGATCAGATGTTTGGGGTCGATGGGTTTGGTTAGAAAATCATCACCGCCCAGGCTCATGGCGTGTAGCTGCTTGGACACGTCTTCTTCCGCTGAAAGGTATATGATCGGCACGCTGTGGAACCGGTCTTGCTGGCGGATTACCCGGGCGATTTCCATGCCCGTGCAGCCTGGCATGTACATGTCGAGAATGATAATTTCCGGGGAAAACATGTCCAGTGCGTGGATGATTTCCATGGGGTCGGTAATGATATATGCGGTCATGCCCGCCTTTTTCAGAACCGTTTCCATAAATTTTGCCTGGGCTCTGGAGTCATCCAGCACCAACACCCGGTAAGGCTCAACGGTGTTTCCGTGAGTGTAGGTTTCGATTTTTTCGATCAACTGCCCCGGATCTACCGCCGGGTAGAAAAACTCTTCGCCGCCGCAACGAGAAGCGCGCAGGCGAGTCTGGATAGATCCGTCTTCGTCGCTCATGAAGATAATCGGTACCGGGGTGTCATGCCGCGCCTGTAAGCGCTCTATGGTAGCAATGCCGGCATGCTGGCTTCCGCCAAAGTTCACATCCATCAAAATGGTTTCAGGCTTGTGCAGGGCGCAGGCCTCGGTAAGCTCTTTGGCAGAATTGAAAGCTGATGCGCGAAACCCGAAAAATTCCAGCTGACGGATAAGTCGGTTCGCCATCTCTTCGTTCTCGAGTGCGATATATACCGGTGTGCGCCGGAACTGATGTGGCGTCTCGGTATCATTTTGATCAGTTCGCCGTAGAGTGCTGCGCGCAAGCGCATCAGCGGCGTCCTGTAGTTGGCGCTCGGAGTGAACGTCCAGGGCGGTGTTGGCCGGATGATTCCGGAGTAGTTCCAGAATTTTGCCGCCTGCTGCAGCATGGTCAGCCATCTCGAATCTGTGTGCGTACCGAACCAGTTTATCGGTGGCTGCTGTAAACTCCTCACGATGCGCGGTAAACGAATCGCTATTGCCATGAATCTTCTGCCATGTATCCAGAACAACCCGTGCCTGGGTTGTAACCCGGCGTGCAAAATGCTGCCTGAGTTTTTCTTGCTGGCTTGGGTCGCTCATTATGCTCCGGCCTGTCTTTTTTCATTATGGGCCGTCCTTTACGGTGTGGACGATTTTCCCAACTTTAGTCTGTTTTCGGAGTCTATAGTGTTTTGAGTTGCCGGCGTAGGTTGCACCGTGTAAATGTTTGTGAATTCTGCGGTGTGTATATAGAGCGCGCCATAGGTTAGGATCCATACAGACCGTTTGCACAGTCAATATACAGACAAGGGGCTTTACGTAATATGCCAGGTAAAATCAGACAGTATTTCCGAGACAAAAAAGAAGATGTACAGGATTACTCCGGCAACAGCGGTGTAATTGGCAAGTTTGTAATCATTGTTCTTCTGGTCTATTTGCTGGTAACAGTCGTGTTGGGCATATACTGGAGCAGTGAGCCGGACTCCTTCTCGGTGCGTGAACACACCCGCACCGTTGCCAACGAAATGCAGCGGGAACCAATAACCGGTTTTGCGACAACCGTCACAATGATCCGTATAGCGGAAACCCTTCTGGACAAGCCTGGCGGCTATATTGCCAATGATGTTTTTCCTCCCGGCCTGTGGATGGACAATGTGCCGAGGTGGGAATACGGTGCGCTGGTGCAGTTGCGTGATCTTTCCCGCGCTATGCGCAAGGACATCAGTCGTTCCCAGAGTCAGTCTGCAGAAGACCCGGATTTGATCATTGCCGAGCCGCAATTCCACTTTGACAGTGGAAGCAGGGCAATCCCTTCTACAGAAAAAGAGTATCGCCGTGGTATCAAAGCGCTCAAGCGCTATCTTAACCGTCTTTCCAGCCCTGAACAGGCCAATGCCCAGTTCTTTGCCCGAGCTGACAACCTGAACAACTGGCTGGGCGATCTGGAAACCCGTCTGGGCAGTCTTTCGCGCACGCTGGGTGAGAGTGTTGGTAAGGCTTCGGTATCAGAGGCGGTGGCTAACGTTGATGCAGACAACCCACTGAATGAAGAAACCGGTGGGACGGAAATCAAAACTGACTGGACGAAAGTAGACGATGTGTTTTACGAAGCCCGCGGCAGTGCCTGGGCGTTGCTGCATATCTTCCGCGCGGTCGAAGTGGATTTTCGTAAGGTGCTTCAGGATAAAAATGCTATGGCCAGCGTGAAGCAGGTGATCATCGAGCTGGAAGGTGCCGAAGGCGAGATGTGGAGCCCGGTTATCCTGAATGGCAGCGGGTTCGGTGTTCTGGCCAACCACTCACTGACAATGGCTGCCTATCTCTCCCGCGCCAGTGCGGCGATCAGCGATATGCGGGACCTGCTATCCCGGGGCTGAGGGTGTTCGTTCAGGCATAAAAAAACCGGGCCAGGCCCGGTTTTTTTATGTTCAAGGCAGATCAGTTGGCGTAGGCCTTGATTGAATCTGCAATCGCTTTTCTGGCCTCATCGGCGCTGCCCCAGCCCTCTACTTTTACCCACTTGCCTGGTTCCAGGGTTTTATAGTTCTCAAAGAAGTGTTTGATCTGGTCACGCAGCATAACCGGCAGATCTTCGAGTTCTTTGACGTGATCGTAGGCCGTAGTCAGTTTGCCGTGCGGCACAGCAAGTAGTTTAACGTCACCACCGGCTTCGTCTTCCATGTTCAGCACGCCCACTGGCCGGCACCGGATAATGGAGCCTGGCTCAACCGGATGAGGGGTAACAACCAGCACATCGATTGGGTCGCCGTCGTCAGCCAGAGTGTGGGGGATAAACCCGTAGTTTGCCGGATAGAACATGGGGGTGGCCATGAAGCGGTCTACCAGCAGCGCACCCATATCCTTGTCCAGTTCGTACTTGACCGGTGAGCTGTAGGCGGGGATTTCAATGGCAACGTAAATATCTTCTGGCGGGTTTTTGCCAGCGGGGATGTTATCGAATTGCATGTGCGATCCTTTCTGGTAGGTCTCGAGTGTGCGTAATACTGCGGTTAAAATTTGTGCGCGCAATTATACGTAACTCGCACGCAGTTCGAAACTAAACGTTGGTAATGTCTGGCGAAAAGGTGGCTTGCAAAGGGGAGCGGTTTGCTCTCTACCCCTTGGTGAGTGCCACCCCGGAGTAAAGAGGGGTTGTTTAAAGCTTAATCTGCTTGGCTATCAGCTCTTTCATGATTTCGGTGGTTCCCCCACCAATGGACAGTATTTTTGCGTCCCGGTACAGCCGGTCAACCACTGATTCGCGCATAAAACCCATGCCGCCGAAAAGCTGCACGGCTTCACGGGTGACGTTTTCACAAACCTCCACAGAGAAATTCTTCGCCATGGCTACCTGTTTGATCGGGTTCTTGCCCTTTTGCATAAGATCCGCGCAACGGTAGGTGTACTCGCGGGCAATGTCGATCTGGGTCGCCATGTCTACCAGCTTGTGACGGGTTACCTGAAAGCCTGCAATGTTGCGGCCAAAGGCCTTGCGTTGTTGGGTGTATTCCAGAGCAGCTTCATAGGCCAGCTGAGCTGTCATGTAGGCCATGATGGAGAGCATCAGCCGCTCTGACAGGAAGTTGCTCATGATGGCAATAAAACCGGCGTTCTCTGCGCCGATCAGGCGATCAGCAGGAACTCGGCAGTCGTCGAAGAAAAGCTCCGCGGTGTCGCTGGCCCACCAGCCCATTTTGCGCAGCTTGGTGCTGTTAGAGAAGCCGGGCATGTCGCGGTCAACTAGCAGCAGGCTGATGCCGCCGTGGCCCTCGCCGCCGGTGCGTACCGCAACCGTGTAATGATCCGCGCGGGTGCCGCTGGTAATGAAAGTTTTGCTGCCGTTCACGATGTAGTGATCCCCGTCTTTCACGGCACGGGTTTTCAGGTTGGCTACGTCGGAGCCGCCGCCAGGTTCGGTAATGGCCAGCGCAGAGATTTTGTCGCCGCTCAACACTGACGGTACAATTTTTTCACGAACCGCTTTCTTCGCCCACTTCGCAACCGGGGGCAGGCCAATGTCGAGAGAACCCAGGCTGGCGACAAAACCGCCCGAAGTAGAGCGCATCAGCTCTTCGGAAACAGCCACTTTCAGGAACACATCGCCTTCACCCATGCCACCCAAAGCTTCCGGGAAACCAGCGGCGAGAATGCCGGCATCGCCCGCTTTTTTGAAAATCTCGCGGGGAAACTCGCCGGCCTCCTCCCATTCATCAATGTGGGGGAGTACGTGGGTGGTGATGAATTTACGCGCGGTCATGCGTACTTGTTCATGGGTCTCGTTGAAGTAATCAGACACGATCAAAGCACCTTTTTTGTAGACATTGAGAGCAGTGTCTCGCAATATCGTGCACCAAGCAAGCGCTTGGTTTATCGGCGACGAGACATAAAAACCGGCCTGTTATGCCAGTCTTTTGTTGGGTGTTGTCTGGATACGGTTGGAAAACCGACGGGCTCACCCGCCTTTTCGGTAAATGCTCTCAACGCCGGTCTTGGTGCCTAGTAGTAGCAAATCAGCCGGGCGGCGGGCGAACAGTCCATTGGTTACAACGCCCACAATGTTGTTCAATCTTTCCTCAATATGGATCGGGCGGGAAATATCCATATTGTATATATCCAGAATAATGTTGCCGTTGTCGGTTGTGAAACCGTCTCGATAGACCGGGTCGCCGCCCAGCTTTACAATTTCACGTCCCACATGGCTGCGTGCCATGGGAAGCACTTCGACCGGCAAAGGGAAGTCGCCCAAAATGTCTACTTTTTTGGATTCATCAGCGATGCAGATAAAGGTCCTGGCCACCTCTGCCACAATTTTTTCGCGGGTGAGCGCGCCACCACCGCCTTTTATAAGTTCAAGGTTTTCGTTGGTTTCATCAGCACCATCTACATAAAACTCCAGCTCTCCGGCGCTGTTCAGGTCGTAAACTGGAATGCCGTGGCTCTTTAAGCGCTCCGCAGTCGCTTCGGAACTGGCTACGGCGCCATCGAACTCTGTTTTCAGGTCTGCGAGCAACTCGATGAAGAAATTAGCCGTACTTCCTGTGCCAACGCCAATAATGCTGTCACGTTCCAGGCGTGGTGATATGTAATCCACTGCAGCCTTGGCAACGGCTTTCTTGAGTTCGTCCTGGGTCATGGGGCGCTCCGGGTGAAAATCGTGTGGGTTCTGCGCCATTATAACGCCTAAGGGCGACCTGCTTATAGACGGCTGCCGTGCAAACTTTCTACACTGTCCGTTTTCCTCGACCATTCAACAGCAATCGGAACCATCATGCCGCAACGCTACATCAAGAAGATTCTCGATGCGCGCGTCTATGACGTCGCCATTGAAACGCCGTTAACTGAAGCCCGTAGCCTGTCCAAGCGCTTTGGCAACAGCATTATGCTTAAGCGCGAAGATCTTCAGCCGGTGTTCTCCTTCAAGATTCGCGGTGCGTATAACCGGATAGCACAGCTGTCGGAAGAGCAAAAAGCCAAGGGTGTAATCTGTGCCTCTGCCGGCAATCATGCCCAGGGTGTGGCGCTGGCAGCCAAAAATTTAGGTATCAAGGCTGTCATTGTGATGCCGCAGACCACGCCGGAGATCAAGGTGCGCTCGGTGCGGGGGCATGGCGCCCGTGTTGTTCTGAAAGGTGATGCATTTGATGAGGCAGCCACCCATGCGCATGAGTTGATTGAAAAGCATGGCTACACCTATATCCCTCCCTACGATGACCCGGACGTGATCGCCGGGCAGGGCACTGTTGCCATGGAGGTGCTGTCGCAATTCAGCAAGCCGATCCACGCGGTGTTTATTTGTGTAGGTGGGGGCGGCCTGATTGCGGGCATGGCGGCCTACATCAAATATCTGCGGCCTGAAATCAAGGTGATTGGCGTTGAACCGGAAGACTCCAACTGCCTGCAAGCTGCTTTGAAAGCGGGCGAGCGGGTTACTCTGGATGAAGTCGGGCTGTTTGCCGATGGCGTTGCCGTAAAACAGATCGGTGAGCACCCCTGGGAGATCTGTAAGGATCATGTGGACGAAGTGATCACTGTCTCGACCGACGAGATTTGTGCCGCTATCAAGGATATTTTCGAAGATACACGCTCAATTTCCGAACCTGCTGGTGCCCTGGGTGTTGCCGGTATCAAGAAATATGTTGAGCGGGAAAAGATAGAAAACGAGAACCTGGTGGCCACCCTGAGTGGCGCCAATATGAACTTTGACCGGTTGCGGTATGTTTCTGAGCGCACAGAAATAGGCGAGAGACGCGAAGCCATTCTCGCGGTGACTATTCCCGAAAAACCCGGGGCTTTCAAAACCTTCATCAATGCTCTGCACAAACGCAGTATCACGGAGTTTAACTACCGCTACGCAGGAGCCACTCAAGCTGTCATTTTTGTCGGCATACAGGTGCCGGCGGGCGGCCTTGGCCGGGACGAGTTGGTGCAGGATCTCCGTGAGAACGGCTATTCGGTTGTCGATTTAACCGATAGTGATATGGCCAAACAACACATACGCCACATGGTAGGCGGGCACGCGCCCACGATTACCAATGAGAAGGTATTCCAGTTCGAGTTTCCGGAACGTCCCGGCGCCCTGCTGAAGTTTTTAATGTCGCTGGGTACGCGCTGGAATATTTCCATGTTTCACTACCGCAATCACGGTGCGGCATACAGCCGGGTGCTGCTGGGCGCTCAGGTGGAGGATGATGAGGTAAAGGCTTTTGAAGCCATGCTTGAAAAAGTGGGCTTTCGCTATGAAAACATGACTGATAACGAGGCCTACCAGCTCTTCCTCGGGGCAGGTAACGGCAAGGCACTCTAGTTTGTGAATCACGTCGGCCCGGGTGTTTTAGCGTCCGGGCTGATTTCTGTTCTAACCCTTCTGAGCTTTCCTGTCTGTATTTCTTACTGAATCTTAATCTGTTAAAAATTGTAAAATCCGGGATGCGTGTTAGTCTTCATTGCAATTCTTGAAGGCAAGAACAGCTAGCTGATTTACTGCAAGTTTAATTTTATTCAGAACAGGAATTCGCGTCATGGGTGGCAAGCCTGACATTATCCGGGCAATCGTACTGATTTTTGCTGTCGGCCTTGTGATTACGGGGTTTACTTCACTTCAGGCGTCAGAAGACAAGTCAGCGGCCGTGACGGAAGGCGCAGTGGGTGGTGCCCAACTGGTCTTGGCTCCACTCCCCAGGTAACACTGCCCAGGTAACGCAGTTCTGCTATTTTACCCGGTAAATCTGCCTGTCTGTTGCAATGCTATGCAATGGTACGTCCCAGGGTTCAATCGGTAAGGCCCCGACTTTCTGACAATCGTGAGCCAGGCCGATCAGCTTTGGGGCTAGCCTTGGTCGTAATCGACTGAACGCAAACGTTCGGTCGTAAAAGCCTCCTCCCATTCCCAGTCTTCCACCACTTACATCAAACCCCACCAGGGGGAACAACACCGCGTCTAACGCCCAGGCGGGGCGTTTTAGCCCTTTGCTAAAGGCAGGCTCTGGAATGCCGAACCGGTTGGCGACGAGCTCAACACCGTCGTAATAGGGGCTGAATACCAGCTTGCCCGGATGTATCGGGTGCAGCACGGGCAAGTAGAAGTGAATGCCTTTGCGCCGGGCCATAGCCATGAAGGGGTGCGGGTCAATTTCGCCATCGTTGGGCAGGTAAATGGCTATGTGTTTGGCTCTGTACAAATCCGGATGCTTTAGCAGGTTCAAGGCAAGGGTTGCAGAGGCTTGCTCCTGTTCCCGTTGGGACAACGCACGCCTGAGCGCACGCAGGTGCTTGCGTAGTTCGCGGCGCGAAAAAGAGGATAAATCGGTTTCAGAAGAGGATGAGTCGATGAACTTGCTCAAAATAAAGCTTCCCGAGCTGCCGTTATCGGATGTGGCCCTTGAACCCAGAGTTCAAGGTCGGTGGCCGCTGTGACATATTAGGCTTTCCCCTTAACGGGGACGTGCTCACAATGCCCTAGAGTAGCCACCTGGGTAAAGCGCATCGGCTCGAGGACGAATCCGACCAGCGAACAGCCCAAGAAGTAGATTCATTATAGGGCCAGACCCGGGGCCGATTGCAACACCTATTGCTGAATCCATCCGGAATCAATGGTTGGAAGGCTCTCCCAGGGCATCTTCCAACTTGCTGTCCATGGCCTTGAGAAGGGTGCTGGTGGCGTCGGACATGGTGTCCCGCTCAAGCAGTTCGTGGGTCATGTTCAATGCCGCCATGACTGCGATGCGCTCGGTTCCGAACACTTTGCCACTGGTACGTATTTCACGCATTTTGCTGTCCAGGTGTCTGGCTGCCCGGATAAGGGCTTCCTGCTCTTCTTCGGGGCAGGCGACCAAGTACTCCTTATCGAGAATTTTCACCTCAACAGTGGTGGGTTGCGTAGACATCAGTGGTGCTCCAGTGCCCGAAGGCGGCCGATCATTGCTTCGATCTTGTTTTTAGCAAGATCATTTTTTTGCATAAGCTGGGCCCGCTCCCGGTTCCAGTCATCCTGCAACTGCTTCAGAGTAGCGTTGTTCTGCTCCAGTTTCTGACAGTGTTCGATCAGCCTGTCCAGCTTGTCCGCTAATGCTTGTACTTCGGACTGTTCCATGACGTGCCCAGCATAGGTTGAAGGTAATTGCGACTAACTATAAGTGTGCGCGCCAGAACGGTCAATTTACAGGGGTGTCATAAGTTCACAGCACAGTGTTTTGAGTGCGCCCGGATGTTAGCATAGTGGTCTATTTCCATAACACAGGATTGTCTTGGCTCATGTCAGAAACCGACACTTCCGGCGCGGCATACGCCGTTGAATTCGAGCGTTGGGCGAATGTTTTTGCCACCCACAAGGCCTATAGCCACCCCTCCGAACTCCACGGGGCCCTTTGTGGTCGCCTGGCAGCAGGCGCCCGCCTGGAGGAGCCCGAGTGGAAGTACACGGTCTGTGAACACATGGGTTTGCCTGAGAGCACCCTGGAAGACAGCGCAGACTTGGCCAGATTTATGAGCGAGGCGTATGAGCAGACGCTGGCTTCGCTGAAATCAGACGATATGAGCTTCCACCCTCTGTTGCCCGACGATGATTATGTTATTGACCAGCGGCTGGAAGCGCTGGTGGCCTGGGTGCGCGGTTTTCTCGAAGGCATGGCCCTGTCTGCCGGGGAATCCCTCGGACAGGCACCGGACGAGATTCGTGAGCTGATGGAAGATATGGTGGCTATCAGCCAGGTGTCTGAAGATCAGGAACCGGGTGACGAAGGCGAGCAGCAGCTGCTGGAAATAGTTGAATATATCCGGCTGGGTGCTTTGGCTGTTTTCACCGAATTTAACCCTCCGGAAAAACCAGCCCCACAAACGTCAACATTGCACTGAGCATCTCACACTCTGCGGGAGAACCTATGTCGTCCATTATACCCGTCAAAGAATTCGCCGAGCGCCGTCGCAAGCTGATGGAGCGCATGGCGCCAGACAGCATTGCCATTATACCTGCGGCACCCGAACATGTTCGCAATAGGGATGTACTGCATCCGTTCCGCCAGGATAGCGACTTCCAGTATCTGACAGGCTTTGGCGAGCCCGAGGCGGTGCTGGCACTGATCCCGGGTCGGGAGCACGGTGAGTCGGTGTTGTTCTGCAAAGAGAGAAACCCCGAAAAAGAGCTTTGGGATGGTTTTTTAATGGGGCCAGAGGGTGCGATCGAGCGGTACGGCCTGGATGACGCGTTTCCGGTATCTGATATCGATGACATCCTGCCGGGCATGATTGAAGGTCGCAGCCGGGTCTATTACCCGCTGGGAAAAGATCAGGGTTTTGATACCCGGGTGATGGACTGGGTTAAGGTGATTCGCAGCAAGGTGAGAAGTGGCGCGCATCCGCCGGGCGAGTTTGTATCACTTGAGCACTTTTTGCACGATCTCAGGCTTTATAAAAGCGCCAGCGAGATCAACGCCATGGCCCGCGCCGGTAAAATCAGTGCCCAGGCTCACTGTCGCGCTATGAAGCGAGCGCGCAAAGGCGGCAACGAATACAATCTTGAGGCTGAGCTGATTTATACTTTCATGGATCATGGCGCGCCTTCCACGGCGTATCCATCCATTGTTGGTAGTGGTGCCAATGGCTGTATTCTGCATTACATCGAGAATTCTGCACCGCTGAAAGACGGTGATCTGGTGCTCATTGATGCCGGCTGCGAAGTGGAATGCTATGCCTCAGACATTACCCGCACCTTCCCGGTTAACGGCACCTTCAGCCCGGAGCAAAGAGCAGTCTATGAAGTTGTATTGGCTGCCCAGTACGCGGCTATTGAGGCTGTTCGCCCGGGTAATCACTGGGATCACCCGCATCAGGCGGCCTTGAAAGTTCTGACCGGCGGCTTGATCGAACTGGGTTTGTTGTCTGGCACGGTTGAGGACGCCATTGCCAGCCAGGCTTTCAAACCCTTTTTCATGCACCGCACCGGCCATTGGCTGGGCCTGGATGTACATGATGTAGGCGACTACAAAGTAGGCGACGCCTGGCGGCAACTTGAGCCGGGCATGACACTTACCGTTGAGCCTGGGCTGTATATTTCGCCGGGCAATACCGATGTGGATGAGAAGTGGCGTGGCATTGGCATTCGTATTGAAGACGACGTGGTGGTCACGAAAGAGGGCTGCCGCGTGCTGACCAGCGATGTGCCGAAAACCATTGAAGAGATCGAAGCACTGATGGCGGAATGAGCCTGTGAAACACTCCGATACCGATGTAATTATTGCCGGCGGTGGGCTGGCGGGGGCAACGCTGGCACTGACTCTTGCCAGAGTCGCGCCAGGCTTGAAAGTGACGGTGGTTGAGGCGTTTCCACTATCTGCGGATGCATTGCCAGATTCTTATCAGCCAAGCTATGACGCCCGCTCCACCGCACTGGCGTGGGGCTCGCGGCTCATTTTCGAAGAGCTCGGTCTTTGGTCGCGGTTATCGGAGTATGCAACACCTATCCAGCACATTCATGTGTCTGATCGGGGCCGGTTCGGGGCCACCCGCCTTAACGCCAAAGAGTATGAGCAACAAGCCCTGGGGTATGTGGTGGACAACCGCTGGATGGGGTTGTGCCTGATGCGGGAGTTGCTCGAAACCAACACCCAATGGTTGGCGCCGGCGGAAGTTATTGACATGACGCCTACCGGGCAGGGCGTAAGCGTTTCAGTAAAAAGTGAGGATGAGATCAATACCGTTGCTGCTCAGTGTCTGGTTGTTGCAGATGGTGGGCGCTCCGGGCTCAGGGAAAAGCTCGGGTTTCAAGCCAGTCATCACAGTTATGACCAGAATGCGCTGATTGCCAACGTAACCACCAGCGACAGTCATGAGTTTTCGGCCTATGAGCGTTTTACCGATGCAGGACCCATGGCGTTGTTGCCCCATGGGTCGCCATTTCGTGCGGGCCATCAATCTGCACTGGTGTGGACGTTGAGCAACAGCGAGCTTGAAGAGGTTCTGGCCATGACGCAGAGTGAAAAGTGCCAGCGGCTTCAGGAGCGGTTTGGCTGGCGCCTGGGCCGGTTTACCCATACCGGTGAGTGCAGTCACTACCCGCTCATACTGACCACCGTAGACGAACCCATACGGCCAGGCGCTGTGCTTGTGGGCAACGCAGCGCACGCCTTGCATCCGGTAGCGGGGCAAGGGTTCAATCTGGCCTTGCGAGGGCTGATGACACTGGCGGAACAGTTCCGGTTAGCTGCAGAACAAGGCCAGTCGGCAGGAAGTTTCCAGATACTGCGTCGTTATCATCAGTTACACCGCCCGGATTGGCAGCAAACCGTGCAGTTTTCAGATTCGTTGATTCGTATTTTTGGCCATTCCCTTGCGCCTGTGGCGGCAGCGCGGGACGCCGGGTTGATCGGGCTGGATTTATTGCCAGGAGCCAAGCGTCTGTTTGCTCGCAAAGCCATGGGCACAGGTGGGCGCCGTGCAATTATTAATGGGCCTGCTTCGAGCGATCAGATATGAGTGATATCACCGTATACGACATTCTGGTGGTGGGGGGCGGCATGACCGGCACCGCGCTTGCTCTTGGCCTGTCTCAGCAAGGCTGGAGGGTTGGCCTGATTGAAGGCAGTGAGCGTTCCGCTCTGTTGAAAGTTCCCGAGCCTGTTGAAGGCGTGGCGGATTTTGAGCCACGGGTCAGCGCAATTTCCATGGCCAGCCAGAAGCTACTGGAATCCCTGGGTGCATGGGAGGGTGTTGCCGCCGGTCGCCACTGCGCCTACCAGGCTATGACTGTGTGGGATGGTGACGGCACCGGGCGCATCCATTTTGAAGCCGCCGAACTTCAAGCCCGCGCCCTGGGGACTATTGTTGAGAATCGCAGTCTGGTCAGGGCGCTGTTTGAAACGGTTGAAGTCAGCAATGTTGAGCTGATTGATGGCGTACAGGTTACGGGTAGTTGGTTGGATGGTGGCCGGCGTGGCATTGAGTTGGCCGATGGCCGCAAACTGGTTGCACAGCTTGTGGTTGCGGCGGATGGCGCCAACTCCCGCATGCGCCAATGGGTCGGGCTACCCACTCGTGAGTGGGATTACGACCAGCAGGCCATTGTATGCACCGTGCGCACTGCACAAAGCCACAGATACACAGCCTGGCAGCGGTTTTCGCAAACCGGGCCGTTGGCATTTTTGCCCTTGGCAACCGAAAACGGCGATGAAACTTTTTGCTCCATTGTCTGGTCGCAGGATACCGATGAAGCGCGCCGTCTGATGGCGCTGGATGAAGCAACGTTTACCGCGGAGCTTGAGCGGGCGATAGAGCAAGAATTGGGTGCTGTGGAAATGATTTCCAGGCGTTTTGCCTTTCCGCTCCGGCAACGGCACGCCAAAGACTATGTCGCAACCGGTTTCGTTCTGGTGGGCGATGCTGCTCACACCATTCACCCGCTTGCGGGGCAGGGCGCTAACCTGGGGTATGGCGATGTCAGGGTGTTGATGGACGAGTTATCCAAAGCCAGAGCTGGCGGGTTGAGCCCTGCCAACGAGCTTGTGCTGGCCCGTTATCAGCGCCGTCGCAAAGCTGAAAACCTGACCATGATGGCCGCCATGGAGGGCTTCAAGCAACTCTTCGGCCGTGATGAGTTGCCACTCAGATGGATCAGAAACACAGGTATGCGTTGGTTGGACGGTCGGGGCCCGATAAAAAACCGTATCGCAGCAGAGGCGATGGGGCTTATTATTTAAATACTTCGTATTTACTCAGCCCACAAAAAGGATCTGCACTGATGGCAGGAACCAGTCTGTTAGCGCTTATCGATGATATTGCCGCACTTCTTGACGATATCTCCCTAATGACAAAAGCCGCGACCAAGAAAACCGCGGGTGTGTTGGGAGACGATCTTGCCCTGAATGCGCAGCAGGTAACCGGCCTAAAGCCAGTGCGCGAGCTGCCCGTGGTTTGGGCCGTAGCCAAAGGCTCGCTGATAAACAAGGCGATTCTGGTGCCAGGCGCTGTTGCCGTCAGTTTTTTTGTACCCTGGCTGGTCACGCCGCTATTGATGCTGGGCGGGGCTTTTCTGTGCTTTGAAGGCGCTGAAAAGCTTGCGCACAAATTTCTGCACGCAGAGGACGAAAAGCAGCACAAAGAAGAGCTGCGCGAGGCGGTGAAGCAGCCAGAGGTTGATTTAAAGGCCTTTGAAAAACGCAAAATAAAAGGCGCAGTGCGAACCGACTTTATCCTGTCTGCAGAGATCATTGCCATTACACTCGGTGTTGTGACCGGCGAGAGCATAGGCTTGCAATTTGCCGTGCTGTCGGTGGTAGCCGTGATGATCACCGTCGGTGTATACGGCCTGGTTGCAGGCATTGTGAAGCTCGACGATGGTGGTCTTTACCTGACTCAAATGGACAGTGAGTTTGCACAAAAAACAGGGCGGGGCATTCTGTGGCTGGCGCCATATATGATGAAGACCTTGTCCATCCTGGGGACCCTGGCCATGTTTCTGGTGGGCGGTGGCATTCTCGTACACGGCATAACGCCGGTTTATGACGCCATTGAACACGTTGCTGGTGGTCTCGGCGGCCTGTCGGCCACGCTGATCCCTGTGTTGGCCAATGGCATAATCGGCTTGCTGGCGGGAGCGCTGCTGGTGGCGGTGATAACGCCTTTACTTAAGTTGTGGCAGGCCAGGTCTGGCGCATCTTAGCCCGGAGGTATTCCGGTTCAGCTGCAGGCGTCGAACAGCCGGCTTGCAAGCACAGGCACCGCGGTTTCCACCCGAAGAATGCGAGGCCCCAAGTGAACGCCCAGGCAACCCGCTTCTTCAAGCTTGCCCACCTCGTAGGGTGTAAAACCACCCTCCGGGCCGACACAAAGCACGGCCGGGTTGCTCAGGTGTGTCGGGCAGGGTGTCAGGGTGCCGGGGTGAGCTACCAGAGCCTGCTTGCCTTTTAGCAGGGCAGGTAGTTCATCTTCCACGAAGGGCTTGAACAGCTTGCGGATATGCACGTTCGGCATGACCGTATCTTTTGCCTGCTCCAACCCGAGGGTCAGGTTTTCATGCAGGTTTTCATCTGAAAGCAGCGGCGTTTGCCAAAAGCTTTTTTCCACCTTGTAGCTGTTGATCAGCCAGATATCCTTAACACCCAGTGTCGCGCTGGTTTGCAGAATGCGGCGGAACATCTTGGGCCTGGGCATGGCGAGAACGAGCGTGAGAGGCAACTGAGCCGGTGGCTGCTGGTCCAGCATTACAACCAGTTCGGCTTCCGAGTGGGTGAGCTTAACCACCTTGCCAAGCCCCATCAGACCATTCATACGGCCGACCGGCAGGTGGTCTCCGATGGCGATGCCCAGCACGGATTTTATGTGCTCAAGCCGCCTGCCCTGTAGCACTGCACGGTTGGGTGCCACAAAATCCCCATCAAACAGCAAGGCCAGGTTCATTCAACCGATGACTCGTCGGTGTCCGGCTCTGCTACCTCGCGCTTTGCCAGCCGGCCGAACAGAATGCCGAGCTCGAACAGAATCCACATAGGCACAGCCAAAAGTGTTTGCGAAATAATGTCTGGCGGCGTCAGCATCATGCCGATAATAAAGCAGCCAACCACTACGTAAGGCCGTTTTGCCGCCAGGTCAGCCGGTGTTGTAACGCCGCTCAGGATCAGCAAAATGGCGGCAATGGGGATCTCAAAGGCCACCCCAAAGGCAAAGAACATCTTCAGCACAAAGTTGAGGTAGCTGCTGATATCCGGCAATTCAACAATGCCCTCCGGCCCTATGGCGGTAAAAAAGTTGAACACCAAAGGGAACACCACGAAATAGGCGAACGCGGCGCCCAGATAAAACAGGAGAACGGAGGTAAATAACAATGGGAAGGCCAGGCGCTTCTCGTGAGCATAAAGTCCCGGCGCTACAAAGCTCCAAAGCTGGTAAAGAATAACCGGGATAGCGGCAAACACTGATAAAAACAATGCCAGCTTCAGGGGTGCGAAAAACGGCGAGGTAATATCCGTAGCGATCATGGTTTGCCCGACTGGCAAAAGTGACCGAATGGGCTCGGACAGCCAGAGGTACAGCTCGTTGGCAAAAGGGTAGATCACCGCAAAACAAATAACGACAGCCAGAATCATTTTCAGCAAACGGTTGCGAAGCTCCAGCAGATGCTCCACAAGAGGCATTTGCGGCTGTTCGGAAGAGTCATTCTGGTGTTTTGGGTCATTACCGTCTGTTTTTGCAGTCATGAAGGCTTATCCGACGGTGTTTTCGGGGCATCCGGCTGGTCCACCTTGCTCTCTTGGGCGTCGTTATTTGAACCGCTTTGCAGGCTCTGATCTGCCACCGGTTGTTTGTCGGCTGCTTTTTTGCCAACCGGTTTGTCCGATTTGATCATGTGCTCATATTGTTTGGCTTCATCCAGGGCACCGCGTACCGTTTTTTTAACGTCATCCAACCCTACATCGCCGGCTTCGCGCAGCTCTTTTCTCAGTTCATCGGCTTTCAGCTGGCTGTCCAGCTCATTGGTAAACTGGCTTACCATACGACGCGCACCACCAACCCAGCGGCCGGCGGCCCGGGCCGCAGTAGGCAGCCGCTCGGGGCCAAGCACCAACAAGGCAATAACGCCGCAGATCAGCAGCTCAATAAAGCCGATATCAAACATACTGCCTGGTCTCAGCTATTGGATTTTTCCTTTGGCTTCTCTTCTGCCGCCTGCGAGGTTTGCTCGTCGGCTTTGCCTTCCAGAGAATCCGGGTCTTCGGTTTTGTTGCTGTCATCGTCGTCATTCATGGATTTCTTGAAGCCACGAATGGCGCCGCCAAGATCGCCACCAATGTTGCGAAGTTTTTTGGTTCCGAACAACAGAATAACAATGCCCAGTACAATAAGAAGCTGCCAGATACTGATGCCCATTACGGGATCCTCGTTTTGATGTTTCCAATCGTGTGTATTGTACGCCACTCAAGCAGGTTGGCGGAAACCCCCGTAAGGGGTATTGCGCCATTACTCGCTTCGGGATGCCTTCTCGTCCAGCCCTGAAAGATCAAACCGGCTGGATAGTTCATCCAGAACATCCTTCGAGCTGAGGCCCAGGCTGGAGAGCATCACCATACTGTGAAACCAGAGGTCTGCGGTTTCGCTGATGACCGCGCGGGTGTTTTCCGAGTGCTCTGCATCCTTGGCGGCCAAAAGAGTCTCGGTGCACTCCTCGCCCACTTTTTCCAGAATCTTGTTCAAGCCCTTGGCATGAAGACTGGCAACGTAAGATTTTTGCGGGTCGGCGGATTTTCGGGCTTCCAGAACCCGAGTGAGGTTTTCCAGAACATCACTCACTGCAAATACTCCTCATTGACTGCCATAAATGGCATCGGGATCTTTAATAACGGGTTCAGTGCTCGCCCAGTGTCCATCCTTCAAAGAGCGGTAAAAACAACTGCGCCGACCAGTATGGCAGGCTATACCGCCTTTTTGCTCTACTTTCAGTAATATCACATCTTCGTCGCAATCAAGGCGAATGTCCTTAACAACCTGCTGGTGCCCGGACGATTCACCTTTGCGCCAAAGCTTGCCCCGGGAGCGAGACCAGTAAACTGCCTGGCCTTCCTCAGCTGTTAAACGAAGCGATTCCCGGTTCATCCAGGCCATCATCAGAATATCACCGCTGGCAGCATCCTGGGCGATTGCCGGGACCAGTCCGTCTGCTGTCCAGCGAATGGCTTCAAGCCAATCAAGAGTGCCTAGATTATCAGAGAAGTCTTTCATTTTTATGAATCCTGAGAGTTTTACCGGCAGAAGTATCAGTTGCGTTGTTCAGAGTTACAGCTTCGCACGAAGCAGATTCAAACCAAGGCCGATATACACAAAACCTGTGACTTTACTTATGGCCCCAGACAAACGTCTATTCGACCTGGCCGCCTCTGCAAATCGGGAAGCGAACGCGACAAGTAAAAGACACCACAAGGTACCGCCCAGCACAAACACGCCCCCTAAAAATAAAAAAATACTGGGGCCATTGTTGCTGCCAGGAACCACAAATTGTGGCAGAAATGCGAGAAAGAAGATGGCAATTTTGGGGTTTAATAAGTTGGTGAGAAATCCCTGATAGAAAAACTGTAAGCGGCGTTGAGCGGCCGCGCCAGTGGATTCGGTCAGTGTGCGATTGCTGCGCAAAGCTTGAATGCCAAGGTAGATCAAATACGCGGCACCAATAAATTTAACCGCCGTAAATGCTAACGCTGAACTCGCCAATATCGCAGAAAGCCCGATGGCTGCGAATAAGGTATGCGCTAGAATTCCTGCGCTCACACCAAATACGGATAGCAGTCCCGCTAAACGCCCCTGGGATATTGTTCTGGCTAAAATGTACATGGTGTCGGGGCCCGGTGTAATCCAGAGCAAAAAGCTCGCGCTTAAAAACAGCAAAAAATCATGAGCTTCCAGCATCTATGCTCCCTGGAGGAAAGTGACTTGCTCCGTGCCTAATCGACTAGCTCTATTCCCAAACACTCTAGCAAGTTCAATGCTTCAAACCGTGAAAATTTAGCGCATTCCACGTTGTTCTCTAATACGTTAATCGCATAGTTGGTTGAATCGCAGAAATCGACACTTTGGAGGCTCGTTCGCATGAACACGCTGTGCGTGAAATCGCTATAGTTCATTGCTGATTTGTTAAAGTTCCCTTCACGGAAATCAACATCATGCAGCTTGCACTCATCCAAGGTGAGCTCGTTTAAAGTGAGCCCGAAGAACGATGAGTCGTTTAAGATGCAGTGTTCAAACCTCAGCTCAAAATCAACGTGGTAGATAGGCCAGGTCGCTTGTGTCCAATCAATACCAATCAGCTTGCATTCTCGAAAGTTAATTCCAAATAACCTCGTGTTAAAAAGGTTTACCAAGCTGAGGTTGCAGCGGACAAATTCGCAGTTAACAAAGTTGCAGTTCTGAAATTTGACGCCAGAAAAATCACAGTCTAAAAACTGGCACTCTTCAAATTCGACCCCTTCGTAGCACTCTTCAGGCACCTCATGCTTTTTGAAGGAAGCTTCTAGGTGCTGTTCACCATCTTTAAAAATTTTCATTGGGTAGCTCGGTCGATCTCTTTCGCTTGCTTCGATGTTTTATTTTCTATAAAAGCGTTCATGTCCTTTTCAAACTGCTGTACGTCTTGTGGGTTCACCGGAATCTTTGGGACACCGCTGTTAGGCGGCTCTGTAGAGCTCTCAGTGCTGGGCTGAGTTCTCTTGCTGAGGTTTGTGGTAACAAGAAGGCCAACAATCATTAAGGCGATTAACAAAATAATCAGCCGCATGACGGTACCGTACTATTTTTCATGTGTTGGTCTCCACATTCATACTCGATTGAGTGCAGAAACACCTTCGATTTCAACCACGGTTTTAGCATCTGATCGCTCAATGATTTTCACCAACGTCGATTGAATGGTTTCGTCTTCTCGGGCATCATTTTCACTCATAAGTGCTTGCTCCTGCGGCTCTGAGCTCTCTTGCGAAATGAATGAAATAACGATTTTCGTTGCAGAGTCAGCCGTTTCCCCGAAGTATTCCAAAGAAATTTCCGGGTAGCCATTGAAACCTTTTTTTACCTGCTTTGCGATCCGTTTTTTTGCTTTATCGATGTTCATAATTGGAGCCTGGTGAATTGGGTTCAAGTAATAAACGAAGCCCCTTATATCATCTGCAAGAACCGCAGAAGCTGACTGACTGTTTTGAAGTGGCTGAATGTGCGACCCTCTCACTCTTCGTGGCCCTTAGTTCAGGTGCCTCGTCCATCTTCAGGGAATCTGGACACCATGCAAACACTGCCAACTTACACATGCTTCTATACACCCCTGCGCTCGGTGCGGCAACTGACAGCGCTGCTCATGCTGGCGTTTCTGCTGACCGGCTGCGGCATTAACAACATTCCCACCTACGACGAAAAGGTTAAGTCCGCTTGGTCGCAGGTCGAAAATCAGTATCAGCGCCGGGCCGATCTGGTGCCAAACCTGGTGGAAACCGTCAAAGGCTTTGCGACCCAGGAAAAAGAGACCCTGACCGCCGTGATTGAGGCGCGCTCCAAGGCAACGTCCATTCAAGTTGACGAAAGCATTCTTAACAACCCCGAGAAGCTCCAGCAATTCCAGCAAGCTCAGGGCGAGCTTAGCAGTGCATTGAGTCGCCTGATGGCTGTTTCTGAACGTTACCCGGATTTGAAATCCAACCAGAATTTCCTTGCGCTGCAATCGCAGCTTGAAGGTACAGAGAACCGCATATCCGTAGCAAGGCGCGATTTTATTCAGGCCGTTGAGCGTTACAACACGGAAATTCGCACCTTCCCCGGCAAAATCTGGCACAGCATTCTCTATAGCGACATGGAGCGGCACGAAAACTTCAAAGCCACCACAGAAAACGCCGACGAGGCGCCCAAGGTAGAATTTTAATGCAGTTTTCCTTGCGCCATTTCCCGTGCTATTCCTTTGCAGCGCTGATTGCCCTGATCGTTTTGCCGGTGTCAGCTGCCTTGGCTCAGTCTACCCCGGACTTTCCGGAGCTGAGTGGGCGTGTGGTCGACAAGGCCGAGCTGCTAAGCCCGACCACTGAAACCAAAATCACTCAAATGCTAAAGGCCCATGAACAGGAAACCACAGAGCAGGTTGTGGTGGTTACTTTGCCTGATCTGCAGGGCTACGCCATAGAAGATTACGGCTACCAGCTGGGTCGGCATTGGGGCATTGGCCAAAAGGGCGAGGACAACGGCGCCTTGCTCATTGTTGCCAAACAGGAACGCAAAATCCGGATTGAAGTTGGCTACGGTCTGGAGGGGCGTCTCACCGATGCCGCATCCGCCACGATCATCAACCGGATTATGACGCCTGCGCTCAAGCAGGGGCAGTTTGAGCAGGGTATTGGTAATGGTGCTGCGGCGATTGTGAAAGTGCTTGGTGGTGAACCTCTGGCCGCTCCAGGCCAGGCCACTGGCGGTCAGCAGGAAAAGCCGAATGGACGCCTGGTGACGCTGTTTTTTATGATCATAATGGGCGTAATTTACTTCGTCGGTGGTGGCCGGGGCCGTGGTGGGCGGGGTGGTGCAGCCGCTCTGCTCGGTGGCGCTCTATTAGGTGCCAGCATGGGTGGCCGTGGTGGTGGCGGATTCGGTGGTGGCTTTGGCGGCGGGGGCGGAGGCTTCGGCGGTGGAGGTGCTTCCGGTGGCTGGTAGCAGCATGACATTCTTCGCCAGAACAGCCTTCAATACATCAAAAAGCGATACCCCATGACACTATTAAACGAGCAAGAACAGGCAAAGGTTGCGGCTGCCATCAGTGCAGTCGAGCGGGAAACAGACGCTGAAGTGGTGACTGTACTGACGGCTCAGGCCGATAACTACGCCTATATCCCACTGCTTTGGGCCGGGCTTATTGCGCTGCTGATGCCTGGCATTGTCAATTATGTAACCGGCTGGTTGAATGCTGACATGTTGTTGCTTGGCCAGTGGAGTGTGTTCATCCTGCTCAGTGTGGTGTTCCGGATACCTGGTATCAACCGGCGGCTTATCCCTCGTTCTGTACGCTACTGGCGAGCCTCCAATCTGGCCCGGCGGCAGTTTTTAGAGCAGAATCTGCATCACACCGCTGGTGCTACGGGCATGCTGATTTTTGTTTCAGAAGCCGAACGTTACGTCGAGATTCTGGTAGATCAGGGCATTTCCAGCCAGGTAGACAACGACGCCTGGGAAGCCATCATTGCGGCGTTTACCGAACAGGTGAAGCAGGGCGAAACACTAAAGGGCTTTATGGCCTGCATCGAAGCCTGTGGCGGGCACCTGAAAACCCATGTGCCAGCTACTCGCCAGAAGAATGAACTGCCAAATCATCTGGTGATATTGTCTTAAAGCTCTAATCTTCCTCAAGGCAGTACCGGCTCCGGTTTCAGAAACGGTGCCGGATCAATCGGGCCGCCTGAGTAAATCCCGAAGTGAAGATGGGGCGACGTGGTTCTGGCGTTACCGGTGTTGCCCACGTATCCGAGTATCTCGCTTTTTTTAACGACATCGCCGGATTCAATCGCGAATGAGTCGAGGTGTGCATAGTAGTAGCTCGCACTGCCGATGCCCAGCATGCCGCCCGACAGCCACACGTGGTTGCCGCCAATGCCACCTGTGTCCGTTTGAACACGGCCATCAATGACCGCTCTGACGGCGTTCCCCTTTTTGCAAAGATATCCACGCCGTGATGCTCTCGGGCGCCGCCATCGCGGGATGCGCCGAAACTGCTGCCTATATTGCGCTGCGATGCAGCTTCTACGGGGAACGGCAATGAGCCGCCAGTGGCGATAGCCAGCGAATACTCTACCCTGGCGAATAGCTCCGGTTGAAGCACAATGCGGTAGGTGCCAGGTTGCGGTGCAACCCAGCTCTTGGTTACACCATCTGCATTCAGTTTTTCGATGGTTGACCAGCCTTGCTTGTCACTTTTGTGGCGCTCCAGACTGGCGTAAAGCCGACTGCCTGAGGTATCCAAACGAGAGAGTTGCCAAACCAGCTTTTCTCCCCGCTCAAGTGCCACCTGATAGACATGCGCCTCAATCTGATCATCTGTAAAGGCTTTGGAGGTGCGGTACTGACCACCAACTTGTAAAGGTTGCTCACTGGCCCGCTCAACGGCGCTGATCCATCGCTGCCCCAAGGGACTATCCATCAACCCTGCCAAGCTCAAACGCCAGGCAAAAAGATCTCTCGGTGACCAGCCCAGCATATCGAAGGCCAGGTAATGTACTGCGTTTTCGCTGCTTTCGGCTGCGTTGTGTCGCAGGTCATCACGCATAACCAGAAGCATGATAAGCAGAACCAGCAGGCCAAAGAGCAGCCAGGGACGAATACCACGCTGCCCGGGCTTCACAGGGTTGTCAGCGGCTGTGGAAGCAGTTTCAGACACGGACCTTTGCTGGCTACCGAGTGCTTTGGATGGGTTGCTCATGCCAACATTCACCAGTTGCAGGAAGGTTTACGTAACGAGCCACTACTCGCGCCCGGGCAAATCCGACAGTTCCTCGTCAAGGCGTTTTATCTCGCTGTTCTGTTTTTCGATTTTTTCCTGGTACTTACGGATTTTATCCGATTCTCCATCTTCTTCAGCCTCTTTGAGGTCAGCCTTATACTCCACGATATCTTCCTTGGCTTCCTCTATGTCTTCGACTAAATCTTCTCTAATACCCTTGTCAGTACAATGCTTTCTGGCGCCTTCCAATGCCTTTCGTAATCCATCTTCTTTATGCTTGTTGCCCATTGTTTTAGCGATGTTAAGTTGCGTCTCTATCTCGCAGAATTTCCGTTCGCAGCCCTTTAAGCTGCTACAGTCCGAAGAGGCCAGGGCCGAAGCGGACGCTAAAAGGAATAGCAATCCAGCGAAGGCGGTTGTTGTTATTGAGAAAAGTTGAGTCGGCGTTTTGAACATGAGCGTTCTCCGAGTATGACGGTTTGGCAAGAATCCAACATAAGCATGGCTGGCGCGATATTATGATGCCAATAAATCCATCCAGAAATAGGGTATTCGAATGAAATTAAATCGACTTTTCGCCATTGGGGCGGTCAGCTCCGCGCTTGTTCTAAGCGCCTGCGCAATAATGCCGGGTGCTGATAGCGACCGGGTAACAACTGAAAACCTGGTGCAGGGTGGCGAGTGGGTTGTGGAAGATATAGGTGGCAAAGGCCTTATCGATAGCTCGCATGTCAGCATGGTATTCAGGGAAGACAACCGGGTAGGGGGCAACTCGTCCTGTAATAATTACAATGGCGAATACCAACTCGACGGATCCGAATTTACCGTTGGCGATAATATCGCATCTACCCGCAGAGCCTGCGCACCGGCGCTGATGAATCAGGAAGACCTGTTTTTGAAGCTGCTGATGAATGTAAGTGAGGCGCGTCTTGGCGATAACGGCGAATTACTGTTGAGCACCCCGGAAGGCGACACTATTCGCGCTTTCCAGTCGTCGGCCAAGTAGATACTCTGACAGGTAGTTGGGCGACAGCTCTGGCTACCTGAAGGTGCTTCCTGTCGGGTTATCCTCACCTTTTAGCCACTGCCGCGCACCACAAGCGCGCCTGCACCCGCAAGCAATGCCCAGGACCATAGCGGCGCGCTCTCTGCCCAGGCGCGAGCCTCTGGCAGGGTTCCGATGGCAGCGGCAGCGATCAGTGCCACGGCTATAATCCCCCGGCGCCAGCGTCGGTCTGTTTTGCGTTGCTGCTCCCGCAGAAGAGCCAGTGTGTCCTGATTTTGCTTCTCAGTGGGGCCCGCGTTGCGCAGTTGTAGCAACGCATCGTGAACCAGTTGCGGCATTTCGGGAGACTGTTCCAGCCAGGCTGGCAGATGGGTTTGCAGGGACTTTATCAAACCGGATGGCCCGATGCGTTTGCGCATCCAGGTTTCCAGAAAGGGCTGTGCGGTACTCCAGAGATCGAGATCCGGATAAAGCTGGCGGCCCAGGCCTTCCACGTTCAACAAGGTCTTTTGTAGCAGCACCAGTTGCGGCTGTACTTCCATATTGAACCGGCGGGCTGTCTGGAACAGTCGCAGCAGAAAGTGGCCGAAGGAAATGTCCTTCAACGGCTTTTCAAAAATGGGCTCGCACACGGTGCGTATCGCCGCTTCAAATTCATTCACCCGGGTGTCCGGCGGTACCCAGCCGGATTGGATGTGGAGCTGCGCAACCTGCCGGTAATCCCTGCGGAAGAAAGCCAGGAGGTTGCGGGCCAGGTAGCTTTGATCGTCCGGTGCCAGGGTGCCAACAATGCCAAAATCTATGGCGATGTATTTTGGGTCTGCCGGGTTGGATGCGTCTACAAAAATATTACCCGGGTGCATGTCGGCGTGGAAGAAACTGTCCCGGAATACCTGGGTGAAAAAAATCTCCACGCCCTTTTCCGCCAGTACCTTCAGGTTCACACCGGCAGCCTTCAGCGCAGCAACATCAGCAATGGGAGTGCCGTGGATGCGTTCCATAACCATGACGGATTTGCGGGTGTAGTCCCAGTTGATAAAAGGGATGTAGATCAGCGAGGACCCTTCAAAGTTGCGGCGCAACTGGCTGGCGTTGGCGGCTTCGCGCTGTAGGTCCAGCTCGTCGTGAATGGTGGAGTCGTAGTCGGCGACCACGTCTACCGGATGCAGTCGCTTGCCTTCTGTCCAGTACTTTTCAAGCAGGCCGGCCATCAGGTACATCAGGGCAAGGTCCTGGCGAATAACCTTGTCGATGCCCGGGCGCAGCACCTTTACGACAACGCTCTGGCCGTTGGGCAGCGTAGCGGCATGTACCTGTGCTACAGAGGCGGAAGCCATGGGGTCGGCTCCGAAGGTCTCGAACAGTTCTGAAACTGGCGCCCCCAGAGAGGTTTCAATAATGGTACGGGCGGCGTCGCTGGAGAAGGGCGGCACCCGGTCCTGCAGGTTTTTCAGGGATTCTGCCATGTCGTCCGGCAGAAGATCACGGCGGGTGGAGAGGATCTGGCCGAATTTCACGAAAACTGGCCCAAGCTCTTCCAGGGCCAAGCGTAGGCGATCACCCCGGCTGAGTTTCGGCTGTGGGAAAAAGTGCCACGGTGCCAGCAGGAAAATAACTTTCAGCGGCCCGGGCAGCTCAGCCAGCGGCAAAAACGTATCGAGCCGGTAGCGGCAGAATACCCAGGAAATTCGAAACAGGCGTTGCAGGCGGGTCACGGAGTCTCCGGTTTGTCAGTGATACCACGACGTTCAATCTGGTTTACGCGGGCTTCCAGGCGTTCGGTGCGTAGGCTGAGGGTGTCGATATCCTCAAAGGTCGCTTCGAGTTCCCGGCGGCCCGGCAGTGCGCGGCTCTCTTCGTGAACGTATTCTTCAATGTTGGCGTTCAGAACGCCGAAAGCCTGGCGACTCCAGCTTACTGAGCTGCGAATGCGCTTGCCAATAAAGTGGGCAGGCACATCACCAATGTGTCTGGCCATAGCCGCTTCCCAATCCGGGTTGAGCTGGTCCAGCGCCCGTTGAAACTGGTGTGCCAGGTTGGTATCGCCCACCACTGCAAGGCGGTTGTCTGCAAATACACGGTTGTCGCCCGCAGCCAGTGCGGCGAACGCCAGGGGCTTACCACTGATTGTCAGGGCAGGTTCTTCCCCGGGCTGGCTGCGCACTTGCACGCGGTTGCCTGTTCTGTGGAGCGAACAGGTTAATGAAACCGGATCGGTCATGTGAAACTGCACCGGCCCTTCAAGAGCGTCCAGCAGCGCCTGCCGGCCCGAGGGGGTCAGTTCAAGGGCGTGGTTCAGCGCTCGCTCGATGATGGCTGTTGCCGCCGCAAGCAGGGTTGGGCCGGGAAACATCAGGGTTTGATTCCCACATGAAGAGCAACAACACCGCCGGTCATGTTGTGGTATTTGCAGTTCACCAGACCGGCGTTCTCCATCATGCCTTTGAGAGTATCCTGATCCGGGTGCATACGGATGGACTCAGCCAGGTATTTGTAGCTTTCACTGTCGCCGGCAATAAGTTGGCCCATCAATGGCAGGGCGGTAAACGAATAGGTGTCGTAAGCTTTGCTGAGCAACGGGTTGGTGGGTTTGGAAAACTCCAGAATCATCAACTTGCCGCCGGGTTTCAGTACCCGGGTCATATCCCGAATTGCCTGATCCTTGTCGGTTACGTTGCGCAGGCCAAAGGCAATGGAGACGGCGTTGAAGTTGTTGTCCGGAAAGGGCAAGTGCTCGGCATCGGCCTGCACATATTCAATATTGCCGGCGTACCCGCGATCAGTAAGGCGACTGCGGCCCACCTTCAGCATGGAGGCGTTAATGTCGGCAAGTACTACCTGACCATCCCGCCCCACAAGATCTGAGAACTTCATGGTCAAATCGCCGGTTCCACCGGCAATGTCCAGCACTTTATGGCCGGGGCGCACACCGGAAAGCTCAATGGTGAAACGCTTCCATAGCCGGTGAATGCCCATGGACATCAGGTCGTTCATGAGATCATATTTGCCCGCTACGCTGTGAAAAACGTCGGCCACCTGGCTGGCTTTCTGGCTTTTGGGTACATCGCGGAAGCCGAAATGGGTCACGTCGTCCTGGCCGTTGTTGGTGTTGGCCGGCGGTTGTTGTTCACTCATGGGGCATGTCCTGTCAGAATCTGAATCCCGTATTCTAACGGTTGAGGGGGTTGCTACAAGAGTGGCGGCATGTTTAATACCGCCTTACACTGTAAATCCTTTAACTTTTGAAGAGAAAGCTGATCCATGTCTGTCATTGATGTACACCGCGCCCATACCCTTGATAAAGATCATGCCCGTGATGCGGCAGAAGCGCTTGCCCGTGATCTGTCCAGCCAGTTCGATCTTGATTCCCAGTGGGAAGGTGACCACCTGAAGTTCAAG
Source organism: Marinobacter sp. (assembly GCF_052091845.1). Lineage (GTDB taxonomy): Bacteria > Pseudomonadota > Gammaproteobacteria > Pseudomonadales > Oleiphilaceae > Marinobacter. The sequence goes on along the minus strand of NZ_JBQDCO010000002.1, from coordinate 52,913 downwards.
CGCTCGGGTGTGAAAGGTTACCTCAACATCACCGCTAATGATTTGCATGTGCACCTGGAGCTGGGCATGCTGCTGCGGCCGTTCAAGGCGAAGATTGAGAGTGAGATTCACAGTCAGCTGGATCAGGTTCTGAAAGCCTGAACCTTCAGGTTTTATTCACAGGTCGTCCGGGAGTGCAAACGGCTTCGGGTGGCCGTTGAGAATATTGTCCATAACCCGCTGCTCCCGGGTCACCAGGCGGTTAATGAGCAAGTCTACGTTATCCATCCTCCGGAATGCCGAGTACCCCCTCTGAAGGAAGTTGTGCAGATCGCTCAGGTTGGCCATTTCTGCTGGTGTACGGCTCATTGAGAGCAGCCAGCCCAGGGTGCGGTTACGCACATACCGGTCGAGTTGCTGGCCGACGTCGGCTACCAGTACCACTTGCCTTTTGCGTTGTTCCAGCATTTGGCTGGCGCGGTATGCCTCACAGTAGTGTTCAGCAGTGACGGAGTTGGCGGGAATATTACGCTCGTCCAGCAGTTCCGTTAATTCAAGATCCAACCGCTGGGTTATCAGGTTCAACTCTACCAGCCCGGCAAGCATTTCCAGTTGGTGATCTGGCAACCACTTGACCATTTTCGGGAACACCCGGTCTATATTGTCATCGCGCCGGGTCATGCTGGCAGGGGCATAAAGATCGGTTAACAGGAACTCCAGGCCCGCGTGATAGCCGGGGTGCTGATACAAATCCCGGTGGGTCGATTTCAGGCGTTCTGCCTGCCAGTCTGCAATAGCGAAGGTGCTGCTTAACAGGCGGTGGCCCGCTTTATGAAGCCGGAAATCGTGATAATCCAGTAACAACCGCTGCAAGCGATGGGCGCCTTCTGAGCGTACATCCGTGTTAACGAGTCGCTCACGGTACATGGGGAAAGCTCCGGTAAGATCTGTGTAGAGACCTGTAGTTTACCGGAGGTAAGGCGAGGGTGCAGTAAGGCGAGCTAATGGCCGGGCTTACTCATTTGTCTGTGTGGCCCAATGTCAGCCCAGGGCAACAGACACCGGCTTGAAATCTGGCAGCCATTCTTTGCTGTCGAGGGTTACGAAATGGCTGGGTGCACGGGTTTCAATAATGCGCATGGTGGTAGGGCTTTGGCGTGCGCTATCGAGCATGGCCTGTCGATCCAGCAGTCGGTCCACTGCCGGCACCAGGAAGGTGCCATGGCGAATGTGTTGGTATACGTCTGTCTCTGTGCGTTCAATCCACTCGTAGATATTCTCGATGTTGCGAACAATGGTCAGGTGATCGCGGGTGGCGTAAAACAGCTTGCTTAGCAGCTGCTTTTTGCGCGGGTTCATTTTGCCGAAGAACGTTTGGCCGTAGGCAGAGGAGGGCGCGCTGTTAATCAGGCGAATCAGCCAAGGCCACATGCCGTGGCTAACCGGCTCAAGGAGTGCGGAGACCAGCGGGTGAATTTTCCCCTGGGGCAAGGCGGGAGCTTCAAGAACCACTTCAACGTTTTCAAACAAATCGGGCCGCTGTCTAACGGCCTCCAGTGTTACCGCTCCGCCCCGGGAGTGGCCGTGAACTCTGACATTGCGAGTGTTTGGCAGATTCTCCAGTGCTTGGGTCAGAATGCCGGCGTCATACTCAATGGTGCTTTGCGGGTACTTTATTGGCAGTTCCCACTCGGCTGTCTCCGGAGTGATGCCGTTAACCGGAATGTGATAATTGCTGCAGGTGAGCAGAATCAATTCAGTGGTTGGGGCGTTGTAGGTCTGGGTGAAGTAGCAGTGGTTTTCCAGAAAGCCATGTACGCCGATAACGGTTTGCTCTGCTTCGCCACTGTGATTGCGAACAGAAACCGCCCCCTCACCAACGCGATATACGTGCCCTGAGAACATCTCTGAGTAGGCGCTATCAATTGGCTTGATCAGCTTGCGGATATGGTTTGCTTTCATAATGCGTCTCCCTCCCAGCACGTCTACAGCCTGAGCCTGCTTCTGGAATTTGGTCGTTCGACCCTGTTTGCGCTGGTAACCCTTTTGTACTCCCATTCGATCTTGTATTTAGTGGCGCTGGCGGCTCAATCGGTGCCTTGCTATGGCCAATTGGTAACGATCGAAAACTGGTAATAACTATCACATCAAGGCTTATATCCAGTATAGGAGTGAAGGTATGTTCATGTGTATTTTTTTGTAATTTTGCTCTGCTAGCACCTTTGTGGAGCCGGTGATGTATGTCTGGCACAATGCGGATCGCTGATTTTTTTAACTGGCGCATTCTTTAATTCCAGCACGCTTCAATTTCACCACTTCCGGGGACGTTCGGGTTTGAGTCACGAGCAAACGCATCTTATGCTTCCTTCGGACTCAGCCTGGCTGGCTCTGGAGAGTCCTCGAAACCCCATGGCCATCACTGTCATGATGCGGGTGGATGGCCTTACGGCGCCCAGGTTGCGGGAGTTTTTGCGGGTTTACTGGATGGCTTGGGAGCGTTTCCGCTATATGCCCGGAAAACGGGCTCCGGGCTGGCGCTGGGAGCCGGATTCGACTTTCGACCTGAGACATCATCTGGATGTGGTGCTTGAACGCTTCACCGAACCGGCACTTCAGGAATGGGTTTCTGAGCGCCTGAACCAGCCTTGGCCTTTATACCGCCCGTTATGGAAATTCTGGTTGGCACCGAACGCTGAAGGCGGTTCGGTATTGTTGCTTCGAATACATCACTGCTATGCCGACGGCGTATCACTGGCAGGCATTTTCGACCGCTTGTGTTGTGCTTCCCCGCAGCAGCATCCCGCAATATATGGCGCAACGCACAACGCTGACCTATCCCCCTGGATGTCTGCCGCCAAAGAGCGGTTAAGGCAACTGGCTGGCGGTGATGTTGTGGCATCTCCTACGGCCGCCGATAGCCCACAAGCAGGTGAACCGGAAGATCACCTGGAGCAGGCCGGTGCGTTTCTGGATCAGTTGTCCAGCAATGGCTTGAAACTGGTGAACGAAGTCAGTGGCTTTCTGGCAGAACCGGACGATACGCCATCCGACCTCAAGCGCCCGCTGTTGGGTCAGCGCTGTTGTCGGTGGTCTGTGCCTGTGCCACTCGATCGATTCCGCTCGGTTGCCAAGGCGACGAACGTGACCATTAACGACGTTTTGCTCAGCTGTGTAGCGGCAGCGGTTAGGCCCCGCCTTGGTATGTCCGCAGCAAGCCTGGAAGACACCATTATGCATGCCGCGGTTCCCGTGGATATTCGCAATCGCCTTCCAGATGATTTGCAGCCAGAGCCAGACTCCATGGGTAACTACTTCGGAACAGTGTTTGTGCCTTTGCCGGTAGATGGCGAGAGCGCTCTGGAGCGCTTATACCGCATCAAACAGGAAACCCGTCGGCTGAAAAAAAGCTGGCAGCCCGGAATAGCCTGGGGGCTGTCGGCCTGCGCATCTGTCATTCCCGAGGCTCTGCGCCAGCCGCTTTCCGATGTGTTCTATCGCAAAGCCAGCGCGGTGGTTTCGAATGTCATTGGCACTCCGGAAGCCAGATATATTGCGGGCTGTCGAATTACCGAGCAAATGTTCTGGGTGCCCCAGGCCGGAAATATAGGGCTGGGGGTGAGCATTGTGAGCTATGCCGGACAGGTTCAGTTTGGTGTGGTGGCAGACGAAGCTGTATTGGCCGACCCCGCCGCGTTTCTGGAAGACTGTTTGCTGGAGTTGGCGGAATTCCCTGGTGGTTCACCTATTGTTGTTTGAGGTCTACAGTAAGTAGGTAAGCGCGAACGACCGCGTTGTCCTTTATAAACACAACAAGAGGTGACGACCATGATTTACGCACAGCCTGGAAAAGACGGCTCCGTTGTTTCCTTCAAGACCCGCTATGGGAATTACATTGGTGGTGAGTGGGTAGACCCGGTTAAAGGCCAGTACTTTGAAAACATAACGCCGATAACCGGCGACGTTATTTGCGACATTCCCCGCTCTACGACCGAGGATATCGATTTAGCCCTCGATGCCGCACACAAAGCGGCGCCAGCCTGGGGTAAAACCCCGGCGGCAGAGCGCTCCAACATTCTGCTCAAAATTGCGGACCGGATTGAAGCCAACCTGGAAAAACTGGCCATCGCAGAAACCTGGGATAACGGCAAGGCGGTTCGTGAAACCCTTAATGCTGATATTCCGCTTGCGGCTGACCATTTTCGTTATTTCGCTGGCTGTATACGCGCCCAAGAAGGCCATATGGGCGAGATTGATGAAAACACCATAGCCTACCATTTTCATGAGCCTCTCGGGGTTGTTGGCCAGATCATTCCCTGGAATTTCCCTATTTTGATGGCAACCTGGAAGCTGGCACCCTGTCTGGCTGCGGGAAACTGCACAGTGCTAAAACCAGCAGAGCAGACACCTGCCAGCATTCTGGTTTTAATGGACGTGATTGGTGATTTGCTACCGGCGGGTGTAGTCAACATTGTGAACGGTTACGGCATTGAAGCCGGCGAAGCGCTGGCAACCAGCAAACGTATCGCCAAGATTGCCTTTACCGGTTCTACCCCGGTGGGGTCTCACATTCTGAAATGCGCCGCCGAAAACATCATTCCCTCCACGGTTGAGCTGGGTGGCAAGTCGCCCAATATCTATTTCTCTGACGTTATGGAAGGCGAACCGGAATTTGTCGATAAGTGTATCGAAGGCCTGGTTCTGGCGTTCTTCAATCAGGGCGAAGTCTGCACGTGTCCGTCGCGGGCACTGGTACAAGAGGACATGTTTGATACGTTCATGCAGAAGGTGGTTGAGCGCACCAAGGCCATCAAGCGTGGCAACCCGTTGGATACCGATGTGCAGGTGGGCGCCCAGGCCAGTAAAGAGCAGTTCGACAAGATCATGTCTTATCTGGATATTGGCAGGCAGGAAGGTGCCGAGGTGCTCACCGGCGGCGGTACGGAAAGTATAGGCGCTGAATTCGATAACGGCTTTTACATTCAGCCCACGCTGTTCAAGGGTGACAATAAAATGCGTGTGTTCCAGGAAGAAATCTTCGGTCCGGTTGTGGGGGTCACAACCTTCAAAACGGAAGAAGAAGCCCTGGCCATCGCTAATGATACGGAGTATGGCCTTGGCGCCGGCGTCTGGACCCGGGATACCAACCGTGCGTATCGCATGGGGCGCGGTATTCAGGCAGGCAGGGTATGGATGAATTGCTACCACGCGTATCCTGCCCACGCAGCCTTTGGCGGCTACAAGAAGTCGGGTGTTGGCCGTGAAACCCACAAGATGGCGCTAGAGCATTATCAGCAGACCAAGTGCATGCTGACCAGCTACGATATCAATCCGCTGGGCTTTTTCTAGCCCGGTAGTGGCTGGCCGCCTTTTGAGTGAGGTGTGCCAGCCACCTACATTGATGTGTCACCAGCCACCCTGGCGCACAAGCACACAGGAGGATGTATGAGCGAAAATGGAGCTGGAAGCGCAAACAGCCAAACCAGGATAGAAGCCGACAGCCTGGGCGATGTTTATGTGCCCACCTGGGCGCTGTGGGGCGCCCAAACACAGCGCGCCGTTGATAATTTCCCCGTGAGTGGCCAGCCCATGCCGCCCGCTTTCATTAAAGCTGTGGCGCATATCAAACAGGCTGCGGCCGAGGCAAATGCCAGCCTGGGGCTTCTGGATAATGGCCGTTGCGACGCGATTACCGATGCTTGCCAGGAGCTGATCCGCGGTGAGCATGCTGACCAGTTTCCGGTTGATCGGTACCAGACTGGCTCTGGTACCAGCACAAACATGAACGTGAACGAAGTCATCGCGGCCATCGCGGCCAAAAACGGCGTTGAAGTGCACCCTAACGATCATGTGAATATGAGCCAGAGCTCGAACGATGTGATACCCACGGCTATTCATGTGAGCTCGGTCATCGGGGTGCGGGCGCAACTTATACCCGCGTTAACGCATTTGCGCGGGGTTATTTACGAGCGTGAGGCCATGTTTTCGGAGCAGGTTAAAACGGGCCGCACTCATCTCATGGATGCCATGCCCATTACCCTTGGCCAGGAGTTGCGCACATGGCGGGAGCAGATACTGGCGGCGGAAACACGCCTTGATATGGCGGCTGAAGAACTGCTCGCGCTGCCCCAGGGTGGTACAGCCGTAGGCACCGGCGTGAATGCACTGCCGGAGTTTTCTGGTCAGTTTGTGAAATTTCTGAAGGGCAATACCGGTTATTCGTTCCGCTCCCTGGCGCACAAATTTACCGGCCAGAGTGCCGTTGACAGCCCGGTTGCGCTTTCATCCCAACTGCGCGGGCTGGGTATTGTATTTACCAAAATTGCCAATGACCTGCGATGGATGAACAGCGGCCCGATTCACGGGCTTGCGGAGATCAGCCTGCCCGCTTTGCAGCCAGGCAGCAGTATTATGCCGGGTAAAGTGAACCCGGTCATTCCCGAATCTGTGGCCATGGTCGTCGCGCAGATCACAGGGCTGGACAGCGCCAATGCCATAGCAGGGCAGTCCGGCAACTTTCAGCTAAACGTGATGTTGCCCCTTGTGGGTGGCAACCTGCTGGATATGATTGGCCTGCTTGCAAACGCCACCGGCCTGCTGGCTGATAAAGCCATCCGTAACTTTGCTGTTAACACCGAAGCACTGGACGCCGGTGTTCGTCGCAATCCGGTGCTGGTAACAGCTCTTAACCCGGAAATTGGTTACAGTCTGGCTTCGGATATCGCCAAGGAGGCCTACAAAACCGGTCGGCCTGTGATTGACGTGGCTGAAGAGGTCAGCGGACTCAGCCGGGCGCGTTTGGAGGAACTGATGGATCCGCTGAAGCTGACCAGAGGCGGGGTCGACTGAAATAAACGGGCATGGAGCACCGGCTATTGCTGATGATTCTTACGTTGTTTGTGATGCTGGTGCTGGCCAACGGCACGCCAGTTGTTGCCGCAAAGGTGCTTGGGCGCCGCTGGTCGGCGCCTGTGGATGCCGGTCGGCACTGGTTTGATGGTCGCCCGCTGTTTGGTAAGAGCAAGACCTGGCGAGGCGTTGTTTCCGGAGCACTGTGCTGCGCGTTGTTTGCGCTGGCTATCGGACACGGGTTTGTGTTCGGGTTGCTGTTTGGCCTGCTCGCTTTAGCCGGCGACCTGCTTAGCAGCTTTATAAAGCGCCGGCTGGAGTTAAAACCCAGTGCGCGTATGCCATGGCTGGATCAAGTACCCGAGGCGGCGCTTCCTGTATTTTATGCCCTGGAAAAAGGGCTGGTTGGTGCGTGGGAAGCGCTGGCGCTTGTGGTGTGTTTTACACTCTCCAATATGTGGATATCGCCTCTGCTGTATCGCTTGGGTATTCGCAATCAACCTCATTGAGGCTGGTTGCGGGTCAAGGTGTGAATCGTCACTTCTGGCGGGCAGTTCAATCGCACATTGACCACAGACGTACCTGCGCCGGGTGAGGTGTATCCCTGCATGCCGTTTGCCTGCCAGTAACCACGGCCAAGATGGCGTGGGCAGTCTGCATCCAGTGTGAGCGGAATGCCCCCCGGCAAGCAGATTTGGCCACCGTGGGTATGGCCGCATAGAAACATGTGATAACCGGCGTGGGAGGCTTCTCGCCATATTTCAGGCGTATGACTGAGTAGAAGGCTGATGCCGCCTCGGGGGATATTGTCGCCTGCACGGTGCAGGTTGTGGGCTTTGTAGAAGTGCGGATCATCCACGCCAGCGAGATAGAAATGCTCGCCGCTTCTTTCTATAGGAACCATCTCATTCATCAGCAGCGAATACCCCATGTCTTCCAGAGCCGGCACCATACGCACGCTGTCGTGGTTGCCGAGCACGGCGTAGGCTGGGCCCCGAATGGCCGCACGCAGCCGCGCCATGCCTTCGAGTGCCGCTTCAACCGGCCCCCGGGTCTCTTTGCGGTAATCACCGGTGAGTACGCACAGGTCATAATCCAGCGGGGATATCGTTCGTATAACTGCCTGTAGGTTGGCTTCGTCCATATCCACGTGTAAATCCGTAAGATGCAGGATACGAAAGCCTTCGAAGTTTATCGGCAGGCCAGACAAGTGAAACTGGTTGTGTGCTGTACTCAGGCGTCGGCTGTTTTTCTGCCCGCGGCTGTGCAGCCCCGCCAATCTCAGGCAAAAACGGATAAACCCGGGGGCCGACGTTGGGTTCTGAATACGAAACGATGGCGTATCCTGGCTAAGCATTCGAGCCTCGGTTTCGCGCTCAATACCCAGGCGCTGGCGCGCGTGAACAGGCCCCAGCCGCAGGCTCAGGCGGTGCTCGAGAAGCTCATCCTGGTGTTCGGGTGTGCGGTCCGGTGAGGTCATCTGCGTTCCTTTGGTTCGGGCCGAACTTGTGCATCCGGTTTGCTGCTACCTTTGCACATTATGCTAGGCAACAGAGGGGATGCAACCTGACGAGTTAACAGCCACAATTGTAATGTGTAGACATTTTTATGTAGCGGAGGTCATCATGACATCATCTTGCAGTATTCCTGGCCTGAACGTGGCCCGCAGTCGTTTTCCCGAGCCCGAGCAGGATCTGCCAGCGGAAGAGGGCGAACAGAGAGTCGTTCTTGCCGGCGGGTGCTTCTGGTGCGTAGAGGCTGTGCTGATCGCGATGGATGGCGTTGCCCGCGTGGAATCCGGCTACGCTGGCGGGTCGCCGGAAACAGCCAACTACGAGGCCGTGTGCACCGGCACAACTGGCCATGCAGAGGCTGTGGATGTGCACTATGACCCCGCCCGGGTGAGCTTTGGCGAATTACTGAGGGTGTTTTTTTCGGTAGCCCACGATCCAACTCAGCTGAATCGACAAGGCAATGACCGGGGTAAGCAATACCGCTCTGCCGTGTTTTATGAAACCCTGGAGCAAAAGCGCGTAGTAGAATCCTATATTCGCCAACTGACTGAGGCAGGCGTTTTCTCTGATCCTGTTGTCACTACTCTTGAGCCGTTAGAGGCGTTTTATTCGGCCGAGGCGCAGCACCAGAATTTTGCTGCCAGGAATCCCGGTCAGCCATACATCATGGCGGTGGCAGCCCCAAAAGTGGAAAAACTGATTGATGGTTTCAGTGACCGGCTCAAGCCGGAGTACACTGGTGCCGACACTAATTCAAAAGCCAGCTCCTGATTTGATTGCGCGGAAAAGCTGGCCTGAGGAGATGAATAATGAGCCGTTCTGCTGCAGGTTATGATGTAACGCCTTTAACCGAGGCACAGATAGAAGAAAAGGCCGCCAGCCTGACACCTGAAGAGCGCCAGATATTGCTGGATCATGGCACGGAACATCCATTCTGTGGCACGTTACTGGACAACAAGCTGGCGGGTGTTTACCACTGCCGGCTTTGCGACCTGCCTTTGTTCAGTTCAAATGCAAAGTTTGATTCAGGTACCGGTTGGCCCAGCTTCTTTCAGCCATTCGACAAGGAACACATCCGTTATATTGAAGATACAAGCATGGGTATGGCGCGCACAGAAGTGCGCTGTGTTCGCTGTGAAAGCCACCTTGGCCATGTGTTTCCAGACGGACCTCCGCCCACCGGTCAACGCTATTGCCTGAACTCCATTGCCCTGGCTTTTCAGGAAAACAGCTGAGCGATACAGTTGTGGCTGTCAGCTGGTGCTGGCCGCCACAACTGTCGACAAGAGGTAGCCGGTGTAAGCCACATAAACCAGTAGCAAAACAGCACCATCAAACCGGCTGATCAATTTGCGCCACCCTGTCGCCCCGAAGCCCATAGCCAACAGGCCAACAGTTAGCGCCAGCATTAGCGTCCAATCCCGGTATAACACCTCTGAGGCAACCGCCATAGGCTCGATAACCGCAGCCAGACCAACGACGGCAAGCGTGTTGAAAAGGCCTGAACCAAGGATGTTGCCCAGAATAAGATCGTGCTCATTTTTACGCACCGCCGCCATAGCTGCGGCCAGCTCTGGCAAGGATGTGCCAATGGCCACGATGGTTAAGCCAATCACCAGGTCACTCACTCCCAAGCTCTGGGCAATGGTCACGGCGCCCCAAACCAGTAAGCGAGAGCTGACTATCAGTAAAACAAGGCCAACCACCAGCCACATGATGGCGACTTTCATCGACATGAGATCGCTTGTGAGCTGCACATCTGATTCGTCTGCCAGGGCACTTTCCTTGCCGCGCATACCCTGAAAAATCGACCAGCCCATGACTGCTGCAAACACGCCCAGAAGCACCCAGCCATCCAGTCGTGAGAGCTCGCCATCCAGTAGTTGTGAGCCAGCTATTAAAGTGAGCACCACAAGCAGGGGCAGCTCCTTTCGAAGCACTTGAGAGTGGACCGCGATAGGTGCAATAACGGCCGTAAGGCCCACAATTAACGCGATATTTGTAATGTTGGAGCCGTAGCCGTTGCCGAGGGCCAGCCCGGGGTTACCATCCGCTGCCGCCATGGCTGAAACCGCCAGCTCCGGAGCTGAGGTGCCAAACCCGATAATGACCATGCCAATGAGCAAGGTAGGCATGCCCAGGTGTTTAGCGGTGGCTGCAGCGCCCTCTACGAACTTGTCGGCACTCCAGACCAGCAATATAAGGCCGGCGATGATTGCGCCAATAGCCATTACCATAAATACACCTCAGTCAGAATGTGTTTTTCGTAAGGCGCCGACCAAAAACCTTGGGTCATAAGGTGTCTGGCGCCAGAAAGGAGTGCAAGATACCGCAAATGGCCCGTTGAGGTCAGCCCTTTTAAGAGGAAGTGGTATCATCACCGGCTGGCAAAGGCATGACACTGAAGTTGCGACGATTCTGCGAGGTAAAGAAGGGAAGGTTTGCGGTACCTTGCTGCTCCATGTGCGGACTATTACTTATAACCCAATGGACGATACAGTTCGTATGCTAATCAAATAGCCGCTAAATTAAGATTTAAGCCGCGAATCTATCCATCGCAACGCTGATCGCATTTTATTATTTCTGCAAAAATCCGGATAATTGCGGGCACATTCAAAACGGGTGCACACGGCATCGCTTTATACCTTGCGAATTGCCGGTACCGACAGACCCTTCCGCTGATCGTGGAGGGGTTAAAGGCTCAAACTAGCTAAGGTGAAGAACCAATGGCCGCTAAACAGGCAGACGTAGTTCTGGTCGGGGGGGGCGTCATGAGCGCGACTCTCGGCATGATGCTAACGCAACTGGATCCGTCCATGAAAATCGTCATGTTGGAGCGCCTGGATCAGGTTGCACATGAAAGCACCGATGGATGGAACAACGCAGGCACCGGGCACGCAGGGTATTGCGAGCTGAATTACACGCCGCAGACAGAAGACGGTGATGTAGCCATTGAGCGTGCGTTACAGATTAATGCGCAATACGAGGTTTCCCTGCAATTCTGGTCCCACCTGGTAGAGCAGGGTATGTTGCCCGAGCCGGCCAGGTTTATTAACCGCACGCCACACCAAAGCTTTGTTTGGGGTGAAGACGATGTGGCATTTCTTAAGCGCCGCCATGAGCGCATGAGTGCCCATCACCTTTTTCGCGATATGGAGTATACGGAATCACCGCATGAGCTGGAGCAGTGGTTGCCGCTTATTGTTGAGGGTCGGGACCCAATGCAGAGAGTGGCCGCAACGCGTATCCGCCATGGTTCGGATGTGGATTTTGGTTCTCTGACCCGAAACATGGTTAAGTATCTGCAAACTCAGCCCAACTTTGAGTTAATGTTGGATAGCCCGGTGCACTATATAGATCAGCGCGATAATGGGCGCTGGAAGGTCCGGGTAAAAAACCAGAAGACCGGCGAGCAAACCAAGCTGGAAAGCGGGTTTGTTTTTCTTGGCGCTGGCGGTGGGGCACTGCCGCTGCTGCAAAAATCCGGGATCAGTGAAGCCCGTGGCTATGGCGGTTTTCCGGTCAGTGGTCAGTGGCTGGTATGTCGCAAGCCCGACGTCGTGGAAAAACACCACGCCAAAGTTTATGGCAAGGCACCCATTGGTGCGCCACCCATGTCTGTGCCTCACCTGGATACCCGTATTATCAATGGCGAGCCGGCGTTGTTGTTTGGCCCGTTTGCAGGCTTTACCACTCGCTTCCTCAAGCAAGGGTCTATTTTTGATTTGTTCGGCTCAGTGCGCACAACCAACCTCAAACCAATGCTGTCGGTAAGCAAAAGCAACATGGATCTTACCCGCTATCTGATTGGTGAGGTATTTCAGTCGCAAAGTGATCGTGTGAAGGCACTGCGTAACTTCTTTCCCGAAGCTGAGGAGAAGAACTGGGAGCTGCGCAATGCTGGCCAGCGGGTTCAGATCATCAAGCAGGCTGAAGGTGGCGGTGGAAAACTGGAATTCGGCACCGAAATTGTGGCTGCAAAAGACGGCACGCTGGCGGCCTTGCTGGGCGCGTCACCGGGCGCGTCTACCGCCGCTAATGCGATGATCAGCGTGATTGAGCGTTGTTTCCCGGAGAAAGTCCAGACAGCTCAGTGGCAGGAGCGCATGAAGGTAATGGTGCCTTCTTACGGTCAGTCATTGGTAGACGACGAAGCGCTGTTGACGAAGGTTCGCAAAAGAACGCTTTCTACTTTGAAATTGGGCTGATCTCCCGATCAAAAGTCAAACTACCTCTGCGCACTCTTAGCTCGGCCCTGAAGCACTGTGAGCATTGTCGTTAAAACCGATGTTCGCAGTGTTTGTTGCTTTTCATACCCTAATGATATTTGCGATTCCTATATATCGGCGTAGGGTTTGAAGAACAATCCGAAACAAGGAGAGAGCCTGTGGGAAAGCACAAATACAATCCTGATAAGGGGTATGTTGCGTTTCTTGGTTGGAGCCTCAACGCCGTAGAAGCGGCTGACAAGTTTGATCGCCGCTATGTGGTCGTAGCGCCGGATTGGGCCGAACCCTACTGCAAAGAGCACGATATCCCCTACGTGCCGTGGAATTTTGAACGCTTAAACGATCGGTCTTTTGAAATTGCCCAAACCCTCAAGGATATGGGTGTGAACGTTTCTATTCCATTGTTTGAAGAAACGGTGGAGTGGGCTGGTGCGATTAACTCGGTGCTCCTGGACAAGCCGCGACTGTTTGGCCAGGCGATGCTGCTGCGCGACAAGGCTTTGATGAAGCGCCGTGCCCAGCTTGGTGGTATACGGGTAGGTATTTTCGAGGAGGCTCACGATAAAGGCGACGTCGTCCGTTTTCTGAAGCGGGTCAACCAGACCCTGCTCAAGCTAGACGGCGATCCCAACGACCCGATTCACCTGAAAGCCTTTGATAAGGCCGGTTGTCTTGGTCATCGGGTTATCCGTACCCCCGACGAAGTGGATACCATCCCCGAAGAAGAGTTCCCCGTGTTGATGGAGTCCCACCTGGATGGTTGGGAATTTGCGGTGGAAGCCTGGGTTCATAATGGCAAGATCGCATTTTTGAATATTTCCGAGTATGTCACGCTGGGTTACTCTGTTTTTGTACCCGCGACACCCGATCTTGAGAAATACCGTGACCAGATTCGAGGCGAAATCGAAAAACTGATCAAAACGTTCGACATTGATTTCGGCTTTTTGCACCCGGAGTACTTTGTAACCAGCGATAGCACCATGTACTTCGGTGAAGTGGCGTATCGACCACCAGGGTTTAAAGTGTTTGAATTACTTGAGAGAGCTTATGGCTTTAACGCCTATCAAGGTCTGATTCTCGCCTTCGATCCAAAAAGTACGCCTGAAGAAGTTGCAGCGTTCTTTCCGAAAGAGGTGGTGGATGCCAAGGGCTACGCAGGCTGCTTTGGTGTGTATCCACGGCGCCGCGTTGTCAGCAAGTTGGAAATTCCTGAAGAAACCGAGAATCACGAGTACTTTGAATCTCACGAGCTTACGTCGCCACTTGAGGAAACTGTCACCAAGCGAACGGCATTTGGCACCCATTGGGGGCTAGTGTATTTCTTTGGTGAAGATCCATATGTAATGCGCGACCTGCTGAAGCATCAGGAAGATGTCGATTTCTATATATAATCGGGCGTTGTATTACATCAAACGGGTTTGGTGCAGGCCCTGAGGAATATCGTTTGAACGATCATCAATCGGGCAATGCCGTACCGGCAGTGAGTTTGGACAAACTGGCACAGAGGCTGGATGACGCAATTCTGGCCTTGGAGGAAAGCAGATCTTTTGCAAAGGTCGGCAAGCTTCCACGTGTGTTTGACCTTATTCGCAGAATTCTGTTGCAGCCAGAAGGGTGTGCGGTGGTTGAAGCGCGTGCCGAGCGCCTGGAAACTGCGGGTCTCTTTGATGGCACAGACTGGGCCGAACCTGCCATTTTGCTGCCTTCTTTGACCACCCAGGCGTTGCAAAGCCAGAACGCAGATACAGTGGTTATTGAGGCGGCCAGCGAATTACGTTTGCTCGCCGTTGCCCGGGGAGCCTATCTGCATCCCACTGTGTCGGCTGAGCAGGCGCGTCATTACCTCACTCAGGTGCTTGCGATAAACCTGGGGCTGCTTTTTGGCATGACCGGTGAAGCCGAACGTGAGCAGGGCAGGCTGGCACTTATAAGCCAGCATGTTGTGCAGCATGTGGCTCACCATATCGGTTATGAACACGTGATCGACAGCTTGATTGAGGAAATCTGGCGAATTTTGCAGCAGCGGCCTATCCAGGTCGCTGATGTGCGCAAAATGATTACCCAGATCGCGATCTGCAGAGCTGAGCCAGACGCAGACCTTGGCAGTGCCGGGCGCGGCGCTGACAGGCTTATCTCCAGTCTGTATGGCCCAACGCGAGGGAGCAGTGAAGACCCGGGCACTGTGGTCTACGAGCAGCGTCTGGAGACCATGGACTCGCAAACCCTGCAAAACGAAGCCACTGGCTTTGCCCGCTCCATGCACGACACCGGCCTGGTGTCGCCGTATCACGCCAGCTTCGTGCGTTACATAATGGAGGGCCAGGATAACTTGCTCGGTGAAGCACTGGGGCTTTCCAGTACCGGCCGGGATTGCCTGATGTGCTATCGCGAACTGGTGCATGAGTTGATTGCTGAGGGAGTGTTTCCCGAGACAGCCCAAGGTATTTACGGCCTGGCGCTGATGCTTGAACGGGGCATTCTCTATCAACCACCTCTGGCGCCCGCACTCTGGCGCCAGGCTCGGCTGAACCTGTGTCCGGAGGCCCGCGAGCGCCTGCAAATTGCTAATGGTTACCAGCCGCAGGCTGGCGCCTGGCTGATTCAGGGTGTACTGAACATGTTGGGGCAGCCACTGGGTGTTGGTCAGGGTAATAACCCGACTTGCCAATCGGCCAGAGCGCTGTCCATGTGGGCGTATAATGACCCTGATTATCTACTGCAGATGGTCGCCTGGGCGGCCAGGGATAACGAAATTATTATGCATTTTGAGGGGCAGCCGGTGTCTTCGGCCCATAGCCTTGGCGGCGTTGCTTCTGAAGTTGCCTTTGATTTGGATCCGGTCTCATTGGTTGTGGTGCCACACCTTGACCGGATCTATGCCGAAATGGGCCGAATGTGTATCGGCCGTGAAGGAGATCCACACAGATGGGTAAACCCGGAATTCCACGGCTGGTCTGCCGGTCGGGGCTTCGCCATTAACGTGGATGTGGCTACGGGTAATCTGAGTGACCTCGAAGGCTTTATTCGCCACTTCTATGCCAGCTACCATCCTTACTACAATGGCAACCAGCCTCTCATACATCCTCAGCCAGCAGGCGTTGCAGTCACGGACAGAGCCGCACGGTTTATTGGCTGGCATGCCATTACCATGCTTCGGGCAGCCCTGGATCCCGAAGGCGAGATGCGCGTGTATTTCTACAACCCTAATAACGACAGTGGTCAGAGCTGGGGCGATGACATTAACGTGAGTACGGAAGGCTGCGGTGAAAGGTTCGGTGAGGCGTCTTTGCCATTCGAGCAGTTTACATCCCGGCTGTATATTTTCCATTTTGATCCGCTTGAGCGAGGCGAACCTGCCGAAGTCGGTGAAGAAGAGCTGCAACGGGTTATGGACCGGGTGTATCGAAGCTGGGGAGCAAATCGCTTGCCTGCAACCGGATTGCAGGCGGAGCCGCCCCTGTCCGAATAGGCTCGCTGCGGCAGACGGTCCTGGCCTGGTACGAGAAAGCGTAACAAGCCGACAGTTACGCTGGCGCAGCGCCTCTGAGCATGGCATGCAGCAGTTCATGGGCGTCAAACTTGGTAAGCGCCTCATTGGCGCCTACCTGGTTGGCGTAACTCAGGCTCATCTCACTGTTCAGGGATGTATGCAGAATGATGTAAGGCTGCTTCAGTTCGGCATTGTCCCGCACATCGAATGTCAGCTCGTAGCCATCCAGCCCCGGCATTTCAATATCGCTTACCAAAAGATCAACGGGCCGGCCGAGTTCGTTGTCCTTCAGCAATACCTGCAACGCCTCGTCACCGCTTGCCGTGACCTGATAGGGGATGTCCTTGTCGTCCAGAACATCGCTCAATTGCTTGCGGGCAACCCGGGAGTCGTCCACTAGCAGAATGTTCAGGGCTTTGAGGGTTTCGCTCTGAACATCCGTGAGTGCGACTTCTCCCGAGTCCAGTGAATCCGGGTACACGTTCGCCAGCAACATTTCCACATCCATAAGCTGCACTGTATCGCCTTCAACATCCAGCAAGCCGGTTATAAAGGCTCTGTCCCCCAGTGCTTTGGGTGGCGTTTGCACCTTTTTCCAGTCCGTTTCTATAATCCTTTCTACACCACGCACGATAAAACCGATTTCCCGACGCTGCACATCGGTGATCATAATCGAAGCTGTCGTTAGCTCTTCCGTCGTTAAAGCCGGATAACCAACCGCAGCAGCCATATCGATTACCGGCAAAGCGGTGCCTCTGAAACTGAGGGTTCCGGCAACAGCCGGGTGGCTGTGAGGTAGTTTGGCCAGGGCCCTGAAGGGCAGTATTTCACGGATCTTCAGGGTGCCTATCCCAAATAGCCGGGTGCCAGACAAACGGAACAAAAGAAGTTTCTGGGATTGTTTAGCCTTGCTGGACATAACGCCGGGTCCTTCTAACTTGATATCTCACGAAGATAGCAAGCTTACCTGCTGTAATCATCCGATAAAATGAAAACGTTGTACCAAGCAAGGCTTATTTGGTGGTCATTTAAAAACACAGTGCTCAATCGTTGTCGTTTGTACCGGCATCTGCGCGTTGGCATGAGTGGTCAGAAGCTTCTATCAGCTACACAGGCTATGCAGGCATTTGTGCTAGAGAGGTTGCGGTAGGAAGGGGAGTGACGTTGCGGAAACTTCTCGTTGTAAACTCACCTCTCCCGCAAAAGCAGAGTGCTTTCGGAGAGAGGGAGTCAGCGAGTTTAGCCTTTTTGCGGTTCTGGCAGCTGAGCTATCAGATTCTGCTCGCGAGCCATGGCATAGGCTGCTTTAGGGCCAAGCCACAGAGACGGCAGAATGATAAACGACACAGGTATGGCGGTTACCACGATAAACTGCTGAAGCGCACCGATTTGCCCGGCCCCCATAGACAGAAGAACGCCTGCGGTAACGGCCATGGCAATGCCCCAGAATGCACGAACAAAGGTGTTCGGCTGGTCGTGGCCTGAGCTTACAACGGCAATGGAGTAGCTCATGGAGTCGCCGGTGGTGGCTACGAAGATCGTTGTCAGTACCAAAATGGCCAGAGCCATAAAGCTACCGCCAGGCAAGGCCTGGGCAACGGTGAGGGTGGCTACATCGAATTGGAAGTTGTTCAGGGCTTCGGCCAGGTCGATGGCACCGGTCATCTGATAAAAGATGCCGGAGCCGCCCAACAGTGTGAACCACATGGTGGTCGCGATAGGCGCCATAACAGCCACCGCCAAAATCATTTCCCGAATGCTTCTGCCGCGGGAGATGCGAGCCACAAAAATCGCCATCAGTGGGGCATAGCCAATAAACCAGGCAAAGAAGAACACTGTCCACCACTGCATCCACCAGGCGGGTGCGGTATCCGCTGTCATTGTGGCCATTTCCATGAACGAAGACACGTATTGCCCCATGCTCTGGAAATAAGTGTTGGTCAGGTACAGAGTAGGTCCGAAGATATAAATAATGGCGGCAACGGCCAATGCCAAAAACACGTTCATCCGGCTCAGGAACTGAATGCCGCGGTGAAGCCCGCTAACGGCCGAAGTGACATAGATAACCGCCAAACCAACCAGAATGGCCATTTGCAAGGTTAGCCCGTCGGTCAGACCGAACAGCTCACTGAGCCCAAAGCTCATTTGGGTGGCCAAAAAACCAATAGGGCCAACGGTGCCGGCAACAATGGCGATCACACAGCAGGCATCGACCACACTGCCCAGCCAGCCGCTCATCACGCGCTCGCCGAATACCGGGTAAAGCAATGTTCTGGGTTGTAGCGGCTTGCCCTGCACATAGTGCGCGTGTGCCAGAACAATGGCCGTTAAGGTGCCCAGAACAGCCCAGGCCAGAAAGCCCCAATGCATAAACGATTGGGCCAAGGCGTGAGACACAGCTTCGGCGGTGCCTGGCTCAGAGCTATAGGCGGGTGGCGTTACAACAAAGTGATAAACTGGCTCGCCGGCGGCAAAAAACACGCCGCCGCCTGCCAGCAGCGTACACAGAATGATCGACATCCAGCGGAACGTGCTCATTTCCGGTTTGTCCAGGTTTCCTATTTTAGCTTTGGCGGCAGGCGTACAGGCTAAGGCAATGGCAATGAAGAATGTGGCCAGCAGGAGCATTTGAAAGTAGGTGCCAAACACCTTGGCTGTCCAGGCGAAGCTGGTGCTGACAAGCGATGCGACGCCTTCGAGATCGAACAGAGAAAAGCCAACGAACAGCACCACAAAACCAACGCTGAGCGTAAGTACTACCGGATCACCAAGCTGGGCTATGGAGTAATCTCCCCCACGCTTGAGATTGTCATTCTTCATAAAACTACCCTTGCGCCCAGGCGCATCTATTATTCAAGGGGCGCGACCTTGCCACAAAAGCGACACTACTACCAACGCAGCGAGCTATTTCCAGATCAGAGGAAACCAGGCAATGGCAGGCTGGTAGCCAGCGACACTTGCCCAGCTTCTGTCTTCGGCAGCCACTCGATGAATCGCTTTGAGGTAGTCTAGATCGTAAGGAGGGGAACAGAACTCGATTGTATCGGCGTTAACATTGGAAATATCCCGCTCTGCCGCGTGAAGGAGCTCGCCATCCCTTATGTTTAGAAGGTTGACTAAAACATCTGAGTTTTCGTAGCAGTAGCTGTCGTTGCCGGCGCCATACTTGTCAAGCACACGTCATAGCCAGCTTTTTGTATTTCTGGATTAGTATGGACTTGCTTGACCCTGAGCTATTTTCACTGACCTGAAAGCCCTCCAGACGCATGCTGGCTTGATAGTTAGCCATTCTGGTTCTTCTGACATGTGCCGCCTTCTGCTCATTTGAAGGCATGCTGGCGTCTGAATTTTGAGCCATAGCGAAATAACCCCTCATTGGTCAGGTAAATTTGATCCGTTTCGGCGTGATCGCGGAATTGAAAGAAGCTCTAATTGGTCACGCTTCATTATATCAGTTTTTCAAAGCCTTACCATTAAGGCGAGAAATACGTCCCATAGACAAAGGCGGGAGCCGGTTTCAAGTAACACAGAGCCACAGCGAGCCACAGAGGAAAATAAAAGATTTTGAGCAGTGGGGTGGCATCACTTTCAAAATTGGACAAGGAGGGAGCTTTTCTCCGACTTGGCCATTTGGTGGAGTCGACACAAAAGCATCCGCCCATAAACGAAAAAAGCCCCTCAAATTAGGGGCTTAATTCGGTTTGGTTGGTGGAGACGGCGGGAATTGAACCCGCGTCCGCCGGCACTCTGCCTCGAGATCTACATGCTTAGTGTCCTTCTATTAATTTAATCTCAAACGACCCGAAGGTCAGGGTGTAAGAGACGAGTTCTTTAAATCTTAGCCGTTAAACAGTGAACTCTGGTTAACGGAGCATCCCGTAAGCGATGACGTCCTGAGATGTAGCTCTGGGCTACGGGCGACCCAGTCAGGACGACTAACAGGCCCTTAGGCCGCTAGTGCGTAGTTTTCGTCGTTTGCGACTATTAACGTGCAGCTTTGGATTTACGAGATTGGCTGCCATCTCGACATGCACCCAAGGGTTTGCAACCAGCGTCGAAGCCATGTCGTCCCCTTGTATGTCTAGTATATGCGGCCCCGGTCGACAAACTCAAGGTCTGACTCGCTTTGTTTTCAGAGACTGGTCTCAGGAGGCGTTGTTTTCTCGCATAATGCGTTGTTTCTGGCGATTCCAGTCGCGCTCTTTCTCGGTAGCGCGCTTATCGAACATCTTCTTGCCCTTCACAAGAGCAATTTCACATTTAACTTTGTTGCGCTTCCAGTACAGCGCCATGGGTACGCACGTTTGGCCTGCCTGGCTGGTTTCGCCGATCAGCTTGGCCAGTTCTTTGGCGTGCAGTAGCAGCTTTCGGGTTCGGGTCGGGTCAGCAATAACGTGAGTAGACGCCTCGGTAAGAGGTTGAAAATGGCCACCCAGCAGGAAGGCTTCACCATCTTTCAGTAGCACATAGGCGTCTGTTATCTGAGCTTTGCCCGCGCGCAGCGATTTTACTTCCCAGCCAAGCAAAACCATGCCGGCTTCAAAGCGTTGCTCTATATGATATTCGTGTTTCGCCTTCTTGTTCAGGGCGATGGTACTGCTCGGCGTACCGGGTTTTTTCTTGCTCATGAATCAGTTATCCGAGTTCGGACGAATGAACGGGCCGGCCAGGCGCGGGCCGGAAAAACATCCATTGTAGCTCAGGACTACCAGACCGGTCACGAAATCAACTTTAAAGGTGCAGTTGGCTCGTGTGTGAATGAGGCCTTCGGCTACAATACGAGCTTCGACACTTTTCAGGGGCGAAAATGCCGACGCCGTACCAGACACCTATCGGGTCGTTTACCCGTAAATCAACCTTTTTCTGGGCTGCAGTGGGCGCAACCGTGGGGTTAGCTAACCTTTGGCAGTTTCCTTACCTGGCCAGCATTCATGGTGGTGGCCTGTTTGTTCTCCTGTATCTGAGTTGTCTTTTGCTGGTCACGTTGCCTTTAATGGTGACCGAGGCGGTAGTTGGGCGTTATGCACGCCATGGCATTGTTTTAGCGATGGATGATTTGATTCGCCGCGCAAAATGCTCGAGGGCCTGGATGGCCGTGGGTCGGTTCAGCATTTTGGGTGCTTTTCTAGTGTTGTCGTTTACCGCGGTCTTTGGCGCCATTGCTCTGGCTTATGTGTTTTTTGGTGCAAAGGGGCAGTTTTCTGCCGCGGGCCAGGCAAAGGTCACTGGGGTTCTTGCCGGGTTGGTTTCTGATCCA
Source organism: Marinobacter sp. (assembly GCF_052091845.1). Lineage (GTDB taxonomy): Bacteria > Pseudomonadota > Gammaproteobacteria > Pseudomonadales > Oleiphilaceae > Marinobacter. The sequence continues at coordinate 31,598 of NZ_JBQDCO010000002.1, read as the reverse complement.
AGAGAAGTTCGCGAGTTCATGGGCTGGCATGCGTTCTTTTTGGCAATGGTGCTGTGGGTTTCCGGGCAGGGTGTGGCCGGTGGTCTTGAACGTGCGTTCAGAATTGTCGTGCCGGGCACGCTGGTGCTTTTGCTTACGCTTTTCGGGTTTGCTGCCTGGTATGGCGGGATTGATGGCGCGGTTGGGCAGATACTTCAGATGCGCCCCCGGGAACTTTCGTGGGCCAGTCTTAGTGCGGCTTTGTTTCACGCCTTTTACACCCTGGGTCTGGGTGTTGGCGTGTGGGCCATTCTGGGCTCATATACCACGTCAGACACTCAGCTTAAGCGGTCTGTTCTCGCCGTTGTTTTGATCGACACGCTGGTTGCAATTTTGGCAGGGTTGATGATTTTTTCAGTGACGATGGAGGCAAATACGTTTGAGAGCCTGCGTGGGTTCGGTCTGCTGTTTGTTTCACTTCCGCTTGCGCTTGCCGAGTTCCCTGCAAGCCAGTTTGTTATCGCCATCGTGTTTGCCATCGTGGTTATGATTGTGTGGGCAACGTCGCTGGCGCTGCTGGAGCCAATTGTTGGCTGGTTTCGCGAGTGGACAGGCGCGCCCCGCGGGTTGTCTGTATTTTTGGTGGGATTTGTCGTTTGGCTCGCCGGCTTGGCTTCTCTGTTTTCGTTCAATGTGTGGGCCGAATTTCGTGTGGGCGGTGCTACGGGATTTCGTTGGCTTGAGCTGGTAACCGGTGGGCTGATGATCCCGCTGGTGGCGACTTTATTAGCCCTGTTTACTGGCTGGTGCCTTACCCGAAACCTCTCAAAAACGATGGTTGGGGGCGCACCCGGGCTTTTTATTGCAATTTGGTTTTGGGTTATGCGTTTGGTTTTGCCTTTGGTTGTTGCGTATATCGGTATTCACTATACGGCTGCCTCGTTGGTTGGGCTGTGCAAAAATGGAAATGATGTATTTTGGTGCCAGCCTACCGCAGGAGCGGACGTTCGAGAGGGTGGCAGGGCCACCCCCAAGGCCGGAGACAATGAGCCAGAAGAGCTGGTTCCGGCAGACCCGCTGCCTGCAAGTGGTCATGGTGAGTAGCAATTGCCTCCCGAAAGTGCCCCTAAAGAAGACGATATCCTTTATCATAGCGTCTGATTACGACCATGCAGGCACTTCAAAAGTCTGTATTCGGTTTTAAAGTAGGTTTGTAAGCAGGACAATCGTTTCCGATGCCCCATCAGATTAATAAAACAGCCTTGGTTATGCATTCAGCCGAGCGCATGTTTCACTTGGTCAATGACATTGCCCGTTACCCCGAGTTCCTTCCCTGGTGTGCGGGTGCAGAGGTTCACCAGCAAAACCCCGATCAAATCATGGCTTCATTGGACATAGCTAAAGGCGGAGTGCGTCATACGCTTACCACCCGCAACCAGCTGCTAACGCCAGAAGCTATTGATATGAGCCTGGTGGACGGGCCATTTCGCAACCTTTCAGGTCGTTGGCGTTTCAAGGCGCTGGATGAACATGCATGCAAAGTCATTTTAACGCTCGAGTTTGAGTTTTCGGGTGCTTTGTCGCGTATGACCTTCGGGCCTGTCTTTAATCAGGCAGCGACAACGATGGTCGATGCGTTCTGCCGTCGGGCTGATGATATCTATAGGGGAGGCGCCTGATGCCGCAAGTGGAAGTGGCTTATGCTCGGCCAGATAAACAGGAGATTGTGTCTGTGCAGGTACCAGAAGGCGCGACAGCGGTTGACGCTGTAAAACTGTCAGGTATCGTCGCGATCTTCCCCGAGATTGATGTTGAATCAATCGATATGGGCATATTTGGCAAAGCCATTAAAAAACCCGCGAGTCACGAGTTGCGTGATGGGGATAGGGTAGAGTTGTATCGGCCGCTTAAGATTGACCCGAAACAGGCACGCCTGAATCGGGCCAAAAAGAAATCCTGACCGTCTCAGCTCAGTAGGCCGGGGTTTCTTCCAGTAGCTGGGCTTCGTGGTGAGAATAGAGATCATCCTTGTAATGCACAATGATTCGTTGCTCTTCAATGTCACCGCCGCGGCGCTGGAATGTATAAACGTAGTATTCGCGAGAGCTGTCAACCGGATTTAGCATCAAAGGGGTGCCAAGCAAGGCCTGAACCTGGCTGCGGGGCATTCCTTCGTTGAGTTTGGTCAGCTCTTCATCGGTAACAATATTGCCTTGCTGAACGTTGATCTTGTAAACGCCAGGGAAAGCACAACCGGATAGAACCAGGGTGAGTATGAGAGCTGTGAGCTTTTGCATCGCCGGAGGAAATCCTCTATCTTGAAATCGCCTGCCAAGGGCAGGTGTGGCACGGGTTAACCGTTAAAAGGCGGCTTCATCATACCGGAAGCCGTGAGGCACACCAAAGAGTGAATCGTAACATGTCATCTGAAAACGCCGAATTACGAAAAGTCGGTCTTAAAGTTACTCTGCCAAGAGTGAAAATTTTCAACATCTTGGAGAATGCTAAGGATCACCACCTCAGTGCTGAGGATGTGTACAAGCGGCTTCTTGATCAAGGCGATGATGTGGGGCTGGCTACTGTGTACCGGGTGCTCACTCAATTCGAGACAGCGGGGCTGGTGTTGCGCCATAACTTTGAAGGCGGCCATGCCGTATTCGAGATGGCGGGCGAGGATCATCACGATCATATGGTTTGTACCCAGACGGGCCAGGTAATTGAATTTGTTGATGATGTAATCGAAGAGCGCCAACAGAAAATAGCAAAAGAGCACGGCTACGAAATTGTTGAGCACAGCCTGATTCTCTACGTTAAGCCTATTAAGCCGTAAGCAAGCTGCATTAATAACGGAATAAAAAAGGGGGCAGGCCGTAAAGCCTGCCCCAACAGCTCTCAGGGTCGAGAGGGGGAAGTGGTAATTGTCATCAGGTCAGTGATGGGTTGCCTGCCCTTTGGAAAACATTTCTGTTGCGTGGGCAATGGTGTGTTCAGTCATGTCTACGCCGCCCAACATTCTCGCAACCTCGCCAATTCTGCCTTGATCATCCAGAGATTCGATTTTCGAGAAGGTTGTATCCTGTTGCGTGAACTTGCTGACAAATAAGTGTTGATGGCATTGGGCTGCCACTTGTGGCAAATGGGTTACGCAAATAACCTGGCCGTTACTTCCCAGTGAGCGCAGTAGTTTGCCAACCACCTCAGCGGTGCCACCGCCAATCCCCACATCCACTTCGTCGAAAATGAGGGTAGGGGTGGTCGATGTCTGCGCAACGACTACTTGAATCGCCAAGCTGATCCGTGAAAGTTCGCCGCCGGAAGCCACTTTGGCCAAAGGCCTTGCGGGTTGCCCCGGATTTGCGCTGACCAGAAACTCGATTTCTTCCAGTCCGTGCGGCGCCGGCTCATTTTGGCCGCTGCGATTCAGGTGTGTGACAAACTGAACCGACGGCATGCTTAGTTGTGCCAGCTCGCCGGCAATGCGTTGGTCCAGTTCGCCCGCGGCTCTGGTCCGGACATCTGAAAGTTTGCCGGCCAGTTCATTAAAGCTTTTGAGCTGGCACTTCAGTTCGTCTTCCAGTTTCTCCAGGCTGCCTTCGCCACCGTCCAGCTCTGCCAGTTCGGCGCTTTGCCTTGCGTGAAACTCCGGCAGCGTCTCCGGGCTAATGCGATGTTTGCGGGCCATTTGGTATATGGCGCTGAGCCTGTCTTCAACCTCTGACAGGCGTGCCGGGTCTGCTTCATAGTCGTCGACAAAGTGACGTAGGTTGTCACCGGCTTCGCTGATTTGTATCTGGGCTTCGCTCAGCATTTGAATGGTGTCGGCCAGTGCGGAGACTTCGACCGGAAGTTGTTCCAGGTGCTGCAGTGCTTGCCGTACCAGCCCGGCGGCACTGGTTTCATTTTCGGTGCTCAGCAGCGCGGCCTGGTGGCTGCTATGAAGTATCGCATCGGCCTGACTCAGTTGCGCTTGTTCCTGCTCAAGAAGCTCTTGCTCGCCGGCCTCAAGCGCCAGGCGGTCAAGTTCTTCTACCTGGTAGCGCAGCAATTGCAGTCTGGCTTCAGATTCTTCTGCGTTTTGCTGGCGTTCACTGAGTTTTGTGCGGGTTTGGTTCCATGCCTTCCAGGCATCGCGGGTTTGGCTGGCAAGCTCTTCGGCACCCGCAAATTCATCGATCAGCTTGCGGTGGGTTTCTTTGCGTAGCAGCGATTGATGCTGGTGTTGACTGTGAATATCCATCAGCAACCCGCCCAGATCTTTCAGGTGGGCGAGAGGGCAGGGTTGGCCGTTGATGTATGCTCGCGACCGCCCGTCTTTGCTGATTGCCCGGCGCAGGATGCAATCGTTGTCGTCATCCAGTTCATGGCTTTCCAGCCATTGCCGCGCTTCCGCAATGCCGGAGACATCGAATGTGGCGGTAATATCTGCACGTTTGGCCCCATAGCGCACGGCGCCTGCATCGGCACGTCCCCCCATGGCGAGCCCCAAAGCGTCGAGCACAATGGATTTGCCGGCACCGGTTTCGCCTGTGAGTGCGGTCATGCCCTTATTGAATTGCAGTTCGACTCTTTCGGCAATTGCGTAGTTGGAAACGGTGAGCTGTGTGAGCATGCAGATAACCTCCGCCTTTTAAAAATACTGTGCATTCATACAGTCACTGTGAATGTATACAGGGTTTTTCGGGTTTGCAAGTGCCCTGGTGCAAATTTATTCAGCGATGCACGCTTTGGTGGTTGAAACCTGACTGGCAAGCCCCATATCCGTTCGCAATAACGTTCTTCCGGCACCGCGTGGCCGGAGCCCAAGTTCAACTGGTCGCGTTTTAGCCGACCACCGGAGATCTGGCAGGAGTAGTCATGAGCACCGACGAAAACCGCAATGAACAGGTAGATGAGTTAAATGAAGCCGTTGAGGCGTCTGCGGAAGACGAGCAGGAAGTTGAGCAAGATGAGGTTTCTGAAGTGGAAGCGCTGAGTGCGCAACTTCAGGACTCCCAGGAGCAAATGCTGCGATTCCAGGCAGAGATGCAGAACGTGCGCCGCCGCGCAGAGATGGATGTTGAGAAAGCCCATAAGTTTGCGCTGGAAAAGTTCGTGAAAGAGCTGCTGCCGGTAGCAGATAGCCTGGAAAAAGCGGTTGAGAGCACCGAGGGCCAGGAAGATGCAGGTGAACTGGTGGCTTCTATTCGTCAGGGCGTTGAGATGACACTGAATCTGTTCGTGTCGAGCCTTAAGAAGTTTAATGTAGAGCCGCTGAACCCGGTGGGCGAGCCATTTGATCCCCAGCAACACGAAGCCATGTCTATGGTGCCGGCCCCGGATTCCGAGCCGAACAGCGTGGTTGCGGTGGTTCAAAAAGGCTATTTGTTAAACGGGCGTGTGGTGCGGCCAGCAATGGTCATGGTTGCTAAAGCTCAGGATGCACCAAAAGTTGACGAGCAGGCTTGAAATATCAGCGAAAGCGCCAATATAGCCATTAAACAGCATTAGCCGGATAAAACGTTTCCGGATAACTATTAAGTACAGCATTCAGAATAATTGGAGCGAATCAATGAGCAAGATTATCGGTATTGACCTCGGAACGACCAACTCCTGTGTTGCCATCATGGATGGCGATAAGGTTCGGGTTATTGAAAACGCAGAAGGTGATCGCACCACTCCGTCGATCATTGCGTACACCGATGACAACGAGACCCTGGTTGGCCAGTCAGCCAAGCGCCAGGCCGTTACCAACCCGGATAACACTATTTACGCCATCAAGCGTTTGATCGGTCGTCGCTTTAAAGACGATGTGGTCCAGAAAGACATTAAAATGGTGCCTTATAAAATCACCGATGCAGATAACGGTGATGCCTGGGTAGAAGTGAAGGGCGAGAAAATGGCACCGCCTCAGGTGTCTGCAGAAATTCTGAAGAAAATGAAGAAGACTGCAGAAGACTACCTGGGCGAGACCGTAACCGAAGCTGTTATCACTGTGCCGGCTTACTTTAATGACAGCCAGCGCCAGGCAACGAAAGACGCGGGTAAAATTGCCGGTCTTGAGGTGAAGCGGATCATTAACGAGCCAACCGCTGCAGCTCTGGCCTATGGTCTGGACAAAAAAGGTGGCGATCGCACCGTGGCGGTTTACGACCTGGGTGGCGGTACTTTCGACCTGTCCATTATCGAAATTGCAGATGTCGATGGCGAGCACCAGTTTGAAGTGTTGGCTACGAATGGCGACACCTTCCTGGGTGGCGAAGACTTCGATATGAAAATCATCGAATTCCTGGCCGACCAGTTCAAGAAGGATAGCGGCATTGATCTGCGCGGCGACTCCCTGGCTATGCAGCGCCTGAAAGAAGCTGGCGAAAAAGCCAAGATTGAGCTTTCCAGCAGCCAGCAGACCGACGTAAATCTGCCGTACATTACAGCAGATGCCAGTGGTCCCAAGCACATGAACGTGAAGCTGACCCGCGCCAAGCTTGAGTCGCTGGTCGAAGATCTGATTCAGCGCAGTCTTGAGCCATGTAAAGTTGCCCTGCAGGACGCAGGTATGAAGGCTGGCGAGATCGACGAGGTTATCCTGGTTGGTGGTCAGACCCGTATGCCGCAGGTCCAGGAAAAAGTAAAAGAGTTCTTCGGCAAAGAAGCCCGCAAGGACGTAAACCCGGACGAAGCCGTTGCCATGGGTGCTGCAATCCAGGCAGCCGTACTGTCAGGTGATGTAAAAGACGTGCTGTTGCTGGACGTGACTCCGCTTACCCTGGGTATTGAAACCATGGGTGGTGTGGCCACACCGGTTATCGACAAGAACACCACGATTCCGACCAAGAAGTCGCAAACCTTCTCTACAGCGGAAGATAACCAGACAGCGGTTACCATCCACGTTGTGCAGGGTGAGCGTAAGCAAGCGACGCAGAATAAGTCCCTTGGTCGTTTTGACCTGGCCGATATTCCGCCGGCATCGCGCGGTGTTCCGCAAATCGAAGTAACCTTCGATATCGACGCTAACGGTATCCTGAACGTGTCTGCAAAAGACAAGGCAACCGGTAAAGAGCAGTCCATCGTGATCAAGGCTTCTTCTGGCCTGAACGATGACGAAATCGAGAAGATGGTGCAGGACGCCGAAGCGAACGCTGAAGAAGATCGCAAGTTCGAAGAGCTGGTGCAGGTTCGTAACCAGGGTGATGCCATGGTTCACGCCGTGCGCAAAACCCTGTCGGAAGCCGGTGACAAAGCCAGTGAGAGCGAGAAAGAGTCTATCGAGGCGTCCATCAAGGAGCTTGAAGAAGCACTTGCTGGCTCCGATAAAGACGATATTGAAGCCAAGACTCAGAAGCTGACTGAAGCTTCCTCAGAGTTGGCGCAGAAGATGTACGCAGAAGAAGAGGGCCAGGGTGAACAGTCTGGCGGGCAGGAAGAAGCCCAGTCTGCTGATGATGCAGTAGACGCCGAGTTTGAAGAAGTCAAAGACGACGAAAAGAAGTAATTCTGACGTACATCAGGTAGTTGGAAAACGCGGAGTTGCTCCGCGTTTTCCTCGTTAAAAAACAGGGTTTTAAAGCATGGCCAAGCGCGATTATTACGACATTCTCGGGATTTCCCGGGATGCGGACGAGAAAGAAGTCAAGCGAGCGTATCGAAAGCTTGCGATGAAATATCATCCCGACCGTAATCCGGAAGATACAGACGCCGAGAACAAGTTCAAGGAGGCCAGTGAAGCCTACGAGGTGCTGGCCGATCAGTCCAAGCGAGCTGCTTACGATCAGTTTGGTCACGCCGGCGTGGATGGCCAGGCTGGTGGTGGGTTCGGAGGTGGTGGCAACTTCTCCGACATCTTCGGCGATGTGTTTGGTGACATTTTCGGCGGCGGTGGCCGTGGTGGTCGCAATACTCGTGGCTCGGATCTACGCTATACCCTGGAGTTGGATCTTGAGGAAGCGGTAAAAGGAAAAACTGTCGAGATCACTATTCCCGGGCACCGGGAGTGTGAAACCTGTGACGGTAGTGGTGCCGAAAAAGGCTCCCGTGCTGAGACCTGCGGAACCTGTAAAGGTATGGGCCAAGTCCGTATGCAGCAGGGTTTCTTTGCGGTACAGCAGGCTTGCCCTACATGTCGTGGTTCCGGCCAGGTTATCAAAAACCCCTGTAAGTCGTGCCAGGGGCAGGGCAGGGTTCGGGAAGAGAAGACTCTCTCCGTGAAAGTGCCGCCAGGTGTTGATACCGGGGACCGTATTCGGCTTTCTGGCGAAGGCGAGATGGGCGTAGATGGTGGCCCGCCGGGTGATCTGTATGTGCAGATGGCGGTGCGCGAGCATTCAATCTTTACCCGCGATGGTCGCAACCTGTATTGCGAAGTGCCCATCAGTATTATTGACGCCACGCTTGGTGGCGAGCTGGAGGTGCCAACATTAAACGGCCGCGTGAAGCTCAGAATTCCGGCTGAAACCCAAACGGGCAAGCTTTTCCGGTTGCGTAGTAAGGGGGTTAGCCCGGTGCGCGGTGGCCCTTCTGGCGATCTTTTGTGCCGTGTGATTGTTGAGACGCCTGTCAGCCTGACAAAACGCCAGAAAGAGCTGCTTGAGGAGTTTCAGACAACCCTTGATAACAGTAATGGCGCAAATCACGCGCCGAAGAAAACATCTTGGTTTGAAGGTGTTAAGAGCTTCTTCGACGAAATGAAATTCTGAACAGTTTCATACAGGGATAGATCATGAGGGTAGCAGTCATCGGCGCCGCCGGGCGTATGGGTAAAGTGCTGATAGAGGCAGTTGACGGCACAGAAGGTCTTGAGCTGGGCGCCGCTGTAGTTGAGCCGGGCAGCAGTCTCATTGGCGCCGATGCTGGCGACATGAGCAGTATTGGAAAAACCGGTGTTAAAATGGCCGGTACTCTGGCCGACGTGAAAGATGATTTTGACGTGCTTGTTGATTTTACTTTCCCGGACTTGACGTTGGAGAACGCAGCGTTCTGCAAGGCTAATGGTAAAATGCTTGTTGTTGGCACCACCGGCTTGTCTGATGCTGAAAAACAGCAGTTGGCCCTCGCCGCAGAATCTACTCAAGTGGTGTTTGCGCCTAATATGAGTGTGGGGGTTAACGTGGCTCTAAACCTCCTGCGCACAGCCGCCGCGGCGCTGGGCGATGATTACGACGTCGAGATCATCGAAGCGCATCACAGGCACAAAAAAGACGCCCCCTCCGGCACTGCCCTGCGCATGGGTGAGGTGGTTGCCGATGCACTTGGCCGCGACCTCAAAGAATGTGCGGTCTACGGTCGCGAAGGCTTCACTGGAGAGCGTACTCGCAAAGAAATTGGTTTCGAAACCATTCGTGCCGGTGACGTAGTGGGCGATCACACCGTACTTTTTGCCACCGAAGGCGAGCGCATAGAGATTACCCACAAGGCGAGTAGCCGAATGACCTTCGCAAAAGGTGCTATGCGTGCCGCGCTATGGCTGAAAGGTAAGCCTTCCGGTTTGTATGATATGCAGGATGTGTTGAATTTGAAGTGAGTTTTAGATAACTCTGAGGCACACTGCCGTCGCCAGAGCTATATTCGATTTCCGTGGACAGAAAACCTCATATTTTATACAATAAGGCGGTTTAACTGCACCAAGCGTAGGCCTTGAAAGGCTCAGGGAACAGAAAGTTCCCGGATAACAATAAGCGGGACGGGGTTTTTACTCCCTCTCGCTTTTTTGCGACCTGAATTTGCGCTTGCGTTCCTGCACGTGACGAATTAATACGCCACCCGATGAGGATACAAGCCTTGAGCACACCCGCAATCCTTGCACTCGCAGACGGAAGCCTGTTTTACGGCACCGCCATTGGCGCCGAAGGCGAAACCAGTGGTGAGGTAGTGTTCAACACTGCCATGACCGGTTATCAGGAAATACTGACCGACCCGTCCTACGCCCGCCAGCTCGTTACCCTGACATACCCGCACGTGGGCAGTACCGGCGTAAACGAGGAAGATGTCGAGTCTGATCGAATCCAGGCTGCCGGCTTGATTATTCGCGACTTGCCCCTGGTGGCCAGTAACTGGCGCAGCACCGGGACATTAGACGAATACCTGCGAAGCAACAACATTGTTGGGCTTGCTGATATTGATACCCGGCGCCTCACACGTATCCTGCGGGACAAGGGTTCTCAGAGTGGCGCCATTGTGGCCGGCGCTAACGCAACTGCCGAGCGTGCGCTGGAACTGGCCAACGCATTTCCCGGCCTTCAGGGCATGGATCTGGCTAAAGAAGTGTCCTGCAAAAAGGCCTATAACTGGACTCAGAGAGAGTGGACCCTTGGCGAAGGCTATGCCGAGGGTGGCGAAGCAAGGTTCAAGGTTGTGGCCTGGGACTATGGCGTTAAGTTCAATATTCTGCGCATGCTCGCATCCAGAGGTTGTGATGTGACAGTAGTGCCAGCGCAAACCCCGGCTTCCGAAGTGTTGGCGATGAGCCCGGATGGCATATTTCTATCTAACGGCCCGGGTGATCCAATGCCTTGTGACTACGCAATCAAGGCAATTCAGGATGTACTGGAAACGGACATTCCCGTGTTTGGCATTTGCCTGGGGCATCAGCTTTTGGCCCTGGCCAGCGGTGGGAAAAGCATAAAGTTGAGCCATGGCCACCACGGTGCAAACCACCCGGTTCAGCGGCTTCCAAACGGCACAGTTATGATTACCAGCCAGAACCATGGGTTTGCGGTTGATGAAGCGTCCCTGCCAGATGTGCTGGAAGTCACTCATAAGTCCCTGTTCGATGGCACTCTTCAGGGTGTTCGTCGCACGGACAAGCCAGCGTTTAGCTTTCAGGGTCACCCAGAGGCGAGCCCAGGACCGTGCGACGTGGCACCTTTGTTTGAGGAGTTTGTTCGCCTGATGGAAGCCCGGGCGAAATAATTCCGACTCACGGACAGATACGCCACTCCAGATACACGCCGCGTTCTTTGCGCTGCAAGAATTCAAATGTTGCTGACAGGTTAACCAAGACATGCCAAAACGGACCGATATTAAGAGCATCCTGATTCTGGGCGCAGGCCCGATTGTAATCGGGCAGGCGTGCGAATTTGACTACTCCGGCGCTCAAGCCTGTAAGGCCCTGCGAGAGGAAGGTTACCGGGTCATTCTGGTTAACTCGAACCCGGCCACCATTATGACCGACCCGGTGATGGCGGATGCCACCTACATCGAGCCGATTACCTGGCAAACTGTCGCCAAAATTATCGAAAAAGAAAAGCCTGACGCCCTTTTGCCCACTATGGGTGGACAAACTGCACTGAATTGCGCGCTGGATCTGGAAAAGCATGGTGTGTTGGCTGAGCACGGGGTAGAAATGATCGGCGCCAATGCCGATACCATCGACAAGGCCGAAGATCGTCGGCGCTTTGATCAGGCCATGAAATCCATCGGGCTGGAATGCCCTCGCGCTTCGATAGCCAATAGCATGGAAGAGGCCTGGAAAGTTGCTGAAGATATCGGCTTTCCGTGCATTATCCGCCCATCTTTTACTATGGGTGGTTCCGGGGGTGGTATTGCCTACAACCGGGACGAGTTTGAGGAAATTTGTCTGCGCGGCCTGGACCTTTCGCCCACCAAGGAATTGCTCATCGATGAGTCGCTCATTGGCTGGAAAGAGTATGAGATGGAAGTTGTCCGCGACACTGCGGATAATTGCATCATCGTGTGTGCCATCGAAAATTTCGATGCCATGGGTGTGCACACCGGCGACTCAATTACCGTGGCGCCAGCTCAAACACTAACCGATAAAGAATACCAAATCATGCGCGATGCCTCGTTGGCAGTAATGCGTGAAATTGGCGTAGAGACCGGCGGGTCCAACGTGCAGTTTGGTATTCACCCGGATACCGGTCGCATGGTAGTTATTGAGATGAACCCGCGGGTGTCGCGTTCATCAGCACTGGCTTCCAAGGCTACAGGTTTTCCGATTGCCAAGGTCGCTGCCAAACTGGCCGTGGGTTATACCCTTGATGAACTGCGCAATGAGATAACCGGGGGGGTAACACCGGTCTCGTTCGAACCCAGCATCGACTATGTGGTTACCAAGATCCCGCGGTTTACCTTCGAAAAATTCCCTCAGGCCGACGCCCGGCTGACAACCCAGATGAAATCTGTGGGCGAGGTTATGGCCATTGGCCGTACGTTCCAGGAATCTTTGCAAAAGGCGCTTCGTGGGTTGGAAGTGGGTTCTGATGGTTTCGATGAAAAGCTTGAAGAGTTCACCTCGGACAACTCCCGCGAAACGCTCACCCGCGAGCTTAGCATTCCCGGCGCCGAACGTATCTGGTACATCGGTGATGCTTTCCGGTCTGGTATGAGTGTCGATGAGGTTTTCGAGCTTACCAAGGTTGACCCCTGGTATTTGGTGCAAATTGAAAACCTGATAGGTGAAGAGCAAGCTCTGAAATCTGCCGGGAAAGCCGATATTGATCACGCCACCATGTTTCGGCTCAAGCGCAAAGGGTTCTCGGATGCCCGTTTGGCAACTCTGCTGGGCCTTACAGAGGTAAGCCTGCGCAAATTAAGGCATGATCTGGGTATCCGCCCTGTTTATAAGCGGGTTGATACCTGTGCTGCCGAGTTTGCTTCCGATACAGCTTATATGTATTCCACTTACGAGGAGGAGTGCGAGGCCGAGGCGAGCGATCGCGAGAAGATTGTCGTTATAGGCGGCGGTCCTAATCGTATTGGCCAGGGTATAGAGTTTGATTATTGCTGCGTACACGCAGCGCTCGCCATGCGCGAAGATGGCTACGAAACCATCATGATCAACTGCAATCCGGAAACCGTATCTACCGATTACGACACGTCTGACCGGTTGTACTTTGAGCCGATCACCCTCGAAGACGTACTGGAAATCATCAACGTCGAGAAGCCCAAAGGCGTGATTGTTCAGTATGGCGGCCAAACACCGTTGAAGCTGGCCCGAGGCCTAGAGGCGGCTGGTGTTCCTATCATCGGCACCAGCCCGGACGCGATCGACCGCGCAGAAGACCGTGAACGCTTCCAGCAGATGATCAATCGCGTGGGGCTGAAGCAGCCTGAAAACGCCACTGTGCGCAGCCATGAGGAAGGCATTCTGGCCGCCCGCGAGATCGGGTATCCATTGGTGGTTCGCCCATCCTACGTATTGGGTGGCCGCGCCATGGAGATTGTCTATGGCGAGGAGGAGCTGGCCCGTTACATGCGTAGTGCTGTGCTGGTATCCAATGACAGCCCGGTGTTGCTGGACCACTTCCTTAACGCGGCTATTGAGGTGGATATAGATGCCATCTGCGACGGGAAAGACGTGGTTATCGGTGGCATTATGCAGCACATCGAGCAAGCGGGTATTCACTCAGGTGATTCAGCGTGCTCCTTGCCGCCATATACGTTGCCGGCTGAGGTGCAGGACGCCATGCGCGAGGCTGTTAAGAAAATGGCCATTGAGCTGGAAGTTGTTGGTCTGATGAACGTTCAGCTGGCTTGGCAGAATGATGAGATTTACGTGATTGAGGTTAACCCGAGAGCCTCGAGAACCGTGCCGTTTGTATCCAAGGCTATTGGTGTGTCCCTGGCCAAGGTAGCGGCACGGGTAATGGCTGGCATCTCCCTGGCAGAGCAGGGCTTCACCAAGGAAATTGTGCCCAGCTACTACGCTGTAAAAGAATCGGTTTTCCCATTCAACAAGTTCCCGATGGTCGACCCGATTCTGGGGCCGGAAATGAAATCTACGGGTGAAGTGATGGGTCTTGGCGACAGCTTTGATGAAGCGTTTGCGAAAGCGTCGCTAGCTATTGGCGAGCGCCTGCCTTCTGAAGGCACCGTGTTTGTGTCGGTGCGCGATGTCGATAAGCCTGGCGCTGTCACCCTGGCCCGGGATTTGGTTGAGGCCGGCTTTAAGCTTGTTGCCACCGCAGGTACAGCGAAAGCTCTCAAGGAGGCTGGCATAGAATTAGAGCACGTAAACAAGGTGGGCGAGGGTAGGCCCCATATCGTCGACGCCATCAAGAACGGACAGGTTCAGCTTATTATCAATACCACCGAGGGGCGCAAGGCCGTGTTGGATTCGGCGCATATACGCCAGTCCGCACTGCAAACCAAAGTTGCTTACACAACAACACTGGCGGGCGGTGAAGCCTTCTGTCGGGCTATTAAGTTTGGCCCCGAGCGCACAGTGCGCCGCCTGCAAGACCTTCACGCAGGAAAGTGAAATTATGAGTGAAAGAGTACCTATGACAACTGCAGGCGAAGCCTGTCTTCGTGAGGAGCTTCAGACGCTGAAGTCTGAAGATCGTCCTCGTGTTATTGCCGCGATTTCCGATGCCAGAGAGCATGGCGACCTGAAAGAAAATGCCGAATACCATGCAGCCCGTGAGCAGCAGAGCTTTATTGAGGGCCGGATTCAGGAAATTGAAGGCAAACTCTCGGCCGCTCAGGTGATTGATGTCACCACTATGGAAAATGCCGGCCGGGTGATTTTCGGTACCACGGTTCATCTCATGAACATGGATACCGATGAACAGGTGGTTTACAAAATTGTTGGGGAAGATGAGGCCGACATTAAGTTAGGTAAACTGTCTATTTCTTCACCCATCGCTCGTGCGTTGGTGGGGAAATTTGAAGACGATGTGGTTGCGATTCGCGTGCCATCCGGCACAGTGGAATACGAGATCGAAAAGGTTGAGTACATCTGACTCGTTTCGCGACAACGAGAGGTAAAAAGCCGGCTGCGTCAGACGCAGCCGGCTTTTTGTTTTAAATGTCTGTCGGCCGTTAGTTTTTGTGACGTAGCAGGTTAGACAGCTTGAGGTTAGGCTGTTTGGCTCTGCGCAAAATGACGGCAATTTTTCCGATTGTCTGCACTACCTCGGCCCCACTGGATTCGCACAGGGCGTTAATCGCTTCCTGGCGTGCTTCCCGGTCCTGGCTTGCCACTTTGATTTTAATAAGTTCGTGGTCGTTCAGGGCGCGGTCAAGTTCTTCCTGCAGGTTTTCGGTCAGGCCCTTGTCGCCCACAATGATCACGGGTTTCAGGTTGTGGGCGATGGCCCGGTATTCCCGGCGCTGTTCCGGTGAAAGGCTCATGATGTAATCTCTTTATCGGTGCAATTAACAAAAGGTCAGCGGCATATTCGCTGGCAACATCGTATAATTGGCTGATTGTAACAGACAACCTTGCATACAGATTGCTTTGCAGACGTTGTAATTTCCGAGATGGTGCCCACATATACGTAGTATGGGGATTTGTCGGGCGTTCAGACGCGTCTTCAGGTGGATCCGCAGTTACGTTTTTCTTTGGCCGATTCGGATGGGCCGTTTCTGGTGGATAGGCGTACAATTGGTGTAAGGTGTCCTAAAAGAGTGGTTCCCTCGCAGGCGCGCTCTTCAATTCACAGGTGATGATCCTTGAACGATATGGCAAAAAATCTGGTTCTCTGGCTAATAATAGCCGCAGTACTGTTGATGGTGTTTCAGAACTTTTCTCCCACCACCAGCGGGCAGCAAGTCAATTACTCTCAATTCGTTGAAATGGTTCAGCAGGGCCAGGTCAACAAAGTCACCATTGATGGCCTGGAAATCCAGGGCACTCGCGGCGATGGCTCTCAGTTTGAGACGATCCGTCCCCAAGTGTCTGATAACAAGCTGATGGACGATCTTCTGGCGAATGAGGTGGAGGTGATCGGCAAAGAGCCCGAGCGCCAAAGCCTTTGGACGCAGTTGCTTGTTGCGGCTTTCCCGATCCTGATCATTATTGCTTTGTTCGTGTTCTTTATGCGGCAAATGCAGGGCGGCGGTGGCGGCAAAGGCCCCATGTCGTTCGGCAAAAGCAAAGCCAAGCTGATGAGCGAAGATCAGATCAAAACCACGTTTGGCGATGTGGCCGGTGTGGATGAGGCCAAGGAAGATGTTAAGGAGTTGGTGGATTTCCTGCGGGACCCCAGCAAGTTCCAGCGTCTTGGTGGCAGTATTCCCAAGGGTGTTTTGATGGTGGGGCAGCCGGGCACGGGTAAGACCCTGCTGGCAAAAGCCATAGCCGGCGAGGCCAAGGTTCCGTTCTTTTCGATTTCAGGTTCCGACTTCGTGGAAATGTTCGTGGGTGTGGGTGCATCTCGTGTGCGCGACATGTTCGAGCAGGCCAAGAAACAGAGCCCTTGTATTATCTTTATTGACGAAATTGATGCGGTGGGTCGTCATCGTGGTGCCGGCATGGGTGGTGGTCACGATGAACGTGAACAGACCTTGAACGCGCTACTGGTTGAAATGGACGGCTTTGAGGGCAACGAGGGCGTGATCGTTATTGCCGCCACTAACCGCCCGGATGTTCTTGATCCGGCATTGTTGCGCCCGGGTCGTTTCGACCGCCAGGTTGTTGTTGGTCTGCCTGATATTGTCGGCCGTGAGCAGATCCTCAAAGTGCACATGAAAAAAGTTCCACTGGACGAGAACGTTGAGCCTGCGTTCATTGCACGCGGTACACCGGGGTTCTCTGGTGCTGACCTGGCCAACCTGGTTAACGAAGCCGCGTTGTTTGCGGCTCGTCGTAATCAGCGACTGGTGTCTATGGAAGAGTTTGAGCTGGCCAAAGACAAAATCATGATGGGCGCTGAGCGGAAGTCCATGGTGATGAGCGAAAAAGAAAAGCAGAACACTGCCTATCACGAGTCTGGTCACGCGATTGTGGGCCGGTTGATGCCCGAGCATGATCCGGTTTACAAAGTAAGTATTATCCCCCGTGGGCGTGCCCTGGGTGTGACCATGTTCTTGCCTGAAGAAGACAAGTACAGCCACAGTAAGCGCTTCCTGATCAGCTCTATATGCAGTCTGTTTGGTGGCCGAATTGCGGAGGAGCTTACCCTTGGTTTCGACGGTGTGACTACTGGTGCATCGAACGACATCGAGAGGGCCACCAGTTTGGCGCGCAATATGGTGACTCGCTGGGGGCTGTCAGAGAAGCTTGGGCCGTTGCAGTATGATACTGACAGTGAGGAGCCGTTCCTTGGCCGCTCTGCTGGCCAGGCTCAGACAGTATACTCGCCAGAAACTGCCCAGCGTATCGACGAAGAAGTTCGCAACATTATCGATACCTGTTACGAGAAGGCGACGCAGATTCTGGTTGATAATCGCGATAAGCTGGATGTAATGGCTGAGGCATTGATGAGGTACGAAACCATCGACCGGCACCAGATTGATGACATCATGGAAGGCCGCACGCCACGTCCGCCAAAAGGCTGGGACGATAACGGGCCAACGGGTGGTATTAAAGCCGACGACCCCGAGCCGTCCGGAAAGCCTGCGGATGATGACCGCCGACCAGATGTTGGTCGCCCAGCCGGAGAGCATTAAGGCTCCGGGTTCTGGTTCATCCGGTATACTCTGCGCCGCCCTGGTTACGGGCGGCGTTTGTTTTGCGACGTGGTATTTTAGAGTCCGGGCTCGATTGGCTGGGGGTGGCTTGCTATGGAAGTAAAATTCGCCGGGCAGGTGCTGGATATGTCCCGCTGCCATGTAATGGGTGTGCTTAATGTAACGCCAGACTCTTTCTCCGATGGCGGACGCTTTAATCAGCCGGAGTCGGCGCTTTTAAGGGCGCGCCAAATGCTGGCCGATGGCGCTGCATTTGTTGATGTGGGTGGGGAATCCACGCGGCCGGGCGCTGCCAAAGTGTCAGTTCAGGAAGAGTTGGACCGGGTTTGCCCGGTAGTAGAGCTGATAACTCGGGAGCTGGATGTCGTTGTTTCCGTAGACACCAGTACGCCCGAGGTGATGTCTCAGGCGGTAGAGCTTGGTGCAGGCTTGATTAACGATGTGCGTGCTTTGGGCAGGGACGGCGCTGTAGCCGCGGCCGCAAATGCTGGCGTGCCAGTGTGTATCATGCATATTCAGGGTGAGCCGGAAACCATGCAGGATCGACCGGAATACCAGAATGTGCTGCGGGAAGTTGGCGAGTTTCTGACCCAGCGAGTTCGTGCGGCTACCCGGGCTGGCATTGATCCTCGCAACATAATTCTGGATCCAGGCTTCGGGTTTGGTAAAACTCTTGAGCATAACCTTCGGTTGTTTGCCTCGTTAGATCAGCTGCAGGCGTTGGGGCACCCGCTGCTGGTTGGGCTCTCCAGAAAGTCCATGTTGGGCCATATTACCGGTCGCGATGTTAATGAAAGGTTGCCGGCGAGCCTTGCAGCCGCAACCCTATCTGCATTTAAAGGTGCGAGCATTGTTCGTGCACACGATGTCAGGGAAACCGTAGATGCCATCAGAGTTGCGATGGCCGTAAAGGAGGCAGTTTGATGGCAGGAAGAAAATATTTTGGCACAGATGGAATTCGTGGCCGGGTAGGAGAGCACCCAATTACGCCGGAGTTTATGCTGCATCTTGGCTGGGCTGCCGGGCAGGCTTTTAAAAAAGCAGGTCAGCGAAACAGTGTACTGATAGGCAAAGATACCCGGTTGTCAGGATACATGTTTGAGTCCGCGCTGGAGGCGGGGCTGTCTGCAGCGGGTGTTGATGTGAAGCTGTTGGGTCCTATGCCCACCCCTGCCATTGCTTATCTTACCCGCACATTCCGGGCATCTGCAGGCATCGTGATCAGCGCTTCCCATAACCCGCATCACGATAATGGCATCAAGTTTTTCTCTGCCGAAGGCACAAAGCTGGATGACGCACTGGAGGCCGAAATTGAACGCTGGCTTGATCAGCCTATCGAAGTGTGTGGTGCCGGCGATCTGGGCAAAGCGTCAAGAATAGAAGACGCTCCGGGGCGCTACGTTGAGTTTTGTAAAAGCACTGTGCCAAACGAGTTCAGGCTCGATCACTTGAAGATTGTTCTGGATTGCGCCCATGGTGCGACCTATCACGTTGCGCCTCAGGTTTTTCGTGAGCTGGGTGCTCAGGTGTCGGTCATAGGTGCTGAGCCGGATGGCCTCAATATCAACTTGAATGTCGGCTCCACCTACCTGGGTGCTTTGAAACAGGCGGTAACCGATAAGGGCGCAGACTTGGGCATTGCTTTCGATGGTGATGGCGACCGGGTGCTGATGGTTGATCGCGACGGGTCCGAGGTTGATGGTGATGAACTGCTGTTTGTAATTGCCTCTCAAAGGTATTTCGAAGATCGCCTTAAAGGCGGTGTTGTTGGAACGCTGATGACCAATTTGGGGGTTGAGCTGGCTTTGGCGGAGATGGGCGTTCCGTTTGAGCGGGCCAAGGTGGGCGATCGCTACGTAATGGAGCGTTTGGTTGCCAATAACTGGGTTCTTGGTGGAGAAGGATCCGGGCACATGGTTATCCGTGATTGCACCAGCACCGGAGATGGTATTGTCTCCGCGCTTCAGGTTTTGCTTTCTATCGGCAAGTCTGGCAAAACATTGGCCGAGCTACGAAAGGGTATGAGTAAGTTGCCACAAACGATGGTTAATGTGCGCGTGGCGAAGCGCTTCGACCCACTCAGTCGCGATGATATCTCTGCGGCGGTTCAGAAGGCCGAATCGGAACTTGGTGGCTCAGGTAGAATTTTGCTGCGGGCGTCCGGGACCGAGCCTTTGATTCGCGTGATGGCAGAGGGTAAAAACGCCGATATGATTCGCCGTGTCGCGGAAGAGTTGGCACTGGTTGTGGAAAATTCAACACCCTGATTTTGTTGGTTTCAGGCGGTTGTCTGTTGTGAGGGACTGCTGTATAGTGCGCCCTCCCTTACATTCGGGATCTGATATGCGTCGTAAGATAGTAGCCGGAAACTGGAAGATGAACGGGTCGCGAGACCTCTCGGAAGAGCTGGTAGGCTATATTCGGTCTGAGGCCGAAACCCTCGATAGCGGCGTGGAGGTGGTCATTATTCCTCCTGCAATTTATATCGGGGACGTTTTGAAGCAGGCCCATAAGTTATTGTCTGTTGGTGTTCAGAATGTAGGGCAGTGGCAGTCTGGTGCCTATACCGGAGAAATTTCTTCCGAGATGGCTAAAGATGCCGGTTGCCGCTATGTGCTCGTAGGTCACTCCGAGCGTCGGCAGCTTTTTGGCGAAACCGATGAGCTTGTTGCCGCAAAGGTATCCCGGGTTCTGTCTAGCGGGCTAACAGCGATTGTGTGTGTTGGTGAGACGCTGGATGAGCGTGAATCCGGGCAGGCAGAGGCAATAGTGGCCGCCCAGGTGCGTTCAGGTTTGGCGCAAGTGGAGAAAGGCGATTGGCAGAATGTTGTGGTCGCTTATGAGCCGGTTTGGGCAATAGGTACGGGTAAAACGGCCACGTCAATGGATGCTCAGGCTATGCATGCGGCCATAAGAAGTGTGCTGAAAAATATGGGCGCTCCGGCCGAAGAGATTTCACTGCTTTACGGCGGCAGTGTGAAAGCGGATAATGCAGCCGCACTTTTTGCAGAGCCGGATATAGATGGCGGTTTAATTGGCGGTGCATCGCTGGTCGCAGAAGATTTTGTTAGTATTTGCCGGTATTTCCCGGCAGGTACCTAAAGTTAAAGGTTTGCGAGACTCGATATGGATTGGATGGAAACACTGGTAGTCGTTGTGCACGTCGTTATTGGGGTGGCGCTGGTGGGTCTGATACTGATCCAGCAGGGCAAGGGAGCGGATGCAGGTGCGGCCTTCGGTGGTGGCGGCGCGTCGCAAACGGTGTTTGGCAGTCAGGGTAGTGGTAGTTTCCTGACCCGCGTAACCGCCATGCTCGCTATCGTGTTTTTTGTAACAAGTTTCTCGCTGGCAGTGTTTGCCAAGCAGCGCGCAGAGGTTGCAGGCGAGGCAGGTATTCCTGTTGTTAAGGAATCCCGTCAGGCCCCTGCTGATGACGCGGATGCTGCCAGGAGCGGCGCGGAAGAAGGGGAGCCTGCGCTTCCCGATCTCGAGTAAGGAGTTTGCCCAAGTGGTGGAATTGGTAGACACGCTATCTTGAGGGGGTAGTGGCGAGAGCTGTGCCGGTTCGAGTCCGGCCTTGGGCACCAATTAAAAAGAAAAACGGCTTGGATTAGACTTGAACTATCCAGGCCGTTTTTTTGAGCAGTCCTTGACCAGTTCGCCCGGCGTCTCTATACTCCGGCGAATATTGGAATCCTGCATCGTTTGTTGCCGGGTTTCTGGCAGGCCAGGTGTCTGTCAGCAGGAAGCGGGATACCGGTTAGCTTCCTGCGAGTTCTTGCAACAAAAGGCCCCGGTTTTCGGGGCTTTTTGATTAAGGGGCCTGGCACAAAGGGCCCTGGTGCGTAAAAAGGGCTGATTAACAGCCCTTTTTTTGTTTTTGGGTTCGGAAACTTTCATAACGGAGACCGCCTAACTTGTCAGGCAAGCATAAACAACTGGAAGACATTCTACGGCCTGTAGTGGAAGGGTTGGGTTACGAACTCTGGGGCATCGAGTACCGCTCCAGAGGTTATCAATCGCTTTTGCGGGTTTTTATAGACGATGTCGAAAATGGCGTGGGCGTAGACGACTGCGAGAAAGTCAGCCGCCAGGTCAGTGGTGTAATGGATGTGGAAGATCCCATCAAGACAGAGTACACGCTTGAGGTTTCGTCTCCGGGAATGGACTGCCCTCTATTCCGGCTTGAGCAATATCAGGCATTTGTAGGGCATAACGTACAAATTCGCTTGCGCATGGCGTTTGATGGCCGGCGCAAGTTTCAGGGGCTTATA
This sequence comes from Marinobacter sp., assembly GCF_052091845.1. Lineage (GTDB taxonomy): Bacteria > Pseudomonadota > Gammaproteobacteria > Pseudomonadales > Oleiphilaceae > Marinobacter. Next base: position 9,999 of record NZ_JBQDCO010000002.1, on the reverse strand, counting down.
AAAGCTGTAGAAGGCGATGAGGTTGTCGTGATTGTTGACGATCACGAATATCTACTGCCTTTCGACAGTATCGAAAAAGCCAACATTGTTCCGGTATTCGAGTGAGCTATTTGAATAACTCAGTAGATGCACAGTTTATTTTCAGGGCAGGGTATTCCAATGAGTAAAGAGATCTTGCTGGTGGTTGAAGCCGTCTCGAACGAAAAAGGCGTCGAGAAGGATGTCATTTTCGAGGCTATCGAACTGGCACTCGCCACTGCTGCCAAAAAACGTTACGAGGATGAAGAGTCGGATGTGCGTGTATCAATTGATCGCCGCACCGGTGAGTACGAAACCTTCCGCCGTTGGTTGGTCGTGGATAATGACGCTGTGCCAGCGCTGGGTACCGAGCTAACGCTTCAGGAAGCCGAAGAAATCGACAGCGAATTGAAGCCTGGAGATACCTACGAAGAGAAGGCTGAGTCAGTGGCCTTCGGTCGTATCGGAGCCCAGGCTGCCAAGCAGATCATCTTTCAGAAGGTTCGTGAAGCTGAGCGCAGCAAGATCGTCGACAGCTATCGCGATCGTGTGGGTGAGCTGGTTTCGGGTACCGTTAAAAAGGTTACGCGCGATAACGTCATTGTTGATCTGGGCGCCAACGCCGAGGCGCTTTTGCCAAGAGAGCATCTGATTGCGCGTGAAACCTTTCGCATGGGTGACCGGGTCCGTTCGCTGCTGCTGGAAATTCGCACCGACCATCGTGGCCCCCAGCTGATTCTCAGCCGTACTGCACCGCAGATGCTGATTGAGCTGTTCCGTATTGAAGTGCCTGAGATCGCAGAAGAACTGATTGAGATCCGTGGCGCCGCACGTGATCCTGGCTCTCGCGCCAAGATTGCGGTAAAGACCAACGATCGACGTATTGATCCTGTTGGCGCTTGTGTCGGTATGCGAGGGTCGCGTGTTCAGGCCGTTTCCAACGAACTGGGCGGCGAGCGTGTCGATATAGTGTTGTGGGACGACAACCCGGCTCAACTGGTTATAAATGCCATGGCCCCGGCAGAAGTGGCCTCCATTGTAATGGACGAAGACCGCCACACGATGGAAGTGGCTGTCGCTGAAGACAACCTGGCCCAGGCCATTGGCCGCAACGGACAGAACGTTCGCCTGGCGACCGATCTTACCGGCTGGACTCTGAACGTAATGACCGAAGAAGAAGCGGGCGAGCGCCAGGAGCAAGAGCACAACACCCTGGTTGAGCATTTTACAGCGCATCTGGATGTGGATGAAGAGTTTGCAGGTGTGCTGATAGAGGAAGGCTTTACCTCTATCGAGGAAGTCGCCTACGTGCCTATGGATGAGATGCTGGCGATTGAAGGTTTTGATGAAGACACCGTCACAGAGCTACGTCGCCGGGCTAAAGACGCCTTGTTGAATCAGGCTCTGGCGGGTCAGGAAGCCCTCGATGGCGCCGAGCCGTCAGAAGACCTTCTGGGCATGGAAGACGTGGATCGCGGGTTGGCGTTCAAGCTCGCCGGCATGGGCGTGCGCACGATGGAAGATTTGGCTGAGCAATCGGTTGACGATTTGCTCGATATCGAAGGTATGGATGAAGAGCGTGCAGGACAACTTATTATGGCCGCACGCGCCCCCTGGTTTGAAGACCAGGCTTAATTCGGGAGGAGACCAGTATGGCTGAAGTAACGGTAAAACAACTGGCCGAAGATGTAGGCGCTCCCGTGGATCGTTTGCTGAAACAGATTGTAGAAGCTGGCTTGAAAGCCCGCTCAGAAACAGACTCTGTAACCAGCGATGAGAAGCAACAGCTGCTGACTTATCTGAGAAAGGCCCACGGTGATGCAAATGCTGAACCGCAGAAAATTACGCTGAAGCGGAAAACCACAACGACGCTCAAGGCGGGTAAAGCCAAGGCAGTTAACGTGGAAGTGCGCAAGCGCCGTACCTATGTAAAGCGTGCGGAGGTGCAGCCGGAAGAGGAAGTTGCGGCACCGGCAGCAGCACCAGCAGCACCGGAAGATGTTCAGCAAGAGCAGATAGCGGAGCCGGTAAAAGCGGAGCAACCTGCGAGTGTAGAGACACCGAAAGCAGAAACAGACGCACCCTCTGATGCGGCGAGCAAAGATGTAGCAGCCCCGGAAGAGCAGGCGGCTGCCGAAAAAGCCGAGCCGAAAAAGGCTCCGGAACCCGAACCGACGCCCGCTCCGGCAGATATGCCAATACCGCCTCCTGAAGGTGAGAACAAAGGCCGTAAGCCGAAGAAGAAGAAAGAAGCGGTTCGTGGGCGTGGTGATGATGCTGAAGACGGAAAGCCTAAGAAAAAGCAGGCTGGGCATCGTGGGCCGCGTAACCGTCCGGCGGATGCGATCGCGGAAGACGACGACAGCAGCACCCTGCGTAAGCCGCTGCGAGCGAAAAAGAAACCCAAAGAGAAGCGTCATGGCTTCGAGAGGCCGACCAAGCCAATGGTCAGAGAAGTAGAAGTTCCGGAAGTTATTACCGTTGGTGACCTTGCCCAGCGTATGGCCGTCAAATCTGGTGACGTTATTAAAACATTGATGGGCATGGGTGTGATGGCAACCATCAACCAGGCTCTTGATCAGGAAACATCGACACTGGTTGTTGAAGAACTGGGCCACAAGGCAATACCAATCAGCGACGATGCGTTTGAGCACGAAGTGCTCAGCGAGTTTCAAACAGAGGGCAAGGACAAGACCAAGCGCGCCCCGGTAGTGAGCGTGATGGGCCATGTTGACCATGGTAAAACATCGTTGCTGGACCATATTCGCCGCACCAAGGTTGCCTCTGGCGAATCCGGTGGTATTACCCAGCATATCGGCGCGTATCACGTAGAAACCGATCACGGCATGGTGTCGTTCCTGGATACCCCGGGCCACGCGGCTTTCACCGCCATGCGTGCGCGTGGTGCCCAGTGTACGGACATAGTGATCCTGGTGGTTGCCTCTGACGACGGCGTTATGCCACAAACCAAAGAAGCGGTTCAGCATGCCCGCTCCGCTGGTGTGCCTATCGTTGTTGCCATCACCAAGATGGACAAGGAGCAGGCTGATCCGGACCGAGTGAAGACCGAACTTGCCGGCATTGACGTTATCCCTGAAGACTGGGGCGGCGACGTGCAGTTTGTACCGATTTCGGCCCACTCCGGAGAAGGTATTGATAATCTGCTGGAAGCAGTGCTTCTGCAGGCAGAGATTCTTGAGCTGCAGGCAGCGCCAGATGCGCCTGCCCAAGGCATTGTAGTTGAATCCAGTCTTGAGCGGGGCCGCGGGCCGGTAGCAACCGTACTCGTGCAGAACGGTACGCTGCGTCGCGGTGAAATGGTTGTTGCAGGTTCTTACTTTGGTAAGGTGCGTGCCATGACCGACGAAGCCGGCAAGCAGGTTAAGGGCGCTGGCCCGTCGATTCCGGTTGAGATACTTGGCCTTAACGGCACGCCGAATGCCGGCGACGAGTTTTTTGCCGTGGCTGATGAGCGCAAAGCCAAGGAGCTGGCCGAGTTCCGTCATAACCGTGAGCGCGAGCAGCGTTTACAGCGGGCGCAAGCGGCCAAGCTTGAGAATCTGTTCGAGAACATGGGCAAAGATGAGGTTAAAACCCTCAACGTTGTACTAAAAACCGACGTGCGCGGCTCCCTGGAGGCGATCACCAAGTCGCTGCAGGATCTGGGTAACGAAGAGGTGCAGGTTAAGGTTGTGTCCTCGGGTGTTGGCGGTATTGCCGAAACGGACATCAGCCTTGCAATGGCCACTAATGCCGTCATTTTCGGGTTTAACGTACGTGCCGACATAGCGTCAAAGCGTTTGGTTGAGCAGGAAGGCCTGGATCTGCGTTATTACAGCATCATCTATAACTTGCTGGACGATGTGAAAGCAGCGTTGACAGGTATGCTGGCGCCGGAATTCCGCGAAGACATTGTTGGCATCGCGGACGTACGCGATGTGTTCCGCTCGCCGAAGTTTGGTCAGGTGGCTGGCTGCATGGTGACCGAGGGCAATGTATACCGGAATAAGCCAATCCGTGTTCTGCGCGACAACGTGGTGATCTTTGAAGGCGAGCTGGAATCCCTGCGCCGCTTTAAGGATGACGTGCCTGAGGTGCGCAACGGCATGGAGTGCGGTATTGGTGTTAAAGGCTACGATGTGAAGGTTGGTGATCAAATCGAAGTCTTTGATCGTGTCAGGGTCGAGCGTAAGCTCGAGTCCACGGGGGCCTAATGGCAAGAGAGTTCAGTCGTGTTGATCGCATAGGCGATCAGATGCAGCGTGAGCTTGCTCAGCTGATTCAGCGCGAGGTTAAAGATCCGCGGTTAGGTATGGTGACGGTTAACGCAGTCAAGGTCAGTCGTGACCTTGGTTACGCCGATATCTATGTCTCCTTGCTGTCTACCGAGGAGCTCACCGCTGATTCACCCGAAGTACAGGAATCTGTTTCGGTGCTGAACAAAGCGTCTGGTTTTCTGCGAGGTCAGGTGGGAAGAGCAATGAAGCTGCGGGTTGTGCCCCAGCTTCGTTTCCACTTTGACGCGCTTCAGGGGTACAGCCGTAAAATGGACAGCCTGATTCGTGAAGCGGTGGGTGATAAGCCTGCCGTGGACCGCAACGACGAAAAACCGCATGACCCGGAGGCAAGCGATTGAGCCGCAGACGCAAAGGTCGTGAGGTTAATGGCATTTTGGTCATCGACAAGCCAGCGGGTATTACGTCCAACGGTATCCTGCAGGAGGTAAAGCGTCTTTATGGCGCAGCCAAGGCTGGTCATACTGGTGCTCTGGACCCGATAGCGACAGGGGTTCTGCCCCTGTGCTTTGGTGAGGCCACAAAGTTCTCGCAGATGATGCTGGATAGCGACAAGGCCTACATTGCCACGGCGCGGCTGGGTCAGCGCACTGAAACTGGCGACACCGAAGGTGCCGTAGTGTCGGAAAGGCCAGTGCCGGAAAACCTTACCCCGGAGATAATCGAGCCTGTGCTTGAGAAGTTTCGTGGCGACATCCAGCAAGTCCCCTCTATGTATTCCGCCCTTAAGCACAAGGGCCGCCCGCTCTATGAATACGCCCGCGAGGGCATTGAAGTAGAACGCCCGGCACGTCCGGTCACTATCTACGAACTTCAGCTTCTGGAGATTCGCGAAAACGAAATGGATATAGCCGTAACCTGCACCAAGGGTACGTATATTCGCTCACTCGTTGAAGATATTGGCGAGCAGCTCGGCTGTGGCGCCCATGTGAATGCATTGCGACGCACATTGGCGGCCGGGTTTACCCTGGCCAGCGCTCACCCGGTGCCTGATCTTGAGGCGATTCGCGAACGTGGCGACAGCCTCGATGGCCTGTTGGTCGCCCCGGATGCAGCGCTTTCGATGTTCCCGGAGCACCGCTTGAGTGGCCAGCCGTTGGTGTCGATATTGAACGGGCAACCGGTTAGAATACCGGGGCAGGCTTTTGAAGGCTTCGTTCGTATTTATGGTAACGAGGGTTTCGTAGGGCTTGCAGAAGCATTGCCAGAGGGCGGGGAAACCCAATTGGTGCCTCGCCGGCTGGTAAGTAACAGCGGTAAAAATTAGTTATATCGCTGTATAGCCGGGCTGTAGAGATGCGCGGTCCGGCTGGATTTAATCGCATCGCAGACATGAGGTGAGTTATGGCACTTTCTGCCAATGAAAAAGCACAGATCGTTCAGGATTATCAGCAAGCTGATGGCGACACCGGCTCCCCGGAAGTGCAGGTTGCACTGCTGAGCGCTAACATCAACAAGCTGCAGGATCATTTCAAGACCAACAAGCAGGATCACCATTCCCGCCGTGGCCTTATCCGGATGGTAAACCAGCGTCGTAAGCTGCTGGACTATCTTCGTAAGAAGAGTGCTGACCGGTACCTGGAGCTGATCAAGCGCCTTGGACTACGTCGTTAATCAGGTCTTGGGGCCTGACGGCAGCTTTCGGAAATTTTCCGTAGCTGCCACCAGCCGGTGGGTTCCTTAGGGGGCCCACCGGTTGTGCTTTTGAGCACCGCATCAAGTATTTCGGTGAATCCGGATGTTCTGTCGTATTGGAAAGCTGAAATTGATAGCAGGTTGTTGAAAGCCCAGGCGGGGCGCATTGTCAGCGCACCCACTGTTTAGCCGGGGTTTTGCAACAGCCTGTTAGCTTTCAGGCAGAGTTTTCTCAGGATCACACGTCAATCATTCTGAACAGATAACGCAGGAGTTCGTTGTGGATCTGCAACCGCGTAAAAAATCATTTGAGCTGGGTGGCGAAACCGTCACTCTGGAGACGGGCCGTGTTGCCCGTCAGGCTACCGGTTCCGTTCTTGTCACTGTGGGTGATATTTCGGTTCTGGGCACCGTTGTTGGTGCCAAGGAAGCCAAGCCGGGTCAGCCTTTCTTTCCGCTGACTGTTAACTATTTCGAAAAAACCTATGCCGTGGGCAAAATCCCGGGTGGTTTCTTTAAGCGTGAAGGGCGTCCTTCCGAGAAAGAAACCCTGACATCCCGTTTGATCGACCGACCGATTCGTCCATTGTTCCCGAACGGCTACATGAACGAAACGCAGGTTATCTGTACGGTTATGTCGTCCAGCAAGAACCAGGACCCTGATATCGCCGCGATGCTGGCTGCTTCCGCCGCTTTGTCGATTTCGGGTATTCCGTTCGCCGGCCCAATCGGTGCCAGCCGTGTAGGTTACACTGACGAGAAGGGGTATTTCCTGAACCCTAGCTTTGAAGACCTTGGCACGTCCCAGCTAGACATGGTTGTTGCCGGCACTGAAGACGCCGTTCTGATGGTTGAATCTGAAGCCAAAGGCTTGAGCGAAGACCAGATGCTGGGTGGCGTGCTGTACGCCCACCAGGAAATGCAGGCAGCCATTACCGCCATCAAAGAATTTGCTGCCGAAAACGGCAAGCCTCGCTGGGATTGGCAGCCCGCCGCTGAAAACACCGAGTTGTTGGGCGCAATCAAGTCTGAGTTTGCCGGCGCTATCGAAGAAGCTTATGGCATTCACGACAAGATGGCACGCTACGCTCGTCTTGGTGAGATCAAAACGGCAGCCGTTGAAAAACTGGCAGGCGAAGAAGAAGGCCAGCCTTCCGCTGACGAAGTCAAAAAGAACTTCGGAAAAGTTGAGAAGACCGTTGTTCGCCAGCAGGTTATCGATGGCAAGCCACGTATTGATGGTCGTGATAACAAAACGGTCCGTCCGATCGAAATCGAAGTGGGCATTCTGCCGAGCGTTCACGGCTCTGCACTGTTTACCCGTGGTGAAACTCAGGCGATTGTTACCACTACCCTGGGTACGTCACGCGATGTGCAGACTATCGATGCACTGGAAGGCGAGCGTAAGGATCCGTTCCTTTTCCACTACAACTTCCCTCCGTACTCTGTAGGTGAAGCCGGTCGTGTTGGCACACCTGGCCGTCGTGAAGTGGGCCACGGCCGTTTGGCCAAGCGGGGCGTGATGGCTGTTATGCCAACTATGGATGAGTTCCCGTATGCCATTCGTGCGGTGTCTGAAATTACCGAATCCAACGGCTCCAGTTCCATGGCGTCTGTTTGTGGTTCAAGCTTGGCGTTGATGGACGCTGGTGTGCCGCTGAAGGCACCAGTAGCCGGTATTGCTATGGGGCTGGTTAAGGAAGGTGACAAGTTTGCCATTCTGACCGACATCCTGGGTGATGAAGACCACCTGGGCGACATGGACTTCAAGGTAGCCGGTACTAAAGACGGTATCACTGCTCTGCAGATGGACATCAAGATCCAGGGCATTACTGACGAGATCATGGAGCTTGCTCTGGAGCAGGCGCACGGTGCCCGTCAGCACATTCTGGTTGAGATGAACAAGGTTATCTCTGAGTCGCGCACTGAGCTGTCTTCACGTGCTCCAAGCATTACTGCGATCAAGATCAACCCTGAGAAGATTCGGGATGTTATTGGTAAGGGCGGTTCCATGATCCGTTCTATCTGTGACGAGACGGGTGCTTCTATCGATCTGGACGACGACGGAAACGTTAAGATCTACGCAGATAACCAGGAAGCAGCCCAGGCGGCAGTTAATCGGGTTAAGGAAATCACCGCCGAGATTGAAGTAGGTGCTATTTACAAGGGTCGCGTTGAGCGCATTGTGGACTTCGGTGCCTTTGTTAATATCCTGCCTGGCAAGGATGGTCTGGTGCATATTTCCCAGATCTCCGAGCGCCGGATCGAGAACGTGACTGACGAGCTGAGCGAAGGTCAGGAAGTTCTGGTCAAGGTGTTGGATGTGGACAACCGTGGCCGTGTGAAGCTGTCCATGAAGGAAGTTAAAGAAGGCGAGCAGCCGACTGACTTTACTGACTGATAGCTAGTCACTACTAAAAACCCGCCTTTCCTTTGGATTGGCGGGTTTTTTGTTTTTTGGCCTCTAGCTCGGAGATGGCAGGTATTGGGTAGGGCTTTTCAAAACACGCTGTGAATACGTCCTTGTACGCTTGGCTCTGCCATCCATGGCTCCGCACAGTTTTGAAAAGCCCTACCCAATACCTGCCGCCTGCAAACTTAGTTCTGCCCCAAAAATTCGAGTACCGAGTTCTTATAAGCGGGAATGATAAACGTCGCCGCATGGGGTGTATCTGTTTGCAGGAACTGCTTTGGTTCACCGGCGGCCTCATAGAGTACCTGGCCGTGGTGGAAGGGGATGATGCCATCACGAACGCTGTGGATGATCATAAGCGGCACAGGGCTGATGTTGGCAATCTGGTCCACGCCTTCGTAGTCGTCCGGGATGGTCCAGCTCAGAGGTATCTGGAGGGGCCAGGTTAGCCAGAAGTTTCCAAGCTTTTCTTTGGCTATGCCGCGAAAGCCAGAGAAGGTCCCGTCCAGAATCACGCCGGCGAGTTCAGGCGTTTCGCCTCTTTGCACCCATTCGCTAGCCAGGGTGAGCCCCAGTGCGCCGCCTAAGCTTTGGCCGAGGATAACTACAGGTGTGTTTTGAGAGTTCCCTTGACTCATGAGCCATCGCAGCCCGATTTCGGAATCGTGGAGAGCACCTTCTATGTCCGGTGCGCCGGTAGACTTGCCGTAGCCTCGATAGTCGATGGTGAATACGTTATAGCCTTCTGCGGGCAGCCAGGCTACGTTGAGCAGATGGCTGCTGATGTTTTGGGCGTTGCCATGGAGAAAATAAATAGTGCCGTTAGGCTGGCCCTCAGCCGGTAGCCACCAGCCGTGAAGGGTTTCGCCGTCGGCAGTGTCCAGGTAGATGTTTTCATAAGCCAGGTTAAGGCGATCCGGGGTTATGTAAGTAGTCTGGTCCGGGTAGAAAAACAGGCTACTGCAGCCGCTTTGCAGGAGCATGGCGAATAAGAGCAACAATGCCAAAATGGGTGTTTTCAGGTTGTGCATTGTTAGAAGTAGGTGTGCAAGCCGGCTTGCCATGTGCTTTGGTACCTGTCGTAGTGATCTTCCCGTGTAAATTCTGCAAACAGACTAAATTCTCGGCCTATGTGCCAGTTGGCCTTCGCGTATAGCTGATCCTGCCTGTGCTGGCCGCTTACGATCCAGGCTTTGGTTTTTACACCACCAGAAAAACTGAAATAGTCGCTTTGATGCAGCAAGCCGATATCTGCTCCGGGTGCCGCATCGTAGCCTCGGCGCAGGTCGTCGTCGATTTCCAGGTCAGCGGTGGCAATGGCGAAGGCCTGGGTTCCTTGGCCCAAAGACCAGCTGCCACCTGCACCACCTTCTAGATAAGGTGTTAAAACTCGTTTGCTGCCAGTATCGGTGCGGCGGCCACCAAAGCCTACTTGCCAGGACAGTGGTGAGAAAAAGGCGTTTCTCGGGCTTAGCGAGCGGATTTCGAGGCCCGTAAGTTGTTCAAGTTGCAGTTCGTCGTTGTCGTGGTAAAGGCGCGCGTCCAGGCGGAAAAACTGTAGCTGAGCACCACTGCGGTAGCCGGCGGGTGGGTCGAGAACATCATGATAGGCTGGCCGGAATGTCAGTTGGGTGAACT
>NZ_JBQDCO010000001.1:0-165084 GCF_052091845.1 Marinobacter sp. | reverse complement strand
AAACAGGTGGCCTAAAAGACCTCAGAGGCGACAGATTTCTTGACAACTACCGTTACCACGCCGGTAAAACGGCGAAGGGCCATGCCGTCTTGCCAAACCACCAGATCCACCGGTTGCTCTAGTACATCTAAAACATCCACATCTGGATCAGTACTGGCCAATTCAAGGCGGCCGTGAAATAGCTCGGATAATCGTTCGGTCAGCGTAAAGCCAACAACGGAAAATAGATCAGTGGGGAGTTCGCCAATACGGGCGGTAAACTGCAGTCCGCTTGCCTGAGGCATATCTTCAATCCTTGAAGGTATGGTTCTGTATGAATCTGGGCAGGGATTCTGTCGCAAAAACGGCGGTTAATCAAACTCTCCCTGCGCCAAATGCACATCAGTCCTAAGTCAAAGAAACATCAGGTTGTCACTTGCGACCGAGCTTTCGCTCGAAATGGACGCGTCCACCACTCAGACATCAGCACGCCAAATAAGGTCAGCCCTCCGCCAATGAAGTGATATAGCCCCAAGGTTTCATTCAGCATCACAGAGGCAATAACCGCCGTTAGAATAGGTACGAGGTTAAAAAACACGGTGGTACGGCTGGGCCCCAAGTGTTTGATCCCCGTCATCCAGGCCAGCGGTGCGCCGATAGACGCAAACACGCAGGCGAACAACACCAACGGTAGGTTATCGCTGTTCAACCCGGCTTGTGGCGATACAGCAAACAATGGGAATAACACCACCACAGCCACTAAAACCTGCACGTAAAGCAACTGCATCGCCGGTAAGGGAATCTGCCATTTTTTCAGTAGCGTGCTGTAAATAGCGTAGGCCGCAACAGCCACTAACATCATGCCATCGCCGCCGTTAATCCCCTGTTGAGTAAGGGTGGTTAAATCCCCCGAGGTGATAACAATCAATACGCCCAAAAACGAAAACAATGAGCCAACCACGGCGCCTACGGTCAGGCGGTGTCCCAATGCCATTATCGCTAGCACCAGTGACATCACCGGCATCAGCGCCAACACAATGCCCATATTGGTGGCGGTGGTTTTTGGCGCTGCGAAATAGGCAAGGCTCTGGTAAACCGCCATGCCTAGTACACCCAGCACAAAAATCTTGCCAAGATTCGCCTTAACTACCGGCCAAGTTCGCAGCGTCGGGCGCAGCAGTACCGGCGTGAGTACGACAGCAGCAAATAGCCAGCGATAGAAACCGATTTCAGCTGGGAAGATAACGCCCACAGTGAGCTTGTTAACTACGGTATTTCCCGCCCAAAATATGACAGCCAATAGCGGAAACGCATAATACATAGTCACAAATCCCAGAAAACGAGTGAAGAATCAGAAGCGCTATTATCCGCCTGTCTTTAATAAAGGCTATACTGAATTTAAGACAACATAGCGATGGTTTAAGACAAGGTGAATAGAAACTACATTGAAATCCCCGCACTCAGCGAGTTGCCGGGCCCGGTGTACTTTCGTTATGACGAATACGGCGCCGACACTCATGCCGTGGCGCACCGCCATGAATGGGGACAGCTGAATTTTACCGCCCGTGGCGTGATGCAATTGGAAATCGACGGTCGGCCGTTTATGTCACCGCCAAACTACGCTGTGTGGATCCCACCTAATGCGTTGCACAGCTGCTATAACCGCGAATCGGTGGTGTATCGATCCGTGTATATCGGGCTGGAAGAATGTCGAACGTTGCCGGGCAGCCCTTGCGCCGTGACCATGAACGATTTGCTCAAAGCGATTCTGAATGATTTCGCTGAGCGTGACGTGACCACGCCGGTCAGTCAACCAGACCTGAACCTTGCCCAGGTGTTGCTTGATCAACTGCATCTGGCACCTCGGGAAGCCGATTACCTACCCTTCGGAATCAGCACAACCGTAAACCAGGTTTTGGATGAATTACGTGCCAACCCCGGTGATAACTGTTCACTGGCTGACTGGGCAAAACAGGTGTTCGTCAGCGAACGCACGCTGGCTCGCCATTTTATGCAGGAATTGGGAATGAGCTTTGGGGAGTGGCGTCAGCGCTTACGTTTTCTTGCCTCCATCGAGGCCCTTGAAAAAGGCCTGTCGATCAAAGAACTGGCCTTTGATATGGGCTACAGCAGCAGCTCAGCCTTCATAACGATGTTTCAACGCCACGCGGGCTGTACACCGGAACAGTACCGACGCCAGCACAACGTTTAACTGCGATGGCCATTTACCTGAATAACTCGTTCCAAATTTTCTAAGGCAACCAAAACAGCTTGTTCTTACTACCCCACACTGGAACAATTGAGGCCATACTTACTTTTCTATATATGGCCCATCATGAAACTATTAGTTCGTAACCTCGCACGCACGACAACCGAGCAGGAAATTCAAGAGCTGTTTGCGGCTCACGGCACGGTTGCTGAGTGCACTCTGGTTTTAGACAAAGAAACCGGACTTTCAAAAGGATTTGGCTTTGTGGAAATGCCAAATACCAAGGAAGCCAAGCTGGCCAAGGCGCTCCTGAATGACGCCAAGGTAGGCAAAAATAAAATACGGGTAAAATTCGCCCAAGACAAAGAGCAATAATCGGCTAGGAAAAACCGGTACCTTACGTTATCGGAGCATTGGCGGCGCGCTCTGCTACACACTCGTAGCCGCCCATTTCAAACTCCCGACAAATGAACGGCCGCTTCTCATAAATCGAGCAAGACATGGTGGTGCGATCCAGTGCTGCGCACCAACCATCTTCCAATCGGGCCATGGTTAAACCACCCCATTCGTCTTCCTCAATAAACCTCTCGGGCACGCCTGTTTCGCTGATCAGCATCACTTCCAGGCGGCAACAGCAGGCTTCGCAGCTTGAACAGCTGACACTGGGATCAGGCACAGATACCGCTTCAATCAACGTTGGCTTCTGCATAGGTTTCAGGCGCGCCTTTCAGAAGGGGTGCTGTAGGGCCACATCAATCCGACGTGGCAACCGGTAACGACGGGTTGCTTCCCCAGTCCGCCCAGGAACCGTCGTAGAGCACGTTATTTTCATAACCCGCAATAGCAGCAGCCATCAATATAATGCAGGCCGTGATGCCCGAACCGCAGGAAAACACCGCTTGTTGATTCTCATGGGGCAGAAGGCCTGAGAAAACCGCTTTTAGCTGTTCTGCGCTTTTGAAGCTGTGGTCGTTCAGCACCTCGGAAAACGGCAGATTCTGTGAGCCGGGAACATGCCCGCTACGCACCCCTTCCCTAGGCTCCGGCGCCGCTCCCCTGAAACGCTCGGGGGAGCGCGCATCCAATGCGGTTATTCGCTCGGCCTCAAGCTCTTTCAAGAGATAGCTTGAGTCACACACTCTATCCGACTGCAGGACACCGCTAATGTCTCCCGACTCGCTCGACTTCGTCAGGCTCGACACGATCTCTCTATGTTCCGCCAGCCACTTGGGTAAGCCACCATCGAGAACAAAGGTGTTGTCATGCCCCATTGCCTGAAACATCCACCAGGCTCTGGGTGCAGAGTAAACACCCTGATTGTCATAAATAATGACAACACTGTCGGCGTTTATTCCTAGGTTCTGAGCTTCCCGTGTGAACTGCTCTTCCGATGGAAAAGCATGAACCATGGGTGAATTCAGATCACAAAAGTCATGCTCCAGATCGAACTTTCGAGCCGTCGGGATGAACACGGGTTCGTCATACACCAGGGGCTCTGTGCCAATCACTTTGCTCATGCTGGCGTCGAGAAGAACAAGATTCTTGTTGGCCAGGTTATCGGCCAACCAACCCGTTGTGACTAGCGGAAAGTTCATATCAGAGCAGATCTTTACGCAGCTGAGAAGGGCTTTTAGGCGATAGCAAACCCGGTGCCACATCAAACACCGACTTAGCACCCACCTCACCGGCACTGGCCAGCTTGTGGACGGCTCGGGTGTAGGCCACCAGAACACTGGCGGTGAACTCAGGGTTGCTGCCAAGCGCAAGGGAGTACTCAATGGTTTGCTTGCTCTGGGTACCAGTCGCGCCGCTGCGAATCACAAAGCCGCCGTGGGGCATGGCGCTGTGATCAGCCGCGAAGGTAGCCTCATCAATAAAGTTAACCACCGTCTCGAATGGCTCAAAATAATCCGGCATGGTCACAATGCTATTACGCACTGTGTCTGCATCGGCATCGTCTTCCAGCACAATGAAGCACTCACGCACGTGCTTTTCACGGGTCGCCAGTTCCGGCTGCTCACCATTGCGTACCCGTGCAATGGCATCGTCAGATGGCAATGTGTATTGCACACCCTTCTTCACGCCCTCTACACGGCGTACCGCATCGGAATGGCCTTGGCTCAAGCCTTTGCCCCAGAAGGTATAAGTCTCACCCTCTGGCAAAATGGTTTCACCAAACAAACGGTTCAATGAAAACAGGCCCGGATCCCAACCCACAGACATTAGCGCAACATTCCCGGCCTTCCGCGCTGGCTCATCCAGCGCCGCGTGGTATTCGTTTACTTTGGCGTGGGTATCAAAGCTGTCTACGGTATTAAAAAACTGCGCCAGATACGGCCCCTGTTCCGGCAAATCGGTTTTTGAGCCGCCGCAGAGGATCATCACATCCACCTCGTTCTGGAACTTCTCAACATTTGCCATGGCATGCACGGGCACATTGCTGTCGAGCAGGGTAACGCTGGCCGGATCGCGACGGCTGAACACACCCACCAAACGCATATCCGGATTCTGCGCCAGGGCCGATTCAACACCCCGTCCCAGATTGCCATACCCGGCAATTGCTACTCTTATCTGATCTGCCATGTTGATCTACCCTATTCTGTTTGAAAATACACGGAACGCTCGCAGCACAATCAATGGCGAGCCCGAAGAAACCACAGAATGGTGAACGCGAGCAATATTAAGGTCAAGCGCTGCTTCTTCGGCCCATGGCCACTGCTTTTCTGTGGTTAGTTTGCGTGCGTCAGTTCAATCCCTGCCCGGGCGGCACGGGCGGCATGAAGCTTCCTGTAACTGTCGATCAGGCGCAGATGCTTGTCCAGGCCTTCCAACTGCATGCTGGTTGGGGTCAGGCCATAGAAGCGAACACTGCCATCCACCGAACCCACCACTGCATCCATGGTCTCCTCGCCAAACATACGCCTGAGGTTAAACAGGTAATCCGTCAGCTCAAGTTCGTCATCCAGAACGATTTCCAGTACCGCACTCATTGCCCGATAGAACAGCCCGCGCTCAACGGTGTTGTCGTTGAACTGGATGAACATTTCTACCTGCTCAAGGGCTTGTTCGTAGTGCTGCAAAGCCAGGTTAATTAGCAGCTTCAGCTCAAGGATGGTGAGCTGACCCCACACAGTGTTCTCGTCGAACTCGATACCTATCAGAGTGATGATGTCGGTATATTCGTCAATCTGGCTGTCGTCCAGGCGCTCCACCAAAGCCGCCAATTGCTCATCGTTCAGGATGTGCAGATTCAGAATATCTTCCCGGAAAAGCAGAGCACGATTGGTGTTATCCCAGACCAGATCTTCTATCTGATAAACCTCGGAGTAGCCGGGCACCAACATGCGACAAACCGGCGCACCGAGATCGTCATAAACGGTGGTGTATACTTCTTTGCCCATCTCTTTAAGGATGCCAAACAGGGAACCTGCTTCCTCTTCGTTGGTACCGGAGAAATCCCACTCGTTAAACTCGTAATCCGCCTGGGCACTGAAGAAGCGCCAGGACACAATGCCCGACGAGTCTATAAAGTGCTCCACATAGTTATTCGGTTCAGTGATTGCGAGGCTGTTGAAGGTCGGAGGCAAAAAATCGTTCAGGCCCTCAAAGCTGCGACCCTGCATTAATTCGGTGAGACTGCGTTCCAGGGCGATTTCCATGGAAGGATGCGCACCAAAAGAAGCAAACACACCACAGGTCTTCGGGTTCATCAGGGTGACACACGCCACCGGAAACTGGCCGCCGAGAGAGGCATCTTTAACCAGTATCGGAAAACCCTGCGCTTCCAGCGCCCGCACACCTTCAAGAATGTCCGGAAATTTTTCCAATACGTGCAGGGGCACATCGGGGAGCGTAATTTCTTCCTGAATAATCTGCTTTTTTACCGCACGTTCAAAAATTTCTGACAGACACTGTACTTGCGCCTCGTGCAAGGTGTTGCCCGCACTCATGCCGTTGCTCAGGTACAGGTTCTCAATCAGGTTCGTCGGGAAATACACCACCTCATCGTCGGAATGGCGCACAAAGGGCAAAGAACAAATGCCACGCTCAACATTGCCGGAGTTGGTGTCGATCAGGTTAGAGCCACCCAACTCGTCCTCCGGGTTATAGATAGCCAAACAGTAGTCATCCAGAATACCCTGTGGCAATTCGTCATCAGGCCCCGGCTTGAACCAACGCTCTCTCGGGTAATGGACAAACTCGCTGTTGGCGATGTCTTCACCAAAAAACTGATCGTTGTAGAAAAAATTACAGTTCAGGCGCTCGATAAACTCGCCGAGTGCCGAACACAGGGCGCTTTCTTTCGTGGAGCCCTTACCGTTGGTAAAACACATGGGCGAGGCTGCATCGCGCATGTGCAGTGACCAGACGTGAGGCACGATATTACGCCAGGAGGCAATTTCAATCTTCATGCCCAGATCCGCCAGAATGGCGGTCATGTTTGTGATGGTTTGTTCCAGCGGCAGGTCTTTACCCGCAATGTAGGTACTGGCTTCAGCCTCAGGCTTTGCCATCAGTAGCGCCTGAGCATCGCCGTCGAGGCTGTCAACAATTTCAATCTGGAAATCAGGGCCGGTTTGCACCACTTTTTTGACCGTACAGCGGTCGATCGAACGCACTATACCCTGGCGATGTTTCTCGGACAGGTCCTCTGGTAATTCAACCTGAATCTTGAATATCTGTTGATAGCGATTTTCAGGGTCAACAATGTTGTTCTGAGACAGCCGAATATTGTCGGTCGGTATATCTCGCGCCAGGCAATAAACCTTGACGAAATAAGCCGCGCACAAGGCAGAGGAGGCCAGAAAATAGTCAAAAGGGCCAGGTGCGGAGCCGTCGCCTTTATAGCGGATAGGCTGGTCGGCAATCACCGAGAAGTCATCAAACCTGGCTTCAACCCGAAGATTGTCGAGATAATTAACGTTGATTTCCATTGCGAGGGTGCCTGATTAGCAGAATTTGGCTCGGTGCGGCATTATACCCCCGACACTGCAGCACTGACACATTGCATCGTTCAATAGCTGCAGTTCGGCACTGTTTCCCCTGAATGTGTATTCCACAGAGGCGTACTACTGTGGCGTATAAAGGCGCTGAATGCTGGAAAAATCCAATGCGCCATTACCCTGCCCTGCGTGCAGTTCATACAGGTTGCGTGCAAGAGAACCCATGGGAATCGAGGCGTGATTCTTTACCGCATTATCGAAAGCCAGACCCAGATCCTTGTTCATCAGATTCACCAGGAAACCACCTTCGTATTCCCTTGATGCGGGCACACCCTCCATCACGCCAGGCCATGGATTATAGCCATTTAGCGCCCAGTTACCGCCGGAACTCTGCTTCATGATTTCCGAGAGAACCGCCGGATCCAGACCGTTTTTCACCCCCAAAGCCAGGGCTTCGCTGGTGCCGGCCATGAGAACCGCCAAGAGCATATTATTGCAGATTTTGGCAATCTGGCCTGCCCCGCTTTCGCCAGCAAGAAAGATGTTCTTGCCCATGGCTTCCAGAATTGGCTTGGCTTTATTGAACGTCTCTTCGTCGCCACCGCAAATAAAGGTTAGAGCGCCAGCTTTGGCACCGCCCACACCACCAGACACAGGAGCGTCGATGAATGGGATATTTTTAGCCTTTGCTTGCTCGGCCACACCACGAGAAGTCTCTGACGCAATGGTCGATGAATCTACCACCAAAGTGCCTTCAGGCAAGTGAGCCAACAGGCCATCATCGCCCAGATACACGGCCTCTACGTGCTGGCCGGCAGGCAACATGCTGATCACACATTCCGCACCTTTGACTGCATCATGAGCTGTCTCTGCGGTTTTCGCACCCTCTGATACCAGCGCCGCGACCGCGTCTTTTGACAAATCGAACACGGTTACATCGTGCCCGGCCTTTAAAAGATTGCTGGCCATGGGGCCACCCATGTTGCCCAGGCCAATAAAGGTAATCGTTGCCATAATCATCCCCTTGTTTTTGTATTCGGTTGAATAGGCCGCGCACCCAAATCGGCGCATGGCCATTTCTGGCTAACTTTTGAAAAAACTGTCTATCCACTCACTGTCCATTTCCGCCAGCGATGCGTAGCGCCAACGAGGCTGCTTATCTTTATCAATCAGCAGCGCGCGCACCCCTTCAACAAACTCTCCTTTGCTCAGGCAGTTCCTGGACAAGGTAAGCTCTTTATCCAGAACCTCGCTCAGACTATCCAGTCGGCAGTTACGCAGGTGCCGCCAACACAAGGCCAGCGACGTGGGCGACGCGGCCTCCAGCGGCCCAGTGGCCCTGGCGAGCCAACCGTCTCCGCTTGAGAGCTCTTTCATCTGCGCGACCATACTGGTCAGGCTATCAGCATCGGTTACACGGTTAATCTCATCAAAATGAGTTCGCACCGGGGACTCTGGCATGGCTTCCGCACTTTGGTTTTCGTGCTGCCTGAGCACGCTTCCCACTACCGCGAATGCGTTTTCACCCTGCCAATTGTGTGCTGTCAGATCCGCAACCACGGCCGCTTTCAAATCATGCTTGATAAAGCGATCGGCCAAGCCAACAAACAGTGCGTCAGCGGCGTTCATGCGGGCCCCGGTTAGCCCCAAAAACAACCCGGTGCGCCCGGGAGCACGATTGAGAAACCAGCCTGCAGCTACGTCTGGATAAAGACCAATGCTGCTTTCAGGCATTGCCAGCTTCGAGGCCTCAGTGACTACCCGGTGTGAGGCGCCAGCCATGATGCCAATGCCACCGCCCATCACTATACCGTGGCCCCAGCACACCACAGGTTTGGGGAACGAGTGGATCAGATAATCCAGCTCATACTCTTCGGTGAAAAAAGCAATGCCCTCGCTGGCGACGCCAGCGCTTTGCGGTTCGGTCATGCTTCGGTAAAGCGCGACTATGTCGCCACCGGCACAAAAGGCTTTGTCGCCTTCGGCTTCAACCCAGACAGCTCGAACTTTGTCGTCTTCCGCCCAACGTTTCAGTTGCGGCGTTAGTTGGCGAATCATCTCAAGAGAGAGGGAGTTCAATGCTTTTGGCGTGTTCAGCCGAACCACGGCAATCAGTGCACCGTCAGCGGTTTTCCACTCTTCAAAAATAATCGGTTGCTGGCTCATATAAATTCCTTAAACCGGTATGCATGCGGGTTTCAACGGTTTTTCCATTCCGGCTTTCGCTTATCGAGAAAGGCATTTACGCCTTCTTTCTGGTCTTCCGTCGAGAACAGCTCAACAAACAGTTCCCGCTCCATGCGCCAGCCATCTGAATGGCTGCGGCCATCCCGGGCACCCATTACCAGAGTCTTGCAGCGGGCAACAGAGGAAGGACTTTGCTTGCAGGCCATTTCAGCCAGTTCCAGTGCCTTTTCCAGGCCCTTGCCTGTAGGGACGACTTCCTCAACCAAGCCAATCTGCAATGCCTTGTCGGCCTTAACTCGCTCGCCGCACAAAATCATACGCTTGGCCCAGCCTTCACCTACCATCCAGGGCAGATTCTGGGTGCCACCCGCGCAAGGCAGCAGACCAACAGACGCCTCCGGCAGTGCCATCTGGGCATGCTCTTCGGCAATGCGAATATCACAGGCCAGCGCACACTCAAGGCCGCCGCCCATGGCGTAACCGTTTACAGCTGCAATGGATACACCACGAAACGCGGTTAAAGTGGCAAAGGCTTCGCCAAAGAGCTGTGCCATTTCGTTGGCGCGGGCCTTGTCGCCATCGGCAAAGGTTTTTAAATCAGCACCGGCGGAGAAAAATTTCTCGCCCTGCCCGGTCAGCACCAAGGCAAAGATGTTGGTGTCATCGTTCAGTTCACGAACGATGTTTGACAGTGCAGGCAGGGAATCCACTGTCCAGGTGTTGGCCGGTGGGTTGTTAATGGTCAGTACCGCAATGTGTCCACGTTTCTCGAGCTGAATCAGATCGCTCATCATCTGTCTCCTGTTAGTGTTGCGGTTTATTGAATGGCCTCAGCCACACCATTGTCCAGCAGGCGACGAGCCACAATTAACCGCATAATTTCGTTGGTACCTTCCAGAATCTGATGCACTCGCAGATCGCGCAAATAACGCTCCAGAGGGTATTCCCGGATATAGCCATAACCACCGTGCAATTGCAGGGCATCGTTCACCACATCAAAACAGACATCTGTGGCGAAGCGCTTTGCCATGGCGCAGTGCAGTGTGGCTTCTGTATCACCACTATCCAGTTTAAAAGCCCCAAGGCGCACCATTTGCCGGGCGGCTACCAGGTTGGTTGCCATGTCTGCCAGCTTGAACTGCAGGGCCTGAAAAGCCGCCAGAGGCTTACCAAACTGCTCCCGCTCATGCATGTAGTTGCGGGCTCTCAGCAAGGCAGCCTGGGCGCCGCCCAGAGAGCAGGTGGCAATATTGAGACGTCCACCATCAAGGCCTTTCATGGCAATGGCAAAGCCGTCGCCCTCTTCGCCGATTCGACTGGCGGCAGGCACGCGCACATTTTCAAGATTAATGGTGCGGGTCGGCTGGCTGTGCCAGCCCATTTTTTCTTCGTTTTTACCGTAAGAAATGCCGTCGGCATCCGCAGGAATCACGAAGGTGGAGATACCTTTAGAGCCAGAGTCCGGCGCACCTGTGCGCGCCATCAGCACCAGGATATCGGTATCGCCAGCACCGGAGATAAAGACTTTACTGCCACTGATGAGATAACTGTCGCCATCACGAACCGCTTTGGTTCGCAGATTAGCCGCGTCAGAGCCGGCGCCTGGCTCAGTCAGGCAGTAAGACGCAAGCCACTCGCCACTGGCCAGCCTTGGAACAATTTTCTGCTTGAGGTCATCGGATGCAAAACTGGCCACCATCCACGTCGCCATATTGTGAATGGTGATGAACGCAGCCGTTGACGGGCAAGCAGCGGCCAGCTCTTCCACAATCACAGATGTGTCCAGCCGTGAAAGGCCCATACCGCCCAGCGCTT
This sequence comes from Marinobacter sp., assembly GCF_052091845.1. Lineage (GTDB taxonomy): Bacteria > Pseudomonadota > Gammaproteobacteria > Pseudomonadales > Oleiphilaceae > Marinobacter. Next base: position 153,951 of record NZ_JBQDCO010000001.1, on the reverse strand, counting down.
CCGGAGTATAAATTCCCATGAAGCCCATCTCGCCGGCAGCTTTGAGCGTGTCGACCGGAAAGATATGCTCGTTGTCCCATTTGGCTGCGTGGGGCGCCATGGATTTCTCAGCAAACGTTCGAGCCGCGTCGCGAAAGGCCGACTGATCTTCAGTTAAATTAAAGTCCATAGTCAGGCTCCAAATTAAAGATACCCACCCTCAGCGCAATTAACGCAACTGGATCGAAAAGTTTGTTTCAGCGTCAGCCTCTACCTCACTGGAGAACCAACGGGAAGTAACCGTTTTGGTTTCAGTGTAGAAGCGCACCGCTTGCTTGCCGTATGCGTGCTGATCGCCGTAGAACGAGCCTTTCCAACCGGTGAACGAGAAGAACGGCAGGGGCACCGGAATGGGAATATTCACACCCACCTGGCCAACCTCAATTTCATGCTGGAACTTACGAGCCGCGCCACCAGAACCTGTAAAGATAGATACACCATTACCGTAAGGGCTGTTGTTGATCAGGGTAATGGCATCCTGCAGGCTTTCTTCTTCCATACAGGCAAGTACGGGGCCGAAGATTTCCTCGTTATAGATATCCATGTCGGTGGTTACACCCGTGATCAAAGTAGAACCGACCCAGTTACCATCTGGCAAACCATCAACCGTGCAGCCACGGCCGTCCAGAAGCAGGTTCGCGCCCTGGGCCTCGCCGGTGGCAATCAGGGATTCAACACGCTCCCTGGCTTTGGCAGAAATGATCGGGCCATAGCTGGCGTTGGCATCGTCCCATGCGCCCGGGCGGGCATTTGCCATAGCTTCCTTCAACTCGGGAATCCAGGCCTGAGCTCCCCCTACAAACACTGCGACCGAAATCGCCATACAACGCTGGCCGGCGGCTCCAACCGATGCCCCCACCAAGGCATTGATAACCTGTTGCTTGTCGGCGTCTGGCATGATGACCATGTGGTTCTTGGCACCGGCAAAGCTCTGCACGCGCTTCATGTTTTTGGTGCCGGTTTCGTAGATATAACGGCCAACCGGCACGGAACCCACAAAAGAGATAGCCCTCACATCAGGGTCAGTAAGCAGTGTATCCACCTGCTCCTTGCCACCATGCACAACCTGCAGCACACCCTTGGGCGCACCGGCTTCTTCAAACAGCTCTGCAAGGCGCATAGGGGTCAGCGGGTCCTGCTCGGACGGTTTGAGAATGAAGGTGTTGCCACAGGCAATGGCCATGGGGAACATCCACAATGGAATCATCGCCGGGAAGTTAAATGGCGTAATACCGGTACACACACCCAATGGCTGAATCCAGGAGTGGGTATCCACGCCCCGCGCAACATTTCCAACGGTTTCGCCCATCATCATGGAGGCCACGTTGGCTGCATGTTCAACCACTTCAATGCCGCGCCACACGTCACCTTTAGCATCTTCAAAGGTCTTACCGGTTTCCTGAGACAGGATTTGTGCAATGTCGTCGTGGTGTTCTTTAAGCAATGCCTGGTAACGCAGCATCACACGGGCGCGCTCGGAAACGGGAACGTCTTTCCAGGTTTTGAATACCTCGCCAGCACTCTCGATGGCCCTGCGCATTTCCGCGTCTGTGGTGCAAGGCGCTTTTGCAATCACCTCATTGGTAGCCGGATTGGTTACATCAATCCATTCGCTGGCCTGGCTCTGAACAAATTCACCGGCTAAGTACAGTGGAACGTTTTTCATCTCAAAACCCCTGTTTGTTTTTGTGCGGGAAGCGGGCTAAAGCCGAGTTGCCTTAGCGACGTACTGATATGACCTTAGCACCTTATCTGGCCCTTGGTGATTGACTAAATTTCGCTCGTGATGGATTATCTTTCGCTTGCCACACACTTAATGGCTGCAACAAGCATGACACAAACCTCTCAGTGGCCAGTCCCCAAGGACAGCATTCGCTACGTGGTGCCAGCCCCCATTATCAGGCTTTTGTCTGAGCACCCTCTTACCCGCGATCTCTACCCCAGAGCATTTGGCCATTATCGTCGAGCGACTGGGCATCACATGCACCGCGAACATCATCGCGACAATCTTTTGATTTACTGCACCGAGGGAAAAGCGTTCCTGAATATGGAGGGCGAGCCCTACACCATGGAGGCCGGTGATCTTTTATTGCTGCCTGCAGGCGCAAATCACCGTTATACGGCAGACCCGGAGGACCCCTGGACAATTTACTGGGTACATTACACCGGGCCATTGGCTGAAGAGTTTCGCACCTACATGGGATTTGATGACACCACTCCAATTCGCCATCTTGGGAGACAACCCAGGTTATTGGTGGACTTTAATGGCCTGCTTTCCGTCCGCCAGACTGGTTTTCGTGCCCGCGGTCTGATTCACGCTGCCAATCGTTTACGCCAACTACTAACCGCCGTTCCGATCAGTGTGGATGAAACCGGCCACAAGCGTCAGGCGGAGCTGGACATCATCAACAACTATATGCGTGAACATCTCGACGAGCGTATAAGCCTGGAACAGCTTGCAGACGTGGCAGGGCTTTCCCCCGCCCACTTTGCCACGCGCTACAAAGAACAGACGGGCACCTCACCCATTCAGCATTTTCTTCACTTGAAAGTAGAGAGGGCCTGTCAGATGCTGGATACCACAAGTCTGAGCTTTACAGACATAAGCCACCGCCTTGGCTATGACGACGCCTACTATTTTTCCCGGCTATTCAAAAAAACCATGGGCCAGGCACCCAGAGATTACCGGCACACGCCCAGGCACTAACCTGGACACAATTTGTTACTTGATGGATATCAGAGAATTGACTTGAGGCAATAGATGGCCTCTGTCATTTTTGTAGTCTCCGCGCAACTCGCAATATCCTGCTATTACGCTAAATTCTGGCCGCCCCCATTCTACGGAGATAAACATGGCAAATGAGCCAATCGTTCTGTTCGACAACGGACATCACAAATGCCTGATGTTCGACTCCCTGGTCACCGGCGAGGGTGTCCAGTCCAATCAGTTCCTGATCGTCGACGGCAAGCACGAAGCGCTGATCGATCCGGGCGGCGATCTTACCTACACACCACTTGCCGTGGCCACCTCCAAATACATGAACATCAAGGATATGGATTTTGTGTTCGCGTCGCATCAGGACCCGGACATCATCGGCGCCATTGATCGCTGGATCGTGCACACCAGTGCAAAGATTGTGACATCAAAACTGTGGGCCAGGTTTCTACCTCACCTGGTGTCCAGCTACGTAACCAACCAGCTCAGCGGCAGCGTTTACGATCGCATTATCAGTATTCCGGATGCCGGCGCCAACGTAAGGTTTGGTGACTCTTACCTGCAGTGTCTGCCAGCCCATTTCATGCATTCCGTGGGCAACCTGCAGTTTTACGATCCGGTGTCAAAAATTCTATTCTCGGGTGACCTTGGCGCGTCTATAGGTGCTGCAGACGACCACCTCCCGGTACAGGATTTCGACAAGCATATCCCGCATATGATGGGATTTCACCGACGTTACATTGCCTCAAACAAGGTCTGCCGACTCTGGGCCAACATGGTGCGCGAAATGGATGTAAAAATGATTGTGCCCCAGCACGGGAAGCGCTTCGAAGGCCCCACCATGGTAGACCAGTTCCTTGACTGGGTTAGCACAGTAGAGTGTGGTATCGATCTGATGGCCCAGGACAATTACCGAGCCCCGGTAGACTATGTCTGATAGCTCATGGAGGCAGGCCTGCCAAATAGGCCTGTCCCAAACTGCTAATATTGCGTAAAATCTGGCCTTTTCATCCGCAAGCATGAGGCAGCGCAAAAATGGGCAGAGCCTACCAGAACCGCAAACAATCCATGGCCAAAACCGCAGAGGCCAAAACCAAGGTTTATAGCAAGTACGGTCGCGAAATCTATATGAGCGCAAAGTCCGGCGGAACCGACCCGGATGGCAACCTTTCGCTGCGTGGGCTGATAGAACGCGCCAAAAAAGATCAGGTTCCCACTCACGTTATCGAAAAAGCCCTGGAAAAAGCCCGTGGCGGTGCCGGCGAAGACTACTCACCGGCACGATACGAAGGCTACGGGCCAGGCAACTGCATGGTGATCGTAGACTGCCTCACGGACAACCCCAACCGCACCTTTGGCGATGTTCGCCTTGCCTTCACTAAAACCAAGGCCAAAATCGGCACACCGGGCACTGTTGCTCACATGTTTGATCACAGCGCCATTTTTGTATTCAAGGGCGAGGAAGAAGCGTCACTTGAAGCCCTTATGGAAGCCGATGTCGACGTGTCCGATATCGAACATGAAGACGGCCAAATCACCGTTTTCACACCTAACACCGAATACGCCAAAGCTCGCCAGGCACTAACCGACGCCTTCGGCGACATTGATTTCGAGGTGGACGACATCCAGTTTTTGCCTAAAACCACAACCGCGGTAGAGGGTGATGACATTCCGCTGTTCGAAAAGTTTATCGATATGCTGAACGACCTGGATGACGTGCAGAACATCTTCCACAATGCGGAGCTGCCCGAGGAGTGAACCAACTCAATCCCAAGGTGGTGATCCTTAAAACCGGCAGCACCTATCCAGCTATAAAAGAACAATTCGGTGATTTTGACGAATGGTTCCTGAAACGGCTCTCCCCTGGGCTCAATATTTCTGTATTTAATGCAGAGGCCGGAGAACTGCCCGAACAGCCCACAGACTGGGACGGCATAGTCGTAACAGGCTCCCCGGCTATGGTCAGTGATCGCGAGCCCTGGAGTGAAAAGGCCGCAGATTGGCTGGCACAGGCGGTAGACCAGTCCGTACCAACACTTGGGGTTTGTTATGGGCACCAGCTATTGGCTCACGCACTAGGCGGAGAAGTAGGCTATCACCCAAAGGGCCGTGAGAGCGGTACCCAGCGCATAGAGCTTTTGGCCAGAGCTCAGGATGACCCACTGTTCGGCGGTATGCCCGGCACCTTCAAAGCACAGCTCACCCATAAACAATCGGTATTAAGCCTGCCTCCGGGGGCCGTTTTGCTCGGCTACAATGGGCATGAACCACACCAGGCATTCAGGGTTGGCAAGTGTGCATGGGGCGTGCAGTTTCATCCAGAGTTTTCTGACACCATTATGCAAGCCTATCTGGGCGTGCAGGCTCCGGACCTGGAAAACGAAGGGCTTGATTCCCAGGCCATGATAGACGCAGTTAGCAATGCACCAGACGCATCGGGGCTGCTGGAACGCTTTTCCACCCTGGTTATTGAGAACAAAACCCGCTGACTCCCACAGAGAACACTGGCGCCTTATGTCACGGACGATATTATTCACACTCATGGTTCTGATGCTCATTAGCCTGGGCGTATATCATACTTATAAGCCTTTACCTCCTGGCGTAAGCCACAATGGCAATGAGCATGCCTTAAGTGATGCCATGCTTCTGGTTGATGCGACCTATCATCACAGCGATGGCTCAGAAACCCGGGAACAAGAGATTTTTGACGAAATACTGCGCCTTATAAACCAGGCTGAATCCTTCGTGCTGGTCGATATGTTCCTCTTTAACAGCAGCAGCCCGGAAGGCGTGGCGCACCGCCCCCTCTCAAAGCAATTGACCGAGGCGCTAATAAGCCGGAAGGCCGAGCAACCAGAGCTGGAAATTGTGGTTATCTCTGACCCGCTGAACACGCTTTATGGAGGCTCTGTGTCGCCCTGGTTCCAGGCGCTGCGCCAGGCGGGCATTTCAGTCACTGAAACCAACCTGGAACCACTTCGTGACAGCAACCCGACCTGGTCTGCCATCTGGCGGGTCTGCTGTCAGTGGCTCGGCAACAACTCCGGCGGCGGCTGGTTGCCGAATGCCATCGGATCACAGCCCGTCACCATTCGCAGCTACCTTGCGCTCCCCAACTTCAAGGCAAACCATCGCAAAATTCTGGTTACAGATAACGGAAACAACCTACGCGCCCTGATAACCTCTGCTAACCCTCACGACGGCAGCAGCAGACACAGCAATACCGCGATCAGCTTTACCGGCCCGGCAGTTATTGATGTTTTGAAAAGCGAGCAAGCGGTTCTGAACATGTCCGGCCAGTCCAGCCCAGCGCTCAATAGACTGATCAGCGCGGCGCTTACCACTCAGACAACAAATCAGCAGCCGATGGGTAAAATTGCGGTGAAAACAGAATCCGCGATCCTGGAGTCGGCCCTTCAGATGATCACTGGCGCCCAGCGCGGAAGCCGGTTAGATCTCGCGTTTTTCTACCTCTCACACCGGGACATTATTACCGCCCTGCTCGACGCCCATGAACGCGGCGTGAACCTGCGCATACTTCTCGATGCCAACAATGAAGCCTTTGGCCATCAAAAAAGCGGCATACCCAATCGACAAGTCGCGCTGGAGCTCCATAAAGCCGGTATTCCTATTCGCTGGTGTAAAACTTCCGGTGAACAATGCCATAGCAAATCACTCATGTTGCGCCCGAAAGTGGGTCCCACGGAACTCCTGCTGGGCTCTGCCAACTTTACGCGACGCAATCTGGACGACCTGAACCTTGAAACCGATGTGTGGGTTTCCGTGCCAGCAGACTCGCCTGTAGCCAAAAAAGCTGTCAACTTCTTTGAACAGCAGTGGCGATCCGGCCCCGATAGCGACCCTGTCATGAGCCTTCCCTATGAGCACTGGGCAGACAATTCAACCGTGCGCTACTGGCGCTACCGCTTGATGGAAGCAACCGGGCTTTCAACATTTTAGGCGCCCTGGGGAGTGAACTCTAAAGGCTTCTGAAAGATCGCCACATCTTTTCCTGGCACAACCATAGTCCAGTCAAAACGCCTTGCAATAACCGCCAGTGTCACCTCGCGATAAAACACAACGTGTGTTGGATCCCGCCGGTAATGCCAGTGGTCAAACCGATCATCACGGGTCTGAAAACACGTCATTACGCCAAGCCAGCTGCCGGGCTTTAACAAACCATCAAGCTGGCGAAACACCTCAGCCGGTTGGTGCAAATGCTCCACCACCTCAGTGCAGGTAATGAAATCATACTGGCGCTCTAATGCTGACGGTTCAGGATGATATAAAGGGTCGTAAACCACCATGCCCATTCCTGCTTCACGCAGCATTTCTGCAAGCGCCGGGCCTGGCCCACAGCCAAAATCAAGCCCCAGGGCTCCCGGCCGAATACGATCAAGCATGGGTAACACAAGCTTGCCCAGAAAGGCCCGATAACCCGGATCGGCCGAATCATTATTATGAAGATCGTAAATGGCTCGTTCATCATCCGGCACCGGCCAATTTTTCTGCGCCATAACCGTTGCCTTACAGTGCAAACAGCGCAGATACTCCTGCCTGTTCACTATTCGGAAACCCTCCAGCACGCTTTGTTCGCACACAGAGCAGACAGCCCCCTCTTCCAACACTACAGTCGGTTTTTGCAAGCGCCCTCCTTTTTCACAGGCTCAACCTGTCAAATGTGTCATTGTCATATCCGGCCATGACACCCATTTCGTGACAAGCCCCAAAATTAACATTGGCCCAACCTGCTTATACTACAAACAACGGAAAGCCTGCTGTATAGAACTTCTAACAATAACAATCGCAAACCACGACGATGTTAAGGGCTGAAGCCTGACCAGGGACAGAAATATGGACATTTCGAATCACATGGCCTTAGAGGTGCCTCTTATCTCTGCACGTTACGCACGCCGTTTCGTCGAATTTATGGAACGCCGGGGCGTTAAGCGGGCAGCTCTTCTAAACGATAGCGATATAACGGAAGACTTGCTGGATGACCCGGACGCCAATATCAGCATGCAGCAGATAACGTCAGTGCTGCAAAAAGCTGACTGGCTGATGAATGACGATCGAGCCGCCTTCCAATTTGGCCAACAACTCGATCTTCCCAGTCACGGCTTGCTGGGCTTTGCGGTGCTGGGCCAGGACAATCCCAGGCAGCTCATCAGCATGATTGTTCAGCATCTTCGTGTTGGCCTTCCGCTGATGGATATGGAGCTGAACTCAACCGGATCAATCTTTCATATACGCCTGCGCGATACATGGGGGCTTGGCGAGCTTACCCCCTGTGTAACCAAAATGTACATGGGCAGCATTCACCGTATCTCTGCAGACGTTTGCAGGCACTTCGATATCCAATTTGCTTTTTCCGCACAAAGAGACGCTGAGTCATGGCGCTCCCTGGCTCCGGATTGCGAATTCCGTTTTGATGCACCCCATAATCAGATAACCATGGCGCTCAAAGGCCAACCCAACCCAAAAAATAACACCAGCCTGAAATTCTTGCTGGCCCGGAATAGAAACAACCCCGGAGAAACAGTTCGGCTGGCCAATGAAACCCTGATGCAAGTCCGGGAAATGATCATGAGCCAGCCAGGCCGATCGTGCAGCACCAGCAACATTGCCCGGCGGCTTGATATCAGCACTCGAACCTTGCGCCAGCACCTTGCCAGCGCAGGCACATCGTTTCGGGAAGTAAGGGTCGACATTCGCGAAAACCTCGCAACCCTTTACCTGAGAGACACCAATGTGCCATTGGAATCCATTGCTGAAAAACTTGGGTTCAGCGACCAGGCAAGCTTCACCAAAGCCTATCGTGCCTGGACGGGCCAAACACCCGGTGATGTCCGCAAACAGTCTCGAAAAACGCAATAAGCCCTTTTATTAAGACAGCCTGCTGCGCAATTTGAAGCCGGTCACGGTTTCAGCATTCTCTGCACTTGTTCGCCGTTTTAGACAAAAACCATGCCGGCAACGGCAATGACCCAGCGCGCCTCTAAAAGGCCTAATAGCCCTGCACATATGCGTAAAAACGCGTAGCAAAAGGGTTTTTGCAAGTCCGATTGAGCAGTCCGTGTCGGTGCCGTCTGCCCACCCTCCTATAACAACGATGCTTTACAGAGGACGAACTCATGAAACTCAGGAATTCCTATCCCGGTGGGCGCACACTCGCGCCTGCACTGGCAGCAGCGGCATTAATGTCCGGTGCCGGAAGCGCGCTCGCCAGCCCGGTCTCTACCAATCTACAGTTTACCTGTCCATTCCCACTGATCGGCGACCAGCCCATCAGTGCCGAAATCAGCGCAGACATTCCCACAAGCGCAACGGTTGGCACTCCGCTACCAGGGTTTAATGTCACCGCCATGACAGTGGTAAACGAAGACTCTCGTACTGGCCTGAAACTGGTCGGTTCAGAGACTGTTGAAGGCACGGCGGTCAATACCAACCAGATCATCACACCAAGCCGCACCGCTGAGCAAATTGTTACCCTCAACATCCCCCAGAGCCCAATTCCGTCAGAAACCGGCTCATTCACTGTGCCAGCCGAAGGCCAGGCACCGGAGTTCACATTTACCGATCAGGATGTGGGCAATGCAGAAATTCGTGTTGGCGGGCTAACACTGAACCTGGTTGCCCGCACAGCCAGCGGCGATATTGCCCCGGCCCCTATCGGTGAGATTACAACAAACTGCACCCTGCTCGAGGGCCAGGACAATCTGCTGCAAACCGTCACTGTGGAAGGTGATGTTGTTGAAGCACCACGCATTGCAGTAAACCGTGACGAAGTCGCGTTTGGTAATGTGCAGGCAGGTGTCACTAAAGACGAAACCGTTACCCTCAGCAATAGCGGCAACGCTGCGCTGGGTATCAACGGCATCTCAATTGCTGGTGCAAACGCCAGTGCCTTTATGCAGAGTAACAGCTGCAGCACTATTGCAGCTGGCGAAAGCTGTGATGTAAACGTGACCTACATCCCGGATGGCGAGGGCACCCAGAGTGCCACACTAACCATCAACTCAACCGATGCAGACAACAGTTCTGTAGACGTTGCACTAAGCGGTCGCAGTGTTCTTGCGCCTATCCCTGAAATTGCTGTGACACCGGCAAATGTAAGCCTGGGGCAAGTTCAGCTGGGTCAAAGCGAATCTGCTCGGGTCACTGTTTCCAACACCGGCAACGAAACCCTGCTGATCAACAGCATTAACCTCGCCGGCCCCAACGCAAGTGAGTTCCTGCAGACCAATGACTGCACCACTGTCGCACCCGAGCAAACCTGTGCTATCGATGTAAGCTTCACAGCCGCTGCAACGGGCGTTCGCAACGCCGAACTGGTGATCGCGTCCAACGACGCTGAGAACGCAGAAGTCTCCGTTCCCGTCAGTGCAGAGGGCTTCGAAGCATCGAGCGATGCGCTCGAAATTCTACTGGGCCTGAAAGGCTCTACTTTCATCAAATCCTCAGACAGCACCTTGCCCCTGAATGGCAGCATCGCAACCCTTCTGGAGCTGGCAAGCGGTACATTCGAGGCAGACCTTGCCATCGACCCCACCGTTGGTCATTTCTCTGTCAAGCTGCTGTTCAGCCGCCTGAAAGGTGTCGCGAATGTAGAGTTTGAGCAGTCCGACATTACTACCGGTACGCTGGTTGACGGAAAGCTGACTGCCAATTCCCACCTGTATGTGAAGGTACCCAAGGTTCAGCTCAAGCTGTGGGGCATTCCCTTCCGCGTGGGCGGTGGCGATCAGTGTCAATCGATCCAGCCGGTGGATATCTCCCTCACTTCAGACGAAGGCTCCAACTTCTCGCCAGCAACCGGCGGTGATGTGAGCGGTGAATACGACCTGCCACCTCTTGAAAACTGCGGCCTGCTGACAGACGTTCTCAACCAGTTCCTGTCCGGCTCCGGCAACACAATCAACCTGACATTGACCCCGGAGCAGTAAGGAAAAGAAGGCTTGCTTAACGAGCCTTTGCCCGGCCAGCCGGTCTTGCCCCCGGCTGGCCCTTATAACAAAAGCAAAAAAAGGAACAATTATGAAAAGCCTGAAGAAATCAGTACTGGTGCTGGCCATCTCAAGCCTGTCGTTCGCGGCGCACGCGGAACTAAAGCCACTTGAAGATACACACATGGGCAATATCACCGGCCAGGCTGGTGTCACTATTGAATTGGAAACCAGGGTTAATATCGACGAGTTTCTTTACACGGACGAAGGTTCACTCTCTATTAAGGATATTTCCATTGGCGGTGCCAACCGTACCGATATGTTTGCCGAATTTACTAATCCGGGAATCCGAGGCCTGTTATTCGGTGAGTCCAGTGAACTGATCGACAACATCAAGGTCGAAATCGATATTGCGGATGATGGCGATGCGCTAATCAACGTTTTTCCGCTGGTCGCCGCGCCCATCGATTTTTCTGTTAAAACCGGGGAATGGACACTGCAAGGACACACCGACTCCACGATGCTGGCAAACAATTTTGCTATGGATGGCGTGGTAACAGAGCTGAAAATACGTGTCGACACAGCAACAGACAAGATGAACGTGCAAACCCTGTTTGCCATCGATGACCTGGATGTTGACGTTGATTTTCTGGCACTGGGCATTCGGGACTTACGCCTGACAGGCGCGGACTTTGACCCGGACAACCCTTTGATTACCCGCCTTGGCGCTAAAGTAGACATGGATATTTATAATGGTTCCAGAGCGAATGGTGATTCTGCTCTGGCAGTCGATCTGAAGACCTTTGAGGCCGATATGTCCATTGGACAAATTCTGGTGGGCGGAACGTCCATTGGCTCAGTTGCCCTGGACAACCTGTCTGTTCGGAACACAGCTATGCGGATATACGGTCACTAGGACCAAGTGGGCCTTCGGCGCTTCGAAGGCCCGTCCTGTCATACACCTCCTCTTTTTCTGCAGCTCATGGGCGCAGAAAGAAAATCTGGCTGGTATCATGCCCAAACTCTGATACGCAACCGGATAACCGATGACCAGCACCCACTCCACCCGTCTTAATAAATACATCAGCGAAAGCGGTATGTGTTCTCGCCGAGAGGCGGATCGCTACATTGAGCAGGGCAATGTCTTTATCAACAGCAAGCGGGCCGGTGTAGGCGACCAGGTCTTACCCACTGATACCGTTAAAGTAAACGGTCAGATAATCGAACCCCGTGCGGAAGAAGATCTGGTATTTATCGCCTTGAACAAGCCGGTTGGCGTCGTAAGCACAACCGATGACGCAGAGAAGCACAACATTCAGCGTTTTGTTGGCCATGGCGCGCGTATTTTCCCTATCGGGCGCTTGGACAAGGATTCACAAGGGCTGATCTTCATGACCAGCAATGGCGACCTGGTGAATAAAATTCTGCGAGCCGGCAACAACCATGAAAAAGAGTACGTTGTAACAGTGGATAAACCGATTACGAAATCGTTTATTCAGAGCATGGCCGGCGGCGTTCCTATTCTCGGCACCATGACCAAAAAATGCAAAGTAGTGCAGGAAAGTCGCTTTGTATTTCGTATAACACTGGTGCAAGGGCTGAACCGTCAGATTCGACGAATGACCGAACACTTCGGGTTTGAAGTAACCCGGCTTGAACGGGTCCGCATTATGAACGTCAATTTGAAAGGGCTGGCTGTGGGCCAGTGGCGCGATCTTACAGAGAAAGAGCTTGCGAGTCTGTTTGATGCGATTCGTGATTCCTCTTCCGGTGACGCACCAGAAAAGTCCGCACCCGCAAAGAAAAAACCCACAGGCAAACCCAAGCACTCACCGCGGCCGTCGGGATCAAGGCCCAGCCACAGAGCCGGCCCCAAGGCACCGGGCGCCAAGCCTGGCAAATCGGGCAACAGGCCACGAGTGGCAGACAAAAAGCCCAAATCATCAAAGCGCCCCAAAGCCGGAAAGCCAAGGCAGCGCAGTATTAAAAGATAGGCAAGGTCAGCGAAACGGGCTTCTGCTACTCCGTCGGCGTTGGGCGTACCAGAATTTCGTTTACATCCACATGAGCCGGCTGGGATACCGCATAGATCACAGCACGGGCGATGTCTTCTGGCATCAGCGCATGAGCCGGCGGCTTATCAAAAAATGGCGTATCAACCATGCCGGGTTCTATCAAGGTCACTCGCACCCCGGAACCACGTAACTCTTCCCGCGCACCGTAACCAATTGCTGAAACAGCCCATTTAGTGGCGCTGTACATTGAGCCGGGAATAGTGACCCTGCCCGCGGCAGAGCCTGTGAGCAACAAGTGTCCTTTACTTTCCCGCAGTGCTGGCAGGCAATGTTGAATCGTTAAGCCGACTCCGTAAATATTCGTGAGGATCATATCTTTCCAGACATCCGGATTGGCTTCACTAAAACCTCCCGGCTCTCCTCCCCGGCCCGCATTGGCAAAAACGCTATCTAACCGACCAAATGTTGTCAGGGCCTTCTCAACCATCGATTTCTGATCGTCACCCTTCTGCACATCGCATTCAACGATCAGCACTTCTCTGTCACCACCGAGTTCGGCCTGCAGCGCTTCCAGCTTTTCTGTCGAGCGAGCTGCCAGAACAAGGCGATAGCCTTCTTTAGACGCCGCCCGAGCCGTTGCGGCACCGATTCCGGAAGATGCACCGGTAATCAACATAACGGGATTATTTGTCATAGATTTTACGCTCCATTTATCAGCTACATTTTTACCTTGATACTTCCTAAAAGTTCAGCCAGATCAAGACCAGCGCCGCCATGGCCAGCAAAAGCCAGCGGGCATAAGAGCCTGGCTTGTCATTACCACTGTCTACGGTCGTGGCAGCCCTATTGCTTGCCTCATATTCAGTAATCACCTTACGAGCCGGATAGAGATCTTCATCCTGTACATGAATATTACTGAAGCCAGCTGCCCCAATCTCACCCATTGCCCCTTGCAAATAGTCTCCGCCTACATGGGTTGCAATGCCATTGGCTTTCAGCAGCCCTGCAACAATGTGGGCTTCAGTGATGTCCTTGGCTCTGTATGCAATTTGCAAAGCCCTTCTCCTTTTGTGACATTTGAAGGTATTAATCGCAAAAATTGCGTTACTTTCTACTTAAAGCATAGTGCGCCCAGGCTATCAGGGCCAACCCTCAGGATACGGACAATTTATGGTCTGGATTATTGCTGGCGTTGTTTTATTTATCGTTGCGCTGACTCTGTTTCTGTTCCGCATTGAGGATCTGTCTCACCTGGATCAGGAAGAGTATTCCGTGAGAGAGACACTTCCCAGTGCAGAGAACCGGCAAGTTCTGGAGCAGATCCGCGAGATGGGCCGCGTTTCCAAAGGCTTGCACGGTAAGGCCAGGCTGCTAGCCGTGCGTCACCACATGGATAGCCTGAGTGACGGTCTGGAACTGAAATCTGAGTTTCGGCATTGCGAAACGCCAAAAGGTGAGTGGGTCATCGCGCCGGGTGCAGACACCAGGCGGCGAATTCTCTACATTCATGGCGGTGCCTGGGCGGCCGGCAGCCCACGCAGCCATAGATCCATCACAGACCGCCTCTCCCGTATTGCTAACGCAGCTGTCTTTGCCGTGGACTACCGCCTTATGCCGGAACACAGGTATATGGATGGCGTGCGTGATTGTCGTAAGGCTTATACCTGGCTGATAGAAAACGGCCCAGAGACCCCGAATAAAGCTACCTTTATTCTGGTAGCAGGCGATTCAGCAGGGGGAAGCCATACCTTGGGTTTGCTTGCGTGGATTCGTGAAAGCGGCCTGCGTCAGGCCGACGGAGCCGTGGCGCTTTCGCCCTCCACAGACCTCACACTCTCAGCCCCAAGCAACCGCGGCAATATTTCTACAGATGCCCTGTTAGGCCCCGCCTTTGGTGGCCTTTCGAAAGTCCCCCGCCCCGTAATATGGTGGGCAACGCTTGCCGCGTTTCGTGTTTCCCCGACCAGTCCGGTTGCCTCGCCACTCCTGGGAAACCTATCCAATCTGCCGCCAACACTGATTCAGGTCAGCGATACGGAGATGCTGCTGGATAACGCCCGACGGTACGCCACAAAAGCCAAGGCTGCTGGCTCTGCGGTGACGCTGCACACTTGGCCAGGCATGGTTCATGTCTGGCAGATCTTCACCCCTATGCTGCCGGAAGCTGAAGAGGCCTTCGCCGATATAGAATCATTTATTGGCAAACTCGAGTCCCACAAGACACAAGCGCGGTCAGCTCAAACCTGAACCTTGCCCCGCAGAGCCTTGGTTTTACCTTTTTGTGTTTTGCGGTCCACCCTTTTGCGTTGGGCTGATTTCGAAGGCCGGGTCGCACGGCGCGCCTTCTGAACCTTAACAGCCGCCTGAATCAATTCCTTCAGACGCTCAAGTGCATCGTCCTTGTTAAGCTCCAGCGTACGATGCGACTGGGCCTTGATTATAATAACGCCTTCTTTACTGATGCGTTGATCCTGAAGCGCCAAAAGGCGTTCCTTATAGAACGGAGGCAAGGCAGAGTTTCGAATATCGAAGCGTAAATGTACGGCCGAAGCCACTTTATTGACGTTCTGGCCACCATTACCCTGGGCCCGGATCTGGGTAATTTCCAGTTCCCAGTCAGCGATTTCAACAGCATTGGATATTTTTAGCATGGCGCTAGGATAACAAATCCCACAAACCGTAACCTGACATCCTCGCCATTCGATAATAGAGTACCGTAACGAACAACCGCTCAGGGTTTATCATGGCTCAGTCTTTTAAATATGCCTTCGTTTTAGCCTTCACGGCCCTTGTAATGGGGGGGTGCGCCAGCAATCAGAGCATGCAACCCAACACCCCCAACTATTCACCCGTTGAGGCTGCACCGGGTTCTGCAAAAGCCGAAAAACTATGGCAGGCCTTTGAACGCTATAAAGGCACGCCTTATCAATACGGCGGCACCACCGGCAGTGGTTTTGATTGCTCGGGGTTCATCACCACAGCCTATCGTGAGGGCCTGGGGCAAACACTGCCTCGCACAACCTCGCAAATGCTGCGTTCTGGTGATGTGGTGCAGCCTGAAAACGTGAAGCCCGGTGATATCGTGTTCTTTAGAATTGCCGGGAAAGACCAGCACGCGGGCATCTACATGGGCGACAACCGTTTTATTCACGCATCCACATCTTCCGGCGTTATCATGTCGGAGCTGAATGGCTATTACTGGAAAGACCGCCTCTCCGGCGCAAGGCGGTTTGATTAAAACTATAAGCTGCTATTGAACACAAGATGAAGCGCAATGGCCGCCATCATCACACCGATTACGCCGTCAATAATACGCCAAGCCAGCGGGCGTGATAAAACAGGCGCCAACGCAGACCCACTCCACGCCAGCACGCCAAACCACAAAACAGACGCGCTGCTGGCACCGGCTACAAACGTTGTGGTGTTTGCCTGCTGGGCACCCACCGCCGGGATCAGCAATAGAGTATCAAGATACACCTGAGGGTTAAGTAAGGTAACCGCAAGCGTGGTAAACAGAACGCCTTTCAGGCTTCTGCGTTGTACTTCACCGGCTTCCAGTGCCGCCCTGCCCCGGCTGGCGCGCACAAATGCCTGGATAGCCAGCCAACCCAGGAAAACCACCCCAAGCCAGCGTAGGATTTCCAATGCCTGTGGCATAGCCATCAACGCTGCGCTGACCCCGAACATGCCCAGTGTGAATAAAGCCACGTCTGATGCCATACATAAGCCCGCCGCCCACCAGTGATGTTCGCGGCGTATTGCCTGGCTGAGCACGTAGGCATTCTGTGCTCCGATCGCAACGATAATGCCGCCACAAACAATCAGGCCTGTCAGATAACTCTCCAGATAATTCTCAAACACCACTTATTTCTCCATTTTGAAGCCGCAAGATTAACTACTTACCGCTATACTTGAAATTCATATTCGTAATAATGCATTAGTTTTTCTTATGGTAGATTATAAACTACTGGAGGCGCTCGCCACGGTTATAGAGACCGGTGGCTTTGAGCGCGCAGGCGTTACACTTGGCCTTAGTCAGTCCGCTATTTCTCAGCGCATCCGAACCCTGGAGGTTCGTATCGGGCAACCGGTTCTCTTGCGTAGCCCTGTTCTCAAAGCCACACCGGCAGGACAACAACTGTTGAACCACGTTCAGCAGGTTAAACTTCTTGAAAGGGACCTGGCTAAATCGCTTCCGGCTCTCTCTGAGCCTGCCGCACGGTTACGAATTGCCCTGAACGCTGACAGCCTCGCAACCTGGTGGGCCAGCGCCATAAGTGATTTTTGTTCGAACGAAGCACTGTTACTGGATATGGTGGTTGAAGATCAGGATACCGCTCTGCGCCGAATGCGCGAAGGTGATGTTGCTGCCTGCTTATGCAGCAACCCACAGCCTGCAGCCGGGGCCCGCCGCGTTCCACTTGGCACCATGACTTACCTGGCCCTGGCCACTCCTTCATACCAAAAGCGATATTTCAGCCAAGGCTTCAATGAACAAAGTGTGCGGGCTGCACCGGCAATTATATTCGGGCCAAATGATCAGTTGCAGCACCGCTTTCTGGCGCAGGTTGGCTATCATGGCGCCTTTCCGTACCACCTTTGCCCTTCCTCGGAAGGCTTCATGAAGCTGGCGCTGGCCGGCATGGGTTATGGAATGATCCCGGAGATTCAGGCCAGACAAGAAATTGAGGCGGGACGGCTGGTTAGCATTGCAGCCAGCCAATCTCTTGAGGTTGAACTATATTGGCACTTCTGGCGCCATAGTGGCGGTGTTATGGAGCGGCTGACAACTGCACTGAAAGCGGCACATTCTTAGCGTTAGTCTTTTGATTTGGCACGGACACCAAACCATTGAGGAAACCGGAGCAGGCAAAACAGAGCAACCATGTCGTACACGCTATGCCACACCATCACCAGGACAAGACTGTCGGTTAGCGCATAAGCCAGGCCAAGGACGCACCCAAGGCCAGTGGCGACAACAAAATAGGTAAAAGACGCATAATGAACCAATCCAAAAACCAGGGAGGCAACCAACACCGCAGTCGTGGTATTCGTGTGCGCGGCAAGCCAGCCCTGCACAGCCCCCCGAAACAAAAGCTCTTCGCCCACCCCGGCAAAAACCGCGAGCAGGAATAGCACAAACCAGGAATAGCCGGATGCAAACCGGTGCAAACTACGCATTTGCTGATCCAGGTTACCAGGTAACAACCCGGGAACCTGGGCGAGCAACAACAGCGCACCATAAGTACACAGCGCACCCAGAAAGCCATAGAGAATACTGGGTAGAAGCCCGGCTCCAGAGACTTGCACAGGTATATCTGCGATTAAAATCACTAAAAGCCCAACAACCCCGATCCCGCCCTGGAACGCCAGAGCAGCAATCGGGGAAACGTTTGACTTGCGGCGTTTTTTTAGGCTCATTTACTGTTCAAACAAGCCTTTCACCGGGAACAGACCATCATAGTTGGGGGTCTGTTTCTGGGCTTTTGCCTGGAATGTTTTCATCATATCTGTGGGCCGAAACATGCCTGCCTGCCAGGTCGCCATGTATTTCAGACTATCGGCTACCGTATGGTCACGGCTGTAATTCAACATCTCTTTGCAGCCGGTCACCGCAAGTGGCGAGTTATCAGCTATTTGTGCCGCAATACCCATAACGCCTGCAATCAAGGCCTCCTGATCGCCGTACAGCCCGTTCACAAACCCCAAACTCTTCGCTTCCTGCGCAGAAAACTTGCGGCCGGTGTAGGCCAGTTCACGCACAATGCCCTCCGGAATCAGCTTAGGCAGCCGCTGAAGCGTGCCCACATCGGCTGTCATGCCCAGCTCGGTTTCTTTAATCGTGAAATATGCGTCTTCCGTGCAATAACGGCTGTCAGCAGCACAAACCAAATCCAGAGCACCTCCGATACAGCCGCCATGGATTGCAGCCAAAACCGGCAGGCGCAGGTTTTCCAGCGATGTCAGAGTGTCCTGTAACTGCATCACAACACGCCGCAGGTTTTCTGCCATACGGCCGGGGTCACCGCTCATGGGTACCGCCTTGGGGTCTGAGAAAACACCAAGATCCATTCCTGCCGAAAAATGCTTCCCTGTGGATGACACCACAATAACCCTCGCATCTGTATTTGCCTCGATGTCCTGCATACACTTCGGCAACTCAAGCCAGAATGCTTTCGTCATGGTGTTCAGCGCCTCCGGGCGGCTGAACTGCACGTGGGCAATTTTGTTCTCAACACTGACAGAAAAACTTTCGTAGGTGGATAGCTCAGACAAGGCAGAACCCCTCTGTTGATTCATGTGAATTTCAGTAGGCTAACGCAAACATACCTCATGTGACTGAAAATGTCGGGTATATGCCTAGAAGAAAGTGCTTTGCTTTTCAGCAGCCAAAGGGTACAGTTCACATTGTTGGAAAGATTTAGCAAAGCACTTCATCAATAAGACGGAAATTTAAGTAGTCGTACGTCCTGTTTTTGATCACGCCCGTTTTTTGTTTCCGCATACCGCTGGCCAGCTATGTCTGACAGCATTTTAAATGATTGAATTCAGGATTAATATTATGTCTACAGTTACCGGTTCTGTTAAGTTCTTCAACGAAGCTAAAGGTTTTGGTTTTATCACTCGTGAAGGCGGCCCCGACGTTTTTGTTCACTACAGCGCGATCCAGGGCGGCGGCTTCAAAACTCTGGCTGAAGGCCAGCAAGTTGAGTTCACCGTGACCCAGGGCCAGAAAGGCCCTCAGGCTGAGAACGTAGTTGCTCTGTAATTAACAGACAACGCTAAAAAGGCAGCTTCGGCTGCCTTTTTTTTTGCCAGTATCCCCTCCTGAATATGATTTACACTCGCGCCAAGGCAAGGCACCGAACAGTCTCGCTCAAGTACCCTTTCGCTCCGCACCGCTCTTACTCGTCCGCTCCTGCGTAATCGAACGCATTTTATTCGCAGATGCATTGACTCTAACCACTGACACTAATAAGATTCATTTTAGATGTACCTTAAAGAGCTTTATACATTTACACCTGTCGCAGGATGACACCTCATGATGCAATTATTTAAAGAAGTAATGAGCCCTGAAAATGCCGATAAGGCGAACACTGAAAAGCAAAAAGATGGCGTGATGGAGGATCATTCAGAAACACCGGTGAGTGCATCTGAAAGCATCCCCAAGAAGGGTAAACACGGGGATCCGGGCGTATGCTGCGGTGGCTGCTCTTAAATGTAGGGTTTTGAGTGACGCTTCCTCCGTTTTCCGGAAGCGTCACAGGTTGCCTGATTAGAAAACTGTCAGTGGTCCATCTGGTGTGCAGAGTGGTCCATCTCAGGGACGCTCGCATCATCGTCCAGTGACTGTACATTTAGCTCAACTTCCATCGATTCTGCGCCTTCAAACTCCAGGGTTAGAGGAACCCTCTCCCCCTCCTTTAGTGGCTTCACGAGTTTTTCCAGCATCAGATGATAACTGTGGGGTTTGAGCTCTACGGTTTCTCCCGAGGCGACACCCAGCCCGCTCTCAAGTGGCTGCATGCGCATAACACCATCCTTCATGAGCGTTTCATGGATTGACACCTCATCAGCCCTTGGCGTACTTGCACCAATCAGTGTTATGTCACTATTTCCATGATTTCTGATAACCAGATAACCAACACCCATAGATGCACCCGGCGGCGTTGGTCGGCTCCATGGATGGTCAATATAAACCTCCCCGTGAGAGTACTCATGGGCCATCGCCACAGTGGTAAAAATCGACAGGATCAATGCGCTACTGGCAAAAAGTAGTGTGATGCGTTTGTTCATGGTATCTCACGCCGCTAGCTAGGTTGTGTTGGTAACAATGGTTACAGTGTTGCGCACGGAGCAATTCGACGCAAATAGATAGATGCCTCGAAATCGTCGTAACCAGCTATCCACATGTATAGCTGACAAGGTCAGGCTTTCTTAACGAACTCAGATTTAAGTTTCATTGGTCCAACGCCTTCAACTTTGCAATCAATATCGTGATCGCCGTCAACCAGGCGAATATTCTTCACCTTGGTGCCCACCTTCACAACTGAGCTGGAACCTTTCACTTTCAAATCCTTGATCACAGTTACCGCATCACCATCCTGAAGTTCATTGCCATTGGCATCGCGCACCACTTTGCCCGCGTATTCTGCTGCCGCCTCCGCTTCTGTCCATTCATGGGCGCACTCAGGGCAAACAAGCTGAACACCGTCTTCATAGGTGTACTCGGAACCACACTGGGGGCAAGGGGGGAGTTGAGACATTGATGCTTCCTGATAATTGAATTTGCATGGGATTATACCATCAACGCCTCGGCAAATCCGGCCGCGGCGGCCAGACTCCACTACCCCACTCACCGCAACTGCGAGTACACTCGACGCCAGAATCAAATGGCTTAAGGAAGTTGATATGCCGATCTGGGTAGACGCAGACGCTTGTCCCGTACCTATTCGCGACATTCTTTGTCGTGCCGCCACTCGCTGGCAAATTCAAACAACGTTTATTGCCAACCACGTGATTAACCTTCCCCCCAGCCCCTATATTAAGGCCAGGCAGGTGATGCAGGGGTTTGATGTGGCGGATAACGAGATTATGGAGCAGCTTAGCGCCGGCGACCTGGTGATCACTCAGGACATACCACTTGCGGCGGAAGCCATCGAGCAAGGCGCTGACGTATTTAACCCCCGAGGCCAGGCCTTCACTAAGGAAAACATACGCCAGCGCCTCGCCATGAGGAACTTTATGGAAGAGATGCGTAACGCCGGGCAGATTACCGGCGGCCAGGCTCCTTTCAGCCAAACCGATCGAAAAGAATTCGCCAACAAGCTGGATAGATGGCTACAACGCAACCGGCGCTAGCCTCCTATTCCCGCAGACACAGCCAGGCCGGCAATAACAAGCCCGATAAACAGACCGGCTCCAGCGGCAATCTTCAGCCCCTCTATCATTTCCTGCTCTGCTGTCATGGTTATTTTCCCCTTCGCGTATAATTCACACAGGTCGCATAATGAACTCCGTGCCGTTACTGCGAGGCAGGCACACAACAGATAGTAATGATAATGATTTTTATTTGCAACACACAAAAGAATGTTCCAGGCAGTTCAACCGCTCAGTGAGGATCGTCAGTGCGCTCGGTCTTTTCGTATTGAGGCAAAGTGTCGGTAATTTCAAACCAGTCCGATTTTGAAGCTGTGTAGACATGCTGCGCCGGCCCTTTGCCCAGCGGTTCATTAATCACGCCTACCCGCAAGCGGAGAATCCCGGGAATAGCATCCACCCGGCTGTACAAATGGCTCCCACAGCGGCGACAAAAAGCCCGGTATTTGCCAGGGCGCGACTCATACTCGGCCACTTGGTCTTCACCACTCAAAAACCGGAAGCGCACCTTTTGCACCGGCGAGCTTGCAGAAAATGCGCTGCCGTGGGCACGGCGGCACTGACTGCAATGACACAGGGAGAGCGGGCCCAGAGGGCCTTGGTATTCAAAGGTAATATCGCCACACAGACACTGACCGGTATACATAAATTTCCTGATTATAATGTTCTGAGCATTTAATAACTGGCCCAACGGGCCGCTATAATACCCGCCAACCTGCCGGTAAAACAGCGCGGCCGTGGATTGTTTTTGATCATACCGGGCATTCAGGTAATCCAGGTAAGGCACCTGAACCCGACCATGCGCCCGGAAAAAAGCATCGCGTTTTCCTCCGGGAACAGGCCTGTAAGGCCCAGACTTTATGCGCTGTTTGGCAGGGCCAAATTCGGTCCAGTGCCCTTTGCCCAGATTGTGCAATGTGTAAGGGATTTCCAGCTCGCACAGCTTACAGCCAGTAACAAACCTCAATACAAACAGGCTGCCTACTGGCATTTTTTAACGTTATGTAGAGGTTTTCTGCATAGTACAATAGTTGTGAATGGGCTATTGTTTACCAAGGGAGTTTCTTCGCACATTTCATCACGGTGATTCCGGGTATGCCGCATTCAAATTACGCAGGAAAGGTCAGCCTTTGGTCAAAGAAACCTGCCCTGACTCTTGCCATCGCTCTTATTCTGGCCCCTGTTATGGCAACCCTGCCACCTGCTCTGGCAGGCGACAGCACCGGCTACAGCGACAACCGTCTCTGGGCCAGCGACATGCGGGCATACGCGACTAAATCCCTGAATAGTGAAACAGCGCTAAGTATGGCTGCGGTGCCCCTGAACGGGCCCGGGCTTGATCAAAGCATCAACGCGGATACCCCTATGAGCCCCGGCTCTATTATGAAAGTGGTGACCACCTATGCGGCCCTGGAAATCCTGGGCCCCACTCACCACTGGGACACCGATTTTCTAACCGATGGCAAAATGGTTGGCGATACGCTAAAGGGCAACCTGTATGTGCGTTTCGGCGGCGACCCCAAACTGACCTTTGAACGCCTTTGGGCAACCCTGCGGGAACTCCGCGACATGGGCATAACCCGCATCACCGGTGACCTGGTGCTCGACGGCAGCTACTTTGAAGTCGATGGGGGCTTCCCTCTGTTTGAGGACAACGGCGATAACCCGTTCGCGCCTTTTTTGGTAGAACCTTCTGTCTATCTGACCAACCTCAATCTTGTACACTTTCAGATACGCGCAGACGAACGCGGCACCCAGGCCTGGAGCACTCCCGCGCTCGGTGAAATTACAATCGACAACCGGGTAACCGCAGTTGCCGACGGCCCCTGCCCATCACGCCGTAACTTTGATTGGGAGCCTCTGGTCCAGGAAGGAGGAAAGGTAACCGTGCGGGTAACCGGTGAGCTACCGCAAGGCTGTCGCACAACAACCTACCTCTCCCTTTTGCCCCATGAGCAGTACAGCGCATCCGTAATTCGCTCGCTGCTTGGAGAAATGGGCATTATCGTCTCCGGTGGTGACCAGCAAGGCGTGACGCCAGAAAGTGCGCGACTGGTTATGAAAACCACTTCGCCAGATCTTGTCACCATGGTGCGGGATATAAACAAGTGGAGCAGTAACGTGATGGCCCGGCAGCTATTGCTGACCATAGGCGCGCAAAACCGCGAGGAGAACGAAGAGGACGACCGGGTTGCCGGCATTCGGGTTATTTATAACTGGCTGGAAAACAAGGGGATTGATACGGCCGGCATGGTAATCGACAACGGTGCCGGCCTGACACGCCACGGCAGGATCACAGCCAGACAGGGCGCAAAAATCCTGCAACACGCCTGGAACAGCCCCTACTCTTCCGATCTTATGGCCTCCATGCCTATTATCGCCATGGACGGAACAATGGCCAGACGCTTGCGCGACGCGGGCATGGATGGCGAAGGCCGCATTAAAACCGGCTACCTGGAAAATGTCCGCTCTATCGCCGGTTTTACACGGGATGAAAACAACACAACCTGGGCGGTAGTGGGCATGATAAATAACGATCCAGCGTGGAACGGCCAAGCTGTGCTGGATCGAATTCTTTACTCCCTGCACTACAAACCACCTATCGGAACCGCGCTTTCGCGGGCGAGCTCCAGCAGTTCTGAAACGTCTATCCAGTAACACTGCCCCGGCTTCAGCCGGGCGACCTTCCTGCCCTTTTCGGCTACCTTCATGGGCTGGCCCAAAGGTCATTTCTGCAAGCTTTACCATCACTGGAGCTAGATAAGTGACCAGTGGAAAAGCAACCGCTTAAGTGATCAAAAATGCAGGCATCCAGCGGTAGATACATTCGCTATCCATGCCAGTATTAATAAGTGCGATCATCCCGGGTATCAGCAACAACATAATGGCAGAATGATATTAAGCTTCGAACCTTTTATCGATAGGCTTCTTTACCGGGCCGGGAGCAAATATGTGTCAGTATGGCTACTCATTTACGTTAAGTGTCGGACGTGCGGTTGTGCCCGTGCTGATCTCAGCCCTGCTAATAGCCGGGTGCAGCTCACCACGGCTTGCCTATCGCTACGCGGACTGGGGCATTGAGTGGTGGGTTGACGACTATGTTACGTTGACGCAACTCCAGTCGCGACAGCTTAGTGCCAACATTGAGAGCCTGAAACAATGGCATTGCAGTACCGAGCTACCACGCTACCGGGTGTGGTTGGACAATGTCCGTGATGATTTGAAAAATGGCAAACCAGACCCCGCCAGAGTCGGCAATCTGCAAACACAGCTCACGAAGTTTCTCCCACCCCTGCTGCACCAGATAACGCCCCACGCCATCGATACGCTCGCCAGCCTGAGCGATGAGCAAGTCAACGAGTTGGCGGGCAACATGGAGGAAAGGCAACGGGAACTGGAAAACGAGTTTTTGGTTGGTAACGCCGAGGCACGGGTCGAGGCCCGGGCAGAACGAGCTGTGGAGCGCACCGAGAGGTGGCTGGGGAGCCTGAATAGCAAACAGCAACTTATTATCAGTGACTGGTCAGAAAACAGCGCCGGGAACACCAGAATTTGGATCAAGGGGCGCGAAAACTGGCAACAAGCCTTGTTGCTCGCTCTGAAACACCGCCACAAGCCGGGCTTTGAAGCAGCCATCACCGAGTTGATCAACAATTCCGAGACCGCGCGGGGTGAGGCTTATGCCGAAATGATGAGCAAACGCAAGGAAAACATAACCTTACTGATTCAGGATCTTTTAATGGCGAGCGAGCACTCTCACCTGGACCACCTTGCTGGCCGCGCATCAGATTTGAGCGACGACTTCAAAGCACTCAGCTGTGTAGCTGACTCCGAGGTCGCCTCTCTGGCACTGGAATAATCAGACCGTCAGGTAACCGCCGTCTACATTAATGCAGGCCCCGGTGGTGTAGCTGGATGCATCTGACACCAGATACAACACTGTACCGGCCATTTCATCAGGATCGGCAATGCGCTTCACGGGGATGTGTGCCATCGCCTGCTTTTTGATCGATTCGTTGGTCGTCAGAGCGCTGGCGAATTTGGTATCAGTCAGCCCCGGCAGCAGCGCATTTACGCGAACGTTCTGTTGCCCCAGCTCGGTAGCGAAGGACTTGGTCATAGAGATAACTGCCGCTTTGGTAATGGAATAAATCCCCTGATAATGGCCAGGGTTTACACCGTTAATAGACGCCACGTTAACAATGGAGCCGCCGCCGTGTTTCTTCATCAATTGCGCACCACGGGCACACATGAAGAAGTAACCGCGAATGTTGACGTCTACGGTTTTCTGGAAGGCACCCGGATCCGTATCTTCAACCGGGCCAAAATACGGGTTGGCTGCGGCGTTATTTACCAGAATATCCAACTTGCCATGTTCTTTTTCGATATGAGCCCAGATGGCATCAATCTGCTCCATCTCTCCAATATGGCAGGCATAGGCTTCAGCACTGCCGCCAGCTTCGCGGATACTACCCGCTACGGCTTCGCAACCATCGATCTTGCGGCTGGTGACAATCACATGAGCGCCATACTCTGCCAGAGTACGGGCAATGCTTTCGCCAATACCACGGCTGGCTCCGGTTATCAGAGCGGTTTTTCCAGTCAGATCAAACAGGTTTTTCTTACTCATTGGTCCACCTCAATTCGTTATCGGAAAGTCACCAGGGCGGGGTCTTCTGCCTCAAGGTGGCTGTAGTTGTTGAACACAGACAAACTGCGACGGCCTCCGGAATAAAGCACCCGGCTGACGCTGGTATTTGCAATCACGGCATTCAGCCCCAGTGTACGCTCGTCGTCGAGACCCAGAAGGCGCTGGCAGATAACCGCAATAGGACCACCTGATGTAGAGAGCAGCACATCACCACCGTCTGCGTATTCAACCATCTCGTTAAAAGCTGCCAGAACCCGGGTTTTAAAATCCGCCCAGGTTTCATCGTAGTCCGTATCATGCTCACCCGAAGCCCAACGGCCTATTGCTTCAACAAAGGCTTTCTGGAACGCTGCGGCGGGTTTCGGGAAAGCCGCAAGATCCTTCGCCATCACCTGCCGGTCGCGCCATTCAGGGCGATGACTATGAACAATGGCTTCATGATCAAACTCGTTAAAACCACAGACTACCTGCATGCCAGGCAACTGCGACCCGTAACCGGTAGCAATGGCCTCAACGGTTTCACGGTGACGTTGCATATCACCACCAAAAATGGCCGCTGGTTCGATGATGCTGGTCATCCAGCGGCCAAGAGCCTTGCCCTGTTCCCAGCCTCTCGGGGAGAGCTGATCGTAGTTTTCCTCGCCAAAGCTGGCCTGGCCATGGCGCACCAGGTACACCGTAGCCATTAAAGTGTGCTCTCGGAGATCAGGCGCTGGCAGCGTTTCTCAAGGTAGTTTGCCGCATGGCCGAAGGCGGCAAAACGCTTATCGCTGGTCTGGCCGTGGTAGAAGCGGTAATAAATCTGCTGAACAATTACCGCCAAGCGGAACAGCCCATAAATCTCATAAAAATCGAAGTTGTCCGACCGGAACCCGGATTTCTCCATGTAATAATCCACCACCTCTTTTCGGGTAAGCATTCCGGGGCGGTGCGTGGGTTGACGGCGCAGCATCTGGAACGGGCCTTCGTCGTCTGCCTCAATCCAGTAGGCCAAGGTGTTGCCCAGATCCATCAGTGGGTCGCCTATTGTGGCCATTTCCCAATCCAGTACCCCGATAACCTCAAAGGGGTTATCCTGATTCAGCACCACGTTATCAAAGCGGAAGTCGTTGTGAATCACAACCTGGGCCACATCGTTGGGCATTTTGTCGTTTAGCCAAGACATAACCGTTTCAAAATCCCCGACATCATCGGTGCGGGCCTTGCGAAAACGATCGCTCCAGCCGCTAATCTGGCGCTGCACATAGCCTTCGCCCTTACCCAGCGTATCCAACCCTGCCGCTTTGGCATCCACCCGGTGCAAATCCACCATCTTGTCGATTACGCTCAGGCACAACTTGCGGGTGTCAGCCGCATTCATGTCCAGATCTTTGGGGAAATCCTGGCGCAAAATAACGCCTTTTATCCGCTCCATTACATAGAAGTCGCACCCCAGCACCTCGTGATCATCACAGGTTGCGATAATGTCGGGTACATAGGGATAAACCGGCTTCAACGCCTGCATTACTTTTGCCTCACGCAGCATATCGTGGGCCGATTTGGCAATTTTGCCGAAAGGCGGGCGGCGCAGCACGTAAGAGCGATCGCCGTAATCCACCTGGTAAGTCAGGTTAGAGGCACCACCCGGGTACTGGTGAATAACAGGTTCGCCGGTAAGATCCGGCAGCGCGTTTTTCATAAACCTGTCTACAGTTGCAAGATCCAGCTCCTCGCCCTCGCGGATAGTTGCGGCTTGGTCAATCTGGGTCATCAAAGGCTCTCCTATACTCTGGTTTTCAGTCAGGCCTTGGCCTTACCGCCCATTTTCTTCATCCAGCGCTTACTCTCTTCATACATCATGCGGTCAAACGCCCAGGGAGCAAAACGTTTAAGCAGCCATAAACGACGCTCTTTGGTATGGGGAAGCACCCAGAAGTCCTTGTTCTTTGCCGAACGCACGATGTCCTCAGCCACATGATCGGCAGAAATAGTGGAGCGCTTCATCAGCTTGCCCACGTTCTGCTGAATTCCGGGAATATCGGAACGCATGCTGGAAGCGAGGTTGGTCTGGAAAAACGCCGGGCACACGCAGCTCACATGAATACCATTGCCCCGCAGTTCCTGGCTCAAGGTCTCCGACAACGCGATAACGCCAGCCTTGGACACATTGTAGCTACCCATCAGCGGCGCCAGCATAAGGCCTGCCATGGAGGCAATGTTCACAAACGTGCCCGAGCCCTGCTTCTTGAACTGCGGCGTAAACGCCTTACAACCGCGCACAACGCCCAGCACGTTGATATCAATAATCCATTCCCAGTCTGCCATGGTGGAGTCTTCAATCGAACCGGCAGAGGCCACGCCGGCATTATTCACCACCACATCCACACCGCCCCACTTTTCCGTGAGATCGGTGCACACCTTTTCCAGGTCCGTCAGGCGGCGGATATCGCACTCCACAAAGTAGCCTTCACCACCGGCCCTGTTAATTTCCTGCTCAACATCTGCACCCTGCTCCAGGTTAATGTCACCGATACAGACTTTGGCGCCGTCTCTGGCATAACGCAATGCGATAGCCCTACCAAGGCCGCTTGCGCCACCTGTTATGAATACTCTTTGTGTCATAGTGTTTTCCGTTTTATTTGTTTTCTGTCAGCCTGACTCCCAGCTGGACAAGAGCGGGCGGGGCTGGCTTTCTGAAACTGTGCGTAGCCATGGATGGCGGAGCCAAGCGTACATGGACGTATTCACAGCGTGTTTCAGAAAGCCAGCCCCGCCCGCTCCAGCACCCTGCTATCAGCTTTTATATTTACGCAGCTCCAGCCTGGCAACCGTGGCACGGTGTACCTCGTCCGGGCCATCTGCCAGCCGCAGAACACGAGCATAGGCAAATAGCTGAGTCAGCGGGAAGTCATCATCACTCACCCCGGCACCGCCGTGAATCTGAATGGCCTGATCCACAATGGTTTGTAGCATATTGGGAATCAACGCCTTGATCATGGCGACCTCCTGAATGGCTCCCGCAATACCCTTGGTGTCCAGCGCCCAGGCGCATTTCAGGGTCAGCAGCCGTGCCTGCTCGATGGACATACGCGCATTGGCAATAATATCCGGATTGCCACCAAGTTTTGCCAGTGGACGACCGAACGCTTCACGGCTCAGAGAGCGCTTAACCAGAAGTTCCAGCGTGCGCTCCGCTGCGCCAATTGCTCGCATACAGTGATGCACACGCCCCGGCCCAAGACGACCCTGAGCAATTTCAAACCCGCGGCCCGGCCCAGCTATGAAAGCGCTCTTGGGCAAGCGCACATTATCAAACAGTACCTGGCCATGGCCGTATGGCTCGTCGTACTCACCGAATACCGGAAGCATACGTTCAATTTTCACGCCAGGAGCATCCAGTGGCACCAATACCATGGAGTGGCGGCGATGTTTGTGGGCATCCGGATCGGAAAGCCCCATAAAAACAGCCACTTTACAGTCCGGGTGGCCAATGCCGGTGCTCCACCATTTGCGGCCATTAAGCACCACTTCATCGCCTTCCACCACGGCGGTTGCTTTCATGGTGGTTGCATCTGAAGAGGCCACGGCCGGCTCGGTCATGCAAAACGCTGAACGAACCTCGCCACTAAGCAAGCGTGGCAGCCACTCAGCCTTTTGCTCTTCGGAACCGTAATGAATCAGCACCTCCATATTACCGGTGTCCGGCGCATTGCAGTTGAAGATTTCCGGCGCAATAAAACTGCGGCCGGTTTCTTCTGCTATCAACGCGTAATCAGAATTGAGCAGACCACAACCATGCTCCTCATCCGGAAAGAACATATTCCAGAGCCCCTGGGCTTTGGCTTTTTCCTTCAACTCCGTGATGATTGGTAGCACAACCCAGCGGTTCTCAAGAGAGGCTAATTCTTTACGGTACTGAGCCTCGACTGGAAAAATCTCTTCTGCCATGAACGCTTTAACACGGGTGAGATAATCCTGACCTTTTTCAGAGATACTGAAATCCATTGCAAATTCCTCACAAAGATTGCACAGGCGGGCGCAGTGAATACAAGCGCATTGAAATCAGTCTAAAGCCGCCTCAACTATTACGCGACTGAATTATTCTTATCGTTTACTATTACCGAAACTAATTTGAAGGGACACACTGTCTATGGCCGGCACACGCCTGGACCTCAACCTGCTGCATGTATTTGACACCATATATCGGGAAGGCAGCCTCACTCGCGCAGCAAAGGCCCTACACCTGACACAGCCGGCCGTCAGCCATTCCCTGTCCCGTCTGCGGGATCATTTTGACGACCCGTTGTTCACACGCCAGGGCAACCAGATGGTTCCCACACCCCTGGCCCGCCGGTTCCTTGAATCCATGAAACCCGCACTGACCCAAATCCAGGGTGCTGTTAATCAATTCCATGCCTTCGATCCTGCCAGCCAGCGCAAAACCTATTCACTCGGTTTAAGAGATGTTCTGGAATCTACGTTTCTGCCACCGCTTATGCAGCGACTAACCACCTATCCGGAGTTGGAGATCGTTAGCAAGCGCATTCCAAGACGGGAAATGGAAACACAGCTCGCGGCTGGCAAGCTCGATTTCGCTGTGGACGTACTATTACCGGTAAGTAGCCAAACATCACACGAACTTTTAAGGCGGGACAGGTTGGTCGTTCTGGCCAGGGAGGATCACCCATTGGCATCACAAGCGCTGGATATGAACGGGTATCTCTCAGCACGCCATGTGCTGGTATCGTCACGCGCAGAAGGGCCGGGCATTGAGGACTTTGAATTATCGCGGCTGGGGGTGCAGCGCACTATCCGCTTGCGTTGTCAGCATTACTATGCGGCTTGCCGGGTAGTGGAGGCCACTGACCTTTTACTGACCATGCCGGAAACCTACGCCAGGATTATTTCACAGCGGGCCGGTATAACCATTATGAATCCTCCGGCAGACCTGCCCTCACTCGACGTACATCTATATTGGCATAAGGCTTATGACCAGGAGCCGGCATTAATCTGGTTCCGGGAGCAACTGAACGCTATTCAGTAGGCGCCAACAGCCGCGAGAAAGCCGAAAAAACCTATCGCCATAATGCCGAGGGATGCCACGACAATAGCAAACCCCCACCAAACCGCTGCGCCGTCAGAAATAGCCATCCCATGGCCTCGCAGGGTGCGGTAAAATGCCCATGGTCCGAGCACAAAAGCGCCCGCCACGGCAAAAACCAGCCCAACGCTAATACCTGCAAACGTCCAGGTGGCAAGCTCTGTGGCTCGTTCTGACACTCGGTCGGCCACTCCTTTATGCTCAAGAAACTTCTTACAGAAGAACCAAAGCAGCCCAAAGAGCGCGGCAACAAATATCAGCCCACCAATTATAATAAGAACACGATAAAGCACGATCAGGCATCCTGTCAGTTAGGGAGAGTGTTAGCCCGGATAATACGGTTCTGGCAGGCATTCAAAGCCGGGCTTGGCAAACAGATAGCCCTGATAAAGACTAATGCCCTGAGAGCGCAACCAAAAGTACTCCTCGGTTGTTTCCACACCTTCAGCGACGATCCTACCACCTAACTGAGCCATCATAACGATAATGCCAGAAACAACAGCTTGCTTGTCAGGCTTTCGATGGATATCCCTTACCAACGCCATGTCTAATTTAAGAAGATCGGGCGGACTCGCCATCATAATGATCCGTATAGACTGACCGGATTCGTAAATAACATGTGCACGCCACTATAGTTGTGAACGACTTACTGGTAAAACAGATTTCGGTGAAATTCAGTCAAATGGTGGCGCCCGCTCGTCGCGCAACTACACTGGGCTTTAGCATGCACACGAGCCGGCCAACTAAAGGAGTTTTGCAATGGCCCAAACAACCCATATCGCAGTGACCCCCGGAGACGGTATTGGCCCAGAAGTTGTGGAAGAAGCCATTCGCTGCCTGGACACCCTGCGCACCAAGCATAGCCTGGCACTTGAATGGACGCATTTTCCCTGGCCGTCTCATGCCTGGCACCAAGAGCATGGTAAATCCATGCCCGAAGACGCCCTGTCTCAGCTCAAAGCTTACGACGCCATATTACTAGGCGCCCTGGGCGACCCGGGGCCAGTGGACGATCCAAACCGCTACCTGTTAACAGACAGCGTCTCGCTGGCACCTTTGCTGGAAATGCGCAAAGGCTTTGATCAGTGGGTCTGCGAGCGGCCTGCCCGCCTTTTACCCGGTGCTCGCCGGTACCTGGCTGACGAGCGTGCAAAAGACCTGGACATGCTGGTCATTCGCGAAAACTCAGAGGGCGAGTACGTGGGCCAGGGTGGCCGGCTGCGCAAAGGCACGGAAGACGAGACGGCCACCCAAATGGAAGTATTCACCCGCAAGGCCACCAATCGCATTATCCGCTATGCTTTTGAGCAAGCTCACACTCGTGCCACAGAGCGTGCAAACGAGGGACGTACCCGGCATTTCCGCACCCTGGACGGCCGTGATTGCGAAAGCCAGGTATGCCTGATCACCAAGCGCAATGCCCTGCGCTATTGGGGCGATATGTACACAGAGGCCTTTGAAGAAATCAGCAAAGAGTTTCCGGATGTAGCCACGCATCATGAGCTGGTAGACGCAGCGTGCATGAAGTTTGTGCAAAGCCCCTGGACCTTCGATGTGGTAGTCGCCAGCAATCTTCAGGGGGACATTCTCACAGACCTGGCTGCGGTGCTGTCCGGTGGCATGGGCGTTGCGCCGTCGTGCAATCTGAACCCGACAGACCCGGATATGCCATCCATGTTCGAGCCTACCCATGGCAGCGCGCCGGATATAGCTGGCCAGGGCCTGGCTGACCCCACTGCCATGCTGTTTACCGTGGCACGTATGCTGGAATGGTTCGGCCGCAAAGATCCTGTAATGGCGGCGGCTGGCAAAGAACTGTTTGGAGCGGTGGCGGCTGATCTGGCGGAAAATGCCGGCACACGTCGGGGAACGGAAGACATTGGTGCTGCAATCTGTGGCCGGCTTACAGCCTGACTCACACTACAAAGAAAATAGGCCGGAACATGGGTTCTGGCCTTTCTCGCGTTCTGACCTGTCTTAATCAGGCATGACAAATTCGAGACGCCCGGGCGCTACGCGAATATCTGTGGGCAACATGCCAAACATCTTTTGCGCTGTGCTGGTTTCATCCAGGCGATAAACCGGCACAGTTTCCAGCATCTGGGCCACAACTCCCATCACCTTGTCTGTAACCGGCCCAAGGTCTCCCTTGAAGAAACCTGCATCCACACTGCTTTCCAACAGCTTTACCCGACGGACAAAGATCGCTTTCTCCTTGCTGTCATAAACCGGCGCACCCTCAACCTTCAAAGCAATATCAACCGGTAGTTTGGCCATCAGCGCGTTAAGTGCCACACGGCCCTTCAGATTGATCACTGCAACATCACGGCCATCCGGCCCAAGGGTCACGTCTGCGTCACTCAGGCTTAAACTCAGCGGTGACCCCCTTTTCAGCTGATTGCGATCGTAATCACGAACCGCGTCCTGCAAATGGCTTTCTAACTGCCCTTCCGAAATTGAATAAGGCGACAGACTGGCACAGCCACTGGACAAAACCATAGCCAGTAACATAACGCCCCAGAGACTACTCAGGTGTACTTTATTCATCTTTATTCTCCACGAATTGGACACCTTGCCTTCGGTACCAGGGAAGCTGGAGCAAGTTACGTGTACGGTTAGAGTAGCGAATGCCCGGGCAAATTATTCGTTCTCGGCCCGGGCATCCACATGAGGCGTGAGATTATCGTCGAAAACAACGCGCATTAAAATGGGCTGGCAACAGACCTGGCAGTCTTCTACATATTCCTGCTCCACCACTGAAGGGTCGACGCTGATATCCAGCGTCTCCCAGCAGTATGGACACTGGATAAGCACAGAATCCAGAGCCGACATAAGCCCCCCTCAGAACTGTTGTTTGGCCATCCAGGGGATGATGCGATCGAATGCGGCATCCAGCTTTTCACAGGTTGTTGAAAAACTGATGCGCACTGCGTTGGTGCAATGCTCGCCAAACGCATCTCCCGGCACCAGGCATACACCGGTTTCTTTCAGCATGCGCAACGCCAGATCCGACCCATCAACATGGGGCGGCAAATCCGGGAACGCGAAAAATGCCCCACCGGGTTTATATCCTGTCATGTAGGGCGTTTGCCCGACTAGATCCACTACCTTGTCCCGGCGCTCCTTATAGATACCGACCATGTCCTGCACACAGCTTTGATCCCCTGTCAGAGCTGCCACACCGGCAAACTGTGACGGCGTATTAGCCACCGAAGTGGTAAACATGTGGTAACGCCGCAGGGATTTGATCGCAGCCTGACTGGAGATCACCCAGCCTACGCGCAGTCCCGCCATGCTGTAGGTTTTCGAAAAGCTGCTGATGCACATAATGTTGTCCAGATCCATGGAGCAATTCAGGACACTGGCAAAATCATCGTCATCAAAAATCAGGTGGTCATACACCTCGTCGGCATAAACCTGTATGCCACGATAGGCGCACTCTTCCAGAATGGTTTCCACAGTACTGCGGGGGTATACAGCCCCGGTCGGGTTGTTGGGGTTGTTGAGTATCAGCGCGAAAGTGCGCGAGCCCATGGCCCGGATCACTTCGTCGGGATCAAGCTGATGATCGTTCGACGCCCGGGTAGGCACAAATTTCACTTCGCCGCCGTTCATGCGAATTAACGGTGCATAAAGCAAGAAAGACGGGTCCGTGACAATGAACTGACGTCCCGGTGCGGCTGTGGCCGAGATAGCCAGATACATGGCCTCGGTGGCACCGCTGGTAACGAGAATGTTATCTCTGGTGAGCTTTCGGTTGTAACGCTTCCCGTAGTAATCCCGCAGCGCCACCAATAGCTCAGGCAAGCCTGCGTCCATGGTGTAGCCGGTTTGCCCGGCATTCAGCGCATCAATGTAGGCATCAATGATGTGTTTGGGCGTTGGCAAATCAGGCTGTCCAATTGAAAGATGAATCACGTCTTTCATAGACGCAGCCATATTGACCATACGGCGAATTCCCGGCACCGGAACCGCCTGCATGGCAGGGTTCCAACTGGCCTTGGTCTTGCGGTACTTAACTTTCCGTGGCTTGTCCTGACCAGTGTCTTTGTTGGTGGCGTAAACCATAACAACCTCCTGCAACGGGAACGGGAGCTAAACGAGCTACCATTGCAGGTTAGCCAGTAAGGTCAGGGCATACAAGGCAAAACCAGACAAAGATGATGTAGGTATAAGTACGTGGCTCAATTGCGCTTGATTGGCACTTCAAATTTCCCTCGAGGTTGACCGGCTGGCATCCGCCTACCAGACTGACAGAATGTTCCTGACCGCCATAATGGTGGGCCCGGACAACCCTGTAACAACTTAGTCATCTGATCTGGCGGAGGCTCAATGAACCAACTCAGCAAGCCCGTGGTAACCGTTCTCACCGCACCTGGAGAACAGGAGCCACCCGGTATCGAATCACTCCATGCACGAGCAGAAGTGCGCTTCGCAAGCGACGAGGCAACTTTGCGCAGCACCCTGCCGGGCACCGATGTCATGATGGTGACAGATTTTCGCACCGAGGCGCTTGAGGCTGCCTGGGGTTGCGCAGACAAGCTGCAATGGATTCATGCCACCAGTGCCGGGGTAGACGCGTTGATGTTCCCTGCCCTTACCCAGGGCAATGTGGTTGTCACCAATGCCAGGGGCATCTTCGACCGCTCCATCGCCGAATATGTGCTGTGCACCATCCTCATGTTCGCCAAGGACTTTCCGGGCTCTATTCGCTTGCAAATGAAGCATCAGTGGAAGCACAGAGATACTGAGCGAGCTGAGGGCAAACAGGTGCTTGTAGTGGGTGCCGGTTCTATTGGCCGCCAGATCGGTCGCCTGGTTGGCGCAGCCGGGTTAAAGCCTCACGGCATTGCCAGAACCGCCCGCACAGACGACCCGGATTTTGTTGCAGTACATGGCAACGATGAACTGTATACCCGGTTGGGCCATGCCGATTATGTGGTTATCGCTGCACCGCTAACGCCGCAAACGGAAGGGCTGTTTAACGAAAAAGCATTCAAAGCCATGAAAAACACAGCGCGTCTGATCAACATTGGCCGCGGCCCGATTGTCAAAACCGATGATCTGATTGCTGCTCTGGAAAGCGGCGAGATCGCAGGTGCCGGGCTGGATGTCTTTGAGGAAGAACCCCTCAGAGAAGACCACCCTCTTTGGGACATGGAGAACGTGACCATGACGGCGCACATGGCCGGTGATTTTATTGGCTGGAAGCGGGCTCTTACTGATCAGTTCCTGGACAACTTTGATCGTTGGAGTAACGACAGCGAACTATTCAATCTGGTCAACAAGGAGTTGGGCTACGCCGGCAAAAAATAATCAGACATAAAAATGGGGAGCCGTGAACTCCCCATTTTATTCAACCTTAAAAGGCCAGGATTCAACTCCCGGACAACGACTGCTCCGAGGGGTCAATCTCCATCTGCTGAATCGCAATCACAGCTTGAGTTCGGTTGCGAACGCCAAGCTTGCGGAATACCGCTGTAATGTGGGCTTTGATAGTGGCTTCAGAGACATCCAGGTCGTAAGCAATCTGCTTGTTCAGAAGCCCCTCTGCCAACATACCCAACACGCGGAACTGCTGAGGCGTGAGTGATGCCAGCTTCTCGGAGAAATCGGTAGTGTCTGAATGCATTCGCTCAAGCTTGTCTGCCACGCCTTCGGGCAGCCATACATCGCCTTCCAGAATGCCACGGATTGCCTCGGTAATGGTCGGCAGTGGCGCCGACTTTGGAATAAAGCCAGACGCCCCGTAATCAATCGAGCGCCGCATGACCTGCAACTCCTCGGAACCCGACACAACCACCACGGGCAACCCGGGATACTGTCCGCGCATGAACACCAATCCGGAGAAGCCGTGGGCACCCGGCATGTTCAGATCGAGCAGAACCAGATCTGCATCCGGGTGCGAATCTACCGACGCCTGAAGTGCCTTGATGCTGTCCACCTCGACAGTGTGTGCATCAGGTACCGCTTGACTGACCGCCTGTTTCAGGGCCGCCCGAAACAGGGGGTGATCATCGGCGACGATAATAGTTTGTGTCATTAAACCAATTCCTTACAGGTTTTTTTGGCCTGCACCCAGGCCTTATTTGAACTCACGGTTGTCGACGAGATCGTCCACCACACTGGGGTCTGCAAGTGTTGAGGTGTCTCCCAACTGATCGTGCTCATTAGCGGCAATCTTACGCAAAATCCTGCGCATAATCTTGCCCGATCGTGTTTTAGGCATACCCGATGCCCATTG
Source organism: Marinobacter sp. (assembly GCF_052091845.1). Taxonomy (GTDB): domain Bacteria; phylum Pseudomonadota; class Gammaproteobacteria; order Pseudomonadales; family Oleiphilaceae; genus Marinobacter. The sequence goes on along the minus strand of NZ_JBQDCO010000001.1, from coordinate 116,380 downwards.
AATAACATCCGGAGAGGCAATGGGACCAATTTCTTTACGCACCCATTGTACCAATTCCTTTTTCAGTTCATCAGAAGGCTCTTCGCCCTGCATCAGGGTGACATACACATACAGACCCTGGCCTTTAATGTCGTGGGGGAAACCGACAACGGCCGCCTCTGCCACCTTGTCATGGGCAACAAGCGCACTTTCTACCTCTGCGGTACCCAGCCTGTGCCCGGAAACGTTGAGCACATCATCAACACGGCCGGTAATCCAGTAATCACCGTCTTCGTCCCGGCGGGCACCATCTTCCGTGAAGAACATGCCCGGATAGGTGCTGAAATAGGTGCGAACAAAGCGCTCGTGGTCGCCGAAGATCGTGCGCATCTGCCCCGGCCAGCTATCCTGAATAACCAGGTTGCCATCGGCTTTGCCCTCGAGCAGGTTTCCTTCGTTATCCATCAACCCGGGCTTTATGCCAAAGAAGGGCACAGTTGCCGAGCCCGGTTTCAAGTCTACGGCCCCCGGCAGCGGTGAAATCAGAATGCCGCCGGTTTCTGTTTGCCACCAGGTATCCACGATCGGGCACTCGCTGTTGCCAATAACACGGTGGTACCACTCCCAGGCTTCCGGGTTAATGGGTTCACCCACAGAACCCAGCAGTTTAAGGCTCTTTCGGGTTGTGCCAGCCATGCAGGACTCGCCCTCGGCCATCAATGCGCGAATAGCGGTTGGGGCCGTATACAGGGTATTAACCTGGTGCTTGTCGACCACCTGCCCCATGCGGGAGCTGTCCGGATAGTTGGGCACCCCTTCAAACAGAAGCGATGTCGCGCCGTTGCAAAGCGGCCCATACAGTATATAACTGTGCCCGGTTACCCAGCCGAAGTCTGCCGTACACCAGTAAACATCACCATCGTGATAATCGAATACGTATTCGTGGGTCATGGAGGTAAAAACCATGTAACCACCCGTGGTGTGCAGAACACCTTTCGGGGCCCCGGTGGAACCGGAGGTATACAGCATGAACAACGGATCTTCTGCGTTCATGGGTTCTGGCGGGCAGTCTGCCGAAGCGGTCGCCATCAAATCTTCGTAGCACTCATCGCGACCATCAACCCAGGGCACGTCCTTGTTTCCGGTGCGGCTGACAACCACTACCTTTTCAACAAGCACGCCCTCCCTGTCTTTGAGGGCCGCATCCACGTTCTTCTTCAGGGGAATCTTCCGGCCGCCGCGCAGGCCCTCATCAGCGGTGACCACAAAGCGGGACTTGCCATTCACAACCCGGGCCCCCAAAGCTTCGGGAGAAAAACCGCCGAAGACAACGGAATGGATCGCGCCAATGCGCGCGCAGGCCAGCATGGCTACGGCAGTTTCAACAATCATGGGCATGTAGATGGTAACCACATCACCCTTCTTGACACCCAGCTCTTTCAATACGTTGGCAAACTTGCTGGTCTGTTCGTGCAGTTCGCGATAGGACACGTGGCGGGATTCGGAGGGGTCGTCACCTTCAAATATAAGGGCCGTGCGATCACCGCGGGTCTCCAGGTGTCGATCAAGACAATTGGCAGACGCATTCAACTGGCCATCTTCAAACCATTTAATGGAAACATTATCGTGATCGAAGGAGGTGTTCTTAACTTTGGAGTAAGGCTTGATCCATTCAAGGCGCTTGCCGTGCTCACCCCAAAATGCGTTAGGGTCTTCAATCGACTGACGGTACATCTCGTCATACTGTTCCCGGTTTAACAGGGCCCGTTTGGCCACATTCGGGCTTACCGGATAAAGGTGTTTATCTGTCATAGTGTTCCCCCTTGATCAGAGATTGTTGTCATTGTCGAGTTTATTAAATCAGAGCAATAGGGCCTCCATGCCCTGTGGACACATAGCTGTAGTTCAACATGTGTACCACCGCACAATGAATTAGACTAACGTCCTAACACACCTGAACTTTTTGCTTAAATGTTCAATAATCTGACTAAAGTCAACAGTCACTGGCAGAGAGCATGGGCTTCAACTACAAAGAGTAGTAGCGTTTACCCGGAAGGTAAACCAGCCCCGCCGAGCGGGGCCCGGTGTAATCATGCCGCTTGCTTACGAACCCGGGACGATCCCCTGCGACTCGCTTTCTTCGCCTTCAGCGCATAGCGATTAAGGCCCGCTAAATGAATCTTGCGCAGATACACCGCCCAGTCAATCTGGCGTGCATCTACCGGGAACAGAGCCTCATCCACAGGCCCCATGCGTGATGACAGGGCTAGCAAGTCGTCATTGCGAAAAATGTAATCCGGCGCGGTGTAGAAACCAAAAATGGTTGCCAGCGAGCGAGTGGTATCCAGATTGCGCAGTATTTTAAAATCCCGATCCTTGCCCAGCATACGCAGTGTGCGATGAGCCAGGTTAAGCGGGATACGCGCTCCACCCACCAACGCATCAAACAAGGCCCGGTTTACTGCGATAAAAGGCTTCACGGGCTGACGGTAAAAAAGCTGCTTATAAGCTGCATGGTTGGTTTTGGCCTCTGCCATCAAGTGGTCGATAAACTCCCCCAACGACACGGGATTGGAGCTGCCACTGCAACATTGATAAACACGAGCCTGTGGAGAGTCCGTCACCGCCTCGGCCGTTGCGATAATAATGCCATTAGCCACCAGATCGACGGGGATAACATCAATAGTGCCAGAGCGCTTACCGGGGAATACGGTTACTTTTTCTCTGGCGTAGGCAAGAATAATGGCGTCGGCGACTTTTACGCCTTCAATCCAACCCGGTGCCGGCTCTTCCAGGGCACTTTCAATAATGGATGGGCGCACAATGGTGAGGGCGCGCCCCTTCAGGGTCTTGAGCAGCAGTTGCTCGCCCAGCCATTTAGTAAACGTATAGGTATCGCTCCAACCATAACGATTGGCCTCGCGGATACCCAAACCCACAAGCTTTTTCTCCAACTCCTTGCCGGCATACCGCGAGCGCACGTCGGCAATACTATCGTTCAGGAGCCGGATCAGTTCTTCAATCTCGTAATAGCCGGCCGGATTGCGAGGAATGTCTTCGCCGGCGGGCTTGACCACTGACTCGGTAATCTGGCCAGAATTCACCCCGTTTACGTAACAGGTTGAAACCTGAACAACGGCAAGGGATGGGTTCTGGCGAGCCAGTTCAGCAATATTTTCCAGACATAAAGTGTTGATCGAAAGCGCTTTATCCAGCTCTTCCCGAAAGTTAACGCTGGCAGCGGAATTAATAACCGCATCAACACTGCCCGCCAGCGCCCGGAATGTCTCAGGCGATAAACCAAAACCAGGCTGTGTAACTTCCCCGGTGACGCAATGCAACCGCTCCTCCAGGAAAGTCTCAAGCGCCACTGTGCTTTCCTGGCGCAAACGATCGAATACAGAAGAGGTGGCAATTTCATCAAGAAAACGACTGCGGGCGTCAGGATGACGCTTGTTCCCTCGTATCAGCAGATGTATGCCGCCAATATCCGGCACTGCACGCATCAACTTTTCCAGAACGACTTTACCAAGAAACCCCGTGGTGCCCGTTACCAAAACATGCTTGCCGCGCAATTGCTCAAGTACCTTTGACGAAGACACTCCTGCCACCTCTTTTTGCGTTGCCATTGGGAAAACTCCTTTTTGATACTGAACAGTACCCGACCCTTGCACAATCCGTATGACCGTGCGGTGACAAACTGCAAGGTTATCACTAAAACTTACCAGACAATGCTCACTCAGTTATCGTTATTTTCTTTGTCTGCCAAAGACCGGAGCAATTGACTCAGTGAAACATCAGAAGGCTGGTCTTTCAACGCCTCAGCCAGTTTGCCCTGATCACCAAACCGGTCTCGGTCGTAAGAAGGTTCCGGGAGCATAGTCTGAGGCAAGCTGTGCGTATTTTCACGGGAGTTTACAGGCGAGATTTCGTCAGCCAGGTGCCTCAAGTGAGCAGCCACGCGCTCTCGCTGCTCAGAGTTCAAGCTTTCCCAGCCGATAGCATCCAGCCCTGTCTGGATAACCTCAATGGCATCGTTGCCTGGCATGCGACCCAAAAGTGCGAACAAGCGGGTAAACACATCATATCGCAGCCTTGAGCTATCCGGTGTTTGCGCAAGCACAGTGTCCAGCACACCAACAGCCTCAAGGCAGCGGTCTCGGGGGTTCGCTTCCGGCGGCGCAGCAGGTATGCCTGGTGCGCGCTCGTGCTGCCGCTTCGAAACCGAGTGCCAATAAGCTGCTATGCCAGCTTTGCGCGCGGGCAGTCGCGACAGGCGCACATTGAGCATATCCGCTAACGTATTGAACTGGCGACAAGAGGGATCAGCCAACGGCAATAACGCAACCGGGTTTTGGGTCAACACCGACTGGCGTATGGTTTCGTCTCGCCAAATTCCTCCCATATAGTGAAGAGAGCACTGCAGATGGCGCCGGGCAGCGGCATCCAGGCGCTGAAAAACAGAACGGGCCTGGCTAGCACCCTGTGCCATATTGATCAGCACGCTGGGGGTTCTCCGGTAGCCACGACGCCTGAGAACCTTGATCAGGGAAAACGCGTCTGTCAGTGAAGCCGGGTCCGGGGTTACTACAATGCAGGCCAGTTCGGCTGCCGCAATCATGTGCATGCCTGCAGACTGAAGCCCCGCAGCGGTGTCTGTTATAACGTAGTCGTAACGCCTTTCCAGTATCGAAAGGGCCCGCAAAACACGAAAGCTCTCTTCAGGGTGCATATCCATGCATTCCTGGACCCCGGAGGCTCCGGGTATTATGTGTAGGCCGTAATCCGCCTCCAGCAAAACGTCATCAAGACCACACTCGCCCGCAATGACATTGCCCAGCGTGCGCTCCGGGTACTGCCCCAGCATGATGCTGACGTTGGCAAGATCTGTATCAGCGTCCAGCAATAGCACTCGCTTTTGTTGGCGAACCAGAGTAAGAGCAAGGTTAAGCGCTATAGACGTTTTACCCACACCGCCCTTACCGCCGGTTACAGCGATGGTTCTGGGCAAATGCACACTATGTTTGCTAGACGTTTGAGCACCCATGGCGAGAAATATTACATCCTTGTGACAGCGACGAAGCCGCTATAAACTGTAGAAATTGTACACACATCACGCTCCCATGAACACACTGCTCAAAAAAAGATCAATTGCTATTTAATGTTTGCAACTTTTTGTCTAAGCTCACCCTGGGATCAAAAATGAACAGAATTTCATAAATTAAAACTCATGGCGCAGTAGATAGCCTATGAATACGGTATCGGAGCTTGAGCTCCCGAGTCTTCCGGAAGTCACCCTGCGAGCGCTTGAAGCTTGCCAGCAGGATGACCATTATCGATCAATCAGCGAAATAGTCGCCTCAGACACAGCTTTGGTTGCCCGAATCCTGGCTCTGGCCAACTCTGCCCTTTATGGCCCGGTTTCAGAGGTTCGGTCAATAGACCAGGCCCTACTCCGCCTTGGCACCCGGCGCTTCAAAACCCTGATACTTACGGCTGCGCTACGCCAGGCTCTTTTTGACCTGGGCGGCGGTGCCTGGCAGCAACTACGGGATTTCTGGAGGCACGCCCTCACTACCGCCATGACGGCACGGGCACTGGCAATCCTGACTCGCTATCCGGAGCCAGACGAAGCCTTTATGCTTGGTATGGTCCATAACACTGGCGAGCTAATCGCCATTAGCACGCCGGATGCCAAAACCAGGCAAACGTATATGGACCAGCAGTCAGACATCGCTGCAGAACTGGTTACGTCATGGGGGCTGGGCCCACTGGCAGCCGATGCCATGCGTTATCAGCAGGCACTGCCCTCAGAGTTACAAGACGCTGGGCATCTGGTTAAGGTTATCAGTCTTGCCACTCGCCTGGCTTTATCCGATACGGCGGGCATTGCCGCCGCGGGCACAATGTTCGGGCTCAGTGAAGAGCTTACCCGTGAGATTAACCGGCGAATCAGCCATGACATCGCCACAGTGGCTGAATCCTTGGGCATACCACTCGTTAACAGCTACAACGCTGAGCCGGCAACACAGCATCTACGCCAAGCTGTATTACGACAAGCCATCGCCCAGCAAGCCGTTGGTTTTGCTGACCCTGCCGGCAAACGCAGCGCCATTCTTGCCGAAACGGTGGGCAGCCTGACATTGATCACCGGCCTGCCCGCTTTGTGGTTTGGGTATAGTGAAGGCAATCTCGTTTTACTCTCCAGTACCACCGGACAACATCCACACTTGGCGGTAACCGCGCAAGCTGGCAGCAGTGTGCTTACCGAGGCGCTCACCTGCCAAACATTCCGCACACTTGGCGAGCGCTCGCCAACTGTACTCGACCGCCAACTCTTATCTCTGCTGCGAACCCCCTCGCTGAGCGCCACGCCAGTTATCATCGATAACGTTTGCTCCGGCGTTTTTGTACTGGGTACCGACGGCCGCACACCTGATACAACCACGCACCTACTGAATCTGTTTATCCAGCAACTGTCCAGGGTTCTTCAGGAGAAAAAACCGGATCCCGAGCGCGAAACAGAGCATGCCCGGATGGATCATGCGGCTGCCACCGAAACACTGCGCAGACAAGTACATGAAATCAGCAACCCACTAACCATAATACGGCAATACATTCACCAGTTAAGAAACCGGCTCGATGACCGGCGTGCGCGGGAAGAGTTAGACATTGTTCGTGAAGAATTGGATCGCGCGAGCAATCTGCTGCTGCAAATGAGCCAAAATACCACTGACAATACAAGCGAAGACAGCTGTGATCTCAATACAGAACTACAAAGCCTGACCCGACTTTTTGAAGACAGTCTTTTCAGTGACAGCAAGCTGCACTTCAAAATGCTAACGTGCAGCGCTCCAACGTTTATTCTGGCCGGATCGTCCGCTATACGCCAGGTTGTGATCAACCTGGCCCGAAACGCAGCTGAAAGCCTGCCGAATACAGGCGGCAGCGTTACGATAAAAACATCAGCTCCCGTGTGGCAAGGAGGCCGGAACTGGGTAGAGATAGAAGTGGCCGACACAGGCACAGGCATACCGGAAACGATTCGACAAAACCTGTTCATCTCGGGAAAAACAACAAAAAAAGAGGGCCACAGCGGGCTGGGCCTGAGCATTGTGAAGCAACTTGTGGACGACATGGAGGGCACTATTGCTTGCCATACAGGGAAAAACGGCACCACTTTCCGGGTTTTGATACCGGCAGCTAAACCAGACCAACCCAACTGCCACTAACAAAGTAGAGCGAACGCAAACCAATGGCTTCTGAACTGATTACCAGGCACTTTTCCCAGCAAATGGCCGCGCATATTCTGGTCGTTGACGATGAGCCTCGTTTGGCGGGTGCACTGGCGGCTCTGCTGCGCAACTATGATTACCACGTCACCGAGGCCTATGGCGGAAATCATGCCTGTGAGCTGATAGACAACCAGCACTTCGACCTGGTCCTGCTGGATTTATGCATGCCAGAAATCGACGGCTTTGCCGTGATGGCCCACCTTGGAACCCGTCAGCCAGAGTGTGGAACCATTGTAATCAGTGGTGAAAACTCGTTTACAACGGTCAGCCGGGCGCTTCGCAGCGGGGCTCTGGACTACATCCGCAAACCTTTCGATCCGGAAGAATTAATCGCCACCGTAAAAAACGTGATTGGCAAGCAATCGCTGGTCAAATCCCACCGGGAGATACAAGGGCGCCTTGAAAAATCCGAGGCCCTTCACCGGTACATTGTAAACAGCTCGCCAGACATTGTTTTCATGCTTCGCGACGACGGGCGCTTCTGCTTTATTAACAACAAGATTGAAAGCTTGTTGGGCTACCACCCGTCTGAACTCTGTGGGCAGCATTTCCGAAACCTTCTGGACGACCGCGATGTTGCCAAAGGTATCTACGCACTCAATGCACCGGATATAAACGCTGACAACCCCCGCACCCTGGAAATCCGACTGAAAACCCGCGGCAGCCGGAGAGCCACTCGATATTTTGAGATTACCGCCTTCCCTATCGCCCCCCAAACCTGGACACACAGCAGTGATGTCCAGGGCGGTGGCAGTGGCAGTGGCAGTGGCCAGAATGCCAGCTACTACGGAACAGCCCGGGACGTGACCGAACGCAAAGAAGCGGAAGCGTTTATCAGTTTCCAGGCTTATCACGATCTACTCACGCGGCTCCCAAACCGGGCCTTATTCATGGACCGCCTGGAACTGGCCATTACCCATGCAAGCCGGGGAAAGCAAAATCTGGCGGTTATGTTTCTGGACCTCGACCGCTTCAAAATTATTAACGACACCCTTGGTCACGTCATGGGTGACCGGTTACTCCAGGCCGTAACCACACGCCTCGAAAGCTGCCTGCGCAAGGGCGATACGTTGTCTCGTTTTGGTGGTGATGAGTTCACGCTCCTACTGCCTTCCATTCATGGCCGGGAGGACGCCAGCCACATTGCCAAAAAGCTCATCAAAGCACTCAAAGCACCTTTTCATTTGGGTAAGCATGAAGTGTTCGTAGGCGTCAGCATTGGTATCGCAATCTATCCTGAGGCGGGCAAGAGGATGGACCAACTTATCCAGAACGCCGATATCGCCATGTACCATGTGAAGGCCCGGGGTAAAGACAGTTACCGCTTTTTCTCAGAAAGCATGAGCACAGACAGCACCCAGCGCCTGCATCTTGAAAGAGACCTGCGCCTGGCGCTTAAAAGGGGTGAGTTGCGAGTGTTTTATCAACCCCAGGTTTGCGCCAAAACAAACCGTATTGTCGGGTTGGAAGCTTTAGTGCGCTGGCAACATCCTGAACGTGGCTTACTTTATCCACGGGATTTTCTTGGCCTGGCGGAGGAAACCAAGCTGATTGGCCAGCTTAGCGAACAGGTCTTGAATCAAGCCTGCAAGGATGTTGGCCGCTGGATTCAGTCAGGCCACAAAGATATTCGCCTGGCCGTCAACTTTTCCCCTATTGAAGTGGAGCACCCCCGGTTTGTAGAGACGTTGATGGAATGCATTAACGCCAACCGTTTCCCGGCCGGCAATCTGGAAATCGAAATCACCGAAAATGTGATCATGAATGACCTGGAAAAAACCAGCCAAAAGCTTCGCGAACTGGCAGATATGGATGTTCGTATTGCCATTGATGACTTTGGTACCGGGTATTCATCCCTCAACTACTTGCACCGACTGCCCATTCATACCCTGAAGGTAGACCAGTCTTTTGTGAAAGCCATTCAGGATGGTGTAGATGATGCCTGTATAGTTAATGCCATTGTGGCTATGGCTCACGGCCTGAAGCTGGAAATCGTCGCCGAGGGCGTAGAAACAGAAGGCCAGCTTCAATATCTGCGAACGCTTGGGTGTCAGCAGGTACAAGGCTTTTTTTATGGGCCGGCACAGCCCGCAGCAGAGATAAGCAAGCTGTTGACACAAACAAAGGTTCGGACCGCGGCCTTATCCGGTTAGTTATCCACCGTGCCCATAAAACTGTCCTACATTCTGATTGAAAACCTTGATCCTGTTTGCAAAGTATTGCACTGCGTTAATTTTTGTATCCGGAAATGCGCATTGCTGCACATAATTTCCCTGCCCCGTTCACTAAGCTCAGTCATATAAGGCATTAGCTACCGAAACGCCGGACACATGTCGTCACGGCAACATCACAATAACGGTGGCCAGCCCCCAGACAAACAAGAACAGGCAGCAGTCATCATGCGCGACAAGTACCGTTACATCGGCCCCGTATACGATTACCTCAGCAACCTCTATAGCGGAAAAAACATTCATCATTGCAAAACCGCCATGCTGGATGTGGAAACAATCAACTCCGGAGACCGTATCCTTTTTGCCGGCGTTGGCCATGGTCGTGACGCTATACGCGCCGCGGAACTCGGCGCCGATGTAACCGTGGTCGATCTCTCCGAAACCATGTTGCGGAAATTTGCAGAGGCTCAGGAAAGCGAAGCCCCCCACCTGACTATTCACCGCATTCATAGCGACATTATGAAAGTAGAAGCATTCGGCCAGTACGATATGGTTGTCGCCAACTTTTTTCTCAATGTCTTCGATGAAACCATGATGGTGAAGGTTCTCAAGCACCTGATTCAGCTCGGCAAGGCCGATGCCAACATTGTTGTGGGCGACTTCTGCTACCCAACCGGCAACCTGCTCTCGCGTATGTTCAAAAAAATGTACTGGTACATGGCTGTATTCACATTCTGGCTATTTGCCAACAATGCCTTCCACAAAATCTACAACTATCCGGAGCATATGCAGCGCCTGGGGCTTGAAGTAACACAGAAAAAGCACTTCAAACTGCTGAATATGGACTGTTACTGGTCAATTCTCGGCCGCAAGCAGGCGTAACGCCCGCCTGCCAAACAAAAATAATCAGGGTGAATCACCATGTCGGAACACATTCTTGCACTTGGCCAAACCAAAGAGCTTGAGAGCGCCGCATTTACCTTTACCGAGAGGGTAAGTTACCTGAAGCAGTTTGGAGCCCATTCCCAATCCTTCTCAACGTTGCAAGAAGGCATGGAATATTTCGATGTACCCGGCCTGGGTTACGTGGCCTACATGCGAAAGTGGGGCTGTATTTTTGTTTTATCTGACCCCGTGTGCGCCCCGGAAAACGTCGGCGAAATTCTTGAGCTTTTCCATAAGCGCTATCCCAGTGCGTCCTATATTCAGGTATCCAGGACCGTGGTCGACTTCATGCATCTTCGCTTTGGCTTTTATGGCACACAATGGGGAAGCGAATCTCGCATCGATCTGGGTAAGTGGTCTCTCAGCGGGAAGAAAAAACAGATTCTGCGCACAGCGTTGAATCAGGCTGAAAAATGCGGCATAACGGTGCAGGAGCGGTTCAGTGACGACCACACCCGAGAAATATCAGAAGCCTGGATTCGCACCCGAAAATGCAAAAGCAACGAGATCCGGTTCCTGATCCGCCCTATGGAGATGGAATATCGCGAGAACGAACGCCGTTTCTATGCTTACCAGGATGGTAAGGCAGTGGGATTCATTTACTTTGATCCGGTTTACCGCAATAACGAAATTATCAGCTATGTGCCCAACATTTCTCGCGCCAACGCAGATTTTCGGCAGGGCGTTTTTTACACATTGATGGCGCATGCCATGGAGGCCTTCAAAGCTGAGGGCGTTCCCTACCTGGATCTGGGCCTTATCCCACTGTCTCTCGACGCCACAACAGAACACCAGGAAAGCCCGATTCTGAAGCGGATTCTGCACGGTCTCTATAATAGAGGGAACGCCCTCTATAATTTTAAGGGGCTGGAGTTCACGAAATCACGGTTCCGGGGCGACAACTTCAAAACCTACTGCTGCCACAAGCGGGGACTTCCGGCCTGGGAGTTTCTCGTCATGTTCAAATTGACCCGGATACTATGAAGTTCCGGGCCAGTTCTCTGTAACCACTCGCGGCTGCAAGCCCTGGGCTGCCATAAAGCCTGTAACCCCCTTCGGGGCTGGGCCAGAAAACAAAGCGTCAACCACTGGCACACGAGGTTCGCCACCTTGCTCATCTGGGCTCGCAGATTTGCCTGCCTGCGCCAAAAGCCACTCGACACGGCGGGCAATAGCTTCTCCGGAATCCACCCAAAACCTGACGCCCGGCAAGCTCCGTTTGAGGCTGTCCAGCAAAAGCGGGTAATGAGTGCACCCAAGAACCACAGTATCAACTGCAGCACCACGCAAGCCCTCAACGGCTTGATCGAGTTCTGCCTGCGGTACCGCCACGCCTCGAACCAAACCCTCTGCCCACTGCACTAACCCCGGGTGCCCCACTCGCTCAACCTGGCAACCCACCGCAAACTCTTCTATCAATTGGTCTATATAGGTACGACGCACGGTTGCCGGAGTGGCTAGCAGGCCTATTCGGTGGTTTCGGGTTTTGGCTGCCGCAGGCTTTAATGCCGGCACGACCCCCACCACCGGCACATCCATTACCCTCCGCAGATGTGGCAAAGCGATGGTGCTGGCGGTGTTACAGGCAATGACCACGGCATCACAGGGGTATTGTTCAAGCGCACCGGCAATCAGAGTACAACAGCGCTCAATCACCACAGCGTCTGGCTGATCACCGTAGGGAAAGGCCGCATTATCGGCCAGGTATACAATCGAGGCATACGGCATGGCTTCATGCACTCGTGCAGTGACGCTCAGGCCACCCACACCAGAATCAAAAACCAGAATGCGGGGAACCGCGGGTTGATTCAAACCCCCGCCTCCCCATCAGCGATCATTTTCTCCATATCGCGTATCAAGCGCCCGGAAATGGTTGTGTCTGGTGGTATCGGCGGTCTACTGCCAGGCAGATACCAGCCAGCATCTGCCAACTCATCTTCCTGCAGAACCAGCTCTCCGCCAACATAGTCTGCAAAAAAGCCAGCCATTAACTGGTGTGGAAAGGGCCAGGGCTGGGAGGCCCGGTAACGGATATTATCCACATCCAGACCGGTTTCCTCTTTTACCTCCCGGGCAACCGCTGATTCCAGGCTCTCGCCAGGTTCAACAAAGCCTGCGATCAGGCTATAGAAATGGCGTTTGGCGTGGGATGATTTCGCCAGTAGATAGCGGCCATCTTTGCGGATAACCACAATCACACAGGGAGCTAATCGTGGGTACCACGGAATATGGCAGTGGCTGCACCATTTTGCCCGGTCACGGGGGTGAAAGTCGGTTCCGCCACCGCAACGGCCGCAATATTTATGGTCCTGAAACCACTGCCACACCTGAAACCCGGTGCTGAGCATGGCGGCCGGCACATCGCTCATCATCATCAGCGCATCCCGCAAGGGCACGATACTCTGGTTTGTAACCAGGGCCTCCGGCACTTGTGTTACGAAAACCTGGCGGCCATTGGCACTCCCCAGGGATACAAAACCGGGACACTCACTGTTACCGGGGATATTTTCCAGCGGCTGAAGCCAGTCAGTCCCCGGCTTGATTATTCCGGAACCAGACAACGCCAGCACAAGATCGCCCCGTTCAGGCGCCCTGGTGGTCCAGCCGGGGTTCCATTGAATCGCTGAGTTCGCCATGTGCTACCGTACCTTAATGATAAAAGCTCAAAGCAGGAATGTAACATAGAGCGATAGCCATCAAGAACGCTCTCGTGGCTTCCCGCCCCCGGTCCAACCAAGTAAACTTGGCGCCTGTTTTTCATCGGAGCGACATTTTATGCGTCTTTACCAGGGGGTTCGCAGCCTGATTCTGGCCTTTTTCCGGAAAATTCTGTTTTTGTGGGTACGGACAGATGTTAGCGGAAACAGCGCTGAAGCACTGGGATTGTCGCCCGACAAACCGGTTTGTTATGTGCTGCAGTATAGCTCGCTGTCTAGCCGCCTGGTTCTTGAGCAGGAAGTAATACGAGCGCAGTTGCCTGGCGCTACTACGTCGCTTCCCGTTAAAAATGGCCCCGCACACTCGTTCTTTTTTTTGTATCGCCGTATTGGCGGGCTATTTCGCAAGCGCCAGACACCGGTTCCCACCTCTGAATTTCAGGCGCTGGTGCATTATGGCCTTGAGAACCCGGAACAGGATGTACAGATTATTCCGGTTTCCCTGTTCTGGGGTCGGTCCCCCGATAAAGAAAAATCTCTGGTGAAACTATTGTTGTCAGATACCTGGGCAGTGGCAGGCCGGCTACAAAAGCTCCTGATTATTTTAGTGCACGGCCGAAATACATACGTACAGTTCAACAAGCCGCTTTCTCTTAAGTATGTGATCGACGAGTATCGCTACAACGAAGAGCGCGCCAATCGCAAACTTGCACGCATTTTGCGCACGCATTTCCGCCAGGTGCGACGGGCTGTTGTAGGCCCGGATCTGTCTCATCGCAGAACGCTCGTTGGCGGCCTGGTAAGAACCCCGGCGGTAAAAGAAGCGATCCGGGAAACCGCAGCCAAAGAAGGTATCGCGCCGGACAAAGTGCGCGCACGAGCCTATAAACACGCTGACGAAATTGCCGCCAACATGTCTATCGTCACCATCCGTATTTTTGAAGTCGCCCTGGCCTGGCTGTGGAACCGCATTTACAAAGGTATCGCGGTTAACAACATCAAGGTAGTAAAAGAGACGGCGCAAAACAACGCGGTGGTTTATGTGCCCTGTCACCGCTCCCATGTCGACTATCTTCTGTTGTCCTACGTACTTTACAAAAATGGCCTGATGCCGCCGCACATAGCTGCTGGCATTAACCTTAACATGCCGGTTTTAGGGCCAATTCTGCGTCGGGGCGGGGCTTTCTTTATGCGCCGCAGTTTCCGGGACAACCCGTTGTACGCAACGGTTTTTAATGAATACATGCACGTGATGTTTTCCCGGGGCTACTCCGTAGAGTATTTTGTGGAAGGCGGGCGTAGCCGCACCGGCCGAATGCTGCAACCCCGCCCTGGTATGCTTTCTATGACAGTGCGCAGTTTCCTGCGTGACAGTCGCAAACCCATTGTCTTTATTCCGGTATATATCGGCTATGAAAAGGTTATGGAAGGGCGCTCTTACCTGGGGGAGCTCAGAGGCAAGAAAAAACAGAAGGAAAGCGTATTCGGTCTCGCCAAAACTGCCCGCAAGCTTGGGAGCTCCTTTGGCCGGGTGGCCCTTAACTTTGGCGAAGCCATACACTTGTCTGAGGTGCTGGATGAGGTACACAGTAGCTGGCGCGATGAGGCCTACAATTCCGAGTACCGCCCGGCCTGGCTGAACGAAGCTGTTTCAGAGTTGTCACTGCGAGTTGCCTCGAATATTAATGCGTCTGTTGCCGTTAACCCCATAGGTATGATCGCAACGGTGCTGCTTGGCGCAGATAGACTGGCGATGGATGAGGGTCAGCTAACCCGCCTTGCGGATCAATACTCAGATCTCCTGAAAGCTTTCCCTTATGCAGAAACCGTTACCCTGCCCGAAGGCAAGGGCAAAGATTGGGTCGCTTACTGCGAGTCTATGGGCCTGATCTCGCGCCAGCCCCAAAAACTGGGGGATATTATTGGGCTCGAAGGCAGCAATGCCACGTTGATGACCTATTATCGGAATAATATTCAACATCTTTTCGCATTGCCGGCATTGGTCGCCAGCCTGTTCGAGAACAAAAGCTCCCTCGCCAGAAACAGAATCGTTGACCTCGCCAGTGTGGCCTACCCTTACCTGCAATCGGAATTGTTTCTGAAATACCAGCCCGACGAAGCCAAGGCAGTGATCAACCAGTGGATTGATGTTCTGGTCGACCAGGGCCTGTTGTTAGCCCAGGGTAACGAACGCATAGCACGCCCGGAAGCAGGCACAGAAGCCATGCTGCGCCTGCGGGTACTGTCGCGGTTTATCATCCAGACCGTCGAGCGTTATCACATTGCACTCGGTATACTCCGCAAGTATGGCTCGGGTAAGATTACCGCAGCAGAACTGGAAGAGCAGAGCACGCTACTTGCTGAGCGCATGTCTATATTGTTCGGGCTGAACGCACCCGAGTTTTTCGACAAAACACTGTTCCGGAACTTCATTGCCAATATGCAGAAAAACCGAGTCATCATTACCGATGATGACGGGTTGCTTTGCTATGGTGAAGGCCTGGATGAGGTAGCCGACGATGCACGATTGGTACTCAGCGTAGAGAAGCGTCAGGCTATCCAGCAGGTAACCATGCTCGGCGCTTGAAGCAAGCAAAACACCTGCAAAATGTTTGGAATAGCAGTTAGCGAGGTGGCAGAGCACGGATCGGGTAGATATCGTAGCGGCTGCTTTTGCCTTCTATCCGCGTACCCGGCTCCGGCCCAGCAATGGCTGGTGCTTTACGGGGCCGTTTTACCGCAACCCGGTATTTGGCTACTGCCAATGCAGCCATAAGCAGTGCTTCAGAGTCGTCGTCATCGCCCACTATGGTTCTGAAAACCTGCATCTCTTTCTTTACCAGCGCAGATTTTTCTCTATGGGGAAACATCGGGTCCAGGTAAATCACATCCGCCGTTTCACCCGCCTTCCCCGCCTCGGCCAGCCAATCAAGGCTGCTGCCAGCCTGCAGCGTCATGCGCGCAACAATGGGAGCACAATCCATATTCAGCGCAGCCCTGGCCAATCCGTCCGCCAGCAATGCATGAATCACAGGGTTACGTTCAAAAAGGCTTACCCGACAACCGAGACTGGCAAGCACGAAAGCATCCTGCCCCAGCCCCGCCGTGGCATCCACAACGTGCAAACCGGCTTTTGTTTTGGGTAAACCGACAGCCCGCGCTACTAGCTGACCTGAACCACCGCCATGCTCGCGACGGTACCCCATTTTACCGCTCACAAACTCAGCCCTGACCGGGCCGGGAGCGTTCTTCCCTGCAACCTGAAGGCACAGGCCACGGTCGTCCAGAAACAGCAAAGTGCTGGCGCCGCGCACGTCTTTTGGGCGCACAGTGCCAACATAAGGCAGGGAAAGATCTGAGCCAAGTGTCTGGGCCTGGTGCTCATCACCAAGCGGGCTTCTGGCAACGGCCAGCGGAATAATGCCGTTTTCAGCGGGAATGCTTGAAGCTTTAATGCGCGCCATCAGATCAGCTCATCAACCACTGGGCTTATAAAAAAGTGAACCGAATAGACTAGCTGCGCCCTGGCAGCTTTTTCCAGGTAACTTCGTCCCGGATGTATACCGGTTGTGCCTGTTCTGCGGACACGGCCACCCCATTGCTGAACTTTACGACAGCCAGGCGTGCAACCCATCCGGCCCGGGGAATGAGAGCTTCATCCACAGAATGAACCTGGCCCGATACGTCAGCAGGCATTTCGGTGCGGAAGCTCCACCCCTGCCCTGCACCACTCCAGCGTGCAATGCCCGGTTGCAGATAAACGCTGGAAGGGGAACAAACCCGCTCCTCGCCTAGCAGCTCAGGGAACCCGGAGTGGTTGCAAAAACAGGCCCAATAGAGTTCGCTCATACGGGCATCAAAGGCGACAGCAACACCCTCGCCCTCACCTACCTCCAGGGCCTCAAAAGCTCCCAGGGCAACCGTTTCAAGGGAAGAAACCGGTACCACCGGGATACCAAGCCCCCACGCCAACCCCTGAACCACGCCCGTTGCAATGCGAACGCCAGTGAATGATCCGGGACCACGGGCAAACGCCAGTGCGTCGAGGTCTGAAGGCTTCAGTTCTTGTTCCGCCAGCAACCTCCGCACCATCGGCATGAGTAATTGAGTATGCCCCCTTGGCGCAATCTCAAACGTCTCGATAACAATACCATCAACAAAAAGGGCCGCAGAGCAGCCCTCTGAGGAGGTGTCCAGTGCCAAAAGTTTCACGGGCGTAAGTGGCCTCGGCGGAACGTAGGTGGGTTATTTTAAACTGGCGCGAATCTGTTCACGAATACTATCGAGGCTGCCAACACCTTCTACGCTCACATACTCAGGGGCTGCGTCTGGCTGTGTCTTGGCCAGGTTCTGATAGTAGCCGACCAAAGGCGCCGTCTGATCGTGATAAATTTGCAAGCGCTTACGAACAGTTTCTTCTTTGTCGTCTTCCCGCTGTTTTAACGGCTCACCGGTTTCATTGTCCTTGCCCTCGACGTTGGGCGGATCATACTTGACATGATAAATGCGGCCACTGCCTTCATGTACACGACGGCCGGACAAGCGGCTAACGATTTCTTCATCATCCACTGCAATTTCAACCACATAATCAATGACAATCCCTTGATTCTTCAGGGCTTCAGCCTGGGGAATAGTGCGGGGAAAACCGTCTAGCAGGAAACCGTTTTTGCAATCTGGCTGCTGAATCCGCTCCTCAATAAGCGCAATAATGATATCGTCAGACACCAGACCGCCCGTTGCCATCACTTCTTTAACCTGTTTGCCTAACTCAGACTCGGCCTTTACCGCTGCTCTAAGCATGTCACCAGTAGAAATCTGGGGGATATTGAAGCGTTCAGTAATGAACTGGGCTTGAGTGCCCTTCCCCGCGCCTGGTGCGCCTAACATGATGATTCGCATAACGCTTTGCTCCCATTTTCTCATTATAGTTTAAAAAGTTGCGGCAAAAACCTGAGCCTTTGCGACAACCTCTTCCTCACACTCTTCCGTACACATACCGGGCAGCTGTATTCGCCGACGGCGCATTATACGAAGTCACGCACTTCAGAGAAAGTCGACCTCTGTATCATCTTCCCAAAACCGTTCCACACTCAAAGTCAGGGACGCGAGATCAGGTGACCAGTGACGATGCCAGAGCATCCAGTTCCGGCGCAACCTGTTCAATCCCGGAGATCAACTCATCGACGATAAAAGGCTCTAACTCTAATCCGTGCAGCAAAGCCGGGACATCATCAGGGTTAAACTCATCACCAATGCCCCGCTCCTTCAGTAATGCATTGGCCAACTGAACCATCATCACGTAGTTTTCATGCTCACCCTGATAATCCGGCTGTTGGTGTACGCCCGCTGCTTTAATAACAGGGCCGGGCAGCTCCCATAGCCGGTGCAGAATTCCACCAATGGCTCCGTGCCCAACGGCCAGAATGTCCTGCTCGCCCCTTTGACCAAACACCTGCTGCTCAAGGGATTGCATACTGGTTTCCGGGTTGGCCTCTCGCAACCGGTTTAGCTCTTTGAATTCAGTCGGGAACAAATGCCCTACCAGCAACAGGCCAAAGTTGTGTAGCAGACCGCACAGATAGGCCAAGCCTTTATCGACCCCGCAACGGGGCGCAAGCCGCTGGCACAGGTAAGCGCAATACAGGGAATGGCGCCAGAAGTTGTCCATGCCCAATATACCCGCCCTCGGCACATCGAATGCTCTAACCGAGGCGATACCCAGCGCAATGTGAGCCACGCGATCAAAACCCAGCACGCGAGTGACAGCCTCTTGAACAGAATTGATCTGGCCAGGGTAATTAAAGAGGGCCGATCGCGCGTAACGCATCACCTGTGCAGTGAGGCTGGGGTCAAACTCTATAAGCTCGCCCAGTTCACGGGCTGAGGCCTCGGTATTGGAGGTCAGTTTCAGGATACGCAATGCCAACGCTGGCATTGGGGGTAGCCGGTACAGTTTTTTCAATTTGCTGGCGACTTCTGCCAGTGTCAGAGCGTCGCGCGCCACATCGCAACCGTAGCCGCTAATTGCCAGGCGCCCTTCCCGGGAGCCCGCCATGGCCAAACGCAAAGAGCGCCCATCCATTTCTACAAACGAATGATCTGTGCCACTGGACAGCAAAAACCTCTCAGCCTGAGTGATACCCTCATCAAGCAATACCGACAGGTCATAGGCGTTGCCAATTGGCGGCGTAAAGCCAGGATCGCAGTCGCTAAACAAACGCATGGCCTGCCGGCCGGTGAGCGGTTGCAGGTGGCGGCCCGTCATTTGACTGAGGGCCTCTGAGTCGAGGGTGCTATCGTACCGGTGAACCACCATCACAATACCACTGATATCAATCAACAAGGTTGCCTTGATGACATCTTCCCGTTCCTGCCCTAAAGCAGATACAGCCGCGTCCAGGCTGGATACCCGTGCGATTGCCCGCTCCCGGTATGCGATGCCCTGTTGATTTAAAAACCGCTCCAGTCGCGCTGCGAGAGCCAAACCAATACTCCTGTTATCAATGACAGGGCGGCCTGCGCCCTCTGTTCTGTTATTGACTGCTTTAACCGGTGTTACGCATACCGGCAGAAATCCCCGCCATTGTAACCTTAAGCGCCCGCTCGACCAGTTCCGGCACTTCGCCTTTGCCTTCACTTTCACGGTCGCGCCTTAGCAGCTCCGCCTGAAGGTAGTGCAGCGGGTCTGTGTAAGGGTTACGCACATGCATGGAGTGGGCAAACACAGGCTCATCTTCCAGCAACTCAGCTTGCTCCTTGAGCTCCAGGAGGCGCTGAACGCAGCCCTCTAAACGATCACCCAGGCTTGCCCCGAGAGCTTTCAGTTTATCATCATCCAGCAGGGTCTTTTCGTAATAACTGGCGATGCGCAAATCCGCTTTGGCCAACACCATTTCCAGCATGTCTACGTAGGTGCGAAAAAATGGCCAACCCTGCATCATTTCACGCAGCACCGGCAGCTGTCCCTCTTTGGCTGCCTCTTCCAACGCTACATCACTACCTAACCAACTGGGTAACATGAGCCGCATTTGAGTCCAGGCAAAAATCCAGGGAATGGCACGCAGGGTTTCTACACCACCAGTGGCTTTTCGACGCGCCGGCCGACTGCCCAGTGCCAGCTTTCCCAGAGCCTGTTCTGGCGTGACCTGGCGAAAATAAGGCACAAAATCAGCATTCTCTCGAACCACTTCACGGTAGGCTTCAAGAGAACGTTCGGTTAGCCAGTCCATGGTTTCACGCCAGCTATCTTCGGGTTCGGGTGGCGGTGCCAATGTCGCTTCAATCACCGCCGAGGTGTATAGCGTTAAGCTTTGCACCGCCAGCCTGGGCAAGCCAAACTTGAACCGGATCATCTCACCCTGTTCGGTGATGCGGAAACTGCCGTTCACCGAACCGGGGGGCTGAGACAAAATCGCACGGTTCGCCGGGCCACCGCCGCGACCAACGGTGCCGCCCCTGCCATGAAACAGGGTCAGATGCACACCGTACTGGCTCGCCACCTGAGTGAGCTGTTCCTGGGCCTGATACTGAGCCCAGGCTGCCATAAGCTGGCCGGCATCCTTGGACGAATCCGAGTAGCCAATCATAACCTCTTGCCGCCCCTGGCAGTAATCCCGGTACCAATCTACCTCGTACAAGGCTGCCATACTCTCGGGGGCACCGCGCAGGTCATCCAGAGTTTCAAACAACGGAACCACCCGCATGGGAAACTTCATGCCTGATTCGCGCAACAGCAAAATAACACTTAGCACATCAGAGGGTTGACTGGCCATTGAGATGACATAAGAGCCCAGCGCTTCCGGCGTTTGCTTCGCCACCACCTCACAGGTGTCCAGCACCTCGCGCACCTGGGCGGAAGGCTCCCAGTTTCGGGGAACCAACGGGCGGCGCCCTTGAAGTTCCTGCACCAAGAATGCCTGGCGTTCTTTTTCAGACCAGGACAGGTAATCGCCCAGGCCAAGATCGCCTACGATTTCGGCAACTGCTTCCGCATGGCGGGTTGCTTCCTGGCGGATGTCGAGACGAATCAACGGCAAACCAAAGGTATGTGCGCGGCGAATCGTATCCAGCAACGCGCCGCTGGCAATGTGCTCAAGCCCGCATTCAACGAGTGAGCGATAGCAAAGCTCCAGCGGAGTCGTCAGATCGTCGTTCTCGAAGAGAATACCGCTGGTATCCGCAGGCTCGCCGTTCACCCGGGACTCGGCCCAGTCGCGGGTTTTGATCAACCGGTCCCGTAGCTCGGCGAGTACATGCCGGTATGGTTCCCGGGATTCACCGGCAAGGTTGCGCAGTTCGTCGCTGGCCTGCCACATGGAAAGCTCTGCCCTGAGCGACTGGATGTCACGGAGAAAAAGATCGGCGGCCATCCAGCGCCCCAGCAGGAACACCTTGCGGGTTACCTGATGGGTAACATTCGGGTTGCCGTCACGATCGCCGCCCATCCAGGAGGCAATGCGTACAGGCGACGCCTGTAACGGCAGCCCCTTCCCGGTTGCGTCCTGAAGCGCAGTATCCAGATCGCCAAGAAACCCGGGCAACGCTTGCCAAAGGCTGTTTTCAATAACCGCAAATCCCCACTTGGCCTCATCAACCGCTGTGGGCCTCTCATGGCGGATTTCATCCGTATGCCAGGCTTCTTCCACCAATCGCGACAAACGCCCTGTAATCGCGTCTTTTTCATCGGGTAACAGGTCATCGTGATCCAGGCTGGCCAGACACTCCGACATTTCATCGTACTTCATAATCAACGTGCGACGCGCTACTTCCGTAGGATGAGCTGTCAGCACAAACTCCACGCGCATGTCGGCTACGCATTGGTGCAAGTCGTCTGAATTGACACCGCTACGCTTCAGACGTTCGAATACATCAGCTAACGGCTCAACCATAAGATCAGAGTGATGGTCGCGTCTGCGACGTATGCCGTGATACTGCTCAGCCAGATTCGCAAGGTTAAGAAACTGGTTAAAGGCTCGGGTAACAGGCAACAGTTCATCATCGCGCAGCTTGCCAAGAAGGTTAACCAGGCGCTGGCCTGAGCCGCTCTCCTGCTGGCGGTCGGATTTTGCAGCAGCCCGGATTTCCTCAATAAGCTCAAAGCAGCCCTGGCCAGGGTGGCGCTGGATACTCTGGCCCAGCAGTTCGCCCAGCATACGGACATTTTCACGGAGATCAGGGTGTAGCTCGGTCACATTGGCGCCCTTATAATTGACGGAGACAAGGTAAACTCACGATACTAAGAATTTACAGGGAAAGTCTATTGGCGTTTGGGAGAGACAGAACCACTAACGTTTCTTTTCCACGCCTTTGACGGATTGCCATATCTCATCAAGGGTCTCAAGGGACTCATCTTCAAACGAGCGACCTTGCCGTTGCAATACCTGCTCGATAGCCCTGAACCGCGCCTCGAACTTATGATTGGTGCGCCCAATTGCTTGCTCCGGGTTCACTTTCATAAAGCGCGCCAGATTAACGCACACGAACAAGAGGTCACCCAACTCGTCTTCAACGGCGTCGTGATCACCCTGTCCGGATTCCGCGGCTTGCCAGGCTTCCTTTAATTCGTCGATTTCTTCGTGAAGTTTGTCGAATACCGGGTCTACGTTGGGCCAGTCAAACCCGTATCTTGAGGCTCGCTTCTGTAGCTTTTCCGCCCGCACCATGCCAGGCAGAGCCCGTGCGATATCGTCAAGCCGGCCAGGCAAGGCTACGCTGCCTTCCGCGTTTTTCCGGGCCCGCTCTTCGGCTTTGATTCGCTCCCAACTCTCCCGGATCCAGGCCTCACTTGGCCGGTTGTCCGGGTCTATGCGGCTTTCCAGCGTACCCTCGGGAAACACATGAGGGTGCCGACGCACAAGTTTGCGTACGAGGTTGTCGACCACAGCATCAAAACTGAAACGACCCTCCTCGGCCCCTATCTGGGCGTAGAAAATAACTTGAAACAGCAAGTCTCCCAGTTCGTCTTTCAGGTTGCTGTAGTCTTCCCGCTCGATGGCATCTGCCACTTCGTGAGCTTCTTCCAGGGTATGGGGAACAATGCTTCGGTACGTTTGCCTGGTGTCCCAGGGACAACCGGTTTGCGGATCTCGCAGCCTGGCCATCAGAACTTTCAAATCGTCAATAGAATAACTCATGAGCGCTTGCGCCTGACGTCAATAACATTCGGCAGGTTACGGAGCTGTGCCAGTAACCGTGCTAACTGTTCCAGGCTGGATATCTCCACCGTGACGATCATGGTGGCTATATTGTCATCACGGTTCGTTAGCGTATTAAGGGATAGAACATCGCTCTTGGACAACGAAAGTACCTGGGTTATATCCCGCAGCAGACCGGATCTGTCATAAGCCTCAATTTCTATATCCACCGGATAAACAGAAATCTGTTCGCTCCCCCAACTCACTTCAATAATCCGGTTGGGTTCAACTTCCTGCAGATTGAGAAACGTAAGGCAGTCCTGGCGGTGAACGGTTACACCCCGCCCGATTGTTATATACCCGCCAACAGGATCACCAGGTAGTGGCTTACAGCACTTGGCCACTTGTGTCTTCAGCTTGCCCACGCCCACGATCTGAATATCCGATTCCGTGTCGTAAGGCTTGCGCCGCTGGGCCGCAAGCTTCAGATCAAGCTGCCCGGTTTTTGGCTCCAGCATTTGCTGAGCTGTATTGGCAACGTGCGCAGGACGAAGGTCACCCGCACCAATGGCGGCAAACATATCATCAGCGCTGTGATAGTTCACTTTTGCCGCCAACTCACCCAGGCCGACATCGTGCAAAGACAGGCGCCGGAATTCGTCATCAATAATGGCGCGACCATCTGATATGTTGCGCTCGCGATTCTGCTGTTTAAACCAGTGGGTCACCTTGGCCCGCGCCCGGGTTGTGCGAAGATAGCCAAGGCTGGGGTTCAACCAATCCCTGCTGGGCCCGGGGTTGTTTTTTGAGGTAAGAATGAACACCTGCTCACCGGTCTTCAACGGGTATGTCAGAGGCACAATTCGACTGTCTACCCGCGCACCACGACAGGCATGGCCGACCTCGGTATGAACCCGATAAGCGAAATCAATGGGTGTAGCACCTTGGGCCAAATCGACAACATGCCCTTCGGGGGTAAAAACGTAGACCCGGTCCGAAACAATATCGGATTTAAGATGGTCCGTCAGCCCGGAGAGGTCACCCAGCTCCTCCTGCCATTCCAGCACCTGCCGTAACCAGTTGATTTTGGCGTCATAGCCAGCCGATTTGTTGCTTTTGTCTGTGCCTTTGTAAAGCCAGTGAGCACACACACCCAACTCTGCATCCTCGTGCATGGCATGGGTGCGAATCTGCACTTCCATTACCTTGCCGTCCGGCCCTATCACCGCCGTATGCAGAGACTGGTAGCCGTTTTCTTTGGGGTTGGCAATGTAATCGTCGAACTCGTTTGGAATATGCCGCCAGTGCGTATGCACGATGCCAAGTGCGGCATAGCAATCCCGTACTTCCGGTACCAGCACCCGCACAGCCCGTATATCGTATACCTGGGAAAAATCTATGCCTTTCAAGCGCATCTTCCGCCAGATGCTGTAGATATGCTTGGCCCGCCCAGCCAACTCAGCCTCTATTCCGGACGCTTTCAATTCCCCTTGCAGGGTCTCTATCACACGACGGATATAGCCCTCCCGGTCAAGGCGTTTTTCGTCCAGGAGCTTGGCAATCTTTTTATATGCGGTTTCATGCAGGTAACGGAACGAGAGGTCTTCCAGTTCCCACTTGATATGCCCGATACCCAGGCGATGAGCCAGCGGCGCGTAAATATCGAATACTTCGCGGGCAACTCGCATGCGCTTTTCTTCCGGCGCATTTTTAACACCCCGGATGGCACAGGTACGTTCGGCAAGCTTTATCAGAGCAACCCGAACGTCATCAACCATCGTAACCAGCATTTTACGGACATTGTCCAGCTGGCCTTCGCTTTGCCCAAGCACATTGCCTTTGAGGGGGTGATGGATAGAGGAAATGGCCGCCATCTGCTGAACGCCATTTATCAACCCTGCTATCTCGTCACCAAACTCCTTGCGAATAACCTCAAGGCCGACCCGCTCCTCACGCACCGCGCGGTAGAGGATCGCGGCAACCAGGCTAACCTGGTCCAGGCGCAACTCGGCAAGCACCTGAGCCATTTCAAGGCCGGTTCGGAAGCTGCTGGAGCCCGGCACCCACATTCGATCTTCCCGAAATGCCTGCAGGTCAATTTCGGCGGCAGTTTCACAGGCCCTGCGAAACTGCTCCACATCCTCCAGACAAGTCTGCGAGGCAATATGCTGCACCCAGCCTTCGATATCGACCTGGCCATCGCCAGTCATTGCGTAATTTTCGCGAACTTTTACCATATCTACCTTGGTATTCCTCAGGTTTCCCGCAGCGATCCTTTGCTACGCACAGCAGTCAGTGTGAGCTCCGCTCAAACAGCGCGATAGACTCCACATGCGTGGTATGAGGGAACATATCCATCACACCTGCACGTACCAGGCGGTATCCATTGCGGGCCATTACACCTGCATCCCGGGCAAGAGTGGCCGGGTTGCAGGAGACATACACAATACGCCGGGCACCAAACGCGGTCAGGTATTTACAAATATCTTCGGCACCCGAGCGTGGTGGATCGATAAGAATTTTATCGAAGCCTTCTTGCGCCCAGCTCTGGCTGGTGAAATCGCCGTGCAAATCGGCGCCGTGAAATGCCACATTTTCGAGCCCGTTCAGTTCCGCATTTTCACGACCTCGAACCACCATGGCATCGTCGCCCTCCACGCCAACGACCTGGCCGCCCTTGCGCGCCAGCGGCAGAGTAAAATTACCTAAGCCGCAGAACAGATCCAGAACTCGTTCGCCTGGCTGCACATCCAGCCACTCCACAGCTCTATTTACCATAGTCTTGTTAATGTCTGCATTGACCTGGGTAAAATCCATGGGATGAAACTTCATGGTTAAATCGAACGCATTCAGCCGATAGCTCAGGCGCTCATCATCCCGACCCGCAGATTCCGGCCAGATACGATGAACTGTGTTCGGCCCTTTGGGCTGCAGATAAATGTGCAAATCGTGAGCCTGGCCAAAGCCAACCAACTTTTCCCTGTCGCCACTGCTCAGATCATCCATATTGCGAAAAACCATCGCGGCTGCGTCGTCGCCACAGGCCACTTCCACTTGCGGAATGCGAGTGTAGGCATCCATGCTGTGCAACAGTTCCCGCAGCGGAACAATGCGCTCACCAATACGCGGATCCAGCACAACGCAACGATCTATATCTGTAAGAAAACTGTTGCGTTTCTCCCGAAACCCTACCAGCACCGATTCTCGTGCTCTGACATAGCGCACTCCCATGCGTGCCTTGCGACGGTACCCCAGCGTGCTTTGTGGGCGCAAAGGAGCAATCCACTCTTCCGGTTCTATGCCGCCGAAATGCGCAAACTGTTCACGCAGGGTATTTTCCTTGAAGCGAATCTGCGCATCGCTGCTCATATGCTGAAGGCTGCAGCCTCCGCACAGGTCGGCAAACTCACAGGGAGGCGTTTGCCGGTCAGGTGCCGGCTCCAGCACCTCAAGCGTTCGCAATTCGTCAAACTTGCTTCGGCTGGACACCACTTTGGCCATAACCTGTTCACCCGGCAAGGCGCCATCCACGAACCGGACTTTGCCGTCCTGACGAGCTATGCCACGGCCATCATGGCTCAGGGCTTCCACATCACAGCGCACGGGTTCCGTAGGAAGTGACTTCCTGCGTCGTCTGCTCATAGTCTGTTCTCTTGCTGTCGTCAGGTTTAGGCGCCGGAGAATACACCGGTCGATAAATAGCGGTCGCCGCGATCACAAATAATCGCCACAATAATGGCGTTTTCAACATGTTCTGATAACCGAAGCGCGGCAGCAATAGAGCCGCCAGACGATACGCCACAGAATAATCCTTCCTGTTCTGCCAGAGCTCGCATCGTGTCCTCTGCTTCTTGCTGGCCGATATCGATCACCTCATCCACACGGGCTGCATCGTATATACTGGGAAGGTAGGCGTCAGGCCAGCGACGAATACCAGGAATAGAGGCGCCCTCTTGAGGTTGAAGGCCGATAATGCTGATATCAGGGTTACGCTCTTTCAGGTACCGGGAAACGCCCATTATGGTCCCGGTTGTGCCCATAGAGCTGACAAAATGGGTGACCCGCCCTGCTGTCTGCTCCCAGATTTCCGGGCCTGTGGTACGGTAGTGCGATAGTGGGTTGTCTTGATTGCTGAACTGATCAAGCACCTTGCCCTTGCCTTCGGCATCCATCTGCAGCGCCATATCCCGGGCGACTTCCATGCCCTCCTCGCTACTGACCGTAATAATCTCTGCACCATAGGCCTTCATGGATGCCCGACGCTCTTCACTCATGTTAGCCGGCATAATGAGCACCATACGGTACCCCTTAATAGCCGCAGCCATAGCCAGCGCAATACCGGTATTGCCGCTGGTGGCCTCAATCAGCGTATCGCCCGGTTTTATTTCACCGCGCTGCTCGGCTTCCTGGATCATTCCCATGGCGGGCCGATCCTTTACTGAGCCGGCGGGGTTATTGCCTTCAAGCTTGGCCAGAATGATATTGCTGGTATCGCCCGGCAGGCGCTGCAATCGAACCAGAGGCGTATGCCCGACATAATCTTCAATCGTGGGAAAATGCATATGAGAACCCTGTGGTACACTTTTGGGTTGGCATGATACGCCTTATGGCCCCGGTCGCCCAATACAGCTTCTCGCTAAAACCATGACTGACGGCTATATGAATAGTGTGCTTATCGATTTGGCCGTCACGGATACTCAAACCAACCGTGTCCTGGCCACTTAAAATCACAAGGACGTAGCCCGCATTAAAAGGCGGCGTTAAGTTATTTTCAGGAATCTCGTATGCGACGTTGGGGCATTCGGAAAAAAGTGCTGGTGGTAACTCTGATTCCCACCCTTCTCACCACCCTGATGCTGGGGCTATTCTTCACCTACAGCTGGGTTAACAATATTGAAAGCCTGCTGAAGGATCGCGGCGAATCACTTTCCCGTCAGCTTTCTGCTGGCTCAGAGTACGGTTTATTTACTGCAAATCGCAGCCTGTTAAGCAGCCTCTCCAACGCCCTGCTTGAAGAGCAGGATGTGCGTTCGATTACTTTCTTCGATAGCAATCGAGAGCGTTTACTGCACACTGGTCCAGGCAGTTCCGATAGTTTTGACAGCAAAAATCTGGCTAACGAGCAAGCCAGCCGCATTTCCAAAACAACCAGCACCCGTTTTGTAACACCGGTTTTCCTTCAGGATCTGATGATCCAGTCCATGACGGACCCGGACACCCGGCAGTCTGCCTTGCAGCAACGTCAGCCTTTAGGCTGGGTAGCCATTGAGATGTCCCATACTCGCACTGAGAAAGAAACATACAAGGCACTGCTGATCTCTTTGTTGTTGGTCATTGGCGGGGTTATGTTCAGCCTTCTGGTTGCACTCCGGTTAAGCCGAGCCTTCACCGGGCCGGTGTTTGAGTTGAACGAGGCTGTGGCAAAGCTCAAGGAAGGCAAGCTTGATACGCGTATTCACACAGGTGCCGGCCCGGAGTTCGAACAGCTTGAATCCGGCCTCAACGCCATGGCTGAAGAATTGAGCAAAGCCCAGGCAGAAATGCAGCAAAATATTGATCAGGCAACGGAAGACTTGCGAGAGACTTTAGAGACCATCGAAATCCAGAACATAGAGCTGGATTTTGCACGCAAGGAGGCGCTAGAGGCCAGCCGCATCAAATCTGAATTTCTGGCTAACATGTCCCACGAGATACGAACGCCCCTCAACGGGATTATCGGGTTTACCGAGTTGCTGTTAAAAAGCCCTTTGCCTCGTCAACAGAGAGACCACCTGAGCACCATTCGCAAGTCTTCAGAAATTCTGCTCACCATCATTAACGATATTCTGGACTTCTCGAAGATCGAAGCCGGCAAGCTCATCCTGGACCGGGTGCCCTTCCAGCTCAGGGATATCGTGGAAGAAGTGATGGTCATGCTGGCCCCGGCTGCGCACAGCAAAAACCTCGACCTTGTGCCACTGGTGTACAACGATGCCCCGGATAGCATCATGGGCGACCCCCTGCGGGTCAAACAGGTCATTACCAACCTGGTTAACAATGCCATCAAGTTTACCCAAACCGGCGAGGTAGTACTGCGTGTAGGTCTTGAAGACGAAGACTCAGAGAACAACAAGGCCACCCTGCGCCTGAGCATTACCGATTCCGGCGTAGGGCTCTCCCGGGCACAACAGCAGTCTCTGTTTAATGCCTTCAGCCAGGCAGATGCCTCAACGGCGCGACAGTATGGTGGCACGGGCCTCGGCCTGGCTATATCCAAGCGCCTGGTAGAAGAAATGGGGGGCAAAATTGGTTTGCAAAGCGAACTGGGCAAAGGCTCTACATTCTGGTTTACCCTAACACCGGAACTGTCCTCCAGCGGAGAGGCAGTCGCACCCAGAGACGCACTGCGGGGCGAGCGAGTCATTTATTTAGAACACCAGAAAACCTGCGGCCTTGCCGTGGAGCATCTCCTGCGTGACTGGGGCATGACAGTAGACCGCGCTGCCTCACCTGGCGCCATGCAAGAACTCATTGAGGAAGCACAAAAGAGCCAGTCAGGCTATGCCGCAGCCATTATCGGAATTACCCGCCATCTCCTTAATTCAAGCCAATACTGCGAGCTGGTGCGAACTCTGGAAATTGAGCGTGATTGCCGCACACTGCTGCTTACGCCCACTCTGGAAATTCAAGACACGCCACTATCAGGCCTGGCCAGTGGCCACCTGACCAAACCGGTATGCCGCCAGGCCCTTTATGACGAACTGCTGCTATTAGTGCACGGCATTCACACCGCTGGACAAGGTATTCAGCGCCAGAACCATAACGCGCACCTGCCCTCATCTGTCAATGCGCCGCGAGTGCTGGCCGTGGACGACAACGAGGCCAACCTGAAACTGGTCATGACACTACTGCAGGATTACCAGATAGATGCGGAAGGCGCTTCAAGCGGCTTTGAAGCTCTCAGCAAAGCTCGGCAAAAATCATTTGACCTGGTGTTTATGGATCTTCAAATGCCGGGAATGGACGGGGTGGAGACCACAATCCGGCTTCGCGAAATGGATGGCAACAATCACAGAACAGCCATCATCGCACTCACCGCACACGCCTTAGCTGATGAGCAGGATCGTCTGGCTCAGCAAGG
The DNA here is from genome assembly GCF_052091845.1 of Marinobacter sp. Lineage (GTDB taxonomy): Bacteria > Pseudomonadota > Gammaproteobacteria > Pseudomonadales > Oleiphilaceae > Marinobacter. The sequence continues at coordinate 86,080 of NZ_JBQDCO010000001.1, read as the reverse complement.
GTTTGATGGTTATCTGCCCAAGCCTATCAGTGCCGGACAACTGGCCAACACCATACTTGAGTGTACCGGCTACCAATGCCAGAGCGTCGGCGAGGCTGGCCGAATCCCTTTGCCCGAAATCCGGGATACCAGGCGTGCCCTGCGTCCCTCCACTCGCAAAATGCAGCGTGACTGCGTGAGCGTAGAGCAGAGCATTCAGTTGGCTGCAGGCAAAACAGATTTAGCAGAAGAATTATTCAGCATGCTGCTGGAGCAGCTCTCGCCAGATTTTAATACTATTGAGCGACTATGGAACGAGAACGATCTGGACGGCCTGCTGGAATGCGTGCATAAACTGCATGGTGCGACCCGCTACTGTGGGGTTCCGGAACTGAGAACTGCTGCCAGTCGGCTGGAAACAGCACTCAAATGCTCGGAACCCGACATAGAGCTACAAAAAAAACAGCTGGCCTCGGCCATTGAGAGACTGCAGATATGGAGTGATCAGACCGATTGGCAGCGGATGTTCCGGCAGCACCACCAGCAGACCAACACCCACTGATGACGCCCTCGCCGGAGTGGATCAGGCTCGGCCACGAGCCCGATCAAGAATAGCAGCCATATCCCGGACTGCCTCTTTTAAGCCACAAAACACGGCTCTGGCAATCACAGCGTGGCCAATGTTGAGCTCATTGATACCCGAAATTGCCGCAATGCGCTCCGTATTGTGATAGTTCAAGCCATGGCCGGCATTCACAATCAGCCCTTTTTTACGGGCGTAGGCCACAGCGTCGATCAGCGTGCCAAGCGCAGCGTCTACCGCTACGGCACCCACAGCCTCGGCGTATTCCCCCGTATGCAACTCAATTACCGGGGCGCCACAGCGTGCTGCGGCATCAATCTGTGCCGGATCCGGATCGATAAACAGCGAAACTTCCGCGCCTGATCTGGCAAGACGCTCACAGGCTCTCGCCACACGCTGCTCCTGGCCTACAACATCAAGCCCGCCTTCCGTGGTTAGTTCTTCCCGCTTTTCCGGAACCAGACACACACATTCAGGCTGAACCTTTTCGGCAAACTTCAACATGCCGTCGGTCACCGCCATCTCCAGATTCATTTTTGTTTGCAGCACATCCTTGAGCAACAATACATCACGATCCTGGATATGACGCCGGTCTTCCCGGGGGTGAACCGTAATGCCGTCTGCCCCGGCTTCCTCCGCCACCATAGCCGCCTGTACCGGATCGGGATAGCGCGTTCCCCGGGCCTCACGTAGCGTGGCAATGTGGTCAATATTGATGCCGAGCAATACTCTAGGATTCATGGCGTTCTCCCCTTTGGTGAGTGAAAAGACTGCGACTGTTTAGTGGGCGCCCCTGCAACAGAAAATCTGTGAGTACGCGCATAACCCGCTTTGCCACACGCCGACTTGCGGCGCTTTCAAAATCGCCAGCGGCGAGGGCCAGCAGAGCGTCTCCGGGCAGGTTTCGCAATCGCACCCCGGCAGCAACCGAAGATACAATACCCTGTTCCGGATTATAGCAATAAGCCTGGGTGGCACTGACCGTCTCGCCAGTATCCATCGCCAGGCCCCAGGCGAAATCGTAGCCCAGGGCCGCTGCAAACGCCTGCTCGAATTTCCGCAGCACCGGCTCTACATCCGACGTTTGGGCAAGCAAACCAAGGGTTTCAATATAAGCGGCAAAGAGTGTGGGATGAGGATCTGCTTGCGGTAGTACCCGCTGTACCAGCTCATTCAGATACAAGCCACTGTACAGAGACACGGTGCGGCGCAGCGCGGGGCCGTCGCGTACATCTACCTGAGTCAGGGTCTTCAGGTCGCCACGCCCTGCCCAACCCAGCAGCAGCGGCTGAAAGGGCTGCAACTGTGCCTTGAGCGCACTTTTACTAGCATTGGCACCGCGGGCAATCACGGTTATGCGACCGTGATTCAGGGAGAACAGATCCACCAGGAGACTGGTCTCCCGCCAAGGCCGACGGTGAATCACATAGGCAGGCTCTTGCTCCTGTGCTCCTTTTCTCATAGTGCCTCAGGGGGCAGGCCTCAGCGGTCGTGCATACCCAGGCTTTTCAGTGCGCGCTCGCTGTCTGCCCAGCCACGTTTTACCTTCACCCAGAGCCGCAGCATGATTTTGCTATCGAACAGTCGCTCCATATCGATCCGGGCTTCCTGGCCAATGCGCCGCATACGCTCGCCCTTATCGCCGATTATGATTTTTTTCTGCCCTTCTCGCTCCACAAGAACCAAAGCAGATATATGCAGTGTTTTGCCGTCGCGTTTAAACTCTTCAATTTCTACAGCCACAGAGTATGGCAACTCATCACCGAGCTGACGGGTGATCTTCTCGCGAACGATTTCCGAGGCCATGAAGCGCTCGCTTCGATCAGTTATCTGGTCGTCCGGGTAAAAATGTATGCTCTCAGGCAGGAAGCGGGCCACCGCCGCCTCCAGTGGCTCCAGGTTATTCTCTTTCAGCGCCGACATGGGGATCATTTCTGCAAAATCCCGCTTTTTGGAAAGCATGTCGAGGTGCGGCAACAGTTTTTCCCGTTTTTCAATCCGGTCTACCTTGTTCACCGCCAGAATGACCGGGCACTTGAGACTGCTCAGCTTTTCCAGAACCAGCTCATCTGCGGTTGTCCAGGCAAGCTGATCCACCACAAATACCACAACGTCCACATCGACAAGCGCCGAGGTGGCTGCCTTGTTCATATACCGGTTCAGAGCCCTGGGCTCTTCCTCATGCATGCCTGGCGTATCCACATAAATTGCCTGCACCAGATTCATGGTTTTGATGCCCAGAACCTGGTGGCGTGTGGTTTGAGGCTTACGGGAAGTAATGCTCAGCTTCTGCCCAAGAATATGGTTCAGTAGCGTCGATTTGCCCACATTAGGGCGCCCGACAATCGCGACAAAGCCGCAACGGCTGTCGGGATTCTCAGGGCGAGTAATATCATTCATCAGGGAGTCTCCACGCCGAGTTGTTTCAGCGCGCTGCGGGCAGCCTCCTGCTCCGCTACGCGGCGGCTACTGCCTACGCCACTGGTTTTGCGATCCAGCGATGACAGTAAACAGGACACATGAAATGTTTGGCTATGCGCCTCTCCATCCACCGAAATAACATCGTACCTGGGCAATGGAAACTGCCGTGACTGCAGATACTCTTGCAAACGGGTTTTCGGGTCTTTTTGGGTATCCTGAAGATCAAGCTGTGTTAACCGGTGCTCGAACCAGCGCAACACCTGCTCTCTACAGGTGTAAAAATCACTGTCGAGGTAAATAGCGCCAATAACAGACTCTACCGCATCGGCAAGAATGGACTCACGGCGAAAACCACCGCTTTTCAGCTCGCCAGAGCCCAGCCGCATATAGCTTCCCAACTCGAACTCCCGACCAATCTCGGCCAGAGTAACACCCTTCACCATTCGCGCTCGCAAGCGGCTCAGATGCCCCTCCCGTGCCTTATCAAAACTCAGGAACAGATACTCTCCAATAACCATGTTTACGATGGAGTCACCCAGAAACTCCAGGCGCTCATTGTTCTGGTTACCATAACTGCGATGGGTAAGCGCCAACATCAGGCGCTCTGGCGACTTGAATTGATACCCAATGCGCCGCTGTAATTGATCCAGATCCGGTTGCGAACTCACTGGCCCTTCATCTCGTATCGGTGCTGAAAGTGAACCACGGTATCCAGGTTGCGCATGAAATTGTTACGAACTTCGTAGTCTACATTGACCACCACAAGATCGCCGTCTTTCTCAACCGAAATATCCTTGGCATTAAAGCCGCGAACATTATTAACGCTCAATCGCTTATTGATCAGTGTGCGAACCCGGGCCGGCCCCATTTGTGACAACCCATCCGTACCATCCAGGCTTTCAATGGCCTCCTGAATCGTCAGGTCATCCAGGTACGCAGGCCCAACCTTGATCACCAGGGTGAGCAAACCACCAAAAAACAGCACCATAATCAGGACAACAAGCGCAGACGCACCACCCTGACTCCCCATTGTGGAGAGGTTATTTTTTTTCATTACCACTGAACCCCAATATAGTCAGAATTACTCAATGCCGCCAACACGCTTGAACGAAGGCAAACTGGTGAAAGATTCCCAGTGCATCCAGATTGCAAAGGCTTTACCCACGATCAGTTCGTCCGGAACCGTGCCCCAATACCGGCTATCGTTACTGTTATCACGGTTGTCACCCATCATGAAATACTCGCCTTCCGGGAGCGTCCATTCACCCTCTCCGGCTGCACCAGAACGCCCCATGGTGAGGAGAATATCATGCTCAACCCCACCCAGGCTCTCCCGGCGCACCTCCACCGGCGGCAGGCGTACAACAAACTCACTTTCGACCAGCTTGTCGTTAATAAACAACTGCTTGTCATTGTATCGCACCGTATCGCCGGGGAGGCCTATCACACGCTTTATGTAGTTAGTCTTGCGATCTTCGGGGTAGCGAAAGACCATAACATCGCCCCGCTCCGGATCCCCGACATCAAGCACCTTGGTACCAACCACCGGCAGACGCAGGCCATAGGCGTACTTGTTCACCAGAATAAAGTCACCGACTTCTAACGTTGGCAACATGGAGCCAGAGGGAATCTGGAACGGCTCCACAAGAAACGATCTGAGAACCAGCACCACCAACAGAACCGGAAAAAACGAACGACTGAGATCAACCAGGTATGGCTCTTTGGGCTCGTCACTTTCCTCCCCACCGTCCACCGGAGATGCTGCGAGACGACGCGGGCGCAAAAACACTATATCTGCCAGCCAGATCAGCCCTGACGCGAAGGTCAAAACCACCAAAACCAGTGGAAAATCAATATCCATCAAGGTGCCTTTTAATTATCAACTTTCAATACGGCAAGGAACGCTTCCTGAGGCACTTCAACATTGCCAAGCTGCTTCATACGTTTTTTGCCTTCCTTCTGCTTCTGAAGCAGCTTTTTCTTCCGGCTGACATCGCCTCCGTAGCACTTCGCGGTCACGTTCTTGCGCAACGCTTTAACGGTCACGCGGGAGACAACCTGACTGCCAATGGTGGCCTGGATTGCAATATCAAACATTTGCCTGGGGATCAGCTCTTTCATTTTCTCGATAAGCTGACGCCCCTTGTAGTGGGACTGATCCTTGTGAACGATTAGCGCCAGTGCATCAACTCGCTCGCCGTTTATGAGCACATCCAGGCGCACAAGGTTGGCCGGCTGAAAACGCACAAAGTGGTAATCCAGCGACGCGAACCCCCGACTTGCGGATTTGATTCGATCAAAGAAATCCAGAACCACTTCAGCCATGGGCAATTCATAGGTTAACTGCACCTGGTTTGTCGTAAAGTGCATGTGCTTCTGAACACCGCGCTTCTCTTCGCACAGGGCGATTACGCCACCCAAATGCTCCTGGGGCACCAGAATGTTTGCTTCTACGATAGGCTCACGCATTTCCTCGATTGAGCCAATATCCGGCAACTTTGAGGGGCTGTCTACTGACAAGGTCTCACCCTGACGATTCAGCACTTCATATATAACCGTGGGCGCAGTGGTAATCAGATCAATATCGTACTCACGCTCCAGCCGCTCCTGGATAATCTCCATGTGCAACATGCCCAGGAAGCCACAGCGAAAGCCGAAGCCGAGCGCATCGGAGCTCTCAGGCTCGTAAAACAGGGAGGCGTCATTGAGGGTAAGTTTTTCCAACGCGTCGCGGAAATCGTTGTAATCGTCTGCACTTACCGGGAACAGCCCCGCATACACTTGCGGCTGAATTTTCTTGAACCCCGGCAACATCGGCGTCTCTTCGGCGAATTTCTGGTGCACAATCGTGTCGCCCACCGGTGCCCCGTGAATATCTTTAATGCCGGCCACAATGAACCCCACATCACCCGCTTCCAATATGTTGGTGTCATGGGGTTTCGGGTTGAAAATCCCTACCTTATCCGCGTTCCACGCTTTGCCCGTGGATTTTATAACAACCTTGTCACCTTTTTTCATAACGCCCTGGGTAACCCGGACAAGGGACACAACACCCAGATAATTATCGAACCAGGAATCGATTATCAGCGCCTGCAATGGAGCTGCACGATCCCCCTGGGGCGCTGGAATTTTCGCAATAAGATCTTCCAGAACATCCTCAACACCCATGCCGCTCTTGGCCGAGCATCGCACTGCGTCTGAAGCATCAATGCCGATGATATCTTCTATTTCAGACGCCACGCGTTCTGGCTCCGCCTGGGGCAGATCCATCTTGTTCAGAACCGGAACAACCTCCAGCCCCTGTTCAATGGCGGTGTAGCAGTTCGCAACCGACTGGGCTTCAACGCCCTGGCCGGCATCCACAACCAAAAGCGCGCCTTCACAGGCATACAAGGATCGGGACACCTCATAGGAGAAATCCACGTGGCCCGGTGTATCAATGAAATTAAGCTTATATTCGTGACCATCCCGGGCTTTATAATTCAGCGTAACGCTTTGGGCTTTAATGGTTATGCCCCGTTCTCGCTCCAAATCCATAGAATCAAGCACCTGAGCGGCCATTTCCCGCTGAGTCAATCCCCCGCAAACCTGGATAAAACGGTCTGCAATGGTAGATTTGCCGTGGTCAATATGGGCGATGATGGAGAAGTTACGGATTCGGCTCAGTTCAGTCACAGACAATGAATACTCATAAAAAGACAAAGGATTGAGCCCGGAGAGATCACTGTCAGGATCCGGGGCCGGCGTGATTTTACCGTTTACCGGCCGCCATTGCTATGATCCGGAAATAAGCGGCCTTTCATACTGCCGAACCAGGAAACCAATCAACGCATCTTCATCCAGCGGGTAACTAAACAGATTACCCTGACACTGTGTACACCCGGCGGATTTCAAGAAGCTCAATTGCTGTGGTGTTTCTACACCTTCTGCCACAACGGTAAGGTGTAATTTCCGTGCCAGCGCAATAACTGCGGAGGCCACATCGGTCGCGCTGACATTGTACGGAATGTCGCGTATAAAACGGTGATCAATTTTTATCACATCCAGAGGGAGCTGCTGCAACGCCACTAGAGAGCAGGCACCAGCGCCAAAATCGTCCAGAATCAGACAAACCCCAAGATCATTAAGCGATATCAAAAGCTCACGCAACATGCGCGCGTCTTCATTCAACAACTCCACCGGCATTTCCAGTTCCAACTTCTCAGGGGAAACACCCGTTTCGGTAATCACCTGTCTAATCATATCAAGGAAATGGGTATCGGTAACTTGCCTGACTGACAGATTAACGGCCATTTTCAGATCTTCAAATCCAGCGCGCTCCAATGCTTGCACCTGAATACACGCCTGGCGCAGCGCCATTTCACCCAAACGCACAATCAGCCCGGTTTCTTCTGCCAGGCCGATAAACTGCTGCGCCGAGACCAGACCCTTTTCCGGGTGGTGCCAACGCAGGAAAGCCTCCACACCAATCACCCGCTCACTGACCAAATCGACCTTGGGCTGATAATGAAGAACAAAACGCTCACCATCCAGAGCAGCCGCCAGCTCTTCCTGTTGCAGCAGCCGGCGTGCCGCTTTGATATTCATGGCTGGCGTAAAGAACTGGTAGGTGTTGCGGCCCATTTCTTTTGCCCGGTACATAGCCAGATCGGCAAATTTCATCAGTGCGCCCGGGTCCTCACTATCGTGAAGAATCATGGTGATACCAATACTTACGGTAATGCCCACTTCATGATCGTTCAGCCGAACCCGCTGACACAGCCGGCGCAGAATGGCCTCTGCAACCTTGGCAGCGGCATCTGTGCCACTCACTTGCGACAGCAGAACCACAAACTCATCACCGCCAAGCCTGGCCACGGAATCTTCTTCACGCACACAGCCCTCAATCCATTGCGCCACTTGCCGCAAAAGTTCATCGCCAGCATCATGGCCAAGGGTGTCGTTAATGCGCTTGAAGCCATCAAGATCCAGGAACATCAAGGCGGCAGGCTCTCCGCTTCTGCGACTCCGACTCACTACATTGTTAAGGCGATCACGAAACAGCTGGCGGTTAGCAAGCCCTGTAAGCGGATCATAAAATGCCAAGCGGTGCAGCTCGGCCTGTGCCGCTTTCAGCTGGGTCAAATCGCGCAGGCTTAACACTACCCCGTTCACGCCGGGCACCGTTAACATGTCCGTATAGGTGCCTTCCATGTCACGCCAGTTGTCCGCAGCGTCGCGAATGCGCGCCCGGATAACCGGCATCTGCTGGCCCGGGGCCTGAATCGCGTCGTCAAAACCTTGTCTTAGCAAGGGCCAGTCGTCTTCGTGAACCAGATTTTCCAGGGCAAGCCCCTGCACCTCTCCCGGATCAAACCCGAGAATGTCGAAGCTTGACGGGCTGGAGTAGAGCGGCACACCCGCTTCATTCATAACCAGCGTTACGTTGGCCGCCCCTTCGGTAATAGCGCGGTAACGGCCTTCGCTGATCTGGGCCAGCAGACGCGAGCGAATCAATACCAGCGCTACCATAAAAAGCAGCAGGCTTATCGCCACACCGCTGCCAAGCACAATGGATGGGCGCGGATCTGAGGCGAGATAATCAAAGGCAGGCGTCGAGCGGGTTTGCAGCAACCAGTCCCGCCCACCATGGCTTACGGTTTGGCTCATATCAAAACTGAACTCGTTATCCAACGAGCCAAGGTTTGAGCCATACATCAGGTTTTCGCGAGAAACCACTCCGTTGTCGTAGATACGAACATCAAGAAAGGGCGAGATCAGCCCCACGATGCCATCAAGCAGGTTATTCATACGGAACGCACTGAACACATAACCTGCCAGCAGCCTGCGACGCTCAGCTTGCACATCCGGCACCTCTCCACCCTGATACACCGGATAATACATCAGAAAACTTGCCTGCCCTTCCGCCAGCTCCTCCTGCACCAGAACCACTTTTGCGGTTACCGTCGGAATGGCATCATCCCGAGACCGCTCCATGGCTTTGCGGTGGACCGGGTCGCTGAAGGCATCATAGCCTAATGCTTTACGGTTCCTTTCCGTTCCGGGCTCCAGATATACCATTGGGTAGTAAAACGGTCCCACTCCCAGTGGCTTTACCAGATACTTGTGAACACCCTCTGCGCGCACCGATGCAATATGGTCGGCCATTTCCCGCACGCCAATGCGTTCAACATACCCTATGCCCTGAATGCCCGGGTAATAACGATTGATGTCAACCTTGTGAACATACTCGCTCCACTGCTCACGGGACACATCACCCGCGACTGAAAAAAGGCCAGCACTGCCTGCAAGCACTTGTTCATAGTTGAGCAAACGCTCTTCAATAGCGGTTTTTAATTGCAGCGACTGCGTCCGAAATCTGGCTTCGGTGCGGTCCTCCACCAACAGAATTGAAAACTGCCAGAATAAAAGGGTTATGGCAATTGCCAGGACCAGAAGCAGCCAGGCGACCCAGGCATTGTGAGGCTTTAAAAGCTGCAGGAGGGGGAGGTCTTTTCTATTCATCAGCTAATCTGGTCCATTCCGTGGCCGTACCTGTTTTTGACGGCGAGCACTATAGCAAAAGCCTCCAGACCTGTCGCTTGTAACATCAGGCATGGAGGCTTTCCAGCGATAGCACAACGACCAGTCAGGCTAACGCTATCAGGGTTTCAATACCAGGTACATGGCTCTGCCCTGGCGCACTATACGAACAGATACAGCACGCCCTTCTGGCAGCGCTTTGATCGCTTTTTGAAAGTCATCAACGGATGAGACAGGTTCCCGGTTTATTTCGGTGATTATATCCCGGGCCCGAATGCCTGCATCGTAGGCCGGCCCTTTGTTTACGGCTGTCACAACAACACCGCCAGAAACATCAACAGAATCAGCCAGGTCCGCAGGCAATGGCTCTACCACAAGCCCCAGAGGCGCGGTGGACGAATCACCCTCGGCAGGGGCCGCACTCTGAGCCCCATTTTCGTCCGGCAACTGGCCAATTTTTACATCCAGTGTCACTTCTTTTCCGCCACGAAGAACAGTAAGGCGCGCGGTTTCACCCACAGGTGTGCGCCCCACCATAGGCGGCAAATCAGACGAGCGCTCGACATCTTCGCCATCGTATTCAAGCACTATATCGCCAGACTGCAAGCCGCCCTTCAGGGCCGGCGAGCCGGCCATCACTTCTGCAATCAACGCTCCCCTTGGGCGCTTCAAACCAAAGGACTCCGCGAGATCACGATTCACCTCCTGGATCAACACACCCAGCCAGCCGCGAGACACCAGGCCTTTGTCGCGAATCTGACGAAACACGCTCATGGCATCGTCAATGGGGATAGCAAAAGAAACTCCCATGAAACCACCAGAACGGGTGTAGATCTGCGAGTTAATCCCGATCACTTCACCCTTAAGATTGAACAGTGGGCCACCGGAGTTGCCCGGGTTAATGGCGACATCGGTCTGGATAAACGGAACGTAGTTTTCGGATGGCAGCGAACGCCCCAGCGCGCTGATAATGCCAGCTGTAACCGTGTAATCGAAGCCAAACGGTGAACCTATGGCAAACACCCACTCACCTACCTTGAGGTTTTTGGAGCGCCCTGTTTTCACAACAGGTAAATCGTCCCCGTTCTCGATCTTCAAAACAGCCATGTCTGAGCGAGGGTCTGTACCGACCAATGTTGCTGGCAGTTCACGGCGATCATTGAGCCTGACAATAATCTCATCGGCATCTTCAACCACATGATTATTGGTCAACACATAACCATCAGCTGACACAATAAACCCCGACCCCATGGAGCGACGTGGCTGGGGTTTACCCGGCCCACGACCATAGGGTGACTGAGGCCCGCGAAAGAACTCCTGAAAGAATTCCGGCAGCTGCTCAAGCTGTCGCTCATCGAAAGGCAAGCCGTGGAATTTTTTGCTTCCAGCGGCCGGTGCGCTGCTCGTCGTACTTATGTTAACTACAGCGTCGGCATTTTCCTCAACCAACCCGGTAAAATCCGGTAATTCCTGCGCCAGGCCAGCCTGGCTCCAGGCCATCAGGATAGTTGCGAACAGGGCCCCTAAAACAGTCTTCTGTACAAATGAGACCAAAAAAAATTGACTAACCGCGGTTGTAGTCCTCAGCATGTCAGATTCCTCTGTGTATCATGTTAAAGAGTCGGAATGAATAACCGGCCCGACCGGGATACGGTTTACCCGGAGCAGTCTCGGCTCGTAACTGTCAGCACCCCGGAGCTGTAATTGTCGGCTTAACACAAACCCCGATGCAAGGCCTGCAACCGCACCCAGCATAGCGGCAAAATCATTACCACTATACAGATGATGCCCTACCATGCTGGCAGCCACCATGAGCAGCAGTGGAAGCGCATATACCAGTAGCGAAGCACCAAGGAGAGCGCTTTCATCAATGCCAAGGGTCACTTCTTCACCCACACTGGCATTCGCAGAATTCAACACACGAACCTGATTAGCCCTGCCACCTGTTGCTGAGGCCAGCACTCTCTGCCCGCAGCCGCTACGCGCCGAACAGCTCTGGCAAGCGCTGGCGCGTATAGTCTGAACCCAGGCATGCTCACCCGTCACCGCAACCACCTTTCCCGATTCTGTAATCATTACTCAGCTCCGCCCAGCCCAAAGGCTTCGTCAATGCGTACGGATTCGGCTACTTTGCGAGCCGACATGGGTGGCAGTTCACCCACAACCGTGACCCGAAACACACTGCCCCCGCGCTGCAACTGACGCATATAGATAGTGGTTGCCCCGATGCGAGAAGCACCCGTGGGCATGCGCACTGATCCCGTGGGCTCGACAAACACCGAAAATGCCGCCAGCCCATCCGAAAACGCGACCGCTTGCCCCTTCCGGGAGCTGGGCGCTGCAGCAGGCTCGAAACCTTCCGGGCGCCAGTCTAAATGCCAGCCATGCATTCGCGCAGCGGTTGAAAATTCGTCCCGGGAACCGGCATCGTCCAGGGAGCGGGAAACCTCACGCCCCTCTGAGCGAATTTTGAACTCGTTATCAGGAATATCATTGGTAATCTCAAGGTTAGTGAACTGGAAATGCTCCAGTACTTCACCGTTCGAAGCCCGAACCTGACTTTTTACCAACAGGCCCGTGGCTTTTTCAAGCCACAAGCGATGGTTGTACCTATAGGGGTCTTTTGCAGTCAATGCAACGGTTACCACATCATAACCCGCGATACGGTCGTCAGCCTGCCGTTCGGCACGGTACCACCGGCTTACCGGAATCAGCTGTCGGGTAAACGCCTCCGCAAACGGCCCGGAGGGGATAATATGCCCCAGCTGCACTTTGCCTTGTTCGGGCAACACACACACCACATCCATGCCTCGGCGTACAATCTCACCGCTGCCGCCATCCTGCAAAACAAGGCGTTCTTCAACAATACCGTCATGGAACCGATGGGCTATTTGCATGGAATGTACGCTGGCGCCCCTCGCGTATACAAACACGCCACGATAAGAGGTCATATTCAGAGCAGGCCCCAACCGCTCAAGCCAATATGCGGCCGTTTTCTCCTTTGCTACCCCGTCAATGGGCACAGCCAGAACCAGCACGAGCGCAATGAGCCAGGTTATCGGCAGGCTCGGCATACTGAAACAGAAGTCGCGGTTTTGGCTCATGGGTACTTTCATGACTCTCAATCAGTGGCCGCCACCAGCGCTCACAAGACGGGCATAACCCACCGAGCCCTGACCGGCACCCACACTATTGTGTTGGGCATGCTCTAAAAGATAGCGGTTCATGTACTCCCACTGTTCTTTATCAAGCCCTTGCAAGGCAACCTCCTGGACCGGCGAGGCCTCGGCTGAACGGGCAGCAGGTGTGTCTGTCGACGGTGCTGACGCAAGGGCCTCGGGTGAAGATTCGCCAGACTCCCACCCGGCACCGGCACCAAAGCCCACCAATAAGGCCGTAGAAATCATTGCCAATGCTGGCCAACGCCACCCCTGCGGCGCTTTACGAGCAACAGTAACGCCAGGTACTGACACCGGCGTACGGCCCTCCAGTCTTTCACGAACCGCCGCACTGATATCCACACCATCTGCCGGCGAGTGGCCTCTGTGCATCAGGTCGTTAATGCCCTGCCATCGCTGCCACTGCGCCCGCACGTCACTCTGATCTTCACGGGACAGCAGGCGCCGGACAGAAAGCTCATCGGCTTCATCGTCCATCATGGCAGACAGTGTTTCTCGGAGACGATCATCCATAGGATGCACCCTCAATAATTACGTCACAGAATGATTTAGCATGGGGCCCAAGTGCTTATCAACAGCATCTCGAGCCCGGAAAATACGCGATCGCACAGTTCCTATAGGACACTCCAGGATGCCTGCAATATCCTCATAACTAAGCCCATCGTACTCTCGCAACAAAAATGCAGACCGCAGCTCTTCCGGTAAGGAGGCTATTGCGTTGCTCAGCTCCTTTTGCAGCTGCTCGCGCTGAAGCAATCGCTCGGGGGAGGCAATATCGCGCAAGCGCCGGCCGTCATCATAATTTTCGGCTTCAGCAGAATCCACACTTCCCTGAGGCCTGCGATTCCGGGATTCAAGGTAGTTTTTAGAGGTATTGACTGCGATGCGGTATAGCCATGTATAAAAGGCACTGTCCCCACGGAAACGATCAATAGCCCGGTAGGCTTTAACGAACGTTTCTTGTGCGAGGTCCAGGACCTCCTGGCTGTCATACACGTACCGGCTAATAATGGAAGCCACCCTCGACTGGTATTTAACAACCAGCAAATCAAAGGCTGCGCGATCGCCGTTATGAACCTTGCGAACAAGTTGAAGATCGGTCTGGCGATCTGACTGCTCAGCCTTTTTTTCAGTATTGGGGGCCATGGGCACTGCGCCGGTACGCTCCGGTTTCGTGGCCGGTTTGCCGGCCAATGCGAGTGTTTGATGATTCATACTCTCTATCCGGTGCCCGTTTACAGAATGGACGACGCAACCCGAAAGGCTGATCATCCGTCAGGCCAAATAGACAGCAAGCGTAAAGTTTAGTTCAATACGCCTCTACATTATGGCCCGCGACCACAACCTAATGCCACAATCCTACGAATACGATGTTCTTATTATCGGCAGCGGCGCTGCCGGCCTGACCGTTGCGCTTAACCTTCCGCCACACCTGAAGGTATGCGTTGTGAGCAAAGCCGACATCAGCAGTGGTGCCACGCTTTGGGCTCAAGGCGGCATAGCTGCTGTTCTGGACGACAAGGATTCCTCCGAAAACCATGTCCAGGACACGCTTGTTGCCGGCGGAGGCTTGTGCCATGAAGATGCCGTGCGATTTACTGTAGAGCACAGTAAAAAGAGTATTGAATGGCTCATAGAAACAGGGGTTGATTTTACCCGGGACACAGACGCCCAACTTCACCTGACCCGCGAAGGCGGCCACAGCCACCGGCGCATTATTCACGCCGCCGACGCCACAGGGCACGCGGTATCTACAACATTAACTACCCAGGCTCAGGCACGGCCTAACATTGAGCTCAGGTCTGGCCGTGTCGCTGTCGATCTAATCACCCATCGCAAGCTGGCACTACCGGGCAACCGCTGCGTTGGCGCCTATATATTGAATCTTGAAGACAACCATGTGGAATTGTTCCGGTCGCGCTTCACCGTGATTGCGACCGGTGGTGCCTCCAAAGCGTATCGTTACACCACAAATCCGGACGGTGCCTCCGGAGATGGCATTGCCATGGCATGGCGCGCCGGCTGCCGCGTAGCCAATATGGAGTTCAACCAGTTCCATCCAACCTGCCTGTATCACCCTCATGCCAAATCGTTCCTGATTACCGAAGCCGTGCGAGGTGAAGGCGGCCTGCTCAAACTGCCCGACGGCTCGCGCTTCATGGATCGGTTCGATAAACGTGGAGAGCTGGCACCAAGAGACATCGTCGCTCGCGCTATCGACCATGAGATGAAACGGTTGGGCGCGGACCACCTATTGCTGGACATAAGCCATAAACCGGCAGACTTTATCCTGCATCATTTTCCAACCATCCATGAAAAGTGTTTCGAGCTTGGCATCGACATCACCCGCGAGCCCATTCCCGTGGTACCCGCGGCACACTACACCTGTGGCGGCATTGTCAGCGACGAACGGGCGCGAACCGACATCAATCAGCTTTACGTGGTAGGTGAAGCCGGTTTCACCGGGCTGCACGGCGCCAACCGCATGGCTAGCAACTCGCTACTTGAATGCCTGGTATACGGTCGGGCAGCGGCCGCAGACATTGCGCGCCGGGAGTCTGACATTCCGCAGTCGCCGGACGCGCCTGCATGGGATGAAAGCCAGGTACGGGATTCCGATGAAGACGTGGTAATTTCCCACAACTGGGACGAATTGCGACATTTTATGTGGGATTACGTGGGTATTGTGCGCACAACCAAACGTCTGCAGCGAGCAAAACACCGAGTAGATCTGCTGTCAGGAGAAATCGGCGAATTTTACAACAACTACCGGGTTACCAACGACCTGCTGGAGTTGAGAAACCTGGTCACCGTCTCTGACCTGATTATCTGCTCAGCACTGCAACGCAAGGAAAGTCGTGGTTTGCATTACACGCTGGATTACCCGGGACTACAGCACGAGGCCCGTGATACCTTATTAATGCCAACCACGTACAGAACGCCATCTCCATAAAGACAGCTGCCAAGAGAACAACCAAGAGAATCACTATGCAAGACCCAAAAGCCCATGCGGACAACTCCGAATTCAACCGTCTCTGGTGGCATAGCCGCCGGGGTATGCTGGAGTTGGATGTGTTACTGATCCCCTTCCTGGAAGAAGCCTACCGGGCTCTGGATACAGAAGATCAGGCTCGCTACAAAAAACTCCTGGCCTGCGAAGATACAGACATGTTCGAGTGGTTCATGCAGCGCAGCCGCCCAGACGATACGGACCTTCAACGCATCGTCGACATCATCCTTGCCCGTGTCCAGCCAGACTGAACTAACGCTATCGCGCTGTGTTGCGGCGGGTTACCTGGCCGCAGCGCCCTGGCTAATCGCCAGTATATTCCTACTGATTGCCGGCGCCTCTGGCAAACACTGGATGTATGCGCTAACGCCACTTACCTTAGCAGGCGCTGTATTCCAATATCGGTTAAACGGGTTACTGTCTGGGCCGTCAGCCGTTCTGGGCCTGCAGCTGAACCAGAACACCCTTTACGCACGTTTGGGTAACGGGCAGGTCCTGGCGGTGAACGCCAGCGCCTCAAGCCGTCTCAGCTCAAAGCTTGTACTCTTGAAACTGCAACCAGTCGCCTCCAGATTTACCTCATACCCGGTTGTGTTACTCTCTGACACGCGGGTTACCGGTAACGTATCAGAGGATTCGTTTCGTCGCCTGAGAATGTGGTTCCGACTGGGCCGCGCTCAGTAATCATTTGCATAGTATTTTGCCCGGAGTATTTCCATGACTGGTACAGAAACACCTGTTTCAGCCACGCCTGTTTACGCATCAGCCGAGCATCCACCACCGGCTTCGGGTCGCATTCTGTTAACCAATCGAGTGCTGGTTCGAATTTCAGGCCCGGGCACCGATAAATTTCTTCAGGGCCAGTTAAGTCAAAATCTTGACGATGTCAAACCCGGCACTTCACCCCGCGCAGCGGGCGCTACACCCAAGGGCCGAGCGTACTGTTTGACCCGACTGGTCAGAGATGGCGACGACATACTGATGGATCTGCCGTCTGAGATGGCAGAGTCGATCATGACTCATCTACGCAAATACATGATGCTCTTTCGTGGCACATCGATGACGGCGCAAACCGAGGGTCACATTACGGGGCTGCTGGGCAATGAAGCTGCGCTTCGTCTTGAGGGTAACGACCTGAGCAGCCTGGCTTCCCCCGGAGACACTCTGGCACTGGGTTCAGGATTCCTGATCCGGACCGAAAATACCGGCGAAGGGCTGCCGCGCTTTGAGTTGTGGCAACCCGGGGCAAGCGACCTGGAACCAAACGATGTCCCGGAGAAATCCCTGGCTGACTGGCAGGCATCGGAAATTGCGGCGGGCGTACCCACACTAAACACCACGATTAGTGAATCCTACGTGCCGCAAATGCTTAACTGGCAACACCTGGGAGGTGTGCATTTCAAAAAAGGCTGCTACACCGGCCAGGAAGTGATCGCACGGATGCACTTTCTCGGGCAGCTCAAAAAAAGCCTGTTCCGCTTCCACATAGCTAAAGCTGCCACTCTGCCCACACCCGGAGCCTCCGTTATGGCGGGCGAGCGCTCAGTAGGAGACGTGGTTAACGCAGTCGGCTTCCGCGACGGCTCCTGCGAACTGCTGGCAGTCATCAGGCATAATGCCGCCGAGGGAGAATTAAGCGTGGATGGCCTGCCAGAGGTGGCCTTGCAGCTAAAACCTCTGCCATACAGCGTGCCCGAACGGGAAAGCAGCGCACCTGAAGATACATAAGTTGACAGGCAAGCTGGTCAAAATTTGTTATAAATAGCGTTCATCATTCTGATTTTCAGGGGGCTGCCCTAAACCGCAACCGCCCCTGAACTGACAAGCGGATCCTTACCAAATCATGTCGAATATCGCTGAAACCATTAAAGCGGACCTTACAGCCGCCATTGAAAACGACAAGCTGGTGCTCCCTACACTGCCTGAAGCAGCGCTTCAGGTGCGCGAAATTGCCGAGTCAGAAGACTCCGCCATTGGTGACCTGGTTAAGGTAATCAGCAACGACACCGCACTGTCTGCGCGCATCATCCGCGTTTGCAACAGCCCGCTTTTTCGGGGGAGCCGCGCGATAGAGAACCTGAACATGGCCGTAAGCCGGCTCGGCATGGCCTACACCAGCAGTTTGGCCATGGGCCTGGCCATGCAGCAAATGTTTCAGGCAACCTCAGACATGATCGACAAGCGCCTGCGCGAAACCTGGCAGACCAGCACGGAGGTGGCTGGTATTTGCCACGTATTGGCACAACATTACACCAAACTGAAACCGGATCAGGCCACATTGGCGGGCCTGGTACACTTGATCGGCGTATTGCCCATCCTTCGCTACGTAGAAGACGAAGAGGTGCAGATCAGCGGCATTATGCTGGATAACGTTATTGAGGAACTGCACCCAAGAATTGGCGCCGCCATTCTCAAAAAGTGGGACTTCCCGAAAGACTTGCAGACAGTTCCACTGGAATTCGCGAACTTCCACAGAGAAGTACCGAGGGCTGATTATGCAGACCTGGTGATGATCGCCCACCTTCAACTGGTTGCCGGCTCTGAGCACCGCTGGACTGAGATGAACTGGTCTGATATTTCAGCGTTCGACCGCCTCGGCATTGATCCGAATGCGAATATGAACGAGGAGGAAGATCTGAACGCCCAGATGGAAGCGGCAATGGCGCTGCTTCAGTAACTGGCTTGCAGATCTGCTTTGCAGGGTAGTTGCCAGTTTACCGGCTGCTGCCCTTGCTCCCGGAGCCACTCGTTGGCCTGAGAGAAGTGCCTGCACCCAAAGAAGCCGCGATACGCACTGAGCGGTGACGGGTGCGGCCCCTCCAGCACCAGGTGCCGGTTGCGGTCTATATGACGCCCTTTCTTTTTGGCGTGATTTCCCCAAAGCAGAAACACCACACCCTTGCGCTCCCGGTTCACGGTTTCAACCACCCGATCCGTAAACATTTCCCAGCCCTTGCCTTGATGGGCTCCTGCCTGCCCCTGAACCACCGTAAGCACGCTGTTCAGCAACAGCACGCCCTGCTGCGCCCATGGCTGTAAACAACCATGATCCGGCGGCGTAATGCCCAAATCGCTCCGGATTTCCTTATACATATTAACGAGCGACGGTGGCGTAGGCACCTCAGGGGTCACTGAAAAGCTCAGGCCGTGGGCCTGATTGGGCCCGTGGTACGGGTCTTGCCCGAGAATCACAACTCGCACCTGATCCAGAGGGGTGCTGTTGAGGGCATTAAAACAGCAGGAACTGGCCGGAAAAAGAATCTTCCCGGCACTTTCTTCAGCAGCCAGGAATTCCGCCAGCTCCTGCATGTAGGGCTGACGGAATTCGCCACAGAGATGTTCTTTCCAGCCCCGGCCAGGCTCGAGATAACTTTCCAGTACCTCTGCCGGGGTCATGGTTACGCCTTACCTTCGGCGTTCTCAACCTTGTGCTCGGGGCGCATGGCGGGGAACAGGATGACGTCACGGATGGATGGCGAATCAGTCAGCAGCATGGCCAGGCGATCGATACCAATGCCCTCGCCTGCCGTGGGTGGCAAGCCATACTCCAGCGCTGTTACATAGTCTTCATCATAAAACATGGCTTCATCGTCGCCGGCATCTTTCTCGGCTACCTGCGCCTGGAACCGTTCTGCCTGGTCTTCGGCATCGTTAAGCTCTGAGAACCCATTGGCAATCTCACGGCCACCCACAAAGAATTCAAAGCGCTCGGTGACAAATGGATTACTGTCCTTGCAACGGGCCAGCGGCGACACTTCTTTTGGATACTCGGTAATGAAGGTTGGCTGCATCAAACGATGCTCCGCTGTCGCCTCAAAAATCTCGATTTGAACTCTGCCCAGTCCCCAGCCGGCTTTCAGCTGAATACCCAGATCTTTTGCAACCTGCCGTGCCGATGCGTCGTTGGCTAACTGTTCAGCTTTCACATCGGGAGCGTGGCGCAGAATAGCCTCCACAACCGTGAGACGCTCAAAGGCTTTACCAAAGTCGTACTCGACACTTTCTTCTGTGCCGTCAGACAGTGTGCGTGTGTTCACGACTGTGGTGCTTCCCAGAACATTCGCTGCAATAGTGCGCAGCATATCCTCGGTAAGATCCATCAGGTCGTTGTAATCGGCATAGGCCTGATAGAATTCCACCATGGTAAATTCCGGGTTATGGCGGGTAGAAAGCCCCTCGTTCCGGAAGTTACGGTTAATCTCGAAGACCCGCTCAAAGCCACCCACAACCAACCGCTTCAGGTAAAGCTCCGGCGCAATACGCAGGTACATATCCATACCCAGTGCGTTGTGATGGGTTATAAATGGCCGGGCAGTAGCACCACCGGGAATGACTTGCAGCATCGGGGTTTCCACCTCAATAAACTCCCGGTCTGCAAAGAACTGGCGCATGGTGGTAATGATCTTTGAGCGGGCATGGAACACGCGCCGGCTGTCTTCATTCACCATCAAATCCACATACCGCTGACGGTAACGGGCTTCAGTATCGGTCAGGCCTTTATGCTTTTCAGGCAACGGGCGAAGCGACTTGGTGAGCAGTACATACTCATCCATAGTCACATAAAGGTCGCCTTTGCCGGACTTGCACAGGGTGCCCCGCACACCCACAATGTCTCCCAAATCCCAGTGTTTGGTGTCTTTCTGCACATCTTTGGTGGCATAAATCTGAATGCGGCCCGTCATGTCCTGAACCACTTTGAATGCCTTGCGGTCTAGCATCATGCGGCCTGCAACGGCAGCCTTAATGTCCATAGACTCAAGCTCTTCCTTGCTATAGTCACCGTATTTAGCCTGCAATTCGGCGGCGGTGGCATCGCGACGGAAGTCGTTAGGGAAAGGATTGCCGCTCTCACGCAGTTCGGCCAACTTGGCGCGGCGCTCGGCGATCAGCTTGTTGTCCTCTGGCGGTGCATTCTTGGTGTATTCAGTCATGTTGGCTCACTAGAAAAATCGGGGTGTCCGGGTTGGCTTGGGAATGGCGCGGCTTACAGCGCCATTTTCAGGCTGGCTTCAATAAACTTGTCGATATCACCATCCAGCACCGATTGTGTGCTGCTGGTTTCAACTTTGGTACGCAAATCCTTGATACGGCCATCGTCCAGTACGTAGGAACGAATCTGGCTACCCCACCCGATATCGGATTTAGCGTCTTCTGCTTTTTGTTTCTCTGCGTTGCGCGCCTGCATCTCATGCTCATACAGCTTGGCCTTAAGCTGCTTCATGGCCTGATCTTTGTTTTGGTGCTGGCTTCGACCTGCCTGGCAGGCAACAACAATACCCGTTGGATTGTGGGTCAAACGCACCGCAGATTCTGTACGGTTAACGTGCTGACCACCGGCACCCGAGGCACGATAAACATCTACGCGCAAATCTGCCGGGTTAATGTCAATCTCGAAACTGTCGTCTACTTCCGGCGTGACAACTACGGAAGAAAAAGACGTGTGACGACGATTACCGGAATCAAAAGGCGATTTGCGAACCAGACGGTGAACACCGGTTTCTGTACGCGACCAACCGAACGCATACTCACCCTGAATATGAACAGTGGCACTCTTCACACCGGCCACATCACCTTCTTGCAGTTCCACGATTTCTGTTTTAAAACCACGGTTTTCCGCCCAGCGTAGATACATTCGCAGCAGCATATTCGCCCAATCCTGAGCTTCAGTACCGCCTGAGCCGGCCTGAATTTCCAGGTAGGCGTTATTCGCATCCATTTCACCAGAAAACATACGGCGAAACTCAAGCTTCTCAAGTTCGGCATCCAGCGCCCCAAGATCCGATTCGATCTCGGTGGCTGTGTCTGGATCGTCTTCCTCAACTGCCATTTCCAACAGGCCTTCTGCATCAGACAGGCCAGTTGTAAGGTTGTCGATGGTGCTTACTATCAAATCCAGATCGGAGCGTTCTTTACCCAGCGCTTGCGCGCGCTCGGGATCGTCCCACACGGTGGGCATTTCCATTTCGCGTTCTACTTCTACCAGCCGCTCACTTCGCTGATCATAGTCAAAGGTACCCCCTGAGCGCTTCAGTACGCTCACGAAGCTCTTTAATCTTCGTAACAATGGGATTAATTTCCATGAAAACCTTACTCGCGTTGAGAAATGGTGAGTAAATCTGTGGCGGGATTCTACCGGATTTTTGACTGCAAATCAGCCGTCGCTCTCTGGCTTCGTGGAGGCGCTGATCAGCATGGGCCAGCCATGGGAGTACGCCCGCAACAGACGGGCCAACTAAGAAAGCGGCTCCAGATAATCCACCAAAAGCTGCAAATTCGTCCGCCCACGAAAGGTATTGGCATCCGGCTTATAAACCACCCGAGCCCCGGTGCGCGTGTAATCCGGAACCTCTGGCCCAGTATTAAACGCAATGCCGTCAATGATTTCGCTGCCATCAACCGGCTGTAAAACCAGCTTCAAATGATTTTCGCCCACAATACGCTGACTGACCACCCGAAACTCGCCATCAAACAAAGGCTCAGGAAAATGCTGCCCCCAAGGCCCTGCCCGCTTCAACAAAGCCGCCGTTTCCAGCGACAATTCGGTGGAATTCAAAGGCCCGTCGGTGGTGATCGCAGCTTCAAGATCGGCGGCAGTCAACGTATCCCTCACCGCGCGATCAAAGGCGTCAGTGAAGGTATCAAAATCACTATGAGCCAGAGACATGCCCGCAGCCATGGCGTGACCGCCGAATTTTTTCATCACACCTGGGTGGCGTGCATCAACTACCGCCAGCACGTCACGAATATGTAGCCCGGGGATAGAGCGGGCGGAGCCTTTTACGTCGACGCCGTTGTCATCGGGGGCAAAGGCAATGGTAGGCCGGTTTGTCTGTTCGCGAATGCGGGCGGCGAGAATGCCGATAACGCCCTGGTGCCAATCCTGGTCGAGCAGGGCCAGGCCCCATGGCAAGCCTTCAAGATCCAGCGACATGGACGCGAGCAGGTCCTGCGCCTGGGCCTTCATATCTTTTTCAATGGTGCGCCGTTCGCGGTTGAAGGTGTCCAGTTCACGAGCAAGTCGCCTTGCTTCGTCCGGGCTATCTGCCAACAGACAGGCGATACCCACGCTCATATCATCCAGCCTGCCCGCTGCGTTAAGCCTTGGGCCAACCACGAAACCAAGGTCGGTGGAGCTGATATTGGTGTATTCCCGGCCGGCTACTTCCAACAGCGCCAGAATTCCGGGACGTGCCGCGCCCATACGTATGCGGCGCAGACCCTGCTCAACGAAAATACGATTGTTGTGATCCAGCGGCACAACGTCGGCCACGGTACCCAGTGCTACCAAATCCAGCAGGCTGCCCAGGTTCGGCTCCGGCCGTGGTAACCGACCTGCCTCCCGGAGTTTCTTGCGCAGCGCTGTGAGCACGTAGAACATTACGCCCACGCCTGCGGCATTTTTACTGAGAAAAGCACAGCCTGGCTGATTAGGGTTCACGATGGCCTCGGCATCTGGCAGCGTTTCTCCCGCCAGATGGTGGTCAGTGATCACAACCTTAACGCCCAGATCACGGGCTGCTTTCACGCCCCCAACAGCAGAGATTCCGTTATCCACCGTCACCAACAGATCCGGCAACTCCCCTTCATGCTGAAGTCGCTCGATGATGCCGGGGGTCAGGCCATAGCCATCCGCAAAGCGGCTCGGTACTCGAAAGTCGATACGTTGCAAACCCAGCATGCCAAGCCCGAGCATGGCAACTGCAGTACTGGTGGCTCCATCGGCATCAAAATCCCCGAGCACAAGCACCTTCTGATTTTGTGCAATAGCTTCTGTGAGCAACTCAACGGCACGATCAATACCGCGCAATTCAAAAGGCGACGCGAGATGTCTCAGGGTATAGCTCAGCTGTTCATCAGAGGTAACACCGCGGGCGGCGTATAGGCGATGAAGCAAGGGAGGCAGGTTTTGCCCCCAGGCCGAAGTGTTTCCTGGTTGGGGGCGGCGTAGGATTTTTTTGGGTGTCATACCGGGTCAGGTATTCTTCCAATGCTTTGCGATGAAGGCCTGAACGCCCGCACAGTCGTTTTCAAGCACGGTGTAATGTTCTTCACGCTCGAACAGACCTGCCATGTGAGCCGGAAGCTCTGGCTTTACTGCCAGCCCGGATTCGCTGATGGCATCCGGGAATTTGGCCGGGTGAGCCGTTCCAACAGTAATCATCGGCACCTGGTCATCCCGGCGACAGGCACGGGCAGCATGCACGCCGATAGCCGTGTGCGGGTCCAGCAGATATTCGTTCTGCTCATAGACGCCCCGAATGGTGTCACAGGTGGTTTTGTCATCAACCGCGGCACTGTCGAACAGCTTGCGCGCCTGTTTCCAGCGATAATCTGCGATGCTTACGGGGCCTTTGGCTGCATTTTCCAGCAGCTGTTTAACCGCCAGTCCATCACGGCCATGAAGGTCGAACAACAAGCGCTCAAAATTACTGGATACCATAATATCCATACTCGGTGAGAGCGTGTGCTCCAGGGTGTGCTGCTCATATTGGTTGCCACTCATAAAACGGTGAAGAATGTCGTTTTTATTCGTCGCAATAACCAGTTGTGAAATTGGCAGGCCCATTTTCTTCGCCAGGTAGCCGGCAAAAATATCCCCGAAATTACCAGTGGGCACAGAAAAGGCCATACTGCGATCCGGGCCACCAAGGGCCAGGGACGCATGAAAGTAATAAACGATCTGAGCCATGATGCGGGCCCAGTTGATCGAATTCACTGCTGCCAGCTTGGTTTTTCCACCCAAAAAGGACTGGTCACCAAAGCTCTCTTTAACCATGCGCTGGCAGTCATCAAAATTGCCACGAATCGCCAGGTTGTGGATATTGTCACCCTTAACCGTGGTCATCTGGCGGCGCTGCACTTCAGAGACACGCTCGTGGGGATGCAGAATGAAAATATCCACATGCTCACAACGACGGCAGCCTTCAATAGCGGCAGACCCCGTATCGCCGGAGGTGGCACCCATAATAACAGCGTGCTCCTGGCGCTTTTCAAGCACATAATCCAACAAACGCCCTAACAACTGCAGCGCAAAATCCTTGAACGCCAGAGTGGGCCCACGGAACAGCTCCATCACCCATTCATTGGTGTCAAGCTGCACCATTGGCGCCACGGCTTTGTGAGCGAACACACTGTAGGTGTCATCCAGCATCTGTCGGAAATCAGCCTCGGGAATGGCCTCTTCCACAAAGGGATACATGATATTGAGGGCCAGCTCGGTGTACGGAAGGCCACGCCAGCTTCGAATCTGCTCCAAGCTGAAATGCGGAAGCGATTCCGGGACATAAAGGCCACCATCAGGGGCCAGCCCTGTGAGCAAAACATCTTCAAAACCCAGCGCGGGGGCTTGTCCCCGAGTACTGATATATCTCACGTGCGTACCTGTCGGTTGTGGTTTTCTCAGTTAAAATTCTCGGCGCGAATGCGAATAACCTTGCCATCGATATCCGAAAGGGATTCCAGCTCTTCGATAGCCCGGTTGATCTGCCGTTCCTGCACTGTGTGAGTCAGGATGATCACCGGAATACGACCATCCTTCAGCTCGGACTCCTTCTGCATGATCGACTCAATGTTAATGCCGTGCTCACTTATAATCGAAGCGATCTTTGCCAACACGCCCGGGCGATCCAGTGCGGTGATGCGCAGGTAGTACGCAGACTGAATCTCTTCCATGGAGAGAACGCCCAGGTCTTCCATAGCCTCTGGCGCAAACCCGAGATAAGGCACTCGCAGTGCGCCTTCACTTGCCACAATCCGGGCCACATCCACAATATCAGCAATTACTGCCGATGCCGTTGCTTCATCGCCGGCGCCCGGGCCGTAATACATGGTTTGACCTACCGCGTCACCTTCCATAAGCACCGCGTTAAGTACGCCATCAACCTGAGCGATCAGGTGGCTGCGAGGAACCAGAGTTGGATGTACCCGCAGTTCAATACCTTCATCCCTGCGTCGGGCAATACCAAGGTGCTTCACCCGATAGCCGAGCAACTCAGCCTGCGCGATGTCATAAGGCGTAAGCGTTGAGATCCCCTCAGTGAACGCTTTTTCAAACTGCAAGGGAACACCAAAACCGGCGGAAGCCAGGATGGTCAGTTTATGGGCCGCATCAACACCCTCCACGTCAAATGTTGGGTCGGCCTCTGCATAGCCAAGATCCTGGGCTTCTTTCAGTACTTCAGCAAAGGCACGGCCTGCACGCATTTCGGTAAGAATGTAGTTTCCTGTACCGTTAATAATACCGGCAATCCAGTCGATGCGATTCGCCGCCATGCCTTCACGAATGGCCTTCATAACGGGAATGCCGCCAGCTACGCCTGCTTCATAGGCAACCACAACCCCGGCCTTTTCAGCCGCTTCAAAAATCTCGTTACCATGAACGGCAATCAACGCCTTGTTGGCCGTCACTACGTGCTTGCCATTCTTGATAGCGGCCAGCACAAGCTCCCGCGCGGTGTCGTAACCGCCGATTAACTCAACAACCACATCGACAGCCGGATCATTCACCACATCGAAAATCTCGGTACTGAAGGTTACGTCTCCAAGATCCATATCATCACGATTACGACGGCTGGCCACCCGGGTAATACGAATATTACAACCTGCACGGCCCGCAATAAGCGCCGCATTGCGCGTCATAACATTGAATGTACCGCCGCCAACGGTTCCCAGTCCGCAGATTCCGACACTGACGTCTTTCAAGCTCTCACCTCTGATCCCGATGGGGTGCTGATGAATTGTAGTTTTGCAGCATTGCGATGTTGCGACACTGAAAGGCCGCATAGTATACCGGTTCAGAGCCTGCTGAATAAGCCCTGAACCAAAAGCGGGTCACACGAACAAACCAGTGAGGGGTGCCCTCTCCTTACCCACGCTTTAGAGCAAGCCCAGGCCTTCGGCCAGATTCCGGGCTGGAACGTAGCCGCGCACGACATTACCATCTTCGAGCACAATGGCCGGCGTGCCCGTAACGCCTACCCGACGGCCCAGCTCAAACTGCGCCAGTACCGGATCGTCGCAGGTCGTTGTCGCAACTGTTTTACCGGCTTTCGCGGAATCCATCGCGGCCTGCGGATCCTCTGCACACCATACGGAAGCGTACTTTGTAAACGAAGGCGTGCCCGGTCCAGAGCGCGGATAAGCGTAATAATTTACGGTAATACCGTAATCGTTAAGCTGCGGCACCTCATCGTGGAGTTTGCGGCAGTACGGGCAGTCGATATCAGTAAACACACTAATAACCGCTTTCTCGTTGCTGGCTTTGTAGCTGATAACGTCGTTGCTGCCGTAGCGCTTCATGGCGCTGCGCCGATCGCCGGCTCTCGCACTCTCTGTCACGTTGGCTATGCCACTGCTGGTGATTTTCAACAAGTCACCGGTTAACAAATACTGGCCATCCGAGGTGGTATAGACAGTTTCCCCGTTGCTGCTTCGCACCTCATAAAGTCCCTTGGCTTCAGTTTCGCGCACAGACGTTATCTGCAGCCCAGGCACAGAATCAGAGAGCCGCTCGCTAATGCTATCTTCAACGCCTCCCGCTACACTGAAGGGCGAGCCCAGAACGCTGGCGGCCAGCATAGCGACCATAAAAAAACGCTTTACATTCATTCTGGCAAACATACCTTTTTAGTCAGATACTTATTGGGCTCGCGGGGTTAATCACACTAGCCATGAAGTGAATCATTCAGCCGAAACAATGCGACACCTGGGCGCCACAAAAGTTCAAAGCAACACCTTACCTAAAATTCCCGGATTCAACCACGGGGATGATGAGTCTGATGCAACGACTGCAGGCGTTGACGCGCCACATGCGTGTAGATCTGAGTCGTGGAAAGGTCAGAATGGCCCAACAGCATCTGAACGACTCGCAGGTCGGCGCCATGGTTAAGCAGATGAGTTGCAAAGGCATGCCGCAGTGTATGAGGAGACAAATGCTTACGAATACCGATGCGTGCCGCGTAATGACGAACGCGGTACCAGAACGCCTGTCGCGTCATAGCCACCGCCCGGCTGCCTGGAAAAAGCGCATCGCAGGCTTGCCCCTTAAGCAACTCCAAACGCCCCTCTTTCATGTATTCAAGCAACCGGTCTACTGCCTCTTCACCCAAGGGAACCAGACGCTCTTTATCGCCCTTGCCTGCTACCCGCACCACACCCTGGCGAAGGTTCACCTGATCAACCCGCAAGCCAGTGAGTTCAGATACCCGCAAGCCACAACCGTAAAGAATCTCCAGCATGGCTTTATCCCGCTGCTCAATCGGCAAACCGGGGTCCGGCTCAGCCAAAAGTGCATCGACCTCCTCCTCCGTTAAGGAATCCGGCAACCGCCGCGACAATTTAGGGCTGTCTATACGCAACGTGGGATCTTCAGAAACCAACCTCTCCCGAAGCAAATACCGAAAGAAACGGCGCATACCCGAGAGGCGACGGGCAGCTGTCGAGGTTTTAACCCCCTGTGCAAGCCCACTGGCCATCCAGGCAAGCAAATCTGCCCGCCGAGTTTCAACTATTAGCGGCCTCCCGGGCTGACTTTCCAACCATTCCGCCAAGCGCTGCAAATCGCTGCGGTATGCTTGACGGGTTTGCTCACTCAGGCCATCTTCAAGCCATACTGCATCAACAAAACGAGCAATCACAGACTCATCCTCTGCTCTCACACCATTGCCCTCAGAAAGCTTCTACTTGCAATGTTACATTCTCGCTCGCCAAAGACAAAAAAGGCAGCCCTGGGGCTGCCTTTTTTCTGCAAAACTGGTCAGTAAATTGCTGATCAGCTCAGCTTTTCCTTGATGCGTGCTGCCTTACCAGAAAGCTCGCGCAAGTAGTAAAGCTTGGCCTGGCGAACATCACCACGACGCTTCACTGTAATGCTATCGATCAGCTTGGAGAAGGTCTGGAAAGTACGCTCAACGCCTACGCCGTAAGAAATTTTCCGTACGGTGAACGAGGAGTTCATGCCACGGTTACGCTTACCAATGACAACGCCTTCGAACGCCTGCAGACGCTCACGGGCACCTTCCGTTACACGAACCTGAATAACCACGGTATCACCCGGCGCGAACGCAGGAGTTTCCTTGGTCATCTGTTCTGTTTCGAGTTGATTGATGATGTTGTTCTTGCCGCTCATCGTAATGCTCCTGATACCTAATCTTTTAATGCCCTGATTATTCAGAGGCACACGGTTCGTTTAAAATCTCACCCAGCAGCTCACGCTCTTCGTCCGTAAGCACCCGTTTTTCCAACAGGTCGGGGCGTCGCTCCCGGGTTCGCCTCAGCGACTGTTTTAGTCGCCAACGCCGGATCTGACCATGGTGACCGCCTAACAAAATATCCGGCACCGCCTGACCTTCGTAAACTTCGGGCCGGGTGTAGTGCGGACAATCCAGCAAACCGTCAGCAAAAGAATCCTGCTCTGCCGACTGCGCATGACCCAGCGCTCCGGGGATGAGGCGTGTAACCGCATCAATCACAGCCATAGCTGCCACTTCGCCACCAGAGAGCACAAAGTCTCCCAGTGATATTTCCCGGTCGACTTCTGCCGCTATCAGACGTTCATCAACGCCTTCATAACGACCCGCTACCAGAATCAAATGTTCTTCCGCCGCAAGCGACTCAACCACAGCCTGGTTCAGCGCTTCACCCTGGGGTGAAAGATAAACCACGCAAGCTTTTCCTGGCGCCGTTTCCCGCGCTGCGTGAATGGCATCCCTGAGCGGCTGAATTTTCATCAGCATGCCGGGGCCACCCCCATAGGGACGGTCATCAACGGTGCGGTGACGATCGTGAGTGAAGTCACGAGGATTCCAGCTGCCAAAGGTCAGAAGACCATCGCGCACTGCCCTGCCCGTTATCCCGTAATCCGTTACCGCCTGGAACATGTCCGGAAACAGGCTAACTGCGCCAATCCACATCCGTCAGAACTCCGGATCCCAGTCTACGACCAGCTTGTGCTCTGCCAGATTAATCTCCCGGACAACTTCGTCAGGTCGATAAGGGATCAGGCGCTCGCGTTGATCTATGGAGCCTGGCGTTGCATGTACCACCAGCACATCATTGGAACCCGTCTCTATCAGGTGATCCACATGCCCGAGGCATTCACCCTCCACCGTAAACACATCAAGACCCTGCAGCTGCCGCCAATAGAACTCACCTTCAGGGAGCTCGGGCAACTCAGCTGTTGGAACCTTGACTTCTGCACCACAATAAGTGCGCGCAAGTTCACGATCGCTAATACCTTTAAGCCTGACAACGATCGCCTGCCCTTGGCGACGACCTTCCTCAAACTTTACCGGAATACGCTTACCATCCAGATCCAGAATCCAGTTGGTATAGTTAAGTATTCCTTCTTTGGGGTCGGTGAAGGAATAAACCTTTAACCACCCTTTGACCCCAAATACCGAGGTGATTCGACCGATCACAGTTTCCTGCGAATTCTGCGTCATACAACCCCCCGGCGGCAGTAAAACTTACTCAGCAGCCTTTAGCAGCTGCGTAACGCGATCGCTGGGCTGTGCACCGCGACCAATCCAGAAATTTACACGATCACGATCAACGCGCAGACGCTCTTCCTGGCCCTGTGCAACCGGGTTAAAGAAGCCAACACGCTCGATGAAGCTGCCATCACGTGATTTGCGGCTGTCGGTGACTGTTAGATGATAGAACGGGCGCTTCTTGGAGCCGCCGCGAGCCAAACGGATTGTTACCATTTAACCAATATCCTGTTCTGTTATACGAACTTTGTACGTTCCACGCCGACCACAATAGTAGCTAACGCGAAGACCCATACTCGAAAGGGGCGCTATTCTATGCTAAATACGCGCCAAAGAAAACAGGAAAACCCACTGTTTCCAGGTTTTCCATGTAAGGCCTTTTACATACGACCCATAGGCGGCATTCCACCGCCGCCACCGCCTGGCGGCATCATACCACCAAGACCGCGCATCATATTCGCCATACCGCCTTTTTTGCCAAATTTTTTCATCATTTTCTGCATTTGCTTGTGCTGCTTGAGCAGACGGTTCACATCCTGTATCTGCGTACCAGAGCCAGTTGCGATGCGGCGCTTACGAGAATTATTAATCACATCCGGGTGACGGCGCTCTTTTGACGTCATTGAACAGATGATCGCCTCCAACTGACCCATGGACTTGTCATTGACCTGCTGCTGAGCTACCTGCGCCATTTGCCCCATGCCCGGCAACTTATCCATTAAACCACCGATACCACCCATGCTCTTCATCTGTTGAAGCTGGTCGCGAAAATCCTCAAGGTCAAAACTCTTACCTTTTTTGATCTTCTTGGTGAGCTTCTGGGCCTTCTTCTGATCCAGCTTGCGCTCTGCATCCTCTATAAGGGAAAGCACATCGCCCATACCAAGGATCCGGGAAGCAACCCGGTCCGGATAAAACGGTTCCAGGGCATCGGACTTCTCACCCACACCCAAAAACTTGATCGGCTTGCCAGTGATATGTCTCACTGAAAGCGCGGCACCGCCACGGGCATCGCCATCCGTCTTTGTGAGGACCACGCCCGTCAGCGGCAAGGCGTCGTTAAAGGCCTTGGCGGTATTGGCGGCGTCTTGCCCTGTCATGGCATCAACCACAAACAGCGTCTCGATCGGTTTGACCGCTTTGTTCAAACGGCCAATCTCACCCATCATTTGTTCATCAACGTGCAGCCGGCCTGCGGTGTCGAGGATCACAACATCTATGTGCTTCTTGCGGGCCGCCATAACGGCACCCTCAGCAATAGCGACAGGGTCCTGATCAGCCGTACTGGGGAAAAACTCAACGCCCACTTCGCCAGCCAGCGTCTCCAGTTGCTGAATCGCAGCTGGTCGGTAAACATCAGCACTCACCACCATAACGGATTTTTTCTGGCGCTCTTTCAGAAAACGCGACAGTTTCGCTACTGTTGTGGTTTTACCCGCCCCCTGAAGGCCGGCCATCATAATCACCGCAGGTGGCTGAACGGCAAGATTGAGGGTTTCATTGCCCTCGCCCATCACCCGCTCAAGTTCCTGCTGAACAACCTTTACAAACACCTGGCCCGGGGAAAGACTGCGCTGAACTTCCTGCCCGATAGCTCGCTGACGAACACCCTCAACAAAATCTTTCACTACCGGAAGGGCTACGTCGGCCTCCAACAGCGCCTTGCGTACTTCGCGGAGAGTGTCCTTTATATTGTCGTCGGTAAGCCGCGCCTGACCCGAAATCTTGCGCAAGCTGCCGGAAAGTCGGTCTTGGAGGTTCTCAAACATGTTGCTCTTCCGTACCCCGGATAAATTGAGTGCGTATACCTCAGAGCCAGCGTTGGCTCCTTGATTCCTATTGCATAATAGGGACATTATAACCAGACTATCGTTCTGAAACGACCAACCCGGTCAAATCGACAGCCAGGCCTGTCGATCTCCAGCCAGCACAGCGGTTAATAAGGAAGTCATGGGAACGCTGATTCTCGCGGTCACCTCACTTTTTCTGTACAGCATCGGCACCGCTTTGCAGGTGCTTCACTTTCGTGGACGCGTGCACAGTAACATTGCGATCACCACAGTTATAGGCATGTTGGCGCTCGCCGCCCATGGGCTTCTGATTACCCAAACCGTACACCATGATGGTGGTGTAGACTTTGGCCTCTTCAAAAGCTCCGTATTAATTTCCTGGCTGATCGTTTTTCTTCTGCTGGGGCTCAACCTGAAAAAGCCGGTTCAGAGCCTTTTCCTGGGCGTATACCCCCTGGCCGCTTTCACCATTGTTACAACCTTGATCACGCAGACGCCCTCCCGCGTGGTCTCTGATGAGAGCTATGGTGTCCTTTCTCACATCGCGTTGTCAGTCACAGCCTACAGCCTGTTTTCCCTGGCGGCTATACAGGCGACACTGCTTTACTTCCAGAACCGGCAACTGAAACAAAATTACAACAGTGCGCTGGTGCGCAATCTGCCGCCACTGCAAACCATGGAATCCCTGCTTTTCGAAATGGTGTGGGCCGGCGTCGTTATACTCATCCTCGCCATTGTGACCGGCGCCTTGTTTATAGAAAACCTGTTCGCGCAACACCTGGCACACAAAACTGTATTTTCACTGCTTTCGCTGCTGGTATTCGTCGCGCTACTTGTCGGGCGCTATACGAAAGGCTGGCGCGGCATGACTGCAAGCCGCTGGACACTAGCTGGCTGCGCCCTCCTGATGGTGGCCTTTTACGGCAGCAAGTTCGCTCTTGAACTTGTCTTCAACAAAGGTGGCTAGCCCGCTGCTCGCACACTCTTGACACCAGGCACAATCACAACCTACTTTCGCTACTTGTAAGCAACATAAGGACACCCTTGGTTTGGACGGTACATCGCTTACTGCGCTGTCGATTATTCTGGTCGGGCTGATCATGCTGTCGGCGTTTTTTTCCAGTTCCGAAACCGGCATGATGTCGCTCAACAAATATCGCCTCAAACATATGGCGAAAACGGGCCACAAAGGCGCAAAGCGGGCGCAGGGATTGTTGCAGCGCACGGATCAGCTAATCGGCATCATCCTCATAGGCAACAACTTTGTAAACATTCTGGCGTCCTCCATCGCCACGGTTATAGCCATTCGCATCTGGGGTGATGCAGGCATTGCCATTGCCACATTGCTACTAACCATCGTTATTCTGATTTTTGCCGAGGTAACGCCAAAGACCCTGGCAGCCCTGTTTCCAGAAAAAATCGCCTTTCCGGCAAGCTATATATTAGGGCCGCTACTTAAAATACTTTACCCCATTGTCTGGGCGGTCAATCTGTTTACAGGCGCTATTCTCAGAATTCTCAGAATTTCTGCGAGCGACGCCGCCCGCGACCACCTCAGCCGGGAAGAACTGAGAACCCTGGTGAATGAAGCCGGCGCACTGATACCCGCCAAGCACAAGGATATGCTTGTAAGCATTCTGGATCTGGAGAAAGTAACCGTAAATGACATTATGGTGCCGCGCAACGAAGTCTCAGGCATAGACCTGGAAGACGACACCGACACGATTCTCCGACAACTGAGAAACAGCCAACACACACGATTACCGGTACTGAAAGGCGATATAAACGACATTAGGGGCATCTTGCATATGCGCAGCATAGCCAAATTGCTGCAGCAGGACGAAATAAACAAGGCGATGATTATGCAGCTTTGTCAGGAGCCCTACTTCGTGCCTGAGAGCACACCACTCAATACCCAGCTCATCAACTTTCAAAAAGAGAAACGCAGGTTCGGTATTGTGGTAGACGAGTATGGCGATGTTCTCGGACTGGCTACCCTGGAAGACATTCTCGAAGAAATTGTTGGCGAGTTCACAACAGACTATGCCGCCACCAGCCCCGACATTATCCCCCAGGAAAACGGCACCTTCATTATTGACGGCACAGCCGCCGTGCGCACTATCAACAAAACCCTGGGCTGGAACCTGCCTACAGACGGCCCCAAGACTCTCAACGGCCTGATCACGGAAACCCTGGAGAACATCCCGGATACCAACGTCTGCCTGAAAGTAGACGGCCACCGGGTGGAAGTTCTCCAAATCAAGGACAATGTGGTAAAAGCTGCCATTGTGCACCCGGTAAAACGCAAGAAACGGCCACTCTCCATAACCTGACACGGATGGCCGGCGCCCGCGCATAGGCGATTGGGTTATAGCCTGTTCAATCCCATAGAACATCAAAGTTTAAGCGGCACCTTGACGCTTATCAATCCTCTGACAACACTAAGGATAAGCTCGACACAACAACAATCAGTGGGAGTTTATTCATGAGTCTGACAAATACCTTTGGCCTTCTGACCAATCCCGACCAGGCGTGGGAATCCATCCGGAAAGAATCTGAATCAGTCGCTCGCCTGTATACGGGGCATGTCCTGCTTCTTGCACTGATACCGGCCGTAGCTGGTTTCGTTGGCACCTCACAGATTGGCTGGCAAATAGGCGACGGGCAGGTTACCCGCCTGTCAGTCGGCAGCGCATTCACTCTGTCAGTACTCTTTTATGCCGTCATGCTCGCGGGCATATTCATTCTCGGTAAATTTATTGATTTCTTCGCAGCCACTTACGATGCTGTCGACAGGACGCCTCGGGGGGTTACCATGGCGGCTTACACCGCCACACCTATTTTTCTGATCGGTGTGATCGCGGTGTACCCCAACATCTGGGTGAATATGCTGGCCGGGCTGGTTGCGATCGCCTACGCGGTATATCTGCTGTATGAAGGGCTCCCCATCCTGATGAAGATTCCGGAAAGCCGTGGCTTCATGTTTGCCACCGCAGTGCTGACCGTCGGGCTGGTTATGTTCGTTGCATTACTTGCAATGAGCGTAGTGATCTGGAGTATGGGTGTGGGTCCAATATATGTGACCTGAATACCAGAATTCCACATGCATGCCAACAAAAAGCCAAAGGGTGCTCCCAAGGAGCACCCTTTCTTTTTGTTTTCGTTCAATATCTGATTTTATGCATATTAACACAGCCGAAAATGCGGTAAATTCATCCTATAATCAAAAACAGTCAGTCAAGCTCGGTTACATACCCGGTTGAGCCGCAAACAGGAGTCGGCCATGAACAAGCCGTCCGGCATACATTACCTTCATGAACACAGAGAAGCGGGCAACAGCAAACCGCTTCCAGTGGAGGTTACCCGCATTCGCGACACAGTTGTCGCCGGGTTAGGAGATCTGCTGCAGGGCGCATTTGATGCCGTTGACGATTCTTTATTTGAACTGGCCAACAATGCTCGCAGCAATAACGAACAAAACCGCTTTTTTGAAGCTATGCGGGAAATCCGCATCAAGCGCAAAGGCGTAGAGCGCCAATTTCAAAATACCATTGTGCATTTTTTTGCTAACCCTCCCCACACAGGCCCCACGCAGAATGACGCTTTGGGGCAGCAAACCAATGCGGACAACCTGGCACTGGTCGGTAATGACGATCTGGAAGAGCAGGTTGCCCTGAATGCCATGGTCACCAAGGCCAAAATTCACTTCCAGGGCCCATTGCTACAATTGCAGACCCGCTTTAATGAGGTTTACGACGGTGCTTCAAACGAATCGCCCGTTAACCCTATGGCGCCGGAACATCTTTGCAGCGCATTCACCGGTGCTATTCAAGCGCTGGAAATTCAGATCCGTGAACGATTAATTCTGCTCAAGCAGTTTGATCGCTATGTAATATCCAACCTGGGCATGCTGTTAGATGAGGCAAACCGGATCCTCATTCAGGCAGGCATCATCCCCCACTTCCGGTATCGCGGAACAAGCGGCCAGCAACACAGCACCCCGGGTGATCAGGCCGAAACCGGAAGCCCTGAGGGCACCGCAGCCTCAGGTGAAAACCACCAGGCTGGCAGCCAGGCCAATAATGCCGTATTCGAGCAAATACACCAGCTACTGGCACAGCAGAGGGCCAACGCGGGTATACCATCGCGACAGCATGATCCCGGCATTCGGATTATTGGCGGCAATGAACTGGCAAGTTTATTAGCCTCGCTACCTTTCAACACCCAGGCCAACACCGGAAACAACCTGAGTGCGGGTGAGCCGCTTACGGTTGATATTCGCGATACGATTCAAAAAATACTGTCCCAGACCAGCCCCAGCGATGGAAAAAAGCCAGCGCTCAAGGAAATGGACGAGGACCTGATCAACCTTGTATCCATGCTTTTCGAATTCATTCTAGATGATTACAACCTCTCTGCCCCGATACAGGTCCTGATCAGCCGGTTGCAGATACCAATCCTGAAAGTTGTCATCAAGGATAAAAGCTTTTTCAGCAAAACCACACACCCTGCACGCAAACTCCTTAACGCGCTTGCCAGGGCTGGCATTGGCTGGAGCAATAGCGATGAGAAAACCCGGGATAAGCTGTACGAGAGGATTCACGGCATTGTGCAGAGAATTCTCAGTGAGTTCGATGGTGACATAACCCTGTTTGAAACACTGAACGATGAGTTTGAAGAGTTCCTTGCCCGGGAGAATCGCAAGGCATCGCTGGTAGAACAACGTACTCGCGAGTCCGAACGGGGCCGTATCAAATCCCAAAAAGCGCAAGAATTGGTCGATAGAGTTATTCATGAGAGAGTATCCCGGTACCAGCAGCTTCCCGAGCCTGTCTATAACGTTCTCGTTAATGGCTGGAGCCGGTTCATGTTTCTGGCCTATTTGAGGGACGATGTTGAGCATCGCTGGCAGGACAGTGTAAAAGTTGTCGATGATCTGATCTGGTGCCTTCATCCACACTATGAAGATACCGAGAGAGATCAGTGGGTTCGCGTTGTTCCCAGCTTGCTTAAATCACTTCGTGCCGGGCTGGAAGAGGTTTCCTACAACACCTCAAAACTTGACGACACCATGAGCCAGCTCAAATACGAACTGGCGGAAGCATTTCGCGCAAGTTCCAGCATGGACATGAGGGAAAAGCCCGAAATTCAGCATGAAGACCCGGATGAAGCCAGAAACAAAGCTGCCCTTCAGCCTGAAGATGCCGCCATTGCCGAGTTTATGGTTCAGATAGACAGCATAGAAATAGGGAACTGGGTGGAATTCCGGTTGGTGAACGGCGCCAGTTTCCGGTGCAAACTTTCGGCAATCATTGAAGAAGCAGACTGCTTTGTTTTTGTGAATCGCATGGGCCTGAAGGTTATTGAAAAGCCTCGCGTGGAGCTCGCCCATGAGATGCGGCGCGGAAGATTAACACTGCTGGAACAAGGGGCATTCATCGACCGGGCGCTGAATGCCGTGGTCGGCTCTCTACGCAGCAAAACTGCCTGAATCGGCCCGGGCTCGCAGCTAACCTGCGGGCCATGGCCAGGGCAGCGGTCACCTAGCCATAAATGGAGCAACCAGAGATAGATGCTGGAGCATGGCAGCCATAATAGCCTTCCGGCCAAGTATCGGATCGCCCTGACCTTATCAACTGCGTTCCTGATCCACACATTACTGCTGTCCAGCGTTCCTGCCATTGTGCAGAACGTTCCGGTACAACACCGTCAACAGTTAAACCTTGAGTTGGTGGGGGCAAAAAACAGCCATAGCACACCAACAGCCCACGCCCCGGTTTCGGGCGAAAAAAGCCCCGTTCGCAATCCACAATTTGAGATAACACCGGACCAAAGCGACTCTAAACCCGCAGAACCTGTGCTTTCCAGCCGTCGTTCGAATCAGAAGACAGCTAACAGCAAAGAGCCACAAGTTTCGAAAACCAGACAAAAGAAAAATCAAACCGAGCCAGTGACACCGTCACGCGCTGCCAGTTCTCCATCAAAATCAGGCTCTCGCACGCAGGTTTCGGGGGAAGAGGTCGCAGAGGAAGTCACAAGAATTACGCAGTCACCCGTTGAGCAGGACCCTTACCTGGTCAAGTTAGCCATGCATTTGGCCACACAGCTCGAAACCCAGAGAATACCGGCAATCGGCGCACTTACCGACACCAAATCCATGGAGATTGAGCTTCAGTTAATGGGTAATGGCGCGCTGACCAGAGCGAAAGTGATTACATCGACAGGCAATGAGCAAATAGATAGCGCTGCCCACCGGGCCGCGCTATCAGCCAGCCCCTACCCGGAGCCGCCGCCTGATCAGGGCGGAAAAAACCGTTTCGCAGTAAAGCTGGTATTCTCTCCGTCTCGGCTTTAATCAGTACGGAAGGCGAATCAAGCCTCAGCTTGTTTGGCAGCTTCTTTTACAAGCGTCGCCAACTCGCCGTTTTCTGACATCTCCATGATGATATCGCAACCACCAACCAACTCACCGTTAACATAGAGTTGCGGATAGGTCGGCCAGCTTGAATACACTTTCAGGCCTTCACGCAGCTCTTGATTATCCAGAATATTCACGAACGCAAAGCGCTCGCCACACGCCATCAACGCTTGTGACGTTTTAGACGAAAAGCCACATTGTGGCGCCTGGGGCGACCCTTTCATGTACAGAATGATTGGATTCTCTGACAGCTGGGTTTTAATGGTTTCGTTAATGTCCATAAACATTCACCTCTGGTTAAAAGGAACCGCTTATTTGCGCTGTTGCAACTATGCTCACTGGCAATCATTGTACACGTCGGGCGAGCCGCTCAACAAACCTCGTAATTTGACACAAGGCAAGGCCGGTGCCCGCAGCGTTGTCTTCATTAGCGCGAAGGGCTAGACTTGATGCCCCCTTTTTTTCACCAGTATTTATACTCATCCTGGGCTTCACCAAGGTAAGGGCCATCCTATGGCAGCAAGGCATTTTCTGACACTGAATGATATGACCACAACCGAGCTGGAAGACTTGGTAGATCATGGCGCCAAGCTCCGGACCGAATGGCGCCAGGGCATAACCAGAGATTCATTGAAAAATCGCGTGTTGGCGATGATTTTTGAAAAGTCGTCAACTCGCACCCGGGTCTCTTTTGAAGCCGGCATGGCCCAGCTTGGTGGCTCTGCCCTGTTTCTCTCCCCCAGGGACACACAGCTCGGCCGTGGCGAACCCATAGAAGACTCCGCTATTGTGATTTCCAGCATGGTAGATGCGGTGATGATCCGCACCTTCGCCCATAAGACGGTCGAGACATTTGCCAAGGCCTCACAGGCGCCAGTCATCAACGCCTTGACGGACGATTTCCACCCCTGCCAGCTGCTGGCAGATATGCAAACCTACCGCGAACATCGCGGCAGTATTCGGGGGGCTACGGTGGCCTGGATTGGCGATGGCAACAACATGTGCCATTCCTATATCAACGCCGCCAAGCAGTTCGGTTTTCACTTGAACATAGCCACTCCCGAGGGCTACGAGCCGGATGCAGAACTGGCAAAAACCCATGGCTCCCACATCACACTCATGCGCGAACCTGAAGAAGCGGCCCGCCATGCAAACCTGCTGGTTACCGATGTTTGGGCCTCCATGGGCCAGGAAGACGAGCAAAAAGCCCGGGAGAAAGCCTTTAGCAACTATCAAATCAACCAAGGCTTGATGGATGTAGCTGATAAAGACGCGCTACTCATGCATTGTTTGCCCGCCCACCGTGGCGAGGAAATCTCTGCAGACATGATCGAGCACCCCGGCTCCGTCATTTGGGACGAGGCTGAAAATCGGCTTCATGCCCAGAAAGCTCTGCTGGAATTCTTGATTCTGAACCGCCAGGACTAGGTTTTATGAGCGCCTCTGAAACGACCATCGATAACTGGTTGCTTGAAGTAAGCAAACTCACTTGTGGCTATGGCGGAGTAGACGTTGTAAAAGATGTCAACTTTGCACTCAGTCACGGCGATATTGGCTGCCTGCTTGGGCCAAGCGGTTGCGGTAAAAGCACCATTTTGCGGGCTCTGGCCGGATTTCTCCCCCTGACGGGAGGCGAGATCAGCCTGCAATCTCAACAAATCAGCCTGCCCGGCCGCACACTTGCCCCCGAAAAACGTCGCATTGGCATGGTATTCCAGGATTACGCCCTGTTCCCGCACCTGAGCATTGCGGATAACGTGGGCTTCGGATTACGCGGGCTGAACAAAGCCGAGAAACGCAGCAAGGTTATGGAGCTGCTGCACGTGGTTCACTTGCAGGATTTGGCAGACAGCTACCCCCACCAACTCTCCGGAGGGCAACAGCAGCGGGTAGCACTGGCGCGGGCCCTTGCTCCGGAGCCAACGCTGATTCTTCTGGACGAGCCGTTCTCCAACCTGGATGCCGACCTGCGTCGCAGGCTTAGCCTGGACGTTCGCGACATCCTGAAAACGCTCGGCATTAGCGCCATTCTGGTCACCCACGATCAGCAAGAAGCCTTTGCCATGTGTGACCAGGTGGCAGTGCTTCAAAGCGGTAAAATCCAACAATGGGATGTACCCTACAACCTGTACCACGAACCAGCCAACCGATTTGTGGCCAGTTTTGTGGGGCAAGGCGGGTTTGTTCCAGGAAAGGCCGTGGGACCAGACATTATAGAATCCGAACTGGGCGTTCTTCACGGTAACCGAGCCTATAACTGGTCCCCGGGCACCCTGGTGGACGTGCTCATACGCCCCGACGATATTGTCTACGATGCAGATTCAGACCTACGCCCGAAAGTCGTTGAGAAAACATTTGCCGGTACCTCCACGCTTTACCGCTTCCGCTGTTCCGAAGATACAGAATTCGAGACGCTGTTTCGCAGCCATCTGGACTTCCACCTGGGCGAAACGGTGCCGGTAAGAGTCGAAGCCGATCACCTTATTGCCTTTGAACGCAATAACTGAAGGCCAGCACAAAGGCTCTTCAGTTGTTACAGACACGCTCGATAGCGTCTAGCCACCCCGCATAAAGCGACTCGCGTAGCGCTGGCCGCATGCTGGCGTGAAACTGCCTCTCGCACCCCCAAAGCTCTGCAACCTGCTCCAGGTTGTCATAAACTCCGGTTTGCAAACCGGCAAGATAAGCGGCGCCCAGCGCCGTCGTTTCAGTTATCCGGGGGCGATCAACGGTCACGTTCAGAATATCTGCCAGGAACTGCATCAGCCAGTCGTTAACCGCCATACCGCCGTCTACACGAAGCGAAGCCAGAGCCGCACCGTCATTCTGAATTGCCCGAACCAAATCCTTGGTTTGATAGCACACCGATTGCAACCCTGCGGTGACAATTTCACCGATACCCGTATCCCGGGTTAGCCCCATAATGGCTCCCCGGGCATGGGGATCCCAGTGGGGCGCACCCAATCCGGTGAACGCAGGCACCAAATACACCGGGTTATCTACACCCACTGTTTCCGCATGGGCGGCAGATTCATTGGCATGCTCAATCAGCTTCAAACCATCACGTAACCATTGCATGGCTGCGCCTGCCACAAAAATACTGCCTTCCACCGCGTAACAGGGTTTGCCATTCAGGCGATACGCCACCGTTGTAAGCAGGCGGTTTTCAGACCGCACAGCTTTGGGGCCAGTATTAACCATCAAAAAGCATCCAGTGCCATAGGTGCTCTTGGCCATGCCCGGCTCAAAACAGGCCTGGCCAATAAGTGCGGCCTGCTGATCGCCCGCAATACCCGCCACCATAACCGGCGCGCCAAGCCATTTGGCATCGGTTTGGCCATAATTTGCAGCACTGTCGAGAACCTCTGGCAACAATGCTTTGGGCACCCGAAACAGTGATAGCAGCTCATCGTCCCAGGTTTGCTCGTGAATATTGAACAGTGCCGTTCGGGAAGCGTTAGTGGCATCGGTAAAATGTGAGTGGCCACATGTGAGGTTCCAGAGCAGCCAGCTATCTATAGTGCCAAACGCCAGCTCACCCGCTTCTGCGCGAGCGCGGGCACCTTCTACATTATCCAGTATCCAGGCAATCTTGGTGGCTGAAAAGTAAGGGTCTATCAATAGACCAGTACGCTCAACAACATTACTCTCATGGCCATCCGTTTTCAGTTTGGTACATAACGAGGCCGTGCGCCTGTCCTGCCAAACAATCGCGCGATGAATCGGTTTACCCGTGGCTCTCTCCCAGATAACCGTCGTTTCCCGTTGATTGGTAATACCAACCCCCGCCAGTTCTGAGGCCGCAATAGCCGCTT
The DNA here is from genome assembly GCF_052091845.1 of Marinobacter sp. Taxonomy (GTDB): domain Bacteria; phylum Pseudomonadota; class Gammaproteobacteria; order Pseudomonadales; family Oleiphilaceae; genus Marinobacter. The sequence continues at coordinate 43,874 of NZ_JBQDCO010000001.1, read as the reverse complement.
TATCAAGAGCATTACGGCACACTGCCAAAGTGCTCTCCCATATTTCTTCAGCATCATGTTCTACCCAGCCATCACGAGGAAAATACTGACTGAACTCCCGTTGATCGGTGGCAACGCTGGTGCCGCTCTGGTCGAAAACAATGGCTCGGGAGCTGGTAGTTCCCTGATCGATGGCAAGCAGATATCGGGTCATCATAAATCCTGGTGTCCGGTCGTTTACCGGATTCTACCAGCAGGTTCCCCGGAAGAAGAACGTTGAGGGGCATTAGAGGGGAAATGCCGAGGGGAAATTCAAAAACGTTCAAAAAAGACAAAAAAAGGGCCGGAAACCCGACCCCCAAAATGACGAATGAAACAAGGAAAGTTCGCAAGAGCTACAACCTAGCAAGTTCATCTCTTACGGTTTTAATTATCTACGCCGATAGCAGAACTTTCAGTAATGGTTGTGTAGTCACTTTGTTACATCAGGTGAGGGGTTGAGATTGGGCTCACAGCCTTCTCACAACTCGGGCTCCAGCGGCTTTTTGCGCGGCCAGACCAAGCTGAAGCGCGCCCCGCCAAGCCCCTCGCTCCGGCTTACAAAAGCCTGTCCGTTATGCCAATACAGAATACGCCGCACAATAGACAAACCCAGCCCATAGCCGCCAGACGTTCGGGTGCGACTGTCGTCGAGCCGGGAAAACGCAGTAAACACCTTTTCCCATTCATCTTCAGGAATGCCCGGGCCATCGTCCTCTACATCAACGCGACAGTGATCTTCATCAATATGGCAACGAACAAGCACGCTGCCCGACGCATAACGCCCGGCGTTTCCCACAAGGTTCTGGATAGCCCGGTGAAGATAACGCGGCTCCACATCAGCGAGCGCAAAGTGCTCAGTTGCCCCGTCGATTTCACTCTCAATGCTCAAAGCCGGGCGCACAAGCTGCTGCTCGGTAACCACCTGTCTGACTATGTTGGTTACAGACGCTTCCTCAAGGGCAAAAACCGGCCCGCCCTGCTCAAGCCGGGCATAGGTCAGAATCTCATCAATCAGCTCATCCAGTTCCTGAATATCACCATCAATACCATCAAGCTGTTTTTGCAGGGCCTCCTGGCCCTGGCAATCCTCAATCATTTGTACGCCAAAGCGAATACGGGCCACCGGCGTCCTCAATTCGTGGGAAACTGCATGAATCATCTCACTTTGCACATTGACCAGCCGTTGTATGTGTTCGGCCATGCCATTAAATGCCGCCGCCAACCGGGAGACATTCGTACCTTCGCCCGCCTCTACCCGTGCGCCCATTTCACCCCGGGCAATGCGCACAGCCACTGATTCAACTCTACGGAGGTTGCTGTCCAGACCTCTAAGCACAAGAACCAGAGACAGCGCCAAAATACTCCCGGATACCATCAGCAACAACAGAACAACCGGCCATGCCCAAGGGTTAAATGGCGGAGGCAAAACCACCTGAACCAGTTCACCGTCTGCCAACTGAGCCAGTACCCGGCCCTGCTCGTTGTCAAAATAAAAAGCCAATCCCCGCCTGTAAACCCGCGCCAGCACCTCATCATCCGGCAAGACCACCTGGTCCTGGGTTTTTATATCCAGGTTCAAACCTGCGGCCAGCCGCTCGACCATCTCGCCACGCGAGTCCGAAGAAGCCGCCTCCAGATGTTGGCGCATGATCTGAGCGGAAACGACAGCAATATCACGATAGGGTTGAGACAGCGTGAGTTGAACGGGGTCGCCGTGAAACCCGGCAACCAAAAACCGGTAACCGAGACTGTCCTCAACGGCCACTACCTGTCCATACCCGAGACGCTCCCTGATAACCGGCAAAAGTGGTTGCTGGCCAGCCTGTGTGACGCTGAAATCATACTGGGAGAAGAGCCAATGGTACTGCTGACCGGGTGCAGGCGAATGCACAAGCCAACGCATCAGCGGCTCGGAAAAGCGCTCATGCCAGAATTGTGAACGTACAGAATTGACACCCGAAAAGAGAAAAATGCAAAACAGTATTACAACCGCTGCGAGGCCAGCGAGGCGGGCGTATAGCTTGAGGAAAAACTTCAGGGGCATGTCGACAAACCCTGGCAGGAAAACGCCGGCCGGACCATCCATGCCGGCGCCAAAGACCTAATGTTCAGGCCTCTTTTACAAATAGATAACCTTTACTTCGCACCGTTTTAATCCTGCGGGGATGAACGGGGTCGTCGCCGATTTTTGGGCGAATCCGGGAAACCCGAACATCAATGGACCTATCCTGTCCGTCGTATTCGATACCTCGCAAAGCGGTAAATATCTCTTCCCGGCTCAACACCCGACCGGCGTTGCTGGACAGGAGCCAGAGCAGATCAAACTCCGCACTGGTCAGGTCGATGCTTTCATCACTTAACCAGGCTTCACGCATGGAGCGATCCACTACCAGATCGTTAAATTGCAAGCGCGAAGGCTGTTCACCGCCTACTTCATCTGCACCATTGTTTTGAGCATTCTCCGTCACTCGACGCAGCATGGCACGGATGCGGGCAAGCAGAACGCGAGGCTTCACGGGTTTACTGATGTAATCATCCGCACCCATTTCCAAGCCAAGCACCTGATCCAGATCATCTGTGCGCGCAGTGAGCATGATAATAGGTCCGGAATAATACGGCCGCACACGGCGACAAATGGAGAGGCCGTCTTCCCCGGGTAACATCAGATCCAGCACCACAAGATCTGGCTGCTCCTTACGGATCCGCTCTACGGCAGGGCTTCCATGCGTTTCAAGAGACACAACCATGCCGTTGCTCTCGAGGTATTCACGGGTCAGCTCAGCCAGCCGCTCGTCATCTTCGACAATAAGAATTCGCCAACTTTCGTTTGTCTGTTCCACGCGGTCCATCTCTGATTTTGTTTTCCCAAGTTCAGTTTTTTGCCTGATCAAGACGATACAGGCAACGTGATGTAACAGCAATTATACATGCTATTCAGAAATATACATGAAACCACTTAGTTGTTACGCCGAGTCACGTTGACTGAACTCTAGTACCCAGGCAGCGACAACGCCAACTTGTTTAAGATAGCGGCTGACCCTGATCAATCTCTTCAGGGGTTGCCTCACGGCGCTCAATGATTTCCAGATCAAAATACAGGGTAAAACCGGCCAATGGGTGGTTGGCGTCTATTCTGATGAGATTTCCGTCAATACCCATCACCTGAACAACCTGAGCGTTATCGCCGGTATTGGTCTGGAACTTCATGCCAACATGCAGATTTTCCACGCCTTCAAACATTGAACGGGGCACCTTTCGCACCAGGTCTGCCCTATGCTCGCCGTAGGCCATGGCTGGTGGCACGGTCACCTCCAGGCAATCGCCAACATTGCGATCTTTTACTGCCTCCTGAATACCCTCGATAACCCCGGGGCTGCCATATAGAAAGTGCAAAGGCTCACTACCTTCTGAAGTATCGACCAGTTCGCCAATCTTGTTCTTCAGTACGTAATGAACCGTAAAAACGTCAGGTTTTTCTTGGGAAGTTTCCATCAGTCTTTCGAGTTTCCTGTATCTGGTGGATTTTCTGTCAATTGCAGGCCATAAATCAGGAGGCGCTGATTCATTTTTTCACGCAGCCCGGAAGGTTTTTCCAGGCCCATTCGTTGTAACAATTCGGCAAACCGGCCCTGCTCATCTTTGGCCCGAATAGCCTGTAATATGGTCCATACTTTACCACGGCGAGTCGCTGTTTCAGTTTTGAGCTTGTTCAGGGCTTTACCCAGTACCAGCTCATGGTCTGTAAAATCTCGCCCAAAGGGAAACGCGGGAAACCACTCGTCGCCACCCGCCTCTGCAAACGCCCTGGCAATGTTTTCTGGCGTATTGCTCCGCCAGCTGCCCGGCAACCGAAACGCCGCATCAACCTTACCGGCCTTCTGAGCCTGGCTTAGCAGCCCTTGCTGAAAACGGGAATCTGCAATACGAATCAAGCGCAGGTACACCTGTTCATCTGGCTGGCCACGCAGGTCTGCAATGCCGTATTCGGTAACCACCACATCCCGCAGATGGCGTGGAATGGTGCAGTGGCCGTAATTGAACACAATGTTCGACACCGCCGCACCCCTGGTTTCACGGGTACTGCGCAAGGTAATAATAGACCGGGCATCGGGCAGTTCATGGGCCATGGAAACAAAGTTGTATTGGCCGCCCACGCCACTTATTACGCGGCCGTCCTCAAGCCCGTCAGAAACCGCTGCGCCACTCAATGTGTACATCATGGCGGTGTTAATAAACCGGCTGTGTACCCGCTGAGCCGCTTTAAGGCGCTGATCACCAAAGCGGTGATCGTAAAGATGATTGATAAAGCTGACACTGGTCATGCAGATACGGTCACGATCGGCATCAGAAAGTGCCCGTAGCGACTGGTAAAATGCCCGTGGGCCCAGATAAAACCCGCCATGCATGACCACACCGCCAGAAAGCCGGCTTCCCAGCGTTAACGTTTCAATTGCCTCGCGGGCCTCAGGGTCATCCAGATCAGCAGCAAGTGAATGCTCTGCGACCAGCAGTCGGCCACCCTTGAACTCAACCTCATCCCGCAAAATTCCGTGGCGTTTCAGCCAAGCCACATCCCGGGCCCGCATCGGGGAATCAACAAGTCCCTCCCGGCGCAGTACATCCAGAGTGGCCAGAGAAACCTGCTCGTTAATTTCACCACGGTTGATCAGTGTTTGTAGATCGGCATGATCGTGCACCTCACGTCGCAGAATGCCTGCTTCCATAAGGTAGAGGAAGCCGTCAACCATCATCTCACTGCAACCGTATAGCCCTTTTTCAAATACCCCGGTTCCGCCATCAGTCGCCGCCAGGGGAAAACGCTCGGCAATCTGTAAATAATCATATACTGCACGCCAGGCCTCATTATTTTTATGGCGTAGAATGGCACTGTGTACAAGCGCCGCACCCAGGGAACCTATGCCCACCTGCAGCGTACCGCCATCTTTTAATAGTGTGCTGGCGAAAAAGCCAATCAAATGATCTGCGGGACTGATGGCCATCTGGGGTGCAGAAAATAATGGGTACTCTGAAGCCTGATGCTCAAGCACTATATCAAAATCGTCTTCCGCCACCGCTGAGTGGCGGCCAAACCAGGGTAGCTGGCCATTAATCTCGCCTACAATCGCCACTGGTGTTCCGGCGCTCTCTCGCTCTCGTAACATTGGTAACAGATCAAGACTCAAATCCGGATTGCAGCTCAGGCTTACCATCCCCGGTGCGCCGTGCCGCTCCCCTGGAGAGATCATCTGTGCCACCACATTCACCCCTAAATTCATCAGATCGCGAACGGCGTGGGTGTAATTGGTAGATACGTAATTTTGTTGCTGATCGCGATTGCCAAGATAGCTACCCGCCTTGAAGAAGAACTCAGATACCTTAACGTTGGAGGGCAAACGTTTTTGAGCCGCATCGCGGGCATACTCCAATTCAGGAATATCGCCATAAAGACGTTCCGCAAACGGCCCCATAAAGCGCTGCTCAAGTGCAGACCCACCTGCCGGTGCCAGCAGCGATAACGCGGTAAATATATGCAGATTGATTTCCGGGTCGTCTTTTGCCCTTTGATACAAGGCGTTCACCAAGCGAACGGGCTTGCCCAAACCCAGGGGCAGGCCCAGTGAAACAGTCTTGCCAACCCGGCGGATGATTTCATCCACGCAGCGCTCTGCGTCACTCAGACGCTGCCTTTCATTTACCGCCATACGAGGTTCCTTGTTGATTCATCAGCTGTAAAAACTGCAAAAGAATCATCACATGACGTGCGCGTGCACACAATGCACCCGAGGGTGATTTCCGCGTTAAACAAGAATCGTCAGAAAAAGAAAGATGGCAGGTGCAGACTCTACAGAGGGAAATCGGATAAAACCGGAAATTAAAGCAGGTCAGGCGTGATGTGCGGTATTACAGATTAATAAATCAGAAATTCCACTTCAGGTTCAGACAGGCACCCTCATTTAGCAGTGCAATGCCGTGATCTGCCTGTGCAGACTGAGAGGCGTACCGTTTGCCGGTGTTATCACTGCGAACCAGAGAAAGGCTCAACAATCGCGAACCGATTTCAGTAACGGCATAGGTGTCGTCCTGGTCAAAATCACCAGACCTCTGCCTCTGAAGCTGGTATACATCTTCTGTGGTGGTAATGTCGCTCAGCTCATCACGTGAGCGCTCGGACGCATCTGCGCGAACCACAAACGCGGCAACGTTGAGAACAAGCAAAGCGACAAATATACGGATGATCATGATACGTACGAAGACCTTTTGACCGGAGAAAAAGTTTACTGACACCTTAGGCCAAAGTCTAACCTCTGAGAGCCGAAAAGATATGAAATCGCACACAGTTGCGCCGCTTTTTTGTCACCAGACTGCCTTCTTTTTGTCAAAAAATGATCCTGAATGTTTCAAAACGTAACAGAGCCAGGCAATCAGCAAACTAATCCCTTTTGGATCAATACCTTAGAATTAACAATGTCGCAACCTTATCATTCAAACAACCTTAGCTGGGTAACAGGCGCTTCGTCGTTACGAAAACGCACGCCCAGGCCCAGTAATCGCACAGGCCGCTCGCGATTGGTCACCAATTCTGTAAGCAATGGCAGGAAATCATCGAAGCCCGGCTCTTTTATATTTTCACGCACCCGCTCAAGTGTGTGGGTCGAAAAATCGCTGTAACGTACCTTGATAAACAGTTTGTGGACGGGTTTTTCTCGTGCCTTACGGGTAAGGCGCAGGTTGAGGTCCGCCGCCAGTGATGCCAGCACGGTTTCACAGGCCGCTATATCTGGCAGATCCTGAGAAAACGTGCGTTCCACACTCACCGATTTAGCAATCCGCGAAACAACAACCGGTCGCTCATCCCGACCATGGGCCATTTCGTACAGGCGATAACCCTGCTTGCCGAAACGATCAATCAACACATCCACACCCAGTGCCTGCAAGTCTCCACAGGTTTGAACCCCAAGTGAATGCAGCTTTGCCGCCGTTACCTGTCCAACACCAAACAGCTTTTCCACTTTAAGTTCGCGAACAAAGCCATCCACTTCGCCAGGCTTCACCACAAACAACCCGTCAGGCTTCTGCCAATCGCTGGCAATCTTGGCAAGAAATTTATTGGGGGCAACCCCGGCAGAAATAGTAATACCCACCTCTTTTTCTACCCGCTCTCGCAAGTAGCGAGCCATGAGAGTGGCACTGCCCCGGTGATCAGTAATATCAGACACATCAAGAAAGGCTTCATCCAAAGACAAGGGTTCAACCAGATCGGTCAGTTCCCGGAGAATGCTCATAACCTTTTGCGAGGCAACCCTGTAACGCGCCATATCCGTTGGCACGGTAACCAGACCAGGACATAGTCGTCGGGCTTCGCTGCCGGGCATAGCCGAGCGCACCCCATAAGCCCGGGCCTTATAGTTGCAGGTAGTCACCACACCCCGACCACCCTCACCGCCAACTGCCAGCGGCACATTGCGCAGTGTTGGGTCATCACGCATCTCAACGGCGGCATAAAAGCAGTCGCAATCCACGTGGATGATCTTGCGTTGGGGCATAATCATTGAGCTCGCGTCGGGTTTCTGTACATTTATACAGCCTTGTATCTTAAAGTAAGATGCTGAAAATGTCAGGAACCTGCATAACAACCACCGAGCACAATGATGAGGCCCCATGACGAACCCCATTCCAGACTCTGAACGCACCGAAATCGAAGCTGCGGCTTTTCGTCGCCTGGTTAAACACCTGGGCGACAACCCCGACGTTCAGAACATTGACCTGATGAATTTGGCTGGATTTTGCCGCAACTGCCTTTCCAAATGGTACCGAGCGGAGGCCAGCGAACGGGGCCACGACATATCCGACCCAGCCGCCCGGGAAGAGATTTACGGCATGCCATACGAAGAGTGGAAGGCGCGACACCAGGCGGGTCCGAAGCAGGACCACAAGTAGTGAACGTCAACGAAGCAGACATCAGGGAAGAGACCCTTTCATGAGCGACACAGCCACCTCAGGCGTACAGCAAGTATTCCAGCTGAAAAGCGCCAGCGTCTCCATGACCGCGCTGGAGCTTTACTATTTCGACAGCGATGCCTTTGAAGAAACATTAAGGAATAAAATAAGTCAGGCGCCGGGCTTTTTTCGGGACATCCCGCTTATTATCAGCCTGGAAAAGTACGAAGGCCTCGATAGCGAACTGGATTTTTTCCAGATTATTGGCACTTGTCGGCGTAATAAAATTCACGTTGTCGGCGTTCGCGGCGGCAACGACGATCAGCGGCGCCTTGCCCGCGGGGCCGCTTTGGCCCTGATGCCCGGTGGCAATCAACGGGACCGGTCCCACGAAGCTCAAACCGCTGCCGAAAAAACAGAATCGCCCGCTGAAGCTGCTCCAACACCCCCGCCAGCACAGGAGCCCAAACCAGCCAAAATTATCAGCCAGCCAGTCAGGTCTGGCCAGCAAGTGCACGCCCCGGAGGGCGACCTGATTATTCTGGCACCGGTTCAGGCTGGCGCAGAAGTATTGGCTGCAGGCAATATCCACGTATATGGCCCATTGCGAGGCAGGGCGCTGGCCGGCATACATGGAGCCGAATCTGCAAGAATTTTCTGCCAATCTCTTGAGGCAGAGCTTGTGTCCATCGCCGGACACTATAAAATCTCCGAGGACCTTCAGGACAATGGCTGGAAAAGTGCTGTGCAGATTCAGCTCAGGGAAGACCTGCTAGTGGTCTCGCCACTAGACAAGGCCTGATACTGGAATCGAATAAAATAATGTGACCGGGCTATATCCGGCAGACACGACGAATCCATCGAGACACAGGAAAAACACCTTGGCTAGAATTATTGTCGTTACCTCAGGAAAAGGCGGCGTTGGCAAAACCACCACCAGCGCCTCCATCAGCACCGGGCTTGCCAGGCGCGGCCATAAAACCGTGGTGGTAGATTTCGACGTGGGCCTGCGCAACCTTGATTTAATCATGAACTGCGAGCGCCGCGTGGTGTATGACTTTGTAAACGTCATACAGGGCGAGGCATCGTTAAACCAGGCGCTGATCCGGGACAAACGGGTTGATACGCTTTATATCCTCCCGGCGTCCCAAACCCGGGAAAAAGAAGCTCTGACCAAAGAAGGCGTTGAAAAGGTTATCAACGACCTGTCTGAAACCTTCGACTATATTATCTGCGACTCCCCTGCGGGCATAGAGCACGGGGCTCTGATGGCCCTTTATTATGCAGATGAGGCTATTGTGGTGACCAACCCGGAGGTGTCCTCAGTGCGGGATTCCGACCGGATTCTCGGCATTCTGCAAAGCAAGTCCCGCCGCGTGGAAATGGGCCAGGACCCGGCAAAGGAACACCTGTTGGTAACCCGGTACAACCCGGAGCGGGTTGAGCGCGGTGAAATGCTTTCGGTAGCCGATGTCGAAGAGATTCTTGCCGTGCCTCTACTGGGCGTTATTCCGGAAAGCCAGATTGTTCTCAACGCGTCCAACCAGGGCTTGCCGGTTATCCTCGAAGAACAGAGTGATGCCGGCCAGGCTTACGACGACGCAGTTGCGCGACTGCTTGGCGAGGAACGGGAACACCGCTTCATGAACGCCCAGAAAAAGGGCTTTTTCTCACGGATGTTTAAGGGAGGCTGACGGATGAGTTTCCTCGATTATTTCAGAGGTAAAAAATCAGGTTCCTCCGCCACTGTGGCGAAAGAACGTCTACAAATTATTGTGGCTCACGAGCGCGGCCAGCGTGAGCAGCCAGATTACCTGCCGCAAATGCAGCAGGAAATTCTGGCAGTGATCCGGAAATACGTGCAAATCAGTGACGACATGGTTCAGGTAGAGGTGGATCGCAACGACAGTTGCTCCGTGCTGGAACTGAACGTCACCCTGCCCGAGCGCTAGAGCCAGTCTGGTCCTGGCTAATAACCGCCTGCCCGTGTTAGTGGGCAGGCGGTTTTCATTACCATCTCGCGAAATGATCCTCCACTAACCCCCGCAAGCCCTGAATGGCAATTTTTGCGCCGCTTTCATCCCTGACCGTTCCGCTGTATGTGCCCACGTACTGCCTGAAGTTGGATGCCAGTATTCCTGCGTTGAGCTTTTCCTTACGGGCCGCTGCCGGCGCAAAGTGTAAATCAACCCGGCCATCTTCCGTGGTTACGTGCCAATCAGCCCCGACATCATATCGGTCAAAGCGAAAACGAACCGCACCCAGCTTATGGCATTGCCCGTCCAGCCACAGCGCATTTTCGGTCATGCCTGTCTCATTTACACCATTCGCCAGATTTAACCCAATTGACCGGCCATCCTGCAGCTGGCCGGCCAGGCTCGCCCAGTTCCAGGCGGTTTCACGGCGCATAAACCCGCAACTCCAATCAATAGCGCCGCGGGCAGTGCCCCCGCACCGCCAGATACTGTGTCCCCAGCGAATTTCGCCCTCAACAGGCAAACCTGCGGACTTCCGGGTGAACACCCAGCCATTGTAACCAGCCGGACAGACCAGCCTCAGGGGATCGTTATCCTGTCTCAAAGTCAGTTCTATGCGAATGCCTCCAGGTGCAGTCACAGAGAGTGCTCTACCACCGGCAAAAGGCAAAATGCGCATAGACACACCCCCCTTGTTAAACGAGGCAGTGCCGTGTTCCGGGTAGGGCTCAATTCGAGTGCCTAACCCCAAAGGGCTGATAAAACTGCGTTCATGCAATTGCCCCGATGCAAAATCGAAGAGGTAGAAAAAGCCACTTCCAAGCAGCTTTAAATCCACCAACGCCATACCAAACACCCACCCGGGGCCAGTGGCACTCACAAACTGAAACTGGTTAAACCGCCAGCGCCTGGCCAACATGGAACGCGGCCGGTCCATCACGGTTCGTAAATCGTAATCCAGGTAGTTGATATCATCGACCGGCTCGCTCAACACACCCGGCTTGATACGCCCTTTCGCATTAATCAGTTTTTTTGTGGTCATGGTCTTCGTCAGATCAGGCCAATTTAAAGAACTGCCCTACCAAGTGGTTACCTGGTTCACAATCCCCTGTTCCCGGGCGCCATAAAGACCAACGCCCCATGTTAGACTCGGCCCCCGATCATTGAGGGAGTGTAGCTTATGAGCAAGACCGGAGCCCATGGCTTTAAAGGCCGGGCCTCAGTCATCAGCGGTGTGATTTGCGCTCTGCTGGTTACTGTTTTGGCGACTACCACCGCCCGCGCTGAATTGCCAGCTGAAGAAAGCGAGGCATGGAGCCTGCGTGAAGAGTCCGGCGCCACCCGCATTTACACCATGGATCAAGACGACTCCAGCTTTCAGGTATTCAAAGCCGAAACCCTTCTTGACGCCCCCATTGAAGCCGTTATGGCCATAATGGCAGATCCAGCATCCTGTATGGAATGGGTGCTCAATTGTTCTGCATCCTACAGCGTGGGCAAAGGCGATTTTAATGACCGCTACGTCTACTCCGTAAACGACATGCCCTGGCCGGTAACAGATCGGGATTATGTGCTTCACATACGCACACAGGGCGACGAGACGTCTGGCGAAATCACCATGAAAATGAGCGCCACGCCAGACAAGCGGGCAAAAAACAGCAATCGCGTAAGGGTTGATCGCTCCAGCACTTTCTACCGCCTCATTCCCGAAGACGGTAAAACCCGAATGATCTGGCTGCAACATACAGACCCCAACGGTTCCCTGCCCGGCTGGCTGGTGAATACACTCCTGGTTGATATACCGATGAGTTCCATGGAGGCATTGGAAAGGCTATCCGGTCTGGAGCGCTATCAAGGCTTCCAGCTGATATACAACCAGGACGGACAACTGATTGACGTCAGAAAACCAGCCGACACCTGAGGGCGAAAGGTGACTGACGTCACATGAAACGCTAAGCTCTACAGAAAGGACTCCAAAAGGCAGAAGACTCACGGCAGAAACACAGCAGGAAGGAGTCGAAAATTACTGGTATTGTAACCACTTAAGACATGCTGAAAATCGTCTCTGACGAGGAGCTTACGAAACGCTGCGCCCGTATTAACTGATCCATCCCAGAGGTAGCGCCCCTTATGCCCAGAACACCAGAAAGTGCACCGCAAGCTCGAAGAACAATGTATATCCTCGACACTAACGTACTGATCCACGACCCTGGCGCCCCCCTCAATTTTGAAGAACACGATGTCATCATCCCGATGACTGTTCTTGAAGAGCTGGACAGTCTGAAATCCGGCAAGCAAAGTGTGGCGGCTGATTGTCGCCAGGCTATTCGCACCATCGACAGACTGCTTGGCGATGCCAGCCCCAAAGACATAGAGAAAGGCGTACCCATCGTTCGGGCCAAAATGGCAAAGCCTCTGGGCGCGCTCTCTATTTTGATGAGCGCCGAGCATACCGGCAATCACTCTTTACCGGAACATCTGAACGACAACAAGATCATCAACTCGCTGGCTGCGCTTCAGGCGCAGCACCCCTCCCGGGATATTATTCTGGTAAGCAAAGACATCAACATGCGGCTTAAAGCCCGTGGTTTTGGCGTTGAAGCCCAGGATTACCAAAACGATCAACTGCTTGACGACATTGACCTTCTACCCAAGGGCTATCACGAATTCCCGAACTCCTTCTGGGACACCATCGCCAAAGTGGAAACCGTGCAGCAGGATGGCGCCACCGAACATATCCTCAAACGCGAAGGCCGGCTGGCAAAGGTCAATATCAACGAGTTTGTGCTTGATGAGCAGGGCTTCCTGGGCAAAGCGGTTCGTATCACCGACACCCAGTTGGTTATCCGGGACCTGCACCAGCATGATTTAATGAACGAAGAAGTCTGGGGGCTGGTGCCACGGGATATTTATCAGGCCATGGCGCTGAACCTGCTGCTTGATCCGGATATTCATTTGGTTAACCTCACCGGGTCAGCTGGCTCCGGTAAAACCATTCTGGCACTGGCAGCCTGCATCGAGATGACAGTTGCCAGCAAGCTTTACAAGCGGATTATTGCAACACGGTCAACCCAGGGCCTGGACGAAGACATCGGCTTTTTGCCTGGCACCGAAGCGGAGAAAATGGAGCCCTGGCTGGGCGCCATTGTGGATAACCTGGAGGCTTTGCACGAAGACGACGAAAACATGACCGCCAGCGTGGATTACATTCTCAGCAAGGTGCCTTTGCACTTTAAATCCATGAACTACATTCGGGGTCGCAGCTTTCAGCATAGCCTGATTATTATTGATGAATCCCAGAACCTCACCCCGCACCAGATCAAAACCATCATTACCCGTGCAGGTAACGGCTCCAAAGTGATCTGTCTGGGCAACCTGGCACAGATTGATACGCCCTACCTGAGCGCCCTCAGTTCGGGCTTAACTTACATGACGGAACGCTTCAAAAGCTTCAACCATGGCGGCCACATTCATCTGCAAGGCGTGCCGCGCTCACCGTTGGCAGAATTTGCGGAAGCCAATCTTTGATATAGGCATACAAAAAACCGGGCCAAGGCCCGGTTTTTTGTATGCTCCACAGATTAAACGCGATAACGACTAACCTGATCCGACATGTCTCCTGCCAGTGCCTTAAGCCTTTGTGTTGCGGCTCCGGCCCGATGCGTTCCCTGAGCAGTCTGTTCTGTGATCGCCACTATCTCGTGAACATTCTGGTTAATGGTCTCAGACACGCTGGTCTGCTCTTCTGCTGCACTGGCAATTTGGCTGTTCATATCGTTTATAGTGCCAACCGCTTGGTTTATCCGCTGCAGGGCTTCATCCACCTGACGGGTTTCGGCAATGGTGGCTTCGCTGTGCTCACTGATCGAACCAATCAGCTTTACCGCGTTATCGGCTCCTGATTGCAGCCGCTCTATCGTTTCCTGAATTTCCTGAGTGCTCTTTTGAGTCCGGCTGGCCAGCGTGCGAACTTCGTCCGCAACCACTGCAAACCCCCGCCCTGCTTCACCGGCACGAGCCGCTTCAATCGCCGCGTTAAGGGCCAGCAGGTTCGTTTGATCAGCAATTTCGCGGATTACTTCTAATACCGTGTCGATCTGGCGAGAATCGGCACCGAGCTTTTTAATTACCTTGACGCCTTGCTCAACTTGCTCAGACAAACCACCAATCACCTCAATGGTCTGGTGCACCAAGCCCTGGGCATCACACACCTGAGCATTTGCGTGATCCGCAGCATCAGAAGCCTCGCTGGCATTGTTTGCGACTTCTTGCGCCGCCGCCGTCATTTCGTTCATGGCGGTTGCCACCTGATCACTTTCAGATTTTTGCCGCTCCACGCCTTGACCCGCCTCATCCATTACCTGGTTCAACTCTTCAGAGGCAGAATTAAGCGTGCCGGTGGAAGAGAGAACCCGCTCCACCAACCCGTGCACCTGATCCGCAAAACTGTTGAAGGCAACGGCCAACTGGCTTAACTCGTCCTTGCCGCTCACCTCCAATCGGCGGGTAAGATCGCCATCACCGCTGGCAATATCGTTCATCGCAGACACGGCTGATTTCAGCGGCCGGATTATGCTGCGTACAACAACCAAGGCTAAAAATACGATAACGGCCAGCGCGATCAGAGAGGTGGTTACAGAGCCGATTACTGCACCACTCAGAGAGTCGCCAACCTTTTTGTCCATGGCGACAACCTGCTTTTCCAGACCATCTACCCAAAACCCTGTGCCTATCATGATGTCCCATTTGGGGAGCATCACGGCATAACCAAGTTTGGGAGCCACCTCCCCTGAGTTCTCATTTTTCCAGTCATAGTGAATATAACCACCGCCACTGCGGGCTTCTGCTAAAAGTTCGCGGATCAGGTAAGTGCCATTGGGATCCTGAAATCCCCAAAGGTTTTTGCCTTCCAGGTCAGGATTCATTCCGTGCATTACATTCACGCCGCTTGTGTCGTAGGCGAAAATATAACCGGCACTGCCAGCATCGTCGAAGCGCAACTGTCGCAAGATATCCCAGGCCTGCCCACGAACCTCAGGATCATTAGCCGAGCCCGGCTTGTTATAAAGATGGGCAATGGAGGTACGCGCCAACTCGATATAGTTCTTCAGCTCCTGGCGTTTACTCGCTTCCATATCCGATGAAAAATCCGCAACGGCTCCCTCACCAATGCTCTGGGCTTGATTCAAATTATAAGTCGTCAGGAATACCGTTAGCAGGATAACTGGCACCAGTGCCAACAACAGCACTCGCTGTTTGAATGGTCAGGTTTTTCATGTCTGGTAGGTCTTCTATCTTTTACAGAGGATAGGCGATAGCGTCCGCCCGTAGCATAGGAATAGGATATTACAGAGTGCTATCGCAAATTATCATTGAGGGTACTGCGTAGTTTGTATATCAAATGTAACTGTAATCCATAGACTCCTGGCTGGCCGTTCCCACGGTAAAGTTATCCGGCCATCCCCCCCTTATCCTGGGCAACAAACGGAATTGCTCCCTGATTCATTTTGTTTATTGGGTGCTCAACGGAGCCCGGAGGGCTTCGATGAAAAGGGAGAAGGCAAGGAGTGGGCCAAATAGAAAAAGTTCTTATAATACAGAGACTTTCTAAAAATCTGGGGATTTAATGCAGGAAAATGGGTGTATTTTTCACCCATTAATAGGGGCATATGGGCTGGATTCCGCCAATAAAAACAAGCGCTATCTGCGAATGGTTGTTAGGACTATACCGGTCTGAATTTTTTATCCGCACACCTATCGCCACAATTCACGTGGTTGCCTAAAACCACGCACCCGCGTGGGGTGCGACAGGAAATGATACCGCACCCACTGCAAAGCCAGGTGTTTCAATCCACGCACCCGCGTGGGGTGCGACGCGCATTCTCTCGTTCAAAACCGGAAGCGTCACGAATGTATGCCTGGAAACCATGACGATACTTGCCCAGATCATGCCAAAGCCCTGCAGCAAATGCCCAGCCTTGTGATTCATACTGCCTTGCAAAACGTGCGCTTATTCGGGCTACTTTCTCTAGGTGCTCATGAAGCAAATGTGGCTCAAGCCAAGTGCCATTTGCATCCTGTGCAGCGTGGGCGACGTAGATGCTTTCTCGGGTCACAACTTTCCCTTACTGTAATCCCTATCCAGTACCAGCAAACACTACCACTTATCCCCCAAAAAGCTACCGTATGTACTGTTATTTTACATAACGTTACCCGCGCCCTTTCACCCGGTTATCACGCGAGGCCGTTAACGGTCTTGACGGCCAGGAAAGCCAAACTAGCAAATCACTGACTTGCCTCTTTTTCTTTCTGCCGCTTAAGAAAATCGATTTTCCACTGCTCAAGGCCAAGGTACTCAGAATTAATGTGTGCCTCTATCTGATATTCAGTCTTGAGCGCCTCTATTTCTGATTGGTATTCGATCAGAAAGTCATCAAACCGCTCGATCAGCTCGGGGTATTTGAGCGTTGAAAGTCGAAAATTACCGCGGATATAAGGGAGGTCCGGGTCAAACACAAGAACACTCGGCCTTGCCCGTATATTGTTAATATAGTGCAAAGCAACAACCACGTTGTAATACGCTCCGTCACTATTTTTGAGCAGCGCTTCGCGAATCATCTCTGGCAAGCTTTCATTACGCACCAGAAGTATCTGGGAAGCATCAATCTTTTCCTGATACCCCCGGGGCGTCCACCCCTCTACTGCAGCAAGCCGCTTCAAATGATCCAGCCCCAGACCTTTACGCCTGGGTGAAACCAGAACACCATCCACATACTCTACTACCGGCTGACTGTAATGCATCGCATCAGCAATGCTTTCGGGATGGGTCCACTTGGGGTTATCCGGGTATTTGAAATCTATCTTGTCCTGCGCCAGCGCGGGTACCAGATCGGCCACTGGAAGCGGCTCATACACAAAATCAATACCGGCATGCTCCGCAAACAAATCCAGCACGTCGCGGGCAAAACCGCTGTATTGCCCCTGCTCATCAAAACCAAAGTGAGGCATGAAGTTATCTTTCTCTACGCCAACCGTATAGGTTTGCGCAGCAGCATAGGATGAAAAAAGTAAAGCGATGCAAGTGAGTATTCGCTTCATTGGTTGCTCCTGAATAGCAGTCGATAAATCTACGCCATGGTAGCGCTGTATAAGTGAAAAACCCGGTGGTGCTCAACTCTCACGGTCAAGACGGAACGCCTTCATTTGGGCCTCAAGTTTCTCGGCCATGGCCCGCAACTCTTCAACCCCACTGCTAGCCGCCACCATGTCTTCAGCTGAGCGCGCGCTCAAACCGGAAATAGTCTGCACGCTGGCACTGATATCTTCGCTAACCGCGCTTTGTTCTTCGTTCGCGGCCGCCACCTGGTGACCCATTTCCACAATCCGGTCAACGCTTTCAACAATTCCTTCCAGGGCTTCACCCATGCTCTCGGATGTGCGGGTAGTTTCCTCTGTTGCCTTTTCGCTGGCCGCCATTGACTCAACTGCCCGCTCCGACCCGTCTTGAAGTCGTTCAATAATGCTTCGGATTTGCTGGGTAGAGGTTTGCGTCTTCTGCGCAAGGCTACGCACTTCATCGGCGACCACGGAGAAGCCCCGCCCATGCTCCCCGGCGCGCGCAGCTTCTATTGCCGCGTTTAAAGCCAGCAGGTTGGTTTGGTCTGATATGGCATTGATTACATCAATCACCTGCCCGATGTCCTGCACTTCCACCGCCAGTTTTTGAATGGCAGAAGCCGATTCACGGATATCGTTTGCCATGCCTCCTACCTGGGTTATCGAGCGGGACATGCCTTCGCGAATATCATTTGTAGCCTTGCCAACATATTCCAGCTGGCTTGCGGTCTCCGTCGCGCTTTTGGCCACTTCCTGCACGGTGGCCTCCATTTCGCATACGGCGGTCGCCACAGAGTCCGTCAACTCACTGCCTTCTTTGGCCCGGTGAGTGTTTGTGGCCATTGCATCCGATGTTTGTTCGACGAACTGCTTAAGTAAAAGGGAGGTTGCCAGAAGATCTCGAATCATTTCCCGCTGCGATCCCACAAAGCGGTTAAAGCCATCAGCCAACTGACCCAGCTCGTCTTTTCTGTCGATTACCAGTTCCTGCGTTAAATCGCCTCCGCCTTTGGCTATGTCAGACAGCGCGTTGGTAATTCTTGTGATTGGCCGTGTCATGCGGGTAGCTACAAGCGCCACGATGCCCAAAAACACAAGAGCAACAAAACCACCTACAAGCAGCGAGAGGGTGTTGGCTTTACTGACCCCTCCGTATACTTCGGCGTAGGGCACCTCTACAACAACACGCTCATCTGCTACGGATAGGGGTAGGCTGGCGGCGATGTAACGGCTTCCATCACGATCAAACTCGGTCAACTGAAAGGCGGAGCTTGCCATCAACGGCTTGGCTACCGTTGCAGGAATAATGTTCGATAGGGGCTGATCGGTTTTCTCTACATCCGGGTGAATAGTGACCCGACCGCTGGAAGACACAAGGTAAACGATGCCGGTTTCTGCGAAGCGGAAGTCTCTGATCTGCGCAGCGAGTTGATCCAGGTGCAGCCCGATCCCTGTCACGGCAGCGGATTGACCATCCACTTCCATGCGCATATTTATAAACAGACTGAGAACGCCCGTCGTATTGTCCACATCCAGTGACAGTTCCATTTTTTCGCCACTTTGCAGAAAATTGAAGAACCAGGGATCCTCCGCACGGCTTATAACTCTATCCATGCCTTTGTTGTAATAATATTTACCCGTTTTTTCCGACACCACATACGCTGAGAGAGCATTTTCACTTTGTCGAACTCCTTCCAGATAGCGGGTTACAGCATCAAGTTGCTGTTCAGGCTCCTGGTTACGGAGCCAGTCTTTCAGGTAGCTGTTCTCCGCAATCATCCGAGACATGGTGATCGGCACCTGAAGGTCTCGCTCAACGGAGTTTGCAATGGCTTCCAAGCTAGCCGGAAGGGCTGAATTTAGTAGGTACCGGTTAACAAGATCCCGCATTTGGAAAATGTTAAGCGCAACCAGAACCAGCGTACTGGCCAGCAATGCGGCTCCCATTCCTGCTATTAATTTTAAGCGAATGCTCATTAATTCTCCGGCGCAACAAGCCTTTAATATTTGATATTCCCGACCTCCTCGGAGCTTGCAACTATGTCTCGGAACTCACTCGATAAGGCGATTGACTGTATACACCTTAGCAACTGAACCTGGTACATCAATGTATAACTTGTTACGTTTGTTTATCGACCGCTCACCCCAACATCTCCTGTTTCCAGGCGCACGTTTTTCGGCTGAAACTATTTCTTTCTTTGTCTTCTAAACAAATTTTACCGTTTATTTGCCTTCTGCTGGCAGTCGTCACCGACACAGCCGCCTTGCCCGAGCTTCTTTCGATTATTTGATATTTAGTCTTCAAACCATTACCTTCGCTTCATTGAATACCTGTTCAATAAATTGAATATTCATTCAAGCAAGAGAGAGTGGCTCGGAGACGGCATGGCAAGATTAGGGGTGGAGTCCATTCGGCGTCAGCAACTGATCGATGCAACGCTGAAAGTGATTGAAGAACACGGTTTCCAGGGAGCCACGATTGGCAAAATCGCAGGCGCATCCGAACTGTCGGTTGGTATTGTCAGCCACTACTTTGGCGGCAAACAGGGCTTGCTGGAGGCAGCCATGCGGTATTTGTTGTCGTCGCTGCAGCAGGATGTCACCACGCTGATGGCAAAGCGCCCCAATGCGCCCCGTGAACGCCTGATGGCCATAGTGGATGCCAACTTCTCTGGCGCCCAAACCAACGCCCAATCGGCCAAAACCTGGCTGGCGTTCTGGACCCAGGCCATGCACAGCCCGGATTTAATGCGGTTGCAGCGAGTAAACGAACGCCGGCTTTTATCTAACCTGATGTTCCACCTGCGCCGTTTGATGCCCATTGAACAGGCTCGCGCCACAGCGCAAACCATTGCCGCGCTCATCGACGGGTTCTGGCTGCGTGCGGCCATGAGTGAGGGCCGCATTGAACCGAACCAGGCTGTTGCCTTGTGCAAAACCTACATAGACCAAGCTATTCACGCGAATAACGGAGCCAAGTAATGACGCTGCCCATCTATCAATCGTTTATCAACGGCAAACCCATGGCAAACCAGAGTGGTGAGCGATTCGACGTGGTGAATCCGGCTACCGGCCAGGTTATTTATCAAGTAGAACAGGCCGATCATTCGATCATGCAGGCCGCCACGGCAAGCGCCAGGGAAGGTTTTAAAGCCTGGTCGGCCATGACGGGCATGGAGCGTGGCCGCATCCTCAACCGAGCTGCTGCCATGTTGCGGGAACAAAACGACGCACTGGCCATGATAGAAGTGCAAGATGCCGGCAAACCCTGGCAAGAAGCCAGTGAGGTTGACGTAGTGACCGGCGCCGATGCGGTCGAGTATTGTGCTGGCCAGGCCTCCAGCATTGTCGGCGAAAGCCAGCAAATCGGGCCAGACTTTTTCTATACCCGCAGGGACCCCCTGGGCGTATGCGCCGGCATTGGCGCCTGGAACTACCCTTTGCAGATCGCCTGCTGGAAGTCGGCACCGGCGCTGGCCTGCGGCAACAGCATGATATTCAAACCGTCTGAGGAAACCCCGCTGGGCGCCATCAAACTTGCTGAAATCTATCTCGCCGCAGGCGTGCCCGCCGGTGTGTTTAACGTGGTGCAGGGTGATTACAGGGTCGGCCAAATGCTCACCTCAGACCCCGCCATCGCCAAAGTGTCCTTTACTGGCGAAGCGAAAACCGGCCGCACCGTGATGGCCGATTCTGCACGCACACTCAAGTCCGTAACCATGGAGCTTGGGGGCAAGTCGCCACTGATTATTTTTGACGATACCAATCTGGAACAGGCGGTATCAGCCGCGATGCTGGGCAACTTCTATACTCAGGGCGAAATCTGCACCAACGGCACCCGGGTGTTTGTCCAGCGCAACATTTATGACGCCTTTCTGGCCGAACTAACCGAGCGCACCGAGAACAACATCATTGCCGGCGACCCCGTAGACCCCAACACCAACTTCGGCGCGCTGATCAGTGCCGGCCATCGAGACCTGGTTCTGAAGTATATCGACAGTGCTAAAACCGAGGGGGCCCGCTTACTGACCGGTGGCTGCGCACTACAGCCTGTTGGTTTTGAGGGCGGCTACTTTGTGGCACCCACCGTGTTTGCCGATTGCACCGATGATATGACCATTGTGCGCGAAGAAATCTTTGGCCCGGTGATGGCCGTGCTGCCTTTCGATACCGACGACGAAGTTATCCAGCGCGCCAATGACACAGAATACGGCCTGGCCGCCGGCGTTTTCACCACTGACATCACCCGTGCTCACCGCGTAATTCATCAGTTGGAAGCCGGTATTTGCTGGATCAACAGCTTTGGTGCTTCTCCCGCCGAAATGCCGGTGGGCGGTTACAAGCTCTCGGGGCTTGGCCGTGAGAACGGCCGCGAAGGGCTGGCTCAATATACCCAGACCAAATCAGTGTATGTGGGCATGGCACCACTCGAGTCGCCGTTCTGATGGCACTATTCAACCCATCGTCGCTGCGGATTGTTCGCTTGCGCTTGTATGAAGGAGACAGTTTTGCAGTTTGATCATGAATTTGACTATGTGATTGTAGGTACCGGCTCGGCAGGCTGTGTATTGGCGAACCGTTTGAGTGAGAGCGGACAAGACCAGGTACTGGTGCTGGAAGCCGGGCGCCGGGATGACACCTGGAAGATCCACATGCCGGCGGCACTGATGTTCAACCTGATGGACGAGAAGTACAACTGGTATTACCACACCGAGCCGCAGGCGTTCCTCAACAACCGCAAGTTGTACTGGCCTCGCGGCAAGGTATGGGGCGGGGGCTCCACCCTGAATGCCATGGTTTATATTCGTGGCCACGCCTACGACTATGACCGCTGGCACGATGAGGGCGCTACTGGCTGGCGTTACCAGGATGTGCTGCCCTACTTTCAAAAAGCAGAGAGCCGGGAAAAAGGTGCAGACGACTATCGTGGCGGCGATGGCCCGCTCAATGTACACACCGGCGACGAGCCAAACCCGCTGTTTGGTGCTTTTCTGGAAGCCAGCCAACAGGCCGGCTACCCCTACACCAAAGATATGAATGGCTTTCAGCAGGAAGGCGTTGGCGAGATGGACATGACCATCCGCAACGGTAAGCGCTGGAGTGCGGCCCAGGCGTACCTGCGGCCGGTGCTCAAGCGTACCAACCTGACCACCGAAACCGGTGCCATGACCACGCGCATCCTGTTTGATGGCAATAAGGCGGTCGGGGTTGAATACATCCAGAAAGGCAAAACTGTCCGCGTGGCGGCCCGTAAGGAAGTGATTGTGAGTGGTGGCGCCATCAACTCGCCACAACTCTTGATGCTGTCTGGCATTGGCGCGGCAGCAGAGTTGGCCGAACACAATATTCCGGTGGTGGCGGACCGCCCTGGTGTAGGCAAAAATCTGCAAGACCACCTGGAGATATACGTTCAACACAAATCAACCCAACCGGTCACGCTCTACAAATACACCACTCAACCGGGCAAGACTCTCGCCGGGATGAAATGGTTCCTGAACAATGATTGGGGTGCCTGTCGCACCGCCCACCTTGAAGCCGGCGGGTTCATCCGTTCAGAGGCAGGCGTACAGCACCCGGATATTCAGTTCCACTTCCTACCTTCGCAGGTGTTGGACCATGGCCGCAAAGACGCAGAGTGCCACGGCTTTCAGGTTCATGTTGGCCCCATGCGGCCCACCAGCCGAGGCTATCTGAAGTTGAAATCTGCCAAGCCGGGGGACCACCCGATCATTCAGCCCAACCTGCTCAGCACCGAGCGGGACCGCTGGGAAATGCGCGAGAGCATCAAACTGACCCGGGAGATTTTTGCCCAATCGGCATTTGATCCGTTCCGGGGCGAAGAGCTTCGGCCAGGGGCCAAAGCCACCTCCGACGAAGATATCGATGCCTTCGTTCGTGAATACGCAGACAGCGCCTACCACCCTTCCTGCACCTGCAAGATGGGTGCAGCAGACGATCCTATGGCCGTGGTAGACGAGCAAGCCCGGGTTTATGGCGTTCAGAATTTACGCGTAGTGGATGCCTCCATCATGCCTAGTGTAGTGAGCGGCAACCTGAATGCCCCCACCATTATGCTGGCGGAAAAATGCGCGGATCATATTCGTGGCCTGGCGCCGCTAACACCTTCATCTGCCCCCGTATGGGAGCACCCTGACTGGAAGAACGCACAACGTTAACGCTGTGACCGATAACCGAGAAAGGAGAACCAAAAATGAAAAAGCTCATTCTGGCCTGTGCTGGCCTTGCAATCAGTGGCGCCGCCGTGGCTGCCCCGAACACCGAATGTAAAACCGTTAAATTTGCCGACGTCGGCTGGACCGACATCACCGCCACCACTGCGCTTGCTTCAGAAGTGCTGGCAGGCATGGGCTACGAGCCACAGGCGAAAGTACTATCAGTGCCTGTTACCTACAGATCGCTCAAGAACAAAGACATAGACGTGTTTCTTGGCAACTGGATGCCCACTATGGAAGGCGATGTGCGCCCTTACCTGGAAAGTGGCGACGTTGAAGAGGTGATCACCAACCTGGAAGGCGCCAAATACACACTGGCAGTACCCCAGTATGTCTACGACGCGGGCGTAACCAGTTTTTCCGACATCGCCAAGAACGCCGACAAGTTTAACAGCCGTATTTATGGCATCGAGCCTGGCAACGACGGCAACCGCCTGATTCAGGGCATGGTTGATGAGGACACATTCGGCCTGGGCGATTTCCGGGTTGTCGAGTCCAGCGAAGCCGGCATGTTGTCCCAGGTTAGCCGCTCGGTACGCCGCAATCAGTGGGTGGTCTTCCTGGCTTGGGAGCCGCACCCGATGAACGCGAATCACGACCTGGCCTACCTGGATGGTGGCGATGATGTTTTCGGCCCTAACTACGGCGGCGCAACCGTACACACCAACGTGCGCAAGAACTATCTGAACGAATGCCCGAATGTGGGCGCCCTGCTGAACAACCTGAAGTTTTCACTGACCATGGAAAACGAAGTAATGGGCGCCATTCTGAATGATGGCGAAGAGCCACGGGACGCGGCCCACAGCTGGTTAGCCAACAACCCGGCGGTACTGGAAGACTGGCTGGAAGGCATCACAACCCTGAACGGCGAGGCGGCCCTGCCTGCGGTTAAGGCTTCCTTGAAGTAGCCCCGGAAAAGTGCTGACAAAAGCACCTTGCAAACACTCTGGGCGGAGCAGCCCGGAGTGTTTGTTTCTGAATACCAACACCTCCCATTTTCAGTGCTGGCCTGAGCCCGCACCCAAAAAGACTGAACACCATGAACTGGATATCTGAGCATCAACTGCCTTTCGGCGACTTCATGGAAGACGTTGTTGATTTTCTGGTCATCAATTTCAGCGGCTTTTTTGACGCCGTTTCCGAAACCTTGAGGGGGATGATTCACGGCCTCACCGACGGCCTTTTATGGGTACCGCCCGCCGTTCTGGTAGTAATTTTGACCGTGGCAGCGCACCTTCGTCATCGCCGGTGGGGATTGACCGCCTTTACCGCCTTCAGCTTTTTACTGATTTACAACATTGGTTACTGGGAAGACACCATGGCGACACTGTCGCTGGTGCTGTACGCCACCCTGATGTGTGTGGCCATCGGCATTCCCCTGGGCATTTACGCTGCCCACAGCAACTGGTTGTACAAGTTTCTGCAGCCGGTGCTCGACCTGATGCAAACCATCCCACCCTTTGTGTACCTGATCCCGACGCTGACACTATTCGGCCTGGGCGTGGTTCCCGGCGTAATCTCTACAGTTATTTTCGCCATCGCCGCCCCGGTACGACTGACTCATCTTGGTATCTCCCAGGTACCCAAAGAACTGGTTGAGGCAGGCAAATCCTTTGGCTGCACCAAGCGCCAGCTGTTGTTCAAGGTTGAACTGCCCGCCGCCATGAGCTCCATCGGGGCCGGTATTACCCAGTGCATTATGCTCTCGCTTTCAATGGTTGTTATCGCTGCTTTGGTCGGTGCCGATGGCCTGGGCGTGCCAGTGGTCAGGGCCCTGAACACGGTCGATATAGGCAAAGGCTTCGAAGCAGGCCTGGCGATTGTACTGCTGGCTATCTGGATGGACCGTTTCTTCCGCCAAAGTGATGCCAAGGAGACGTCATCATGATCGAATTTGAGAATGTAAACGTCGTATTCGGCAAACAGCCCAAGCGTGCACTCCCACTGATTGAGCAAGGCCTGAACCGGACGAAAATCCATGATCAGACCGGGCTTGTGGTTGGTGTTCAAGAAGCCAGCCTGAAGGTAAAAAAGGGTGAGATCTGCGTACTGATGGGCTTGTCCGGCTCCGGGAAATCCAGCCTGTTGCGCTGTGTTAACGGCTTGAATGAAGTCACCAGTGGTTCCATTCACGTTCAACACGATGGCGAGATGATGGATTTCACTCAAGCCAGCGAGAAAGTGCAGCGAGACATTCGCACCCGTCGCATCTCCATGGTGTTCCAGAACTTCGCCCTGATGCCTTGGCTAACAGTGGAAGACAACGTTGCTTTCGGCCTGGAACTGCAAGGCATAGGCAAGGCCGAACGCCGCAAAAAGGTTGCGCGTCAATTGGAACTGGTTGGCCTGGATGGCTGGGCCAAATCCCGGCCTGATGAGCTATCCGGTGGTATGCGCCAGCGCGTAGGCCTGGCGCGGGCACTGGCTACGGAATCGGAAATCCTGCTGATGGATGAGCCCTTCTCCGCCCTTGACCCGTTGATTCGTCACCAACTGCAGGATGAGCTGCTAACCCTGCAGGAAGAGCTTCAGAAAACCATTGTGTTTGTCAGCCACGACCTGGATGAGGCACTGAAGCTGGGCTCACACATCGCGATCATGAAAGACGGCCAAATCGTTCAGCATGGCAAGCCAGAATCCATCGTGCTGGAACCGGCGAACGATTACGTTAAAAGCTTTGTGGCCAGTACCAACCCGCTCAACGTTCTGGCCGCACGCTCACTGGCGCTGCCCATTGGGCAAATACAGGAAGACGCCAACGGCAATCGCTGCCTCAACAAACGCTATGGCACCTGGCTGCATACACCCAATGTGGCGGAAAAAGCCGTGGTTACCAGCGGTGGCCAAACCTTCCAGACCCAAACCTGGCAAGAAGGCCAAGCCATCGAAAGCCTGGCCCAGCAGCCCACCCGCATCGCCCCACAAACTCCATTGCGGGACGCCGTGGAGATTCGGTATTTCACCGGTCATAGCTTGTTGGTGGAAGAAAATGGCCAGATTACCGGTGCCATCGGCGACCGTGAGCTATATCACGCCATGCTGGGCAAACACCTGGACGACAGCTAGAACAACAATCGTTAACCCCGAATAATCATAAAATATCGACAGTAAAAGGATGCACATATGAACTTCCGCAAAACCACTGTAGCCGCAGGGTTGGTAACATCCTCCCTTATATTGGCGGCATGCGCCCCCATGCAATCCGCACCAAAAGAGCCGGAAAAGGCAAAAAATGTCATCATGATTGTGGGCGACGGCATGGGGCCACAACAGATTGGCCTGCTACTGGCGTACGCCAAGCAGGCGCCAAACTCGGTGATCACCGATGGC
This sequence comes from Marinobacter sp., assembly GCF_052091845.1. Lineage (GTDB taxonomy): Bacteria > Pseudomonadota > Gammaproteobacteria > Pseudomonadales > Oleiphilaceae > Marinobacter. Next base: position 17,260 of record NZ_JBQDCO010000001.1, on the reverse strand, counting down.
AACACCGCTTTTGACCGGATAGCGGCAAACGGTAACCTGGGCATTTCCATGACCCACGCCAACAAAAATCTGGTGGTAGATTCCGCCGCATCCGCCACACAACTGGCCACCGGCCAGTCTGCCGGTGCAGAGATGATTGGTGCTGATAAAGACGGCAACCGCGCCGAGAGCATCCTGGAAAAAGCAAAAAAGATGGGCAAATCCACCGGCCTGGTTTCCGACACCCGCATTACCCATGCAACTCCCGCCGGTTTCGCTGCACATCAGAGCCACCGTAGCCTGGAAAATGAAATCGCAGTCGATCTGCTAAACAATAACGTAGACGTGATGCTCTCGGGCGGCCTGCGCTACTGGATACCCGAATCCGCAAACAACAAGCAATCAGCCGCTCGCCAAGAGTTGGAAGCGCTATCTGAAGGCAGTGTGCGCATCAAATCCAAGCGTAAAGACAACCGCAACCTGATCACTGAAGCGCAGCAGAAGAATTACGACCTGGCGTTCAACCGCTCACAGATGAACGAGGCCGATGGCAAAATTCTTGGGCTGTTTGCTTACTCCGCGCTGCCAAATGGCATTATTGAAACGCAAACAAAGAACGACCCCGCCCGCACCATACCGACCCTGAAAGAAATGTCGGAAAAGGCCATTGGCTCGCTATCACAGAACGACGAAGGCTTTTTCCTGATGATTGAAGCCGGGCAAATCGACTGGGCCGCGCACTACAACGACACAGGCACCATGCTGCATGAAATGCTGCGGATGAACGAAACCCTTAATTACGTGCTCGATTGGGCTGAAGGCCGTGACGACACCCTGATTGTTGTAACAGCCGATCACGAAACCGGAGGCTTTGGCTTCAGTTACTCCGCCAGCAACCTGCCCCACAGCCGTGACCTTCCGGGCGATGTGTTCAAAGACCAGCAGTTTCAGCCCGGCTTTAACTTCGGCGACGTAGCAACTCTGGACACCCTGTACGAGCAGAAGTCCTCCTACGGCGACATCTTCTACAGCCAGTTCGACGCGCTGGACGCAGACCAGCAAACACCCGCCAACCTGGCCAGCATTGTGAACGCCGAAACCGGCTTCAACATCACTGAAGCTCAGGCTGCACGGGTGCTTGCAACCGAAGATAACCCCTACTACACCGAAGGCCATGCTTATCTGAGCGCCAAAACCGTTCCCAAAATGGACGTTAACGGTGCCTTCTTTGCCTACCAGACTGACGACAACCGCCAGAACCTGCTAGCCCGCGAAGTAGCCGAACAGCAAAACGTGGTCTGGGCCACCGGCACCCACACCAACACCCCGGTACTGGTATTCACCCAGGGCCCCGGAGACACCACGGCTCCCTTCGGCAAAGTGTTGCACCATACAGACGTAGGCCAGCAAGCTATTGAAGCGTTGACCGACTGATTCCCACCTGTGATGACCGCGCCGGCCCCGATTCACATCGGCGGCCGGCTTGAAAGGAGCTCATTCGACGGTTCCTGATGCACATCCTGCCCCAAAGCTTTTTGCGCTCGACATTAAATGCTCAGGTGCTCCTGCAGCTTGCCGATCTGATTAAAAATTGACCATTTTCAGTGAGGATCTACACTCAATTCATGGGGTAACAAAAAGTCACGACAACAACATCAAAGGGCGGCCATCATGAGTCATAAATCATCCCTTCGTTCGCTCCGTGTGGCGGCGGCTTCGGTCGTTCTGGTGGGTTTTCCGCTGGCCCTGCAGGCTAAAGCGCCTGAGGTAAGCCAGGAGGTGTATTCAGACGGACTGGAAAGCCCATGGGATCTGGCTTTCCTGCCCGACGGCACCATGTTCTTCACTGAAAAATGCAAGGGCCTCTCGGTACAGTTGCCCGATGGCACGGTGAACAAACTGTTGGGCATGAGCGGTTCCGAAGGCTACGCCATGACCACCGACGATTTGTTCTGCTCCGGACAGGCCGGTATGAACGGCGTTACGCTGGATCCGGATTTTGCAGACAACCGCACCATCTACGTCTACTCCGCGTATCGTGTTGGTGACAACCCGACTTCCAACCGGGTGTTACGGCTAAAAGTGGGCGATGACCTGGCCGCCGTGTCTGATCGCCAAGACATAGTGACAAAAATTCCTTACAAACAGGCTCCCACAGACCATCCGTTTGGTGACTCCGGCGCTCACAACGGGGGGCGCATCCGGTTCAGCCCGGATGATGGCTTTCTGTACGTAACCACCGGCGACAACCACAACAGCAGCCTGCCGCAATTCGGGGATAATTTAGGCGCCAAGGTTCTGCGCGTTGATGGTAATGGCGATGCGGCTCCTGGCAATGCCGAGGCCACACCGGAGGATTTCGATCCGCGCATTTTCACTTACGGTCATCGCAACGTTCAGGGCATCGCATTTCACCCGGAAAGCCACCAGCCAATAATCACAGAGCACGGCCCCTGGCATTCGGATGAAGTAAACGCCCTGGTGCCCGGCGGCAACAGCGGCTGGGATCCGCGCCCAAACATGGCAGGCCGGGGAGATTGTCCGGATGATTATTGCGGTTACCAGCCCAACCAAAACGAAGGAATGGACCCGGAGAAGCGATCGGCCTATATGCCCATGACCGATCTTGAAACCTATCCGGATGCCATGGAGCCGCTATGGAATAACAACAGTAAATCCCAGGGCATCAGCAGTGCCGCCTTTCTGGAAGGTGAACAGTGGGGTGACTGGAACGGCCGCCTGGTGGTCAGCTTTATGGGAATCGGTTTTGGCGGCACACCGGTAGGTCAGCGTATCAACGTGATTGACCTGGCGGCCGATGGGCCAACCGTTCAGGACATCACCGAAATGCCGATGCCGGCGGGTTCTGCCCGTTTCCGTGGTTTGGTGACGGGTCCGGATGGCGATCTCTACGTGACGACTGATGAAGGCCAGGTTCACCGGTTTAGCGCTAAGTGAGGGCCTGGCTCAAACTTTTTAAACCGGGCTGGGTGATGATGCGACCGGTCACCGAATGAGATAAAGCGGGTGCGCCGGTGTTAATCGTTTACAACGGTAACCGGGCTGGTGGCGTGCCTGACCACCTTTTCACTGACACTGCCCAAGGTCAGGCTGCGCAACGTAGAATGGCCGCGCCGTCCCAAAACCAAATGAGTACCCGGATCGGCTTCCAGGTATTCAATAATTTCCTGAGCCGGGTCACCTTTAAGCAGAATCTCTTCGGTTGGATCAAGTATCCCGCTCACGGCTTCTTTCGCGGCGTCGAAAACTGAGCGCCCATACTTGTTCTGTTCTTCCTCAAGATCGCTGGGCGATACGCCTCTGATAACCATCCTCTCCACTGTTAACTGCGGGAATACGGCTAATAGCTTCAAGGGTTGAGCGGTGGCTTTTGCCAGATCGGCTGCCATTTTCGCTGCCTGTAACGATTGAGCTGAACCATCACAAGCAACCACGATTTGTTGAGTAACGTTAGCCATGACACGTTCCTTTGCTAATGGGTTTAACGCCAGCGTATCACCGACGCGCACACCTTATAGTTGACTAAAATTAACCCGGGAAAGGGTTTCGTAGGGCCAGATATCACCAGCGCCCCTGTAACGTTGCAACAATACGACGGACACCGGCGTTATCCCTGTGCTCACACAGATACAACCCTTGCCAGGTCCCAAGCGCCAAGCGTCCTTGACGCACGGGCAGTGTCAGTGACGGGCCAACAAGAACGTTTTTGATATGGGCTGGCATATCGTCAGGGCCTTCCAGAACATGCTCATAATGCGGCGCGCGCTCTGGCACCATCACATTGAAGTGGCGTTCCAGATCGCCACGCACATCCGGGTCGGCATTTTCGTTCACTGCCAACGATGCAGAGGTGTGTTGTATAAACAGGTGCAGTAGCCCCACTTCACAATGTTTAAGGTCGGGAGCCTGTGCGAGTAGTTCACTAGTTATTAGATGAAAACCCCGCGTGAGGGGCGCCAACTCTATGAAGGATTGCTCCCAGATCATGTTTTTTTGCCTCTGATGGTATAGTTACCGCTTAACGGCTGTCGATACCCACGTAGTCACGCAGTTTATAGCCACGATAAATCTGACGTGGCCGATTGATACGGAATTCCGGATCGTTCATCATTTCCATCCAGTGTGCGGCCCAGCCTACGGTGCGCGCAATGGCAAACATGGGCGTAAACATATTGACCGGCACACCAAGCGCACGGTAAATAATACCGGAATAGAAATCCACGTTCGGGTAAAGCCCGCGTTCGGTGAAATAATCTTCCTCCAGCGCTTTGCTTTCGAGTTCCAGTGCGATCTCGAAGAGTCTATCGTCCTTCATGCCGTAATGTTCGAGCACCTCGTGACAATAGCTGCGAACGACTTTCGCCCTGGGGTCGAAGTTCTTATAAACCCGGTGACCGAACCCCATCAGTCGGAAGTTGTCATTCTTGTCTTTAGCTTTGTCGACATACTTCGCCACGTTCGAAACATCGCCAACTTCTTCAAGCATATTCAAAACGCTTTCATTCGCACCACCATGGGCGGGGCCCCAGAGTGCTGCTATGCCACCGGCCATTGCAGCGTAAGGATTTGCGCCGGTTGAGCCGACCATGCGTACTGCCGAGGCCGAAGCGTTCTGTTCGTGATCTGCATGCAGCATGAACAGCACATCCATTGCGCGAGCGGCCACCGGGTCGACCTGGTATTCCTCCGCCGGCACTGAGAACATCATGCGCAGTAAATTGGAGGTGTAATCCAGATTGTTACGCGGGCCGATCTTTGGCTGCCCTATCGCATGTTTATAGGCTGCGGCAGCAATGGTTGGCATTTTAGCAATCATGCGCTCGGCAAAGATCTGACGGTGCTCCGGGTTACTGATGTCAGTGGTGTCATGGTAGAACGCCGACAAGGAACCCACTACACCAAGCAATATCGCCATTGGATGGGCGTCGTGGTGAAAGCCGTCATAGAATTTGATCAGCGACTGGTTAAGCATGGTGTGACGGGTGATTGTCTCGCTAAAGCTCTCCATCTCGGCCGAATTGGGTAACTCTCCGTTAAGCAGTAAAAAGCAGACTTCAAGAAAGTTGGAGTGCTCGGCAAGATCTTCGATTGAGTAACCACGGTAAAGCAGCTTGCCGTTTTCGCCATCAATAAAGGTGATAGTAGAATCGCAGCTACAGGTGGCGGTGTATCCCGGATCGTAGGTGAACACGCCGGCCCGGTTATGGAGCCCGCGCACATCCACCGCAGGAGTGCCCATACTGCCTTCAATAAGGGGGAGTTCGGTGCTCTGGTCGTCTTTCGGGTGACTGAGTTGGTATGCGTTTGACATGATGCTCTCCCGACTTGGTTAGGGGCGGGTTATCGCGCCCTGACTAGATGTTCAGCAACAAAGATTCAGGATCAGCCAAGGTGTGTATCAGTGTAGAGACAAACTGGGCTGCTTCGGCACCGTCGTTGACGCGATGATCGAAACCAAGTACCAACGGCAGGCGTAGCCGCGGTTTGATCTCATAGTCATCGAGGTCGCCCTGAACGACTGGCTCCAATCGGGCCTGGCCCATCCCGAGTATTGCTACCTGCGGATGATTTATCAGTGGGCTAAGCGCAGAGCCGCCCATGGCGCCCGGGTTGGTCAGGGTTATGCTGCCGCCTTGCATGTCCTCACGGGATACCTCGCCGTTGCGTGTCCTGCGGGCGATGTCACCCGATTCCGTAGACAATTCGATCAGACTTTTCTGGTCTGCATCACGGATGACCGGTACCAACAGGCCGCGATCCGTCGCGACCGCGAGGCCCATATGGAAATAGCGCTTGTATACGAGTTCCTGTTTCTCCACATCAAGGCTCGCGTTGAAGCGTGGGAACTGTTTCAGCGCAGCCACCAGGGCCTTCATGACCAATACCGTGAGCGTGAGTTTACCACCCTGCGCCTCAGCGGCCGATTCGTGGGAACGGCGGAAGCGTTCCAACTCGGTGATATCCGCGATGTCCTGATGGTAAACGTGGGGAATCTGGCCCCAGGAAAGCGCCATATTCCGGGCTGTAGCACGACGAATTGAGCGCAGAGGCGTGCGCGTCACCTCGCCCCATTGGCTCAGATCCGGCAATGGCGGTAATCGGGTTTGCGAAGGTATGAGCGCCGAGCCCTCTTGCTGGCCGCCTTTGTTTTGTTTTTTGCTGTGTTTCTGGCCTTTGCTCACGCTGGCGGCCGCTTCAACATCTTCGGCGGTGGCACGGCCATGTTTTCCGCTGGGCTCAATGTTGTGTAAATCGACACCTTTTTCCCGCGCCAGACGCCGGGTACTCGGCGCGGCAGGTACCGGCTCGCGACTGGTGCTGTTTTTTTCAGAACGGCTTTCGTTCTCAGTACTGTCTTCCGTTTCCTTGCTGTCTTCCGTTTCCTTTTCCTTGCCGTCTTCTGCTTCCTTGCTCTCTTCTGCACTGTCTCCCGCTTTCTTACTCTTCTCTGATTCCTTCTTATCTTCCGTGTCGTCGCCCGAGTCATCAGCCGCGTCATAGGTCATCAGTACATCGCCGACCTCAATCATATCTCCTTCGGCGACCTTCACCTGTTTTATCTTTCCTGAAAACGAAGCTGGCAGGTCTGTGTTCGCCTTGTCGGTTTCCACGGCTAGCACCGTATCGCCGTCGGTAACCGTGTCGCCGTCGCTCACAAGCACTTCAAGAACTTCAGCTTCCTGGAGCCCTTCGCCAGGATCGCTGAATTTGAATTCATCAGTCATGGCACACTCGCTCCCGATAAGTTGGCTAGTCGTTGATGGTGGCGCGCGCCGCACTCAAAATGCGGTCAACGTCGGGCAAATATTCCTGTTCACGCGCAAAAAATGGCACCGGGGTATCAAAACCTGTTACTCGGCGTATCGGCGCCTCCAGGTACCAGAAAGACTCTTCATTCAACCGCGCGATAATTTCACCTGCCGGTCCATAGCTGCGGTGCGCTTCGTGCACGATCAACACTCGGCCGGTGCGTCTCGCAGACTCCGCAAAACCTTCATGATCCAGCGGTGACAGGCTAAGCAGGTCAATAACGTCGGCTTCTACGCCATCCTCCTCGGAAAGGGTTTCAGCGGCCTGCAAGGCTCTGGGCAGCATGGCACCATAACTGATCACCGTCAGGTCGGCGCCTTCGCGCACAGTTTGTGAGGTACCGATCGGCAGGGTTTCTTCGTCGTCCGGCACCTCTTCGCGAAACGCTCTGTAGCTTGCTTTGGGCTCGAGAAATACGACCGGGTCCGGATCACGAATGGCGGATAGCATCAGGGCACGGGCATTGCGGGGCCCAGACGGGACAACCACCTTGAGCCCGGGGATATGAGCGTAGATTACCTCCTTGCTTTCGGAGTGGTGCTCCAGCGCATGCACGCCGGCCCCGAAAGGGACACGTACGGTTATTGGCATCGGATAGCGCCCGCGGGTACGCCAACGGAATCGCGTTGCGTGCATCTCCAGCTGGTGCAGCCCCATGTATGAAAACCCCGAAAACTGCATTTCACAAACGGGCCTGAGACCTCCCGCAGCCATACCGACACAAAGCCCGACAATGCCGGCCTCGGCGACTGGCGTATCAATCACACGTCGCTCACCGTATTTATCAAGCAGGCCATCAGTAATGCGAAACACGCCACCATCAACACCCACGTCCTGGCCGAGGACAATAATGTCGTCGTCGTTTCCCATCTCCTCAGTGAGTGCCAGGTTGATAGCCTCTGCCATGTTCAGCTCAGTCATCGTTTCGCCCCCCCCGCACTCCGGTTCGATTCACGTTGTGCTTCAAGATAAGCCGGACGCTCTGCATAGATGTAATCGAACATCACGTCCGCCCCGGCGAGTTTTTCAATCCGGCCTTCTGCGTCCTTCCAGGCTTGTTCAACTTGATCCTTGATCTCGCTTTCCATGGTCTTGATCTCATCATCAGAAAGCAGATCTCGCCCCAACAGGTAGTTCTTGAAGCGGGGCAATGGATCACGCTTTTCCCACTTCTCCACTTCGCTCTTGTCACGGTACTTGCTTGGGTCATCGGCGGTGGTGTGAATACCCAACCGATATGTCACACACTCAATCATTGTCGGGCCCTTACCATCGCGCGCCCTCTGCGCCGCCTCACTCACTGCCGCATAAACAGCCAGAATATCATTCCCATCCACTTGCAGGCTGGGCATGCCGTATGCCAGACCTTTTTGAGCCAGGGTTCTGGATTTACTTTGCTCCTCCCGAGGAACAGAAATCGCCCATTGATTGTTCTGACATAGAAAAATAGTGGGGGTCTGCAGCAAGCTGGCGAAGTTCATGCCTTCGTGGAAATCGCCTTCCGAGGTGGCTCCGTCACCGAAGAAAACGATGGATACTTCATCCCGCTCCCGATATTGGCTCGCATAGCCAAGGCCGACAGCGTGCGGCACCTGAGAAGCCACGGGTACTGAGATCGGAAGGTCGTGTTTGTCTTTGGGAATGGCGCCGCCTTCGTTGTAACCGGCGGTATGGAGAAGCATATCGGTCAGCGGGAAACCGCGCCAGATCATGGCTGCGAATTCGCGAAACGCGGGCACGAACCAGTCTCGGTCATGAAGAACGGCCATGGCTCCAATCTGGCATGCCTCCTGACCTTTCACTGGCGCAAACGTACCAATGCGACCTTGCCGCTGCAGCTGCAACTGCTGCTCATCAAACCGACGCGAAAGCAACATGGAGCGAAACATGCGCTTCAGCAGATCGTCATCGATGTCCGGCGCGAGCTCCTCGTCCAGGTCGCCCTTCTCGTTCAGTATCGATAGGTATTCGACCGAATATTCCGGGTCCAGGTTGTTGCGTGGCATACGGTGTCACCTCGCTAATGAACAACAGTTATCCTTTCTGGTCAAACTAAAGGCTGAAAGGCTGGCTCTGTTAATCATATAAGGAGAAGTACGTAACAGCACGTAAATTTACCATTTAAAAAGCGGCGTCATCGTGAAGCCGTATCAAACATTATCGGGCTTTCTGTCGTAAATTATGGTTAGTCGCCAGGCTCACTGCGCTTATTTCCGAAGCTCATCCCACGGGTGCATGGGAACAGCAGCTTCGCCCACGTCCGCCTCAAAAGAGCTACGAAAGTAGTCCATGGCTTTTTCGGCTTCGTTAAGCTCGTCGAATCGGGCTATGTGGTAAATGGCTTCGCCTTCGTTAACCAGCGGCAGGTTATTCACACATATCACGATGCCCGAACAAGGTGACACAATCGCCGTTTCGGATTCACCAAAAGGGTCTGCCACCATAGCCAGCTTCTGGCCTTTGCGTACTTTCTGCCCAAGTTTGGCCACCGGCCGCATGATGCCGTCTATCTCGGCCCTCACCCATTGGGAGCTCGCTGCAATTTCCGAGCGTTTTTTTGTTTCACGATGACTCCAGTACCGCAATTCGCTGGACTACGCCAAGGTTAGATACAGCAAGTTTATCAATTGCTTAAGCGAGTTCATCATATGCCGGTGCTTTCCGAAACTTGACCCGGCTTCCCCTCGCGTGGCTCCCATGCGGCTCTTGGAAACCGGGCTTTCCGAGGAGTCATCATGGCAAAGATCAAGCTCACCAAGACCGCAGTCGATGCGGCGCAACCCCAGGCTAAGGCTGTCGAACTGCGGGATACCATGGTGCCCGGCTTCCTGTGTAAGATCACCCCGGCGGGTCGCAAGGTGTTCATGCTTCAGTACCGCACAAACGCCGGTGAACGCCGTAAGCCCTCTTTGGGCCAGTTCGGTGAACTGACCGTCGAGCAGGCCCGCGTCATGGCACAGGAGTGGCTGGCCGAGGTGCGCCGGGGCGGCGACCCGAGCGCGGCCAAGGCCGCCGCTCGCAAGGCGCAGACCATGAAGGAGTATTGCCACACCTTCATGGAGGACTACTCAAAGCAGCGCAACAAGCCCAACACCCAACGCGGCTATTGGGGCGTCATCAACCGTAACATCATCCCCATCATGGGCCGGATGAAGGTGCAGGACGTGAAGCGCCCGGACGTGGCCGCGCTGATGAAGAAGCTGGCCTACAAGCCGGCCGAGGCCAACCGTACCTTTAGCGTGCTGCGCAAGATGTTCAATCTGGCCGAAGTATGGGGACTGCGCCCCGACGGCACGAATCCGTGCCGCCACGTCCCGATGTACCCGCCCGGCGAGGAAACCCGGTTCATCATTGACGATGAATTGGTACGGATATTCCGTCACCTGGAGTATCTGGAGTCGGAAGGGCTGGAGAACTACGTCATCCCGCTGTCGATCCGCCTGCAATTCGAGTTTGCCGCCCGTCGCTCCGAAATTTGCCCGCTCGAATGGGACTGGATTGACCTAGAGAAGCGCCGGGTGATCTGGCCCGATAGCAAGACCGGCGACATCTCCAAGCCCATGAGCGAGGAAGCCTATCGGCTGTTCTCGACGGCGCCTCGACGAGAGGGGTGTCCCTACGTCCTGCCGTCGCCCAATGATCCGACCCGACATCTGACCTTTGGCGAGCACTATGGCGGCTGGACGCGTGTGCTCAAGGCGGCCAGCGTGCCGCATGTCGGCACACACGGCATCCGTCACCGCTCAACGACCGACATTGCCAATTCGGGGGTGCCGATCAAGGTTGGCATGGCACTGACCGGACACAAGACCGTGGCGATGTTCATGCACTACGTCCATACCGAGGACAAGCCGGTGCGGGACGCAGCCGAACTGGTGGCGAGCCAGCGGCAGGCGATTACCGGGGCATCCCGTTCTATGGAGGTGACAGCATGACAAGGAAGGCGCCTGTGGCGGCGGGGAACCCCGCCGCCTTACCGACCGGCTACGCTGGCATTCATGGCGGCATCGTGGAGCTGTTGGATGCCGCGCGCCAGGCAGCCGCGCGCAGTGTCAACGCCTTGATGACCGCCAGCTATTGGGAGATTGGCCGTCGGATTGTCGAGGCCGAGCAGAAAGGCAGGCGGCGAGCCGGTTACGGCGAGCAGTTGATAGCTCGATTGTCAGCCGATCTGACTGCCCGATTCGGGCGCGGGTTCAGCCCGGACAACTTGGAGAACATGCGGCGTTTTTTCCTCGCATATCCCCTGGCTGCAATTTCCGAGACACTGTCTCAAAAATCTGGAGAAGGGCTGCCCGCAGAGAATTCCGAGACAGTGTCTCGGAAATTCGACCTCTCTGAGCTGGCTCAGGTCTTCGCGCTGCCGTGGTCGGCCTACGTCCGGCTGCTGTCGGTCAAGGACGACCATGCCCGCCGGTTCTACGAGATCGAAGCCTTGCGCGGTGGCTGGAGCGTGCGCCAGCTCGACCGGCAGATCAGAAGCCAGTTCTACGAGCGCACGGCGTTGTCCAAGGACAAGGCTGCGATGCTGGTCAAAGGGGCGGTGCCCAAGCCCGAGGATGCCGTCACGCCCAACGACGCAATCAAAGACCCGTACGTGCTGGAGTTCCTCGACCTCAAGGACGAGTATTCGGAGTCTGACCTGGAGGCGGGCTTGATCCAGCGGCTGGAGGACTTCCTGCTCGAACTGGGCGAAGGCTTTACCTTCGTCGGGCGGCAACGCCGGATGCGCATCGACCAGACATGGTATCGGGTGGATCTGCTGTTCTTCCATCGTAAGCTACGTTGTCTGGTCATTATCGACCTGAAGCTCGGTAGCCTGACCCATGCTGATGTGGGCCAGATGCACATGTACTGCAACTACGCCAAGGAGCACTGGGCCTACCTGGGTGAGAACCCACCAGTGGGGCTGATTCTGTGTGCCGACAAGGGGCATGCCCTGGCGCGATATGCGCTGGATGGCCTGCCGAACAAGGTGATGGCAGCCAATTACCGGATGGTACTGCCGGATGCCGAGTTGCTGCAAAAAGAGTTGGAGGACACGCGGCGTCTACTTGAATCCCGTGGAGCGATACGGCCCAATACACCGCGCAAAAGATAGAGGTAGTTAAGGCCTGATGCTGTCAGGCGTAGCTAGCGACGCTTGCTGCGCCCTGGCCATGGCAGTTCACCTGTAAGTTCCGACAGGCCGCTGTCGTCTTCGATTCGTACGCCGAAGCGGTTCACCTCAATCTCCGGTAAGTCTTCGCCGTCAAACCATAGCAATGAAATAGTGGTATCAGTGCGTGCGTAGTGCCTTGAAAGTTCCCAGAGATCTAAGCCCTTTTCCCAGTTGTCGAACCATATATCCTGAGAGACTTCCCCCGTATCAGTTGTACTGTTCCTGGAGGATCTGACTCGATGAGCCACTGAGCCAGCCGGGATCACCGATCTGGGTGATATCCAGGCCCCGGCTTGTCTCAAAGACATGGAGCGTGCGGCATACCGTACTGCGTCGTGCTCCATGGTGACGAAGGCACACGGTACATCGCTGAGACTGGCGAATCTCGACGCAGCGGCGGGGAACGAAGTGCCAAACAAATCGGCCATGTGCTGGATACACTCCAGAGAAGGCTCTTCCTTGGGAACGACAGAAAGCCACTGCCGATAGGGCATCAGGAGTTCAGCGGCGAATGTGTCGCAGGCAATCTCGTTAGGATGTCGTTTGGCATATGACCAGGACGGGACTTCCTCGTGACTCGACTTTAAATCGAGCACGATATGGGCTATTTCGTGGCAGATGGTAAAACGCTGGCGCTCATCAGTCTCTAGGGAGTTTACCGTGATGATGTGCTTCCCGTTTGGTTTCGTAATCGTGTAGCCAGACTCCCCCTTGCCAAGCTCATCTTTCTTGATCTTGGCGTTAGCTACGGTCACGTAGGGGGAAAGATCCTCTCGGATGTTGGAAATATCGACTTTCGCAACAAACGAGCGTGCTTTCTGCCTGACATCCGTCTCGTCCATATTCAATCGTCCTCGTCGTCATCCTCGAAGGCCCTTTTTATTCGGGCAATCAATGTTGCGGGGTCAGGCCTTGCATTACCTCGATGCCTAACTCCGGCTGCTGCTGTAAATACGTCAATACTGACAGAAGGATCTTGTAGTACAAACTCGACAAGGCTCGCATCAGCGTCTGCATGGTCAACCAGCCAAGTTACGAGCGCAGCATCCCTCTCTGTCGGTTTAAGAACCTTCAATAGCTTTTCAACTAGATCTTGAGATGGATTTGTTTTTTCGCCCGTTTCGAGGCGGTAGACATACGCATGGTCCACTGACGATAGTTGGCCAATTTCACGCAGGGAAAGGGTTCTGCGTTCGCGTAGCGTCTTGATAGCGACGCCTAAGCCTGTTTGCGGCATGAGTTCTGGTCCTTGCGGTTGCGGGAAGAGGGCCATAAGTCCCCTGTTACATCAACCCCACATCCAGTCGAGTTCAAAGGCGCATGTTGCGCCGGCACATATGCCCTGATACGATGTTGTTTAGCCAGACAACGGACGCAGGTTTTACGCTTGTTCCAGGTTGGATTGGCTTGGCCTCCCCGTTGTCTGAGCGGGCAACGTATTGTGCTACAGCGGACGGCCATTGACAACCCGGCCGGCTGGCTGGGATTTCCAAAGTTCCACTGTAGGAGAGCCATCATGGCCGGAAAAAACCAGCATGTTGTTCCTCATCAAGAGGGTTGGGCTGTCAAAGGTGCTGGCAACCAGCGGGCGACCTCTGTACATGACACGCAGCAGAAAGCAATAGACGCAGGTCGGGATATTGCACGCCACCAGAAGTCTGAACTCGTCATCCATCGTCCAAATGGTCGTATCCGTGACAAGGATAGCCACGGTAACGACTCCTTTCCTCCGAAGGGGTGAAACGCCATGACTGACATCCCTACCTATCATGTGCTCGCTTTATCGGGGGGCGGTTATCGAGGTCTGTACACGGCGACGGTCCTTGCAGAACTCGAATCTACGCTGGGCCGTCCTATTGCTTCGCACTTTGATCTAATTTGCGGTACATCGGCGGGAGGGATGCTGGCTTTGGGGCTGGCTGCGGAAATTCCGGCCTATGAACTCAAAGCACTATTTGAAAACGAAGGCAGCCGAATCTTTGGTTGCCGCAGCCTTCCACGGCGTCTTCTGGGATTTTGGCTGACCGCGAAGCATAACTCAGCGGGGCTGAGAGAAGTTCTGACTGAGCGCTTTCAAGAGGCCATGATCGGCGACCTGAAGCATCGTGTTCTCATACCAGCAGTTAACTACTCAACAGGTCGCGGGCAGTTCTTCAAGACGCCTCACCATCCGTCTTTTGAGTTGGATTATCGCATGAGGGTCGTTGATGTTGCGGTGGCGACAGCCGCCGCACCCGTTTACTTTCCGCTGGCGCGCAATGATCGTGGCGTTTTCGCAGATGGGGGGTTGGTGGGCAATGCTCCGGGCTTATTCGGGTTGCACGAAGTCAAGACATTCTTGGCGCCGCATCAAAATGCGCTGATTCGGGTTCTCTCCATAGGCACGATGACGATCGGTGCGACCGTCCGTGGCGGCGCCAGCCTTGACCGCGGATTTGGCAAGTGGCGCGGAGGGCTCTTCGATCTGGTGATCTCCGCCCAGGAGTCGTCAGTGGACTATATGCTGCGGCAATCCTTGGGGAGCAACTACTTCCAGATCGATGATAAAGCGACGCCTGATCAGAGCAAAGACGTGAAGGCACTGGACCGGGTCTCTGTTGGTGCCACGAATACGCTCAAGGATCGTGGTAGCCATGCAGCGCAGCGTGCGCTCGGCGATCCCCTTTTCCAACCGTTTCGAGCGCACCAGGCCGGCGCTCCCACCTTCTATCACGGCCCCCACAAGAATGTTTCGGAGGCCACATGCTAAACCTAAGTCCGCTCTTCTTCACTACTCTTGATGACGAATCCTGCATGCACGGCGAGTTGGATCTGACTCCTGAGCAACGCGCCCAGATCGCCAGCGCACGCGATGATGCCAGAGATTGTCTGCGTACAGGTATCCCCCGCGTACTGAGGGCTAGCGGCTACACTGATGACGTTCCCCAGCCGCGCTTCTTCACGCAGGGGTCGTGGGCATATAGGACACTGAACTCCCCGGCACAACGCCCTCAGCAGGCGGATGTCGATGATGGCTGCTATCTGCCAATGAGCTTCGTTTCACAGACGAAGCGTCCCAGTACTGCTGCGACGGTGTTCTTTGCCGCTGTAGAAGAAGCATTAAAGCCGTTGGTCGAGGAAAAGCGGTGGACGCTTGTCACCGATAAGCCGACGTGCATCCGCATTATCATCGCTGCGTATGCCCATATTGATATTCCGCTGTATGCCATCCCAGACGAAGAGTTTGCGGTTCTAAAGGCGTCGATGGAACAGCGAGGCTTCGATTCGTTATCAGAAGCTATAAACATGGCGGAGCAGGATATCTGGACAGCGCTTCCCGCTGACAAGGTGCTGCTTGCTCATCGTGAATGCGACTGGATGCCTTCCGATCCTAGGCCAGTGAAGGAGTGGTTCTTGGCAGAAGTGGCTGCCAAGGGGGAGCAGTTCCGGCGTGTGGTGCGCTACCTGAAAGCCTTCCGTGATTGGAGGTGGTCCAGCGGAGGACCTGCCTCGATCCTGCTGATGGCAGCTGCGGCCCCGCTCTTTGAGAAACGCGATAGGCGTGACGACCTAGCTCTGCTGGATGTCGTAGCGGCACTGCCAGCCCGCTTGCGTGGGGAAGTGAAGAATCCCGTGGAAGAGTCCGAATCGCTCACCGAGCGACTTGGCCAAGCGGGTGTTGAAGATGCGGCTAAGGCATTCGAAGAATTTGAGAAGGTGCTTCGCGGCGCCACCGGCGCCGGCAGTCCTTCACAGGCCTGCATCTGGATGCGTGGAGAATTCGGCCCGCGCTTTCCGAATGAACCGAATCGGGTCAAGGTGGTATCCGTTGCTGCAACCATTGCCGCTACCCCTGCCGCCGCCGGACCGAGCGAACTTGTAGGACGAACAAAGGCAGGATGAACAATACCGTAGCGGTCGCAGACGTAATTGAGGCCTTCAAGCAACGAGGCTTCGAGTTCGTTGGCAAAACGGATGACGGTTGGTTCCGGTTGCACGGGAATTTGGGCCCGCCCCAAATGGATAAAGGCTGTCGGTGCGAAGTTCAGCTCGATCCCACGTTCTTCGACTTGCCTCGCATTCGACTATTGGAAATTCCCCCGGAGCTACCTGCAACGGTTCCTCATCTTGGCGCAGGTGGTGAGCTTTGTTATCTCGACAAGGGCACTGTCATCCTAGACATCTACGACCCTGTCGGGCAGTCACTGGCATGCCTGCAGCGAGCGTCCTTTGTGTTTGGGCAAATCGTGAAGGGAGAGATGATCGAAGATCTCACTGAAGAGTTCTTTGCGTATTGGGGTGGCTGGTTTTGTCTTGTGGACATGCAGGGAGAAAACCTGGGGCAACAGCATTGTATAGTCGCGCAGGCTAACGAGCTTTCTTTGTGGTTCATTACCGACAACGAAGATCGCACAACCGAGAAGATAAAATCGCTCGGTTATCAAATTACTGATAGCACGATACTGACTTATCGGATAAAAACTGATGCTCAACCTCGCCCGATGACAAGCCATTGGCCTCCCGAAACAGTTGGGGATGTCCTGGCGTGGCAAAGCACCCTTGACTCTCGTTGTCGGCGCAAGATTCACAAGCGCATCAAGGAGGGGAAAAGGAAGAAGGCTGGCGGCGTTCTGGTCGTTATTGAGTCACCATTGATGACGTATGGTTTTGTGGTTCTCTATGACCGCCAGCATCCTGACCAAAAAAGCAAACCCACGGGTGGCAGGGATTCGAGCTATGGGTTGAAGGTGATACCCGTCTCGGTGGTCAGAATTGACGATCGATATCTTGCCCAACGGAACATACCGAATTCAAAGACGCTTGCAGGGAAAAACATCACCATCATTGGGTGCGGCACGATCGGCGGCTATCTGTCAGACATGCTGGTAAAGGCTGGGGCGGGGACATGCGGCGGCAAGCTTACGTTGGTGGATTTCGACTGCCTTCTCCCGCAAAACATTGGGCGTCATCGCCTGGGGTTCCCGGACTTGCTGTCGAACAAAGCAGAGGCCATGGCGAAAGAACTCAAGCGTTTGGCCCCAGGTGCCGAGATTCGTGCGCTGCCCGTGGATGTTAGGCAAGCTCAATTGGGAGAGTTGGATCTGCTCATAGATGCCACCGGGGAGGAAGCTCTCGGGCATTGGCTGTGCGGCCACTATCCGTCTCCGACGCCCATGCTTTCGGTCTGGATCGAGGGGCCGGGAACGGCTGTTCGTGCGCTCCTAAGGATGAATGCCTCCGGCGCATGCTACCGATGTGTAGTGGTCAAGTGTTTTTGGCCACCGAATTTTGAGCATTCCAGTAGTTCTT